>JAWBJE010000007.1:0-25965 GCA_038832865.1 Sulfolobales archaeon
GGTAGCTCATAAGCACTCTCGTTGAGAGGGTCACCGGGGTCTATAGACTTCTTAATACCGTCTAACCCAGCCATGACGATAGCAGCTATAGCTAGGTATGGGTTAGCGGTAGGGTCTGGTGGTCTAAATTCTACTCTCGCATGCTTCTCTCCGTAAACTAGTGGAACTCTAACTGCGGCACTGCGGTTTCTATACCCCCAGACGGAGTAGACCGGTGACTCAAAGCCAGGTACGAGCCTCCTATAGCTATTGACGGTTGGAGCAACTAATGCCGCAAGAGCTCTTATGTGGTACAGGAGACCACCGATGAAGTACCTAGCTGTCTGGCTCAATCCATTTCTGTCGCTATCGTCATAGAACAAGTTCCTTGTATCCCTCCAGAGGCTTACGTGGACGTGCATCCCAGACCCGTTCTCATAGCACAACGGCTTCGGCATAAAGACCGCCTTGAACCCCCTTAGCTCCGCTAGAGACCTCGCTACGTACTTCACCGTCTGGACACTGTCAGCGATTTTAGTCGGGCTACCGGCATCTACGTCGACCTCCAGCTGGCTTGAGGCCACTTCGTGGTGGTGCCCGCTTACTTTAACGCCAAAGAACTTCGAAAGCGTGCTCGCGAGCTCTGCTCTATAGCTACGCAGACTATCGCTCGCCATATGGTAGTTGCTGAGCAACCTCGCTCCAGCTCTGTCTACTAGCTCTATCCGGTAGCCCGCAGATACCGGAGGAACGAACGCTGTCTTAAGGCTTTTGAAGACGAAGAACTCTACTTCCACACCCACTAAGGCCTCTACGCCACTACCCCTAAGGTAATCCTCGAGTTTTTGAGTGACGAGCCTGGAGTCAACCGGGTGCCTAGACTTTACGTCCCTATAGATATCGCAAATCACCCTTCCCCACCCGCTCGACCACGGGATGTAAGAAAGAGTGGAAACATCAGCTACTAAAATGACATCGCTGTCACTTATGTCATTCGTACCTATGCTACTACCGTCTACTCTAGCTGTTAATGGTATTTCACTATCTCCGTACGGAACCGAGGTAGACCGAAGTCTTCCAACAACGTCTGTATAGTGCATCTCGACCCACTCCATTCGCCATTCATTTGTTCTAGATAGCAACTTAGACCACCTAACGCTTTTATACCATAAAGCAATAAGCATCGAACAGATAAAAAGAGCGCCAGATAATCAGTGCGAACGCTTATATTACGCCTTTAGGTGAAAGCTATAGTGGGGTCAGAAATGTGTTCTAAGCTAGCCGTGAGTGGTATAGACGAGGTTGATGCCAAGCTACTTGAGTGCTTAAAGGGCAACGGAAGGCTCAGCATACGCGAGCTATCCAAAGTAGTAGGTAGGTCTCCCTCAGTAGTGTATAGTAGGTTGAAGCGTCTAGAGAGGATGGGGATCATTAAGGGTTACACGGCCCTGATCAACTACCAAGCGCTAGGGTTTGAAGTTCATGCTCTAACCCTACTCCAAGTCGAGGGTGAACACATAACGGACGTAGAAAAACTGCTAGCCCAAGAACCTAACGTAAGAGCGGTATTCGATATCACTGGAGAGTATGACGTAGCCATAATTACGGTTTTTAGTTCGGTGTCAGATTTAGATGCCTTCATAAAGAGGATGCTCAAAGTCCCGTACATAAAGAGGTCCGTAACCAACTTAGTCTTGAGGGTAGTAAAAGACGAACCACACATAGACGTAAGTATCAGCAAAAGCACTAAAGCACGCCAATAGGCGCCAACTAAATTACTTCGGGCATGTACTTTTTAACTATTAGCTCTGGGCTGTTTCTTAAGATTCGCACTGCCTCCGGGAGCTCGCTTAAAATGCTGTCTGGTGTAACTCCATCCTCTCCCCACTTCTCGGCAGCTAAGTCTCCAGCAAGACCGTGAGCGAGGACCCCCATTCTTGTAGCTCCTCCAGGGTCTCTAATGCCTAAGCCGTACATTGCTGCTATTGTTCCGGTCAGAACGTCGCCGCTGCCCGCTTTTGCCATACCCGGGTTCCCGGTCATGTTTATGAATACGTACCCGTCCGGGTAGCCTATGAGGCTGTGAGCGCCCTTAAGCACGATGTAGGCTCCCAGCTCTCTCGAGACCTTTCTCAGCGCTCCAACCGGGTCCTCTCCGACTTCAGCCATATCCATGCCGGATAAGCGTACGAACTCCACTAGGTGCGGAGTTATGATGGTCGGCGCTTTCCTGGACTTTACTACTTCTAACTTGCCTGAAACAGCCGTTATCCCATCGCCGTCTATAATGACAGGCTTATTCGCACTTCTCACTACTTCTCTTATGAACTCCTGTGTCTCAGGGTTCAAGGATGCTCCGGAGCCGATAGCGACCACGTCTATGTCGAACTTCTCGATTAAGCCGAGAACGTGCTCTACGTTCTTTAGCGAAATTGTCCCCTCGTCTGTTTCCTCGAGTGGTATGTAGACGACCTCGCTGCATCTAGCAGCTATGTAGGGTATTATGGACTTAGGTGCGGCAAGCCTCGAGTAGCCTCCTCCCGCCTTGAGGAAAGAGTAGGACACGTAGTAGGGAGCTCCGTAGTAGTATCTAGCACCACCTACGGCTAAGAGCTTGCCAAAGGTGCCTTTATGACCCCACTTGATTCTCTCCGGAAGTGGGATGGGAGTGTTGAGTTCAACCTTTATTTCTTCCGAGAATAGTAGGTCAGGAGGATACGATAGAGTCGATACATAGAGCTTCCCGCAGTAGTGATAGCCTGGGTACAAGATGTTCCCTATCTTTGGTAGCCCGAACGTAACAGTATAGCTAGACCTAACTGCCACACCGCACACCTTACCGTTATCGCCGTCAATGCCGGAGGGTATGTCCACGCTCACGATCTTTTTGCCGCTTCTGTTAAGGACCTCTATAACGTCTCTATAGACCCCTCTAACCTCGCCTTTTAGACCAATCCCGATGAGACCCACGATTAGGACGTCGAACCTCGGTACTCTAACTTTAAGTTCCTGAAGCTCGCTCGGCTCTCTGATATGGAATACGGGTAACCCCATCTTGAGAACGGTTTCATAGTTGCGTCTCGCTGGTTCGGGGTACTTTCCGGGGTCGCCGACTACAAACACTTCAACCTCGGCACCACAAGAGTAGAGCCTTCTAGCTGCTACCAGTGCATCACCACCATTGTTACCCACACCGGCAACGATCCCTACACGTAGCCCGGAGCACCCAAACTCCCTAACGATCAGAGAGTATAGAGAGGAACCCGCGTCCTCCATGAGGAGCGCGTCGCTAATTCCGTAAACGTTTACGGCTTTATGGTCTATCTCTTTCATTTCTCTCGTATAGCAGACCTTCATTCTATACCTAACGAGGTTCGAAACCATCTAACACACCGCTAGTTACTGAACTACATCCATATTTCTATCTACCGTTTCCCACTCTAGGTTTTTGTAGGTTTCCCTTGGGTGGGTCGTGCCTCAGCCCTGCGGTTCACCGAGGCTACCAGCCACTCTACGCAGGAGCCATGGGCACCGTTCGAGCCCAGCGGCACGTGGCTAACATCTAGCTCTACCCGTAGGTGTCTCGAAGTGTCTCTCCTCATCATCACGAAAAAATCCCACCTTTATAAACCTAACGCATCAAAACGGTTGTGAGCCCTCTTAACCTAGGGACCGAGGTGCTTAGGTCTAACCGCTATCACTCGAAGTTTCTCTGGGTCCTCCCGGATAGTCGAGGCTCTGCCAGTAACTCGCCGTAGCCACCGGTAGCTCACGCGGGAGTTGCGAGCCCCGCGATCGCTCCTCCGTTTGCTGGTATCGACTGTCAACGCTGCGTGAGGGTGTTTCACATAGTAAAAACGGCCATAAAGCTCTGGCCGGATTTTAGTGAGCTTCGCTATGCCTCCGCCTATTACAGAGTCGCATCTACACCGGCGCAACTGTAGCGTACAGTAGTGTCACCACCAATGTTAACAGACCCGGTTTCCATCACGCCCGCCGCACTTAGAGTACTTGACGCTTTTTGAGTATCTGGGCTCTCTCCAGTTCCTCGGTTATTTCAGCCTCCTGGACTGTGAGCTCCTCATCGGGTAGGTCAGCCACGTCTACTCTATCTTTTCCCAAAGGTTATGGAGTTTCTTGGCATCCTCTTCAGACCCTCTTTTCTCGATTACTACCTTCTGAGACGATTCAAGAGTTTCCCTAGACAAGCATTTGGTTCTAAGCTCTCCCGCTCGATCTACGCCGAGGCGTTTTTCTAGGTCAAGAAACGCCAGCAGGTTGTTGCCATGCGAGCACCGACATGAGCTTTAGACGCGAGCTAAGAGCGTAAGCGGTTTTACATGATACGTAAGGATACATTCGATGTAATGCGTTGCGCTCCAGATCTCTCAGCTAGAGCGATTTGAGCGGTTCTTAGAGAAACCTAGAGGAGAGAGTTAAAGTGGGAGGCTGAGTACGAGTCGCTACCCTATCCTTAGTAGGTAAGTCTTGACGGTTTTTGCGACCTAAATAAGGCTTAGGCCTCTTAAACCGCTCAGGATTAGTTCGATAGCTATCGAGGCTATAATTATGGACATGAACTTTCCCAAACCTTGGAGCACAGATTTACCGAGGTATTTAAACGCTTTATACGAATACCTTAGCACCAGGTAAGTCAGAGCGAACGCTATGACAGCTCCGAGAAGGGTGGGCATTGGTCCGTAAACTCTCGAGTAAACTATTAACGTACTCATAGTCCCGGGACCTACTATTAAGGGTGTCGCTATAGGTACTATAGCGAAATCACCTCTCCTCACTTCCTCAACTCTCTCTTTTGCCAAAAGCATGTCTATAGCTATGACTGTTAGCAGCAATCCTCCAGCTATCCTCAGGGACTCTAGACTAATGTTAAATATTCTCAGGATGTACTCCCCGACTAAGGAAAATAGAGCTAAAAGTAATAGGATTGCCACAGCAGCTCTATTTACGGTTCTAACGACTATATCCTCCAAGTTGGAATCCTCCATGTTAAGACTCCCACCCACGTAGGAGATAAGCGTAGGAATAGCCGCGGGAGGGTCCATAATGGCGAATATAGAAACGGCGATGGTCACAATCTCAGATAGCTTAGTCGAGAAGTCCAACGCGAGGTCGACCAACAGAACCGCACCTTAACTGATCTCGGACTCCGAAGGAATGTACGTAATAGTGATTCCCTGAACCTTAGTCGACCACCACTTCAAGTAGTCCTGTATGCTCCGCCTCTCTGAAGGTGAAACAACTATTCTCTTTCTAGCCCAGTCCACTTCCTCTAGTCCCACAAGACCTGACCCCTTACTTGCCGCTAGCCTTATCAGAGCATCGAGTTCTGCTAGTGAGTACCAGCTGGTATTGCTGACTAAGTAGTCAACTACTTTATCGCTAGCTAGCTTGATCTTGTACTTGCTTATGTTTCTCAGTGCCGCCTTTCTCCTCATGTCCTTATCTGGGTAGCCGACGACTATGGTCACATCCACTCTACCGGGTCTGAGCAAAGCGGGGTCTAGGAGGTCCGGGTTGTTGCCCGTGAGTATAGTGAAGGGTCTATCTACTTTCTGTAAATGGTAGAGTATAGTTGATAACTCACTTAAGTGAGCTTCGTGTATAGTGTACTTCCTAGACGAAAGAAACTCTGCGTCATCTATCACTATGGCGACCTCCTTCCTTCTCTTGTAGACTTGGTTTAGTATAGCGTTTAACATCTTTTCAGTAGCGCCATACCACATAGACCTATAGGTAAACGGCTTGAGCTCAACGACTCTCAGACCTAGCGCATTGGCTAAGGCTTCTGCCATTACTGACTTCCCGACACCCGGAGGACCAGTGATGAACGCTCCTTTAGCAGCGAACGGAAGACCGCTCTTAAACGGGTTGACTACGACCAGCTTTAGTTCATCTATAATCCTCGGTGGTAAGTCCTCTAGAGACCATTCAGGGCTCCTGACCGGGATTTTAACCTCACGATACTCGTTACCATCGCTAACGACGGCCCTAATCTCTTCGACACTTACAGCCTTATTTTGGATGGCTACGAGCGCTATGGGTTTGTACCCGAGGAACCCTAAGTTTTTAACTATATCGATATAGTCCCTTTTATACGCGCTAACTGACTCCTCGAGAGACTTCTGGGCCTCCTTGATGAAAGTTCTTAAGGTTCCAATAGCTTTTCGAACGTTATGTACGTGACCACCAGTTATTACTATTGCCATAGGCTTAGCGTTCATATTCATCGACATGTTTCGACTGAACGTGAGCGAGCATGAAACTAAGCTCTCCGGGTTGAACGATTTATATGTCGCTACTAGAACAGCTGCAAACCCACCAGTTTGGCTAAAGCTGTCTACGAGCCCAGACACTATATTCATTGCCATCAAGAGGTTTGCGTGCGCCAGGACTCCAGGACTTAGCCTCCTGTTGTACTCGATCCTCAAGGCTAAACCGGAGTTCCTCTCCTGCGAATCGAGCATGAGTTCGTATATGTCTGAAGCATACTTAGCAAGAATAGAGAGAAGCCTGTAAGACCTGTAGTTTTCGCTTATGTTATAATACGAAGCAAATATAGTCCTTACTTTGTAAAGATTGCTCCACAGCAGTCTAACGTCAGCAGCCTCCCTCAACCTCTCTCCCACGCTCCACTTAGTGGAGGGCTATAACATTAATAAGCTCGAACACAGCTAGCTCCCACGCTGAGCGTAAGAGTCTATCGTCTCCGGTGGGAGTGAGTTCTACGGTCGTAACCACAAAACGTGCGACTCCTGTTTTACTATCGAAATCGGGGGAGTCTAGCTCTAGCATGGGTTTGTATCAGTTGATTTTTAATTTTTAATTACTTCATTTTTCCCGCGTTTCGTTAAGGCTCTATGGCGCAGGTAATCGCAAGAACTCTACACCTTGGCTTACCCTTATGGGGGTTCACACCATTTGCGGAACTCTAATCACTCGTTAAGCGGACCCCACGTATCGATCAGTATGGACCAACGCTGGCCTGAAACAGCTACTCGAGGCCGAGCTTAGATGGGCGTTTAAAGCGTAGTACCTCAAACTTTAGTAAGAAAAGGTTTTGTAAAGACCAACAAGAAGCTACAACGCTTTAGGCTCGCGAGCATTCGTGGTCTCGAAATCTAGTTCTCCGCATATACACTTTCAACCTATAGAGCCCTCAGCTCCTCGCTGCGGGCGGTACGCTTCAATAGCACTACTCTTTTTAGGTCTACCCCTATTTGGCGAATCTCTCCTCAGACCCCTGCGGCTTTCGCTGAATGCTTTTGCATTTCCTTTCTGTCTTAAGGGCGCGCCTTCGCGCTACTCTCTCTACGCTATCGCACGCTACCCTTGACCAAAGTTCATTGCGAACTAAGGAAAACTTCTTAACCTGCTTCGGTGGTGCGACCTCGGGCCAATAGCATGAATCGACCGTAGTTAACCGTCACAGGATCGTGTCTAAGCTTAATCAAGCTCCCAAAGGCGGGATCTAGGATGCAAAGCGATTTATATTTGTCCTCTATATATAAGTCTGGAGGAATGCTATGGACGCCTCTATAATCGAGGTCTTTTCAGACGTAAAAGTCGCTGCAGCCGTCTTAATACAGTTCCTACTTGGACTAGGGCTAGGTTACGTCTCGGTAAAAGCCCTCAAGTATATAATAGCCTTTATAGCTCTCCTAGTGCTAGGCTCCTTCCTATCTGTGTGGTCTTTGGGAGGGTCCGTCGAAGCAACATTGGGATACCTGGGGACTTTAGCTAGTAACGTTAAAAACTTGTTATTCCTACTGGGCCTCATGACCGTCGGTCCAGTGTCTATAGGCTTTATAGTTGGAGCTTTGATAGCGTTACTCAGAAGGTAGGAGTTACTCTTTTTGCTTTTAAGGAGCGTCTGCGTGTTTTAAGAAGCTTAATGTTAAAGCAGGCCCCACGGATTAGGTCGGGGGAGCACGCTGGTGTCCAACCGTAGTGTTCGACTGCCGATGCGAAGAGTCGAGGTCGGGAAGTAAGGTCTGCTCAACGTATCAATGCCACTAGGCCACAAAGAGTCTCAATATACTTAAAAGAGAAACAAAGTGGAAATATATCCTGCCGCTAGTTAAGTACTATGGTAGACTATGAAGATAGCGGTGGTCGGCGTCAATGATTACACAGCAGGCCTGGTACGAGAACTAGTCGAGCGAGGACATCAGGTAGCCGTATTCGACGACACGAAGGAGGGGGTCGAGAAACTTGAAGCTGAGCTAGACATAACCGGAGCTGTTGTCGACCTTCTCAACTTCGACGGGCTAGAAGAATTCGGGTTCTCGAAGGCCGACGTCTTAGTCTTAGCGCACCGAGAGGACACAGTAAACATAGTACTAAGCATGTACGCCAAGATGGTCAACATACCTAAGACGTTCGTCGTTTCTAAAAGTAAGCGGATCGCGGAGGTTTTGTCTAGGCTTGGTTTAGCCTCCGGTGTAGTAACGATTAGTGACGTAGTAAAGAGAAAACTTACTTCAGCTCTTAGTGGAGTAGAGCCGATCGAGTTGCCTGGAGACTACGTAGTAGCGTCCATCGACACCAAAGTCATGGTCCACCTCGTCGGGATGAGTATAGCGGATTTCCGAGATAGGTGGAATCTTTCAGTACTTAAGATAGTAGACAGGAACGGGTCTCTCAAAGAACCCGTGGACGACTACGTTATCAAAGAAGGAGACGTACTCGTCGTGTTCGGTGAGAGGTTCAGAGTTGAGGAACTAATGCCGTAGCTTTTATTACATCTCCAACACATTATCGGGGTACAGGTGGCAGCTTGCCTAATGGTGTCGCAGAAGCTCTGACTAACTGGTTACCGGTCCTCTACTTAGCTATATCTCTCGCGCTAATATACTTTGTTTACCATGCAGCAAAGCTGTCTCTATCTAAACTCAGGCTCAAAGGGATAATAAGTAGGAAGTTCGAAGAGACAGCTAAACTTATAGCACTCGCTGTAACCGCCATCATAGTTCTCCCAGCAGCTATTTCAGCTCTAGTTCCGCACCCACTTGTACCTACAGTGTCTTTAGCCGTATCGTTAATCGTGGTAGCGGTAGTTCTCTTCTCGATCATCGGGTATGTAGCAAACTCCCTATCTTACTTAATAATCGCTCTCACGTCTACGGTAAGAGACGGTGAGTACGTTAGGGTCCTAGTCGACGGGAGGGAGTATGAGGGAAGAGCGCTCTTGGTCGAGGGTAACTACATGGTGTTAAAAACGGAGCCGGGGACGTCGATAATGATCCCGTACAGCCGGTTACTTAGGTCTGTGATCATAAAGCTATCTCAAGTGCCACTAGTCCTCAGAATTAAGGTAGTTAAACCTGGGGGAGACATAGATGAAGTAGTCGAGAAAGTAGCTAGTGCTATAAGAAAGTCCAAGTTGGTGAATAAGACCAGCATCTCGGTTAAACCCGTTGAAGTCAGTGAAGATGGGGTAGTGCTGGTAGCGGAAGCGGAGGCCGTTAACCCAAAGAACGTAAACGACTGCTTTGAGGATCTAGTCAAGATCCTGATGAAGGAATTACCGTACAAGGTGTCGATCGAGGTAGTAAGTGGCAGGAGTGCTCAGACACACTAAAGGAGCTACTCAGTGTCAGTAGAAGCAACCTAACTTCATCATATTCTTTCGACTACGTCTATCCCTAGAAGCTTAAAGGAGTTCTCAATCACTACCTTTGTTCCGTAGACTAATACGAGCTTGAGGTTCCTTAGCTCCTCGTTCGGCTCTGCTATTACCGGGTCCGCATCGTACCACGAATTGAACACCTCGGCGAGTCTATTTAAGTACGATACTAAGTCCTCCGGAGCCAGTTCTTTTACTGCCTTTCTAAAGACCTCCGGAAATTTAGCTATCAGTAGAGCTAGCTCCTTTCTCTTCCCCACTAAACCCTCCTTGCTGACTTTAGTGTAATCAAGCTCCTTACCGTACCTACTCAAGATACCGTTGGCCCTAGCGAGAGTGTACTGAAGATACGTGGCCGTCCCCGACTTAACCTCCACCGCTTGCTCGGGATCAAAAACCAGGGTTTTCCTTGGGGATACAGAGAGTATGACGTACTTTAGTGCGGACCTAGCGATCTTAAGTAGCAATTCCTCGGATGGGCTTACTCCTCGGCTTTTAGCTAGCTCTCGGGTTTTTGCCATCAGTAGGTCCAAAACTTCATCGACCGTAACGTACCTAGCTCTTCTCCCACTCATCGAGAGACCCTTAACGTTCACTATCTCGTACGCGTAGTGGACTAGGGACTTAGCCTCACGTACGTACCCTAGAGCGTATAGGGCTAGCCTCAGCTGTGCTTGTGGCAGGGTCTGCTCGATAGCTATTACGTTGTACACTATGTCGGCCCCCGATTCTGCAAACTTCTTTATCGCGTATGCTATATCCCTAGTCGTATAGAGAGTAGTTCCATCGGACCTGGCAAGGATTAGTGGCGGTATCTCGAGGTTTTCGGGTATAGCCAAAGCCTTCCTCACTTCCGGGTCTCTAGCGAGCCTGCCTAAATCTAGTGCTGGAGCGTTTTTGTAATAAACGAAGAAGTCTGAGCTTTGGGCTCTCCTCACCACTTCACTAACTAGCCCTGATCTAACCAGCTCGCTTTCGTAATCCCACTTATCGAAGGAAATCCCGAGTTTTTCTAGAGTCTCCCGAATTCCGGAGATCACTCTATCGACGACTTCTCTGTGAGCGTCCGCTATAGAGGGTTCCCCTATCTCTAGTGCTTGCGCTATACTTCTCACTTCCTGTTCCAGGTCCTCGGAAGACCCCACGGACTCCAGTAGCTTGTCCACAAGCTCCGGTATCTTCCTCTTTATCCTCAGGAGGTCGGACATAAGCGAGTCGATTTCCCTCCTGGCTTCAAGTGCTTCGCTTTCAACCGGGCTTACCGCTTTCTTCCTTAGCTTAACTATATCTGAGACGATGGAGGTAGCGGCATATAGAAGCCCTAGGAAGTGGTCGTCCTTCATCTCCGGGGGGCATCTGGGCCTCCCGGTCTTGGTATATCCGTACACTAAATGAGCTACCTGAAGCCCTAAGTCGTTTACGTAGTATCTTCTCTCGACATGATCCCCCAAAAGTTCGTGTGCTCTCGCAATAAAGTCTCCTAGCACAGCGTTCCTCCCGGACCCTATGTGAAGCGGATGAACGGGGTTAGCCGACACGAACTCCACGACTACGCGCGAAGGCCTCTCCTTTCTAGCTATACCGTACGTACTACCACACTTAGATAAGGCCTCAATCAACTTATCGACTAGGTAGCTACTCCTGACCCAAACGTTCAAGTAGTTACCAACACACTGAACCCTCTCCACACACTCGCTCTCAGGACCCTTCATCAAACGGGCAACTTCATCGCACTTCTCTACTAACTGTCTCGAAAGTCTCGGCAGGGGTAACGCTACGTCCCCGAAATCGGGTCTGGGCGGCTCCTGTAGTAAGTCCACTATCTTACTCGGATCCGCTTCTAGACCTAATGGCGAGACGGCCCTTGATGTAGCCATAGCGATGCACTCCTTTAGGTCGGCGTATGGGTAACACACCCCTTGATACCTCAAGCTCTATCGCTACATATTAGCATAAAAGTTGGTAACTACAATTAACCAGCAAGAGCCCCCATGATTAGCCTATTACGGCGCTAGCGAACGCAGTAATGGGCTGTTTTTACCATCAACTCGTGTCTGAGCATTAAATAGCACATACGGCAGCTTCATCAGCCTCCTAATTAGACCTCCAGCTACCAAAACCCCATATCTCATGCTGATGGTACGCTCACGGCTTCAGACTGCTGCCACCAGAGAGGACTCGTTCAACATTATTCTATAGAGACAGAAGGCTTCTGCGATATATGTGGATGCGCGCCAAGCCGGTAGTAGCATTAATTTTAGAGCGCTCTATAAGGGTCCTTACGATCAAGGAGGAAGTTGAAGGCAAAACTGTTGTTACAATAATCAACGTCCTGAACGCTTGCTCGATGTTTACCGAACGTCCTGAGAGGTCATTCCTACCAAGCAAAGAATTGGAGGACGGGCTGAACCAAGCGGAAAGCCCCGGCCTCGTGTGACCGTTTGGGTTTTGTACCCGTCCGTATCGGCTGGTGTGAACAGAAACGCTTACAAGCACCATATACAGCATACGGCAGTATGTGTGGAGTAGCTCGACGAGAAGTCGAGAGCCGTTGCGATACCCTAGATGGTGGCTCTCCCCGAGACTCTCGAAGCGTGGAGCACCGTGCGCTCCCCGGACACTCCCAACAGTGCGGACCCAAGACCTATGCTGGAGAAAGAGATGGGGCGACGAAATCAGCCGATGTAAACTTACCAGAGTAGAACCCCGTGGTCGAGTGCGGCGATAGCTCGAGGGCAGGTGCCTGCGGTTCTCCGGTGAAGAGTGGCGTAGGGATACTGTTGCGTGCTCCAGTCTCTCCAAAGCCATGGTGGTGATGGGAACGTTGTCCCGAACCGCTAGAGGACGAGCTGGGTGCGAGCCCCATGCCTTTGGGCTCGGAGTGTGCCCACGACCTCAGCGTAAAATGGCTAGCAGCCACGGTGAACCGCAGGGTGGAGACACTATCTGCCCTAGGAAAAACTACGGAAAGCTAGGGCGGAAAGAGGTAGATAGCGCCGCCTCCTAGGCAGTGTTGAGCAACACTATGACGTTCTGTAGCACACCTGGAGACAGTCAACTAGAGTCTGACCGGTCTTATCGTCATTCACGTAGACATCGTAACACGTCGGGAGCGCGTGATGAAGCTTAGTACGTAGGTAGGTAATCGTATGAAGGTTGGCGCGTCTAGATAGAGTTTTAAGTCTCTTAGAACGATTTTTTAACCTTGAGCTTTAGTGTAGAATTTGGTGGTATCCACGGCTTCTCAGGCGGAGCTCAAACCTGTTAGCGCTCTTATTAAGATGAGAGACGGACTACTGCTACAGTTCATAGGCTGGATTCTCTTAAGTACAAGCATAGCGTTCATAGCTATCGGGTTTATTGCGGCCATGTCAGCTAGGATCCCGCAACCTATCTTGCCGGGCGTTTCGATGTGGAGAACAACATTAGGGTGGGTTACCACTAGTCTAGCTTTACTCTTTATCGGAGCGATAATCGCGTTAGTAGGACTTTACGCTAAGTTTGTGCCGGGAGTTGGAGAACTAGCTCGGGCTAGACCTGAGTTCAGTACGGCGTCTAGCTTGATCAAGGTGGGTTACATAGGTGGACTAGTGTTACTGGCGATCGGTGCGGTGTTGTTGATAGTGATAGTCGGCATTATACCCATCTTAGTCGGTTTAGCGTTCCTCGTAGTGGGACATATAGGCGTGGCAATCTTATGCTTTAAGCTGAACGACATCTACAGAAACTCTCTCTACCTGGCTGCCGGGGTCATACTACTGGTGTCCATAGTTTTCCCAATTCTAGGAGTCGTCTCGTGGATCTTACTCTACATAGCCCTCGGGGACACGATTAGTAGGTCGCAGTCTTCATCCGCGGTAGCAACGTAAACTGATAAGAGGTCCGGTCCTCACACACCTACATTTGCGTATGTCGCAGTAGCTGAAGAGAACGTTTCCGCTAACTCGAGGTAGAACCCAGTTCTATTGCTACTAGAAAAACATACCTGGTCTTTAACTGGTAATGGATGGTTAGAGCGGTTAGCCTAGTATGCCTCTCCAGTACTTTACGTCATCCTCAGTTAGTGGTAGTGTTACTTGGACCCTGCCTTCCCTTATCAACCTCTCTAGTTCGGCAACTGCCGCCTAGATCCATGAGGGTATAGAGTCCATCTAAATATACCCAAAAGGGTTTAGTGTTTCTACGGCTAGTCTGGCAGCAACTTTACATACATAGCTGCACTTAGCCCTAGCCCCACTCTCAACGAACTGTCTCCATTCTTCCTGGTTAGGTCGTAGTATCTTCCAAAGAGTTTCGCGTGGATGTCTCGACATCTAACACTCCCAAACTCCTCTTTGAACTGATCGAAAACCTTCTTCACCGCCTCCATCGCTCTAGAGTATTCAGCCGAACTTGAAGTCGGTTCGAGCTTGCTCCTACCCATAGCTAGCCCTATAGCCATTATCGCTCCCAAAAGTGCTCCACATACTTCACCAGCTAAGGTCACTCCCCCAGACAGAGCTGAAGCAACTTTGAAAGAGCCCTGAGCTTCTAGTCCCAGGACCTTCTGAAGAGCCTTTAGAGTCATCTGAGCACAACCACCACAATCCTTATGTAGCTCTTCCGCTAACGCCTCGGCTTTCTCTGCTAGCTCACGCTCGAGTGTCAACTTTTTCAACCAATTAAATGCCTCAGATACCACTAACGCTGTCTATAATAAGCAATGGCGTTTCCACTAAGGCGCTAAACCCCTACACTGAATTGAAAGAAACAGTAGTTGTTACTGCGTTGTTCAAGGTGCTTTATAATTAAAATTAAGGAGCATTGAAGGCGTAAGTCAGTGAACTTAAGTGGTAGAGGGCAGTTTTCTTTGTAGGCGTCGACCGAGCTTCCAGCCTAACCACTCGATAGCTACCGTAATACCTAACCCAGGTAATGCTCCGGCGTACCCTATTGTGTAGGTTTTTACTAAACGTACTAGGTTCTCGTCGGACAGTCCCCCAAGGACTAACACAAGGTTAAGTAAGTAGATTACGATTGAAACGACTATGTAAGGTTTCAACAGTCTCGCAAACCTCATCACGAGGTAGTATAGTGTGAAGTGAGTTACTACTACATAAAGTACCCAGAAGATAGCATAGACGTTGGCAAACTCGTAACTAATAGTTTTACCTAGTACTAAAACCCTTAAGAAGGGCTGAGGTAGTAGTACTACTCCGTAACCAGGGAAGCTCAGTAAGAGTGTGATAACTATAGTAAGAACTATATAAGAGACACACGTAGCTATATGAGGAGCTTTCTCCAAGTAACTTGTCAACTTGCCACCGTGTTACGGTATTTAAATACGGTATTTAATAGCGAATTTAAAGCTTTCAGAAGCTTTTCAGCATGTCATGAGTCAGTAACACGAGCCTACATCAGCACTCAGACGGCAGTTTTTCTTCATCCAATTGCACTGGCTTTCTAGGCTATTAACTTTATACTCTATTTCTAACCAAGAGACCCCGAGGTCCTAGAGCACGGTTGTTGAGAGTTAGAGCCTAGGGCTTCCTACCAATCCCCCTGTATGTGACTACCTCTACTTCGCCGTCTCTTTTTCCTATTATTAGCACGTCTACAAGTCCTACAAAGATCCCGTGTTCTACGACTCCGGGCAGGCTATCTAAGAAGCGAGCTACGTCTTCTATACTCCAATCTCTCGGAGGGAGCACGTCAAGTATAGCTCCTCCCAGGTCCGTTATAACCGGCAACCTCTTGCCCTGGGGAACCCTAATACGACACTCAAACCCGACTCTCTCTAGCTCACGCTTAACTATGCTTATAGCTTGAGGAACGACTTCGACTGGTACAGGTTTTTCGTGCGGAATCCTGGGGACCACTTTTAACTCGTCTACTATAAACACTCTCATGTCCGCTGCGAAAGCGAGTATCTTCTCCATAGTCATAGCGCCTCCACCTCCTTTTATCATCCTTCCCAGGGGGTCTACCTCGTCGGCAGAGTCTACGTAGAGGTCTATCCTATCAACTACTACGGGATCAACTAGAGACAAGCCGATGGATTTAGCTATAATTGCCGTGTCTATCGAGGAAGCAACTAAGGTCTTACTGATAAGCTTGTCGTAAGCTAGCTTCAGGAAGACTTCGACTGTAGAACCCGTTCCCAAGCCCACGATTCTAGCAGCATCAAGGTACTCTAGGGCCCTAATAGCGGCGGCTCTCCTAGCGATGTCTATGTTCTCGCTCACACGCCCTCCGCTAACCTTTAGCCGTAGAATATATTGCCTAACCCTAAGCTCGTCGATTAATAGCGTTTATAACTTCTCTAGAGAATTAATAGGTTAGATGAGCGTGAGTTCAGTCTCCAAAAAAGTTAAGGGTATACTGAAGGAGGTAGCGCGTAGTGTGGTCGAGCTAGACTATCCCGCAAACTACAGAGAAAGGTCTATAGACTATGTGGCCATAATTAAAACGCGTACTAAGGATAAGGCGTACCAGCTCTACTCTACCGGTGGCGTAGTCGTTAGAGTAAGCCCCGGGAGGAGTTCTACGATAAGCAATGAAGTGGAAGAAGACTTGGCCAAGTTTGCTGATGCGATAGACGGTGTTCCCATAGTCATCGATAGCGAACTATACGATAACGTAGTCTTCGACTACGGAAAGGTCTTTGCGGCTAACGAGAGAACTCTGGAGAACATAGTCAAAGAACGTGAACTCATAACTCTCTATAGACGCAACGAGCTCTACGTGGCCCTAAACATAAAGCTCATCGAAAGAGAGGTCTCCAGAGGCGGGCTTAGGCTATCGGAAATCTCCGAGGTACTGGGGCTCAGCAAGAAAAGCGTTGAAAGCTGTCTTAAGGGACCTGGTCTGGTTAGTATAGAAAAAGCTGAGAAGCTGGTATCGGAGTATAGCCCCGATATGATACTATCTATAGGTTACGACATTCTCAGAGAAATATTTAAGAAGAAGAACCCGCCACCTCAAGGCCTAAATAGAGAAACCAGACCCGAGACCTTAGTCTACGACCTGAAAAAGACTGCCGTAGACTTGGTTGTGAGAGAGCTACCTCCGGAGGGACCGCACGCTCTCAAGTTCTATGTGGATTTCAATAAAACGCAGTCGGTTAAGCACGTTAAGACGAAGGTGGTTAACGCTTTACGGCTTGCTAGAGAGCTAAACGCGAACCTAGAGGTGATAGTCCCCGACCACACATCTCTAGAGCTGGTGAGGAGGGAGGTCGAGAGTGAGATTGGAGAGGGGCTCTCCTCATATATTAAGTTTTCTTCGCAAAACCAAGTACGTATCTTTCGACGAAACTGAGCGTAACGTAAACAGCTACTAGAGATAGAGTTATTACCGCGAACGCGTTAACCACCCTTAAGTCGTAGAGTACGGTAAGTACGTCCAATTCGGGGTAGCCGGCTATAACGTCAGCGACGTTATTCACGTACGCGGCAACTATTATTATGAAGATTATAGCTACCGCGTCGCGCCAGGCTCTCAAGCTTTTTCTGAGGAGCTTAGTCGTCAATCTACCAGTGTAGAGCACCACCAGTGACAGGGTTAAAAACGGGATAAAAGATTTCAAGTACACGCTAAGTGACCCGACATCTGCGGAAAAATCGCGCACGATTAGCGCGCTCACTAGAAACACCATACCGATGACTACGGACGCTAAAGACAGAACTGTTGTAACCCTGTATATAGATGACGAGTACCACTTCCTCATAATTAGCTCAGGTATTTGAAAGCCTTTTACTATCATGAACAATCCCAAAAAGCCTAGGGTCACTTCCCACGCGTACTTAGCGTAAGGCGAAGCGCTTATTATTGCGTATATGAGGAAGAGGAGCCCGGGGAGACCAAAGAAGACTTTCGAGTACTTCGGGTCTTCTACGGCTTTTCTCAGATACTTGCCTATGAGTATATAGGTTTCCTCTATACCTCTGAGTTGCTCTACTACAACCCTCTCCACAGCCACTATGTTGGCTTGGTTCTGCACTATAGGGATTACTAGTTCGTCTTCTACGCTATCTAAGACTAGGACGACGTTATCGATACCGGTAGAGTTTATTATGCGCGCCAGCTGCTCTTTGAGTCTCCTACCTGCTTCTACATGACTCTCGCTGTTACCAGAAATAAGAGCTACCTCAGGCTCGTAATCAGATGTCTTAAGGTTATTGTAAAGGTGTAAAGCATGGAAGAGTACGTTCAGGTCGGAGTCGTCTGGGAGAACACTCCCGAATTTTAAAGCTGCGTCAACTAGCTGGGCGTAACCCACTACCGGAGTCTCTACTCCGGCCTTAGATACGTCGTCGTCGTAATCGACTGCTAGCACCAAAACCCTCTTTTTCATTTCCCCTCTTCAACTATATCTTCGTAAGCATATAATATCTGAGCTTCTTGAAAGCTCAATCTCTCTTTTTTCTTAACTTTTTCTTCGGCTTCCCTCCTCTTTTTGTTTAGTATCTCGAGCGCTCTCTGTCGAGACCTACTGGCTCTAAGCTCTTCGAGCTCTTCGAGGTTTCTCCTAAGTTCTTCGCCTAGAGTCTTCAGCTCCTGTTTAACTTCTAGAAGTCTGTTAACCGAGGAGCTTAATTCATCAGTTAACCTCTTCAGAGTTTCTTTATGCTTATCGACTTCTTGCCTAAGGGATTCCGCTTTTGAGCTAAGCTTCGTCAACTCCTGGGTCAGCTGCTCGATCTTCTTTCCGAGGTCTCCTATGTTGATCTTTACTCCTGCTATTTCAGCTCTTAGCTCGCTTACCTCGCTAGACTTTTTGATGCTCTCATAGGCTTTCTCGAGTTCGGCCTCCAGTCTAGCTATCTCTTTAACCAACCTGTTTTCCTCCTCAAGACTTAGGGACTCCGTGATTATCCTCCACTCCAGCTTCTCTATTCGCGCTTTAAGAGCACCGACGCTTGACTTAAGTCTGTCCCAGTTTTTCACGTCAACTTTCGAGAGGATCTCATACAGTTTCTCTCTCTTCTTTTTGAGCTCTTCCACAAGTTTCCGCCTCTCGTCAATTAGCCTCCTGCGCTCCTCCAGCACGGAGTTCATGCTGCTCTTTGTCGCTAAATACTCTCTTCTCAAATCTCCTATTCTACGTCTAGTCGCCGCTATCTCGCTCTTTAGCTTCCTAATATTGCTGACCAGCCTATCTCGCTTGAGCTTAAGTTCGGCTATCTTACTCCTGATCTCCTCGACTTTTTTGAGTAAAGCCTCTTCCGTTGCGTCTTGAGACAAAAATCACACTCTCTTGACTAGAATTCTGGCGTCGGCTATTTTAGCGCCCCTACCCTCAGGGAACACCATCACTGGGTTGAGATCAATGTCGGTAACCTCCGGGACCTCGTCCATGATCCTCCCGACTTTAATTATTAGGTCGATGATTGCCTTCCTATCTCGTGGGGGTGCCCCTCTGTAACCCTGTAGTATGCTAGAAGCTCTTATTTCGTTTATCATCTCCTCAGCGTCGTACACCGTAACTGGAGTTATTCTGAGAGAGACGTCTTTAAGCACCTCGACAAATATTCCTCCCAAGCCAAACATTACGACAGGCCCGAATACAGGGTCTCTGGTGGAACCCACTATAACCTCCAGGTCTTGAGGCACCATCTCCTGAACAAGTACTCCAGAGACCCTCGCTGTTGGGGCTTTAGACTTGACATTCCGCATTATAGTGTCAAACCACTTACGAACTTCGGGTTCTGAGGTTATGTTTACTTTAACGCCCCCTACATCAGACTTGTGAACTATGTCCGGGCTAACTATCTTTAGGACCACCGGGTACCCTATTCTCTCAGCTAATTCGACAGCTTCATCCGCACTAGAGGCCAGACCAAACTTTGGCACGGGTAGGTCGTATGCTTTCAGAAACTCGTAGGCCTCGTGCTCTAATAGCTTGTTCCTTCCGTCTTCGAGAGCTTTGTGTATCAGCTCCCTAGGTGCTACCATGCTACCACCGAGATAATGCTAAAAACTATCCTTAATAACTTTACTGTCACCTAGAAAGAATCACCATGTTTGCTGAGCCTCACGCCCACGTTTGCTGATCACGTACTCGTAAGCCGAATAGGCAGCTACAGCTCCTTCGGCTACGGCAGTCACGATCTGGTCGAACTTCTTCTTGTACGGACCTCCAGTGCAATCGCCTGCTGCGAAAATCCCTTCGATATTGGTCTTCTGTCCTGGTCGCACTATTACGTAGCCGTATTCGTCTAGCTCTAGCCCGATGCTCTTTAAGAAGTCCCTGGGCGGCTCTGAACCTATCTCAATTATTACTCCCGACACCTTGATCTCCTTCGTTTCACCGCTCACTAAGTTTTTAACTTTAACCCACTCGACTCTATCGGTTCCGCCTATCTCTGTGATAACCGAATTCAGTACTAGCTCTATCTTTGGGTTCCTCTCAACTAGCCCTACGTATACGGGAAACGCCCTAAAGCTATCTCTCCTGTGGACTAAGTAGACTTTAGAGGCGTATGAAGCTACGAGTAGCGCTCCCTGGAGTGCCGCATTACCCCCTCCGACAACTGCTACCTCCTTGTCTTTAAACATAGGTGCGTCACAAGGAGCGCAATACGTCACCCCCCTTCCCTTTAGCCTATCTTCTCCCGGAACGCCAAGGCCCCTCCGCAAGCTTCCGACCGCTATAATAACCGAAGTAGACCTATACGAGCCGGAGTTTTGCAGAACGACCTCGAACTCCTCCCCTATTCTTCTAACTGCTACAACCCTATCTATAACTACTGGAACTCGGTACTTCATCACGTGCGACTCAAACTTCTTAGCGAGCTCTGGACCTAGTACATCGGGCACCCCGATGTAGTCGTCGATGACACCGGCCTCGTTTAGAGTTCCACCGATGGATTCGGTAACTAGTAGCACCTTAAGGGAGAATCTGGCGGCGTAGAGAGCAGCCGAAAGACCCGCAGGTCCCCCGCCTACTACTATCACATCAAAGACTTCTCCAGGTGCTGCTCTAGCCGGGAGCCTCAGCCTCAGTCCCACCTACTACCACCAGCTCTATTAGCTTGGTCACAATAAGAGTAGACTCTAGATAGGAGACCTGGTCAGCTAGTGCTTATATATTTTCAGGGGGTAGAACACACTGGCGGCACCTATTAGGTGGTAAAGGTTTGATGCAGAATCTCCAGGAAAAGCCTAGAGCGACAACCGTGTACGCCGGACTGACTTGGGATGACGTGGTCGGCGCAGCCGCTTTGGCCGCAGCACTTGGTAGGAAGGGCTACAGGGTGTACGTAGACCTCCCAACGAGAACAGAGCTTAGCAGCTTGAGGATCCTAAAGTCGTATGCCGTGGGTATACAGCCAAAGGGTGGCGTTAGTATAGTCAGCTCGATAGCTATGATCTATAGCAGGACCAGGAGGATGGGTTACGTGTTCAAGTACGATGACAGCGGTCGCGGCGAGATCTTAATGAAGCTAAGCACCGTTAACTCGACCACGGAGGTTGTTAAAGAGTATTTATCGACGATCAACGCCGATATAGAAATACCTCAGCAACTAATCGACGATATAATCGCTATGAATAACGGTGGCTTAAACAGGCTCAGTAAGGTGGGTAGAGTACTCTACGGAGTTTACAAGTTGAAGAGTAACGATAAGAACGTCAGACTCATGCTCTACAACTATGCCTATAGCTCTATATTGACAAAAAACCTGAAGCTGCCGCAAGAGTTACTGCTCCTGTACCGTGAGTACGAGAAATCCCTAAAGTTGGTTGATGAGTTAATTAAAGAAGACAGGTTTATAACGATCGGGCCGTATAAAATAGCCCTAATCTCATCTAAGCATTCCGACGAGTTCATAGCTAAAAACATCGAATACCTCAGGCCATTCGCACCGGATATTCTAGCTCACCTATGCCGGCACAGCAGTCCGGCCTTCATGATCTATGAGGAGTATCCGAACGTACATGAAGTCAGAGCGTGCGTTAAGTACAATGTAAGCATAGTTAAAGTTGTCGACTCTATCCCCAAGGAGCTACTGGACAAAGTTAGTATATCGACGACACCAACGTCAGTAACGATAGAGTTCATCAATCCTCAGGATGCCAGTCTCGACAGGGCTCTAGAGGTCGTAACTCAAGTAATAGCTAGACTACCTAAGTCGTGATGGTACGTCATGAGTAAGGCTTTCGCTGTAGTGGCCAAGAAGGTTTACACTAGCTTTAAACCCCAAAGCTGCGTCCAAGCGCTCTCCGTGCTTAACGGTAAGGTTGTCTATGCCGGAAGCAGGGATAAGGCGGTTAAGATCGTGAGTGAGTTGGGAGGGGAAGTCCTCGATTTCTCTGACTCTGTAGTAATCCCGGGCTTGGTGGACGCCCACACGCACTTAGACTCCTTAGGGCTAGCCCTGAACTCCGTAGACCTCAGGAACGTTACTTCTATCGAAGAGCTAAAGGCTTTAGTAAAGAGGTCGTCAGAAGGAGCGGATGAGTGGGTATTTGGTCGCGGCTGGGATCAGGAGAGGTTTAGGGAAGGTAGGTTTCCGACGCGCTGGGACATAGACGAGGTGGTAAGGGATAAACCAACAATCTTAGTTAGGGTATGTGGACACATGGCCTTGCTTAATACTGCTGCACTGAAAGAACTAGCGGTTGAAGAGCTAGCCCCGGGTAGAGTGGTTAGAAACGAGAGGGGTGAGCTTACAGGTCTTGTAGTAGAGGAGGGAGTCGAAGTAGCTATGAGGAGATTCTGGAGTAAGGTTGACGAGGGGGCTCTAAGAAAGTACTTGTTAGACGCAGTCGAGCATGCAGTACAATACGGTATAACGGCACTCGGGTTTGCGGGTGCTTCCATTAGGGTCGTCGGCGCTCTGGCCGAGCTCTCGCTATTACGCGCGCTCCCAGCTAAAGTAGACGTTTATTTGAATCTCGAAGGCTTCGAGAAGGTCTCCGAGTTAGGCTTAAGAGCTCCCCTGAGCCTGGGAAAGGTTAGGATCGTGGGGGTCAAGCTCTTTGCTG
Organism: Sulfolobales archaeon; assembly: GCA_038832865.1. GTDB lineage: Archaea > Thermoproteota > Thermoprotei_A > Sulfolobales > NBVN01 > DRZP01. The sequence continues at coordinate 22,595 of JAWBJE010000007.1, forward strand.
ACGGGTCTCTTGGAGCGAGAACAGCTCATCTAACGGAGCCTTATGAAGACCTGCCGAGCATTCGGGGAGTGAGGTTGTTGAGTAGCGAGGAGATAGCTAAGATAGCTTCGCAAGCGAGTAGGTTAGGTTTTCAAGTGGCTATTCACGCAATAGGAGACGCCGCTCTAGACGAGGTTTTGAAGGGTATAAGAGACATAAAGGGCAGGAAAAGAATAGAGCATCTCTCAGTGGTCAGAGACGACCATCTGACTAAACTAGAAGAGCTAGGTGTAGTCGGTGTAATTCAGCCTCGCTTCGTTCTGAGCGACTGGTGGGTAGTTAAGAGAGTCGGTCCGAGGAGAGCTAAGTGGGTATATAGGTTTAGGGACCTCAGCAGGTTCATTCAGGTCGCTTTATCGACGGACAGTCCTGTAGAGCCTATAGACCCGTGGGAGAATGTCTATGCCGCAGTCACGCGTGGCGAGAATGAGGGAGTAGAGCTAGCTAGGTACACAAGTGACCAAAAGCTGACGGTAGCTGAGGCACTACACTACTATACGTACGGTTCCGCCGTCGCTATCGGAAGGGAGGACGACATAGGGAAGCTGGAGCCCGGGTATAGCGCCGATTTTGCCGTACTGGCTCAAGACCCTCTGGAAATCGAAGTAGATGAGATTAGGAGAGTTAAGGTTCTTGAGGTGTATGTGGATGGTGAGAGAGTATACCCTAGAGAGGTACGCTAGACAACTGCCACTAATAGGTATCGATGGTCAGTATAAGTTGCTGAAGTCGACAGCTCTCGTAGTGGGTGCTGGCGGCCTAGGTAGTTCAGTCCTTCTGTACTTAGTAGCGGCTGGTGTCGGAAGAATACTGATAGTAGATAGAGGTTATGTAGACTTACCGGACCTCAATAGACAGGTACTATATAGTGAGGACGACCTCGGGAAAGCTAAAGCTATTGCAGCAGCCGAGAGACTTAGAAGACTCAACAGCTCTATATCGATAGCTAGCTACAGAATGGACGTTGCAGATAAACACTTCAAAGAGCTAGTGATGTCGGCAGACGTGATCGTCGACTGCCTCGATAACTGGGCTGCCAGATTCGTTTTAAACGAGCTAGCTATTAAACACTTAAAACCCCTAGTCCACGCGGGTGTTCAAGAGTTCTATGGTCAAGCCACTACCGTAATCCCCGGGCAAACGCCGTGCCTTAAATGCATCGTCCCCAAGGCATCCGATAGAGTGGAGCCTATACCGATCATAGGTTTCACACCAGCCGTACTCGGGTCTATTGAAGCTTCGGAAGCGGTAAAGATCTTGCTCGGGGAAAAGCCGGCACTTGCCGGCGTGCTCTTGGTCGTCGATTTGAAAAACGTAGAGTTCAGCAAGATAAGGATAGTGAGGAAGAGCAACTGTCCTGCGTGCGGATTACTTACTTCATCAAGCTAAACTACTTGCGGTTACCGTAGCACTCACCTGCTCACCTTGAAGTATTGAAGTACTACTTTTCACTTCCCCGGGACGTATCTACCTCTAATCGGTATCAAATACCCGCACCTCGGGCATCTATAGCTATCGCCGTCTCGACTTAGGTTAAAGTGCCTCACCCTATACCCGTCCCTCGTAATGAGGACCTTGCTGCACCTCGGGCATTTAGTTGCTTCGAACTCTGGGACCCCTACGTTCCCTACATAGACATACTCAATACCGGCCTTAATTGCTTTGTCTCTAATCTCCAGTAGCTTCTCCATGGGAGTGGGAGGCTCAAGCCACCTATGAGCTGGGTAATACCTGTTTATGTGTATGGGGGTAGAGCTTCCTAGGTATCTTAGGTGGTTGTCTATTATCCACTCGTAGCACTCGTCGAAATCGTTGGTGTTTGTTACAACAAGATAAACCATCTCGACGTGCGCTCCCAAGTCCATGGCTAGCCTAGCGTTTCGATATATCTTGGAGTGGTCGACTCCAACAAGACCTTTCTTCATGGACGGGCACCCCTTGATATCAGCCGAAAATCCGTCAACTCCTGAGTCTATGAGAGACCTAATGGCCGCTTCCGTAAAGTACATGTTGGTCACAACCATGGAGTACAGTCCGCGCTTTCTCGCTATCTCTGACACGTCGATCACGTAGTCCAAATTGACTGTAGGCTCGTTAAAGCTTGCCGATAAGCCTTCATCGCCCCTACGGAGAGCTATGTCGACAAGCCTCTCGGGACTGACGAACGGGTCATCTCTACTTGGGTGAGTGAAGCTCAGGTAATAGTTCTGACACCACGGGCAGTAAAAGTTGCACCCCCAGGTAGAGTACGTTAGCGATGTACTATTGGGCCAGTAGTGGAAGAGTGGTTTAATCTCTATCGGTCTACTCTCGAGAGCACTCAATCTACCGTAGCCTAAGTGAACAAGCTTTCCTCCATCGTTAAGGTAGTTACCGCAACCTCCTCTCCGCCCTGGGAGAATCAAGCATCTCCTCTCGCATGTAAGACACCTTACTAACCCACCGTCAGCGGGTTCATAGAATCTAGCTTCTTTCACACTAGTAATTAGATTAGAAACATTATATAAAGCCGTTGGTGGTGGGTTAGAGTAGTGTACGACTACTTTCTTTCCTTCGATAAATCCTTGATGTTTTGACACTTAAGCTTCTTTAAAAATTCTTCAAGCTGGTCTAGTGGAACCTTGATCGTGTAGAGATACCTCTTCGTTCTTGCCTTAACTTTAGCTAAGTTCTCTTTTGGTCTTCTAACAACTCTGCACTCACTAGCTCTCTCGGATATCTTAATGAACTCTTCAGGGTCCTTTATCTCGATAGGCATCACGCGCACCTCATAGGCACGATCTTCGATAACTACTCTATTTATGGCTTAAAAGCTTTGAGTACTCGATAAACTTTAAACTTCGAGCAAACCCGCAGATAGCTAAGGAAACCGCATTAGTCACTAGAGACCTTAGCTCGCCGTCTAAGGGTTCAGCTGTATTGGTCGACTTCATCGCCTCATCTTCATCTCCTATTCCGCTCGGGACCTCATCGGGCTTGAGGGCGACCCCTAGCACTCTCGCCTCGAGTACCTCGGGGATAGCCGTCATCTACAGCATCGAACAGCTCTCAACCCCTCATCCGGGTACCTCCACATATATTTCTGAAGGTGTTCACAAGTGTTTCGATCATACAGACAGATCAACAGATATGAAAGGCCGAAACAGTTGCGTGAAGGACTCTCGTTAGCGCTTGCTTATCTAACATGTGGGAGTCCGAAGGCGTGCTAGATATCCTCATCGTCTGACCACAATACGTGTTACATTGAAATAGTGCGTTAGCAACTTCGCTTATTTTGTAATTTTGTGTAAATTTTGTTGTAAATTTTGTGTATATATTATAGTTCAGTAGCA
>JAWBJE010000007.1:26065-78726 GCA_038832865.1 Sulfolobales archaeon
TGTATATATTATAGTTCAGTAGCAGATCTCTATGTCAATAGCGGTGAGAAGATTGTTCTACGGGGATAAGTACGTGAGGGAGGCGGTAGCTCTCCTGAAGGATATGGTGTCTATTCCGACAGTTAATCCGCCGGGAGAGCACTACCTCGAATTTGCTGATTTAGCTAAGAAAGTACTTGAAAGCATAGGTTTTAACGTATCTCTAATAGAGGTTCCGGAAGACTTCCTCGACAGATACTACCCCTATGCCCCAGCGCATCGAGGTTACCCTAGGCTCATAGTTTACGCAAAATACGGTTCGGGTAAGCCGGTGCTACACTTTAACGGCCACTACGACGTAGTTCCACCGGGGAGCGGCTGGACCCGCGACCCATTCACACCGGTGGAGGAGAATGGAAAGATATATGGACGTGGGACGACGGACATGAAGGGAGGTATTGCTGCCTTCATCGCTGCTACTAAGTCCGTAATAGATAGCAAGGAGAGCATCAAAGGCACGATAGAGATAGCACTGGTCCCAGATGAGGAAGCGGGTGGTGCTGGAAGCAGGTACTTTGCTGTGAAAAGGTTCTCCGAGCCTGACTACGTGATCCTAGGAGAGCCAACTACGAACGGGATCATAGGTATTGGGCACAAGGGCATGATAAGGGCTATGGTTACAGTCTACGGTAAGCAGGTCCATGGAAGCGTTCCCTGGCTCGGGGATAACGCCTTCGTGAAGGCAGCCAGAGTAGTCACTAGGTTTTTAGAGATTTACGAACCGCTACTAAAGAGTAGAAGAACTTCTGCTCCGGTAATCTACAACGAGGGTGCTTACCCTACTATAAATATCGGGGGTTACGCAGAGTCCACCTCAAGAAAGGATAACATAGTCCCAGGAGAGTTTAGGTTTAGCATAGATAGGAGAGTCATACCGGAAGAGAACGTGGACTACGTAGCTGAGGAGCTCGAGAAGTTGTTCGTTAGAGTCTCAGAGGAGCTCAACGTTAGACTAAGGTTCGATGTCTTGAGCAAGGTGGAGCCGTCTCTCACACCAACGGACTCACCACTCGTCAAAGCCTTTGAGAAATGCGTCTTTAAGGAGACATCGGTAGAGCCAAAGCTCTACCTTGAGCTTGGTAGGAATGACGCCGTTTATTACACGAGCATCTTAGGCTCACACGCAGTAAGCTACGGACCTGGAGTAATGAATTCCTCTCATACACCGGACGAGTACACTACGGTAGAAGAGCTATCTAAGTCCATCGCTGTTTATAGGTGCGTCATTAAATCACTTATGAGCTCTGGGTAGGTTCTTCGAGCCGCACGACCCCGGTGTGTCGAATGTCCCAGGGGTTGCGTGGGTGCGTCGGCCGGGAGTTCGTTGACCTGGTTATGTACGCTGTATATAGAGCCGCTAACGAACTACTCGGGAGAAGGACCTGGGACCTCGTTTGGAGGTCTGGAGAAATTCTCTACGAGAGACTGGAGAAGTTACTCAAGCTAGAGCTCATCGAAGACCCGGTGGAAGCTCTCGCTAGAGTGGCTGAATGGTTACAGAGGGAGGGATACGTAGATAAGGCATGCGTGAGGGAGGGTCCTGGCGGAGAAATAGAGTACATAATGAGCAGACCGGCAATAGCGAGAGGAGCTGAGGAGCTAGTTAGAGAAGGTGCTGTACCTCCACACCTATCGACCTCCCTCATGTTCGCTGCTCTCAAAAAGCGAGGTCTCAAAGCCGAACTCGTCGGAGACCCATTGTTCCTGCCAGATGGCACGGTCGTTGAGAAGTGGAGGATATTCAGAGCCACTCCACCTTAGCGAGACGCTGACGCCGAAGCTACTTCACCCGTTGGTCCTACTCCTAGCTCTAGGCCACGAGGTTTACGGACTAGTCGGCTTGGAGGCAAGAGTAGGGGTCGAAAGCTCGCCGAAGAGGTCAACAGCAAGTAAGTCTCTTCACCTCTAGACTACAGCTTGAGGGAAGAGACTCTCGATACGGTGTTTGGGCCCCGTCTCGCTCTCTGGCTTATAGTCTTCGTTTTCCGCTCGCTACAGGTCCTTTGAAGCCCCTCGCGTAAAGCTTACAGCGTCCGTGAGAATAGACCGGCGAGCATTCGTAACTTCACGCTGTAAGTCGCCTCTTCTATTATACTGCTACGACCGCCCCAACTCGGCTTAATCCTTCAGCGCACCCCAGGATTGTTTTCACTCTCGATAAATCTCCTTGATAATGTATTAGAGTTTTCGACTTCCAAGCGCTGGTACTACTGCTTCAGGTGGTAAACGTCTCCTGCCTCTATGTGGTACCTAACTCCAGACGCCTCGACGACAAGTCTCCCAAGTCTGTCGACGGTTACTGCGCGCCCAACGATTTCTTTACCACCCAATGTCACGACCCGCACTGTTTTACCTATAGTCGCTGAGAGCTCTTTCCAAGAATCGATGACCTTATCCGCTCTTCCGATCGAGATGTAGTTGTAGTACGCCCTAAGCCTAGACAGTATTACGGCTAAAAGAGTCGCTCGAGGAACTTCAGCACCAACCAAGTTGCGGAGGGATGCGGCCGTTTCGCGAACCTCTGGTGGAAGCTCGTTGTTTGCGTTAATCCCGACTCCTAGGTACAGCAACCTTATCCTATCCGCTTCAGCTTCCCCCTCCACTAGTACCCCACAGACTTTTCTGTCGTCGACTAAGACGTCGTTAGGCCACTTAACACGAGCTTCCATCCCGAGTAAAGCTATTAGAGACTCGGCAACGGAGACCCCCGCTGCCAGGCTCAAGAGATGTAACGGCCCCAAGAACTCGGGTCTCAATATAACCGTAAACCACAGACCTCCGCGTGGTGCGTACCATGTACGCCCGAGCCTACCCCTACCAGTCGCCATTTCGTCGCAAACAATGGTCGTCCAGCTACCGGCTCCTGTTGCGGCCAGCTCTCTAGCGATATCCTGAGAAGACTTGACGCACTTCTCTACATGCGTGACTAGAGCCTTGACCCCAACTACCCTCAGGAGCCCAGGGGTCTTTGCTATATTGTCCTCGAGGGGAATGTAGTATCCGAGACCCGGCTCAGCTACTACGGGAATACCCCACCTCCTGAGCCCGTCGACTACCTTGTGCACGTACGCCCTGGACACTCCAAGTTCCAGTGCCAGAGACTCACCACTCACTAACCTACCTCTTCTCAGTCTCGATAAGATTAGCTCTGCGGTCCTCGCAAACATGCCAACAACTGTTAACCTGTAGCCTTTTTATGCTTTTCCTTGGCTAAAGTTAGCGGGCTCGAATGGGCTCGCTCCAGCGGTATGTACTGATGGTGTTTGGAGCGTCAACCATAACTGTGGGAGCCTGGTTGAAGTTCAATGTGGGTCCAGTGCCATACACGTTTCAGAACTTCGGAGTCGTCCTTACCTCTCTAGTCCTCTCTCCAACTGATGCCACTTTTTCCGTTTTACTCTACATCATTATGATCGCACTTGGTCTCCCGGTAGGGGCGGGGTTTAGGGGAGGACCGCATCTGCTGTTTGGCTACACTAGCGGCTACATATGGGGATTTCTGCTCTCCGCACCCATAGTTTCGGCTCTCGCTAAGTTGTACCTAAGGTCGGTCGGGAGGAATCTCGATGCCCTGCGTAGTAGAGATGTCGCCATTCTTACAGCAATAGCGAGCGTTGGGATGTTCCCAACATACATACTCGGGTACCTCGTCTTTCGGTGTTATGCTCTGTCTTCAAAGGGCTTGCTAGATTGGGCTAGAGCAGCCTCAGGGTTCTTCGGCTTACATGGGAGTCCGGAGATGGTTGTGCTGTTTGCTGCTGTGCTAGCCTTTTTACCGCAAGACGTACTGATGGACCACCTCTTAGCTGTCCTCGCAGCTAAAAGGGTATACGCTCTCCTCTTGAGTAGGGGTGTTAACACTAGTGAGGGGTGTGCGCGCCAAGAGCCTGTCAATATGGGTCGGAGGAAGAGAGGTCGTTAAGGAGCTGGACTTCGAGATGGAACCCGGGACCCTATGGCTAGTGAGTGGCGACTGCGGGACGGGCAAGACTACGCTCGCCAGAGTGTTGGTCGGCCTAGCTTCCGAGCTCTACAGAGGCTATAGAGTTAGCGGCGTGGTCGAGGTGTTCGGTTGCAGACCCGCGGATGCTTTACGCCGCGGGCTTGTCGCTTATGTACCTCAGGATATCTCTTTGGCTACCTTAACTACGAGCGCCGCCGAAGAGCTCTCTATCTACGGGCTTCACCACAGGGTGTCGGAGCTCAGAAGGCTTGTAGGCAACCTAGCGTTTAGGGAGATCGGGAAACTATCAGCAGGAGAAAGATTCAGGGTACTAACGGGGCTATCACTGCTGTTAAACAAGAAGCTAGTCGTAGTCGACGAACCTTCCGGTTACCTAGACCCAGAGACCCTTGGGGAAGTCCTCGAGGTGCTTCGGGAGTATGCTCTCAAGTCCAGCTCCGTTGTCGTGGTGTTGGACCACAGGCTCGATTATTACGCTAGTAAGGTAGATGGAGCGATAGACCTAGGACCTAAGACGAGATGCTCGAACTCTAGGCTTGCCGTCGAAGCCTCCGGGAGCCTCCTCCTGGAGGCCCGCAGTCTCGGGTTCAGGTACTCTAGCACTAGGGTGTTCGACGGGGTAGACCTGAGGATAGATGGCGGGACGGTAGTGGCGGTTGTCGGCCCGAACGGCTCTGGGAAGACGACCCTATTGAAAGTCCTCCTGGGGTTGTTAAAGCCCAGCTCAGGCTCCGTTAGAAGGCACTACAGGCGTGCTTTCTACGTACCCCAGCTGTCAAGCTACTGGATGAGCGGCGATGTAGCTTCGGCACTGAAAGCCTTAGGCTGCGATCCCAGAGTCTTAGGTCTCGCCGGCGTGAGTAACACAAGCAGTACCGCCTTAAGCCTCGGAGAGATAAGAAGGTTATCCATCTATGCGGGCATTTACGGTGTCAGCGACCTGGTCGTAGTAGATGAAGTATCCCTAGGTCTCGACGACACGTCTATAGAGTGCGTTAGAGACGCCTTTAACGAAGCCAGGAGGGCTGGTAAGTCTGTTGTGTTCTCCACGCATGATGCAAGAGTGGCCAGGTTCCTAGGTCCGGACGTGGTGGTGGAGCTCTCTTGAGATCGACTTCCACAGTCAGACCTCTCGTCCTCGCTCTATCTTCGATCGTCCTCGCTCTAGTGGGAGACCTCATGTTCGTAGTACTTCTCTCCATAGTTTTAGCGTACCTAGCTCTTTCCTCCCTCGGGAGGGCTACTGCGGGGCTAGTCAAGGCATTAGCTGTCTTTAACCTCGTGTATTTCGCCACGTCTCTGATCGTTCAGGTAGCGGTACTAGGATACGCAGAGATCCATCGGACCGCTCTACAATCCCTCAGGCTGTTTTCACTAGCGCTAAGCTCGATACCTCTGTCAAGCTCTATCTACCCTATCCTCGTCCGAAGGGCTTGCTCTAGCTGGTCTCTCTTGTCTTTGCTTATAGCCATGAGGTCTATCGGCGAAAGCTATATCGCACTCTCGGAGACCCTCGATGCCATTAGAGTGAACTACGGGTTACGCCGAAGACTCAGCTTCGGTGTGTTGCGCGTGGTCGTCGAGAACACTCCATCACTCGTCCTCGACGCCGTTCTCCGCAGATTTGAATCAGCTATCACCATGATCCCAAGAGCTTGGTGTGGAGCTGAGGACTTCGACAATTAGCTTTGCGGCCGCGCTACCGCTGTCTCCTACTCCCGACACCTCAACCCTTAAGTGAACAGCATCTCCTGGAGCGTCTTCGGCTTGGTACCTAGCTGTTCTCGTATAGGATTAACGGAATCCCCTCCGCGACCGTGAACGGGGAGACCACGTATAGCTAGTGCCTGTTGGACGCTCCTCTGGGGCACAGGACGAGTCTCCATGAGTTTGCTGGGTTCAACATCAGCTCATCCTAAGCGTGTTGGAAGCTCGGGTCGGCGACTCATGGAGCAGCTCTAGTTAATTTGGGGGTCGAGGCCCAGTAGCTCGTGGAGACCGCTCGAGAGCCATGGGTGACGCTACGGTACCCAAGTCTTAGGGAGACCCAAAGAGTCTGGAGTGCGACGGAGGGTTTAGAGGCCTCTTGTTGACAGTATAGCCCCTACGGATATAGCTAGCCATAGCACTGCGACGAGTTTGGCTACCCTAAGAGCTCTCAGTACGTCAGGCCACCCAGGCCATCTCGCGCTACCGTTTATGGTGTAGTAACCGATTTTCTCCAGCTTAACGTTGAGGGCTCCGGCCATAGCAGACATAGGGTAACCCGCGTTAACGCTTTCAGTTCTGCCATGCTCTTTTACCATCGTCTTGATAGCCTCTACAACTTTGCCTCCGGAAGCCGAGGAGGCTACGGCTATGAGCAGCCCCGTGACTCTAGCTGGGATATAATTTACCACCGTGTCTGCCTTCGCCGAAAACCAGCCGACGTCTCTAAAACCAGGCTCTCTGTATCCCAGAGCACTATCGAGGGTGTTCACGACCCTCTGGAACAAGGCTCCGAGGGGACCGAAGATGATGTAGTAGAATAGTGGAGAGATATAGCCGTCGACAAGACTTTCTGCTAGTGACTCTATGGCCGCAGAAGCTAGGTGCGGCTCCCCCAGGTTCTTTACGTCTCTCCTCACTATCTGCTGTACCCAGAACCTAGCACCCTCTAGGTCCCCGTTCTTTAAGCATGTAGCGACTCTTTCGACTATGTCTAGCAGTAGTTTGAGAGAGAACGACGTCTTCAAGACGTAGGCCGAGATAACTATGAAGAAGAATCTGTTAACAAGAGAGGAGTAGATCAAGAGAGAGTAGACGAGCAGGTGCAGCGAGACTACAGTAGTCCACACAGCTACTCCCCTAATTCTCGAGGAGAAGGGCCTCCCGAGCTTAACGGCCATCACGTAGGACGTACGGACGGGGTGTATGCGTAGAAGGAGTCCCGTGTGGTAAGGGTATGCGAGGTCCATGAGTATAGCGAGGAGAAGCACAAGCAGGTAGTCAAGGGAGCAGAAGTGGATGATCTCACCACACCGGGCTTTTAGCCGAAACCAGCGCCGCAGCTAATGTCAGAGACACCGTCTTAGTGAGCTCGTAGGAGAAGCCCAGGACATCCCCGTTTACGAATCCCAGCCTCTTGTTTGCGTCGTAAGAAACTACGGAACCAGCTAGGACTGGGAGTGCGAGGATCGCGGCGGAGCTCACTCTAATACCGACCAAACCCCCCAAGACTACTAGGGCTAAGGAGAGCAACAGATAGCACAGAGTGTTTCCGAGAAGATGTGCCAAGCTCTTCGAATGCCTGGTAAAGCTCCTAGCCATACCTTCATAAGGCTCTTCGACTCCGAGGAAGCTGCTCACGAACATAGCCTCAGCTGATGCTATATAAGACGCTATTAGTGGGATAACGAACCTCAACCCGAGGACATCTATCAGCGCACGCAGGCTCACTACCCCCACAATCAACCTCGTCGAGACTGCCACTATGGCGTAAGTTCCCTTTCTCGGGTCCTTCAAGACCCGCAAGGCCTGCTCCCCCCGCTTAAGGGAGCCGAGGACGTCCGAGTAGTCGGCAAAGCCGTCTAGATGGATCCCGCCGGTAACCACTGTGTGAATAAAGACGTAAAAGACGGACGCAATTACCGAGTTCACGCCTAGCCATACTAAAAGGGCGAGCGTCGAGCTCACAACAAGTCCCTCGAGAGCTCCAACTAAGGGTACGAGAAAGAACACCTCGGCAGCCTCTTCTATCGACTGTCTTCCGAGTGGTATTCTCGTCAGAAGAGATATAAGCGCCCTAATCCTCCCGCAGATGCACACTGCGGAGCACCTCTCTATACGCTGATATAAGGACGCTATTCTCATCTCTCAGTTTTACCGAGATCCTGGCATGGTATGGCGTCAGACCCGGATACGTGGATGCGTCCCTAATGTAGATACCCATCTGGGTTAGTGCCTCCATCACCTCGCTGGTCGTTACGTGCTTATGCCTCACGAGGACGTAAGGGACTGAGGAAGTGTACACCGTCAGCCCGAGGGACCGCAAACCGTCTGAAAGATACTCTCCCTCGGACCTAATCACGTCTCTAGATAGCGATATGAAAGACTTCAGCTCTCCAGCGTATTCTCTAAGCGCGGTCGAAAACACCCTCTCAGCTATGGAGTTAACATTCCACGGGGGTCTCAGGTTTTCGATAACACCTACTAGCTTGGTGTTCGAAGTGTAAAGAAACCCAATCCTCAGACCGGGAACGGCGTACGTCTTCGTGAGGCTTCTAAGAACGACCAGGTTCTCGTAGTTTTTCGCAAGCCTAAGCGAACCCGCAGTATCGCATGAGTAGCAAAGCTCCAGGTAAGCTTCGTCGACTACTACCACAGAGTTCTCAAACAGCTCGAGAACCTCCTCGAGTTTATCCACGGAGAGTACAGCTCCAGTCGGATTATTGGGGTTAGACAACACTACAAGAGCTCTCTTCCCGCTGGAGGCACTCACGCCCCTGAGAACGTTCGTCGGTAGCTCGTAGCTAAGTCCAGACTCGAGATACAGCACGGGCACAGTCTTCAGCCCCAAAGCTTCAGATAGGCATCTATGGTCTCCGAAAGTCGGCTCGAAAACGACTAAAGCGTCCGGACTAAACGCTAGAACAAGCAGGTATAAGGCCTCACTGGCCCCATTGAGCGGTACTATCTGGTCCGCTTCGATGCCGTAGAATTCGGAAATAGCCTCCCGAAGTCGGCTGTACTCGTAGTCTGGGTACCTGCTGTAAACACCTCTCGACACTTCTTCGAGAACGAGCTCCTTGATTACCCCCGGAGGTCCCAAGGGGTTGAGCGGCGCGGAGAAGTCCAGGCGACCTTCTGGTACTCTTCCACCGTGCTTTCTACACTTGTCTACATACCCTCTCAGCTCTTTCAAGATCACCACGCTCGTCTACATCTACAGCGCTTCCGCCGATCGGGACGTTTACCCACGCTCCGCCTTCTTCGTGGAACATGGAGAGCCCTAACAGCATAGGCTCATTCCCGTAGGTGGCTTCGGCGGTCACAACGCTTGCCTTTAGCCTTGAAGCTACTTCAACGAAGTCCAGCAGGGATTTATCGCTCACGACCAGGTCTGCTGCTGCCACTAGTAATGGCTTTGGAAGGGCTCTGAGGACGATGCCCAGGTCTTCAACGTAGTCTCTCCCCGGAAGCTCGACACAGCTAACAAATGGCTCGTCCCTGAAGGTAGAGCAAACCTCGCATGTCCTGTGAGTAAGCACTAACACCACATGTGAGCAGAACTTCTTCAGCTGCTTCACGAGCCTGGAGAGGATCGGTTCTCCGCACGCCTCTGCCATGAACTTCGCCGAGTCACCGAACCTTCTACCTTCACCTCCGGCCATCACAGCGCATGCGATTCTACTCTCCACTACCACCGGCCCTCGCGAGTAAGTCTACCACCATGTACGCCAGCAAAGCTGAGACAACGTCGTCTAAGAACACGCCAAGCTCTCCGTAGTTAACGACTTCACGCTCCTTCAGCCTCTCGATCCAGTACATCGTGAACAAGCCGTTGAGTCCGGCTAAGTATGTGGCTAAGGCCATGCCTATGACCTCGTCTGCGACTATCCTCCTGCTGTCTTTAGCGAACTCGTCCTTGGTTACTTCAGGTACGCTCCCCGCGAGCCCGTGTAGGTCTAGCTCTCTGGCCGCTATTATTAGGGCCCAGACATTAGGGTCGCGCAAGGCCTTCTCGAGAGACCTTAATGCGAGGGACCTCGCTTCAGAGATGCTCACTCTAGGTATAGTATACCTGGAGTAAACTTCTGTGAATAGGTCCAACAATTTGCTGATGCTCACTCCAGTGAGCTCCTCTAGAATCTCGTCTGTTCTCCTACTAAGAGCCTCGCCTAACACCTCGCGGTAAACAGCTCTAGCTAGGGCCATCCCGACATCGGTAGCCATGCCGGCGAAGGCTATTCTCTCACCCATTCCCAACGGCTTGAGGACCGATACAGAGTCCGATACGGTACCCGGCGACCTAGTTCTACATCGTAATAGGGAGTCGGATGAAGCTAAAGCCTTCGCTTCAGTGAGAGTCCTAACGAGGTCTACTAGAGCGTTGTAGCTTAGCGGTAGGTAGACTACTGCTACTACGTTGATCGTACCGAGAAGAAGAGGGGGGTAGGTTGTCGAATCCAGGCAGACCGGGGGCTTAAGGCTTACGGTCATGTACAGACTGGCATTGGCCTCCTCGACCCTTACAGACTTAAACTTCTCATCTAGAGGCACCGAGGTTGTGATCACTAGGGTCCTCTTGAGGCCCAGTTCTCTAGCAACTTGCGTGTAGTACCTGATGGGTTCCTTCATGTCGTGGCTGGTGACTCTCTTGAACACTATGGCTTCTACTTCACCTTTAGAAGGCCCGTCGGGGGCGACCACCGGAAGTGTTGAGACTACCTCCATGGGGCCGTCGAACTCTATCAATATCGTATCTGAGTCTAGGCGTTTAACTCTTTCCGGCAAGGCTGGTGATCCTCTCGTACTCTTCCTGCACGGCTTTCAACAACTCTCTCGAGCTAATGTCTCTAAGAAGAGCACTAATCACCAGAGTACCACCAGCTCCCACCCCCTCTTTGACGTATCCTTCCTCGTATGCTCTAAGTCCCCAGTACTTTGCGCCTGAAAAGTCTACATCTGCGTAAACTACAGGGACCTCCGGATAAATGTCTTTGACGAGTCCAGAAAGGTCCGAGCTTCTGTCCTCAACTATCCAGCGAGTGGTGCCTATGGCCACTCTACCGTCGAAGCGTACACCGAGAGTTCTCGCCAGAGCGAGTACGGCGCACATCTGGGTACCACCCGCTAGTAGGACCCTAGCGTCTCTCTCGAGCGCTCCAGCGAGGAAACCAGTAATAGATATGTGGAGGGGGTCCCCAAAGTGGCGTACCGCCTCTAGTGCTTCAACTAGCGGAAGACTCTTACCTACCCTTTTCACAGCACACTCGAAGACTCTTCTCTTCAGGTCGTGTGGATTTGAAGGACTCGCGCTACTCACTCTTCCAGTAGCTCTATAGCCTAGCGCCTCCATGGTGGCCATGGCGGTAGTCGTTCCACCGGGCATAGACTCACCAACCACTAAGAGGGAACTCTTAGCCCCCAGCATTTTCCCCAAAGTTCTCGACCCCTCAAAGAGTTTAGACACTACCTCCGGAGTAAGAGAGTCTTCGAGATCGATCCTCCCTCCAACCGCTTTGCCTGGAATATCCACGTGCGGTATCTGGGGGTCTATGTAGCTCCCACAGTCTACGACTAAGTGCGGAATTCCTGAGAGCTCCAGGGCCACCTTCGTTAGTAAGGCTGGAGTAGGTATCCCTTCTGGCGTCGTCGGAACCACTGATAACGACTTTGGCACACCTAAGGTTAGATACTCGACGTCGAGGGCCGGAGTATAGAGAGTTAGTTCTGGGTTCGCTCCGGCTAGGCTTATTCCGGGGATAGTGGACACCTTGGTTGAGGCAATAAAGTAGACAGAGATAACCCTATCGAGCCCTTGTGAGACGAACTTCTCCCACGTCTCTTTACCTACTAGAACCTTAACGATGCTGCGCCCCGTCATGTTTAGGACCAACGTATGTATAGGATATCCAAATATAAGTGTGGAATATGATGTTGCCGCGGACCCTAACTAGAGCTAGCTTTTTAAGGCGGAGTGCGGTAAACTCCATACACACGGGCATGCTGACACCATGGTCTTAACTGTTCTGATCGTTCGAGCTTTTTACGACCTACAGTCTAACCTAGATGAGTCTCAAGATAACGTATGTGCCAAAATCCTCTACGCCCACGACTCTAAACGAAACTCCGTGTTTGTGAAGTGGACCATTAACTACTAACGTGTGGTACTCGCCATGCTCCCCCAAGGGGTCGACACCCGCAGTTTTCGTGTTGTAAACGAATTCCTCCACATTCTCCATCGTTAGAGCCCTTCCTAAGTACCCTTTCAGGCTCTCCGCTGCTCCTATGACCACAGGTCTAACGCCGTCCTCTATCTCTTTGTAGAGTAGTTCCACCGGGTCATAACCCCACAGGGGTTCGACAAGGTCGGAACCAACCTCTTTGGCTAGTCTCTCCATGTACTTTAAGTGGTCCTCAATGTACACGTCACCGGCCACTATCACGCTCGGAGAGATCTTCCTCAGGAGCTCTACAGTTTCGTCGAACTCTCGGCCTCTGTTTAGCTTTGCGACAATCACGGGCACACCGCACGCTAGTAGAGACTCTAGGCTCTTGCCGATGTTCATGGTGTGCGGACTTGGCCTCGGGAAGTCGTATACCAACATCACTCCGAGGTCTACCCCACCGTACCTATACATAGCGTAATAGGAGTCCTTGCCACCAGAGACGAACGCCACCCTCATGGCTAGACCCATGAGTCAAGACTCAACTGCGGTCGTAGACTACATGTCGAATATAGAAACGCACATGGATTTTGTTCCAGAACCCTCCTCCGCCGGAACCTTATGCCTCTCTGCTATCTCCCACAGGCCTCTCTCTTCTAGGAGATACCTAAGGACCTCCTTTCCCCGATTGAGTGTACTTCTTAGGCACTCTAGTGGCACTGAAGTAGCTACCTCCACGACTCTATCGTCTAGTAGTGGGGCAACGGTTTTTACGCCAACGCACTTTGCTACCTGAAGCTCCGGGAACCTTCCTCTTATCATTCTGTGTATGGCTTCCTCTAGCTCTGTGCTAGTAAGCCTGAACATGAAGCCGTACCCCGCGAACAGCTCGTCACCTCCAGTACCTAGGAAAACGCACGAGCACCCATCTCTGAGAGCTTCCTCAAGCACGGCGTAAAATACTACGTCGTTCCTGACCTCGATGCACCCCCCGTCGCCGTGAGAATTCAAGTACTCTTTCCCAACGCACTCCACAACCCTGCTAGCCAACCGCGTGGATTCGTCCCTGTTGACGAAAACGTGCTTAAGGGTTAATCCAAGCTCTCTCGAGAGGTGTTCAGCGTAGGGCAGGTCCTTGGGTAGCCCACCCTCGTATATCACGACGTAAGCTCTAAGCCTAAGGCCTGCCGTTCTTGCTGCGACGGCTACCACTGAAGTGTCTATGCCGCCACTCAAAGAGATGCAGTCACACTCGTTCTCGGAGATAACTCTCAAGATGGCGTTGAAGACCTTGTAAGCGTGAAAGTGGCAAGGAGTTTTTAGCCTCAGTCTCACCACCTAAGACAGCTTATATGCGGAATATATATCCTCGAAGGCTTGCGGCGAGAAACTAGACCGACTCCATCTCCGCAATAAAGGACGAGGCTCGAGAAGGTATGGGTTGGAGCTATCGATCAGTCATTAGTGTACGAGCAGACGGAGACCGACTCTCCAGACCCTAAGTCGACTCATCGTTCTATGGCGTAAGGTTTGAGCACCATTCCAGCCCTCCTCGCATTCGATACAGATATCGGTAGTTCAACTCTTCATGCACTATTTGCTCGTGGAACGTTAGGCGCACAGTCCTACGGGTACCCTGTAGTCAAAAGTGCGAGCTATTGTAGGGCCGTAGTCTGGATGTCGGCGAACCTATAGAGGCAGGATGAAGATTCGCAGAGCATCACGGCTTTAGCGCCCGGTTTCGCGGGCAACTAGTAGCAGTAGCGTTTCTTGTACAGCTTAGCTATAAAGTACCCGGGAGTACCGTGGACGTGCGGGTGGAAGCGAGCAAAACTGCTCTTGTAGGGTCCGTACACTCCTGTGGTAGCCCTCTCTATTCTAACTTCGCCAACGTCTAAGCACTTACTCTCCTCCAATATCTGCGTTATTACCTCCTCATTTTCTTCTATCGTCACGGTGCAAGTAGAATACACTATAGTTCCACCAGGTTTTACCAATCTGTAGGCGGCCCTCAAGAACTGCAACTGGTACTCCTTTAGGGCTAAAACATCCCTGTAGGTCTTTTCGTCTTCTACCTTGGGTCTAACCCCTAAAGCGGAACAAGGCGGGTCAACTATTACTTTGTCCGGTCTTAGCCACGGGAAGTCCTCGTGTACGTACCTAGAGTCGGAAACCCAGGCCTCTACGAATGGAAGGTGACCCAATCTAGAGAGTTCTTTTTTCATCCTCTCTACCTTGCCTTTAGACCTATCGAAAGCTATCACCGTGATGCTCCCACCGGAGAGCTCTATTACGTGACCGGTTTTCCCTCCTGGCGAAGCACATAGGTCGACGACGAGTTCCCCAGGCTTCGGGTCCAGCTGTCGAGCAACGTACATCGCCGGAAGGCTTTGAGGATAGATTAGCCCCTCGTTAAACTCCGGAAGCTCTCTAACTCTTACAGCTCTATACAGCGAATTTGTGGTCCTCACGACTAAGCCCTTTTTCCTCCTAATAGCCTCGTGGCAGTCGCTAGCGACCACCCCTTCTCCAACTGGGGTTCCGGACTTTGTGACTATGGTCACCTCATCACCTCTTCTCACGTTGTGAGAGCACTTCAAGACCCCAGGGGCGTAGAGGTCCGCGCCCAGAGCCACAGCTTCGGCGGCCTCCTTAGTCGCTACGACTACTTTTTCTACGACGTTAACCTTGAATGGCCCGTAAACCCTGAAGTATATTGCCTCGGGTAGCTCTTCATCCGGATAAGCCTCTACACCTCTATCCTTCAGCCTGTCGAGAAGCTCCCCTGGCTCTATCCTTAGGGTATTAACTCGGACGTAGAGTCTTTGTCCAGGAGCTTTTATGCTCTCTAAAAACATGCTTACGTGTTCCCCATACACTCTGCGCAGAGATTCGAGCAACAGGGCATCGTAATTCAGATGCCCCATGTCGTTCCTTATGCACAAGGCGAAGCAGGAAATATCCTTATGTGTGACTACGAAGAGGCGGTATTCGGGTAAGGAAGGCGGACCAGCTAGTAGCAACGTCTGCGTACGTGCTTACGCCGAACGCCCCCATACTCGAATACTTTGACCCTGGGCCCTAGTTTGTTCCTACTGCTGGGCTGTTGGACGGTAGTAGTACACTATCTTGCCGTCTAAATAGTCTCTAATGATTGCCTTAGAGGCTTCGTAGGTATCGAGCTCCCCCCTTTTTACCCACCCTCTTAACTTAGCTACTCCAGCTATTATCTCGTTTGGGTCCTCGGATTCTATTCCGTACGCTTCTAAGAAGGCTTTTCTGTTATACTTTAGGACCTTCTGGATCAAGCTCACAGCTACTTTCTCGGGATTCGAAAGCTCATCCACAGGTTTCGATCTTATAACCGCCTCTACGTCATCCGTCTCAGGGGGGATGACACCCGGAGTATCGATGAGGTATATGCCTCCGCCTACGTAAAAGAGTCTAGACTTAAAGGTATAACCGGGGTAGCCGGGGTATGGAGAGGTAGATGTCGAGTGCCTTCCTTTAAGGGCGTTTACTAAAGTCGACTTACCGACTTTAGGTAGACCGAAGATAGACACCACTATCTTCTCTTTCTCTCCAGCTGACTCCTTGACGACTCTCTTTATAGTCCGCCTCAAGACCATAGTTCCCAATCTATCCCGTGCTGATATATAGACGGCTTCGTATCCTAGCTTAACCCTAAAGAAGTTCTTCCATTCTTCACATACGTGGCGAGGAACGAGATCGGCCTTGTTGATGACTATTATGAGAGGTTTGCCTAACCCAGATACCATCTTCTCGAGCTTTGTACTCCTAGTGTTAAGCGGATCTCGGGAGTCCGTGAGCTCAAGAGCGACGTCGGATAGCTCCAGGAGCTCCCTAACTAGCCTCCAGCTCGCAAACCTCATCTAAGCTACCTAGTTTGACGGATGCTCAGGGTACTGCCTATGTCTTAAGATAGTGTCTTCGCTTATAATCCAAACGTTACCGGGGGTGCACTTAACGCTAGCAAACTCTTCCTCAAAGTATCCGCGTTCCAGTATACACGTAAGAAATCCGTGGTCGAACTGGTCTAGCAGCTCTAGCCTGACCGTAGTTCCGGTTTCTGATACCTTTATTGTCTTTGGGGCTCTGGTTAAGCCGGTCACTACCATGTAGAACCTTTTCTCCCCTAAGACTATGGACAGGAGGGCGTCGTATTTGTTGTCTTGAGTTTTAAGTACTCTCCTAACTTCACTCATATCGTTTCCACGTTCATATTCCTAGCGAACTAAAAAGCTTGGGAAGCGCAGTTGTGTGAGTAACCTCGGGGCACTAACTAGTTCGTAGCACCCCAGTAATCTTGACAATCAAGCGGCTCATCCTTAAGTGGTGTCTGAAATATCGACAACATGGGAACCGATGGCTAACGAGAAGAGTCCGGCTCGATGTACATAATAGGTCGTAGGTCCGCAGCATCAAGCTTCTTCCTTACGTTCCTATATAGTCTCACGACCTCTAGCTCAATTGTCTTGGGTATCTCATCGTCCACCTTAGATAGCCTGTAGAGAAGCTCGGCTATTTCGCGCGGCTTATTAAACGAGGACATAACTGCTACTAAGAGAGTTTTACCCGGAGTAAACCCGGCCTTGATCAAGTTCTCAATGGAGTTAAGCTGGTAGACGAAGTAATCCCTTGGGGCTCCGGTAAGTTTGCTAAAAGTGTCCGAGTCGGCGCCCTTTAGCGATACCCTTACGGAGGTATTCTTCTCGCTAAACTCTCCAAGTTCGCTAGCCAAACTACTGCTGTACCCCAGCAGGACCCCGTTTGTCTCGATAACTAGGCGAATCTTACTCGACCTCCTCGAAAACTCTTTCAAGACATCAAGCAAGTGGTCGATACATATAGTGGGTTCACCACCAGAGATCCTCGCCACTTTCGCATTGGTTTTCGTAGCACCATAGACTAGCCTTCTGGCTACTTCCTCCGGGGCTAGACGAATCCCGAGGTCAAACCTGTTCTTAAACCACGCCCAACAGAAAACGCAGTCTAGGTTGCACCCGATGGTATAGCCGGCGAACGAACCACCATACCAACTCCCGTGCGCAAAACCGTAGTATCGCCTAAGAGGCTCGCCGTATAAAGACCTAGAACAAACCTCTTCCTCGATGGACCGGGCTATAGTCAGAGGGTCTCTACTCCTCTTCGACAACACCATAAAGCTCCCTTCTTTTAGCCTCAAGGAGGTTAGGCTTCAGTCCCAGGAACTCTGCGGCCGAGATAGGAGCTCTACTGGATTGAGTCGATACCTCTTTGAGAAACTCCAAGCAACCTAGGTCTCTCATAAGATGGTGGTCTACTATGAGTACTTCGACGCACCTGGATAGAACAGCTAAATGTCTCTTAGCCCTCTCTATTTCTTCTTTCGTATACGCTTTACCGACTAAATACGTTGGTGGACCATCTACTATAGCTACTTTAGAACCGCACATAAAGTTAACAACGTACTCTTCCAGAGGTCCTTCGACATCTGATGAGTAGCTAAACACTTCTTTTCCCTCTTCTATTCTGACCATGAGGACGTATCCAAGCCTAGTGCTATTACCATGGGGGACGGGCGTGGAGAAAACCAATTTCGTATCACCCAACTGAACGGTCTGTCCGTCCACTACTCGCACTTTAGCTTCAACAGCCCTAAGCTTCCTTAGAAACCTCGAGGCCCTAACCCTTTGAGATAGGTTAATGTTTTTCGTGGGATCCTTAACCAGGACGAGCTTAGATGCGTATAGGTCTACAGGGATCCTGAAGCCTGGATCGTGGTGGTCGTAGTGGTAGTGGGTTATAACTACTACGTCTGAGTCGGCAAGCTCGATCCCTATCTTTGAGGTATACTCCTTTAGCGACTCTAGCTCTAGCTGATGCGGGGGGAGACCGAACCTAATAGGAGCCAGCGCGGCGGAGGGATCAATGATTATCTTAGCGTTCTCGGTAATAACAACAGTAGCCATGGACCTGACTCCAAGACTGTCGAACGCTATAGGGATCACTTCGATGCTCTCACAACAAGAAGTTCTTTAGTTGAGCTAATAACAACTTCCTTTTTTACTTTTTCACACATACAGCGTGGGTCTATCCATGTACGAGATAACTAAAGAGCAGGTCTACTCTCTGCTTAAAAAGCTTTCCGAAGCTGTTGGTCCATCAGGCTTCGAGGACTCGGTCAGAGACATAGTTATCGAGGAACTTAAGCCGTACGCAGACTCTCTCTGGGTCGACTCGCTAGGCAACGTAATAGCTGTCAAGAAGGGCTCCAGGGGGAGCGGTAAGCTAATGCTGGCCGGTCATATGGACGAGATCGGATTGATCGTAAGCCATATAGACCAGCGAGGGTTCATAAGGTTCCAACCCATAGGGGGTGTATCCGAGAGGACCCTCTTGGGTCAGAGAGTCTTGATTAAGACGAGAGATGGAAGGCTCATACGCGGCGTTATCGGCAGTAAGCCACCGCACGTTATGAAACCAGAAGAGCTCAAGCAGGTTCCGGAAACTAAGGATCTATACATCGATATAGGGGCTTCGAGTAGGGATGAGGCAGAGAAGATGGGTGTGACCGTAGGAGCGATAGCCGTTTTCGACAGAGACCTTGCGATCCTCGGCGGTTCATCTGATGTTGTAACTGGAAAGGCTTTAGACGATAGAGTGGGTGTAGTAGCGACTATAGAGGGGTTCAAGGCTGTAGATGGCAACGAGGTCGACGTCTATGCGGTCGCAACAGTCCAGGAGGAGGTAGGCCTCAAAGGCGCTAGAGTGGCGGCTTACTCGATTACTCCGGACGTCGCTATAGCGCTAGATGTCACCATAGCTAGTGACGTAGCTGGTGTTCCAGAACAAGAGTGGATAACGCAGCTTGGAAAGGGACCGGCAATCAAAGTCGTAGATGGGAGGGCTGCTACCGGACTTATAGCTCATCCCGCCGTTAGAGATAAGCTAATAGAGATAGCTAAACAATACAACATACCTCACCAAGTGGAGGTAGCACCGGGGGGAACCACAGATGCGTCGATCATCGCTTTAAACAAAGAGGGGGTCCCGGCCGCCACGATCTCCATACCCTCCAGGTACATACACTCACCAGTAGAAGTAATTCATTTGGCGGACCTAGTGAACGCCTCTAAACTCACTGCCTTATTCTCATCCAAGATAACTTCTGAGTGGGCATTATCGATATCTAAGAGGGTCATCAAGTGAGCGAGAGCGGAGAGATAGAGTTCGAAGAATTTTCGAAAGTGGATCTGAGAGTTGGCAAAATCAAAAAAGCTGAAAGGATCCCGGGCTCGAGAAAGCTACTCAAGTTAGTGGTAGATATCGGGAAAGAGGAAAGGCAGGTGGTAGCTGGAATAGCTGAGTGGTACAGCCCGGAGGAGCTTGAGGGTAAGTACGTCGTCGTAGTAGCAAACCTTAAACCGAAGAAGATAATGGGTTACGTTTCTCAGGGAATGATACTAGCAACATGCGAGGAACTCACTAAACCCGTTCTAGTAACTGTTGCGGAGCCCGTAAAGCCCGGAGCTAAGGTCTGCTAAGCGTTCATGTCGGGCCCCAGCGAGCACCTTCTTTTAAAGCACGTAATTTAGAACTCTAGGGAAGGTGATTGCTAAGCTCACCATCGTGCCTGGTGCTCGCATTACTCTCGGCGGTGTTAGCCGCAGGTTTTAGTTCGCCGCTTAATGCTACCTGCTACGTTCACGGCACCCTAGCCACAGTCACCGTAAACGTATTCGTTACGGCGGAGTATACGGAGATACCAGTTCTTGGAGACCTACTAGCTATAGTGAACACGTCTAAAGGCACTTACGTGAGTTACCGCGGTGGATACCTCGAAGTTCTAAGCCTCACAGTCCCAGCGAACATCACGATAGCGTACGTCACCGAGTTGTTTAAGAACATTAACGGGGAGTACGTAGCGGAGTTCTACAATCCTTACGCAGTCCTAACTCTTTACTTACCATCGAATGCTGTGATCATAGAAGTATCCAACATCACTCACTTTCGGAAGACCGGCGAACACTATGAATTAGTGTTCCCAGAAGGTGGGGTGAGACTAGTTTACATCTTCGCAGAAGCGGGGGCCGGCCGCACAACATGGCTTGATCTAGTATGGGTAGGGCTCGGAATAGGTGTTACCGGCGGTATAGGGTTTATAGCATACAATCTTTACGCAAAGCGGAAGAGAGAGATTGAGAGACTAGAGGCCCTCGATGAGCGAGATAAGGCAATAATAATCGCACTCAAGTCGGGCCCGATGACCCCTCAAGAGCTAATAAAGACCACCGATATGTCTAAAGCGACATTCTATAGGAGAGTAAGGAGACTTATATCCATGGGCTACGTTGAGCAGTTTAAAAAAGAGGGAAGAGTTTACTATAGACTGAAGAAAGAGGAAAAAGGCTAACCGTACTTAGAGACTACCTGAGCAGAGATTGAGCTAGCCCTATAGAGACTACGAGCGCTGTTAGCACTAGAGTAGTCCATTGAATGACTCTGTCCAACCTTTGCGCACGCGCTTTCTTAAGAAGCTCTGAGACAAGTTTACCGCCATCAGTTACTATCAGGGGGGCGGAGTTTACGACGGCTAGCGACACGTTTACTATGTAGAGTAATTGGAGCTGACAACTGGAGTATAGCAGGTGTATCGGGGTCTCGCTCGAGTAGACATAGGCGCTTGGGGCGACTATAATTCCGATCCTATAGCCGTATTTTTCTACATCTTCGACGCTTCTAACTACGAAATGCTCGTTAACCTCTTCCGAAGCTCTGTAGTATCCGCAAAATCCTACCTCAACTAAGGCTCTCACTCTGAACTTAAATACAGTAGTTCCACTAAGAGTGGAGTTCAAGACTTCCCTTAGCTTATATAAGGAGTCGATCGCGGTACCGTTAATATCTTCGAGTATAGCTGGAGTTTTCAGGCTTGCTCGACTGGCTGGCATGTTCGGTTCTACTCCGAGTATGAGCAAATGCGGGCCATCTAGGTACGTAGCTAAAGGTTGCGTTACCACCCCCAAGAGGCCCAGAGATAGAAGTCCTAAGGCTAGGTTGGCCATAACGCCGGCACAGAGTATGGATGCTTTGACGCTAAGCTTAGAGCTAGAGTACTCTGCCTCACTTACTCTCACATAAGCCACAGGGAAGATCAGTGCTATTCCCACCCCCCAGCTCTCTAGTGGGACTCCGTTGATTATTGCTGTAAGCATGTGGAGCAGCTCGTGGACGACCAAGCCGATGCCTATAGATATCAGCAGCGGGATGAGGATGTCTAACCCCAGAGTGATACCAGGGATTACCGGTACTAGTGGGGACTGCGGCGTAGGACCTCCTCTGCCTAAAGACGCAAGCAACTCCACTAGATAGCTCAGTATAGTTCTGTAGAATGTGTACGCGGAGACTGATAGGCTAATGGCAGATAGAGCTAGGAGAGAGTATCTTACATGTTTTCCTACGGACCGAGGTTTAACTCTCTTGCCTAGGTCGATCATAAAAACACCTGGCTCTACGGTGAGCTTGAGCTTAGCTAGCTTCTCTTTGAAACTCTTGGAGCTTCTACTCAGGTAGTAAAGGAGTAGCTCAACGATAACCAAAGCCACTAAAGCAGCTAGCGCTACCTCTCTAGACATCTAGTTCACCAAGACCTAGAGCAATAACCTTAAGTCAAGCAAGTTTTTGATGACTACATCCGCATCTAAACCACGCGCTTTAACGCTCCTCCTTGCGATGAGAATAGAGAACATTCCAGCGCTTCTCGCCGGAACCGTATCGTACACCGTATCGCCGATTACAACCGCATCACTCGGTCTAACGCCAGCTTTCTCCACAATCCTAATGAATATGTCTGGGTTAGGCTTGCCTTTACGTACCTCGTCTCCCCCCACCGTGTAATCGAAGTATTCGAGGAGCTCGAGCCTCTCCAGGAGCGGTATGAGCACGTGGTTGGGGGTAGACGTAGCTAAGCCTAAGGCGTAGCCTCTTTCTCTTAGGTAGTTGAGGCATGGCTTAACGTCTGGAAACAGCCTAACTCTACCTTCAGCCAGTTGGCCGAGAAAGTGTTGGTCTTTCAGCCATCTTATACTTGGATAATACCTAAGTCCTGCTTCCCCCAGGACCTCTTTGACTATGTCGCTCCCTGGAAGGCCTATAAGGTCGACCAGCTTTTCCCTACCTATACGTGCCAGCCCTAGACGCTCTATAGCGAAGGACCAGCCCTCAGCATGAGCATCAACACTATCGATTAATGTTCCATCCAGATCGAATACTACGAGCTTAAGCTTCAACCAGACTCCCTACATAACTTCACGGTCTCTATAACCCGCTCTTTCCGTCTCTTCCTTGCGACCCACCATTTTAGCCATCGCTGCGACAATCCTCTGCTCCACGTGTGCCGCGTACTTATCCAGCTCTTCGAGTCCGATGCTAATACCTAGGAACTTAGCTAGTATCTCTATTATGTGCTTGGCCGCCCTAAAGTCGACTTCGTCCGCTTCGACTAAAGGTGCCCATGTCTCACCTAGGAGGACTACTCCGGGAACTCCGAAGTACTTGCTCCAACCTATTATTATTCCGTTCATCCCGCTTATCGTACCGCCCCTCAGTTTCAGAGCTCCAATGGAGGTAAACATCTCTATGGTCTTCTGATCGGTTCCAACCACATAAACTCTTCTCACTTGGTCTGCCACGGGTACAACGTAGGCTGCGGCCGCCACCACCAACTTAACCCCCCTCTTAACTAGGGACTCAACGACTTTCTTAGACAGAAGGTTTTGCCCCTCCGGGCTCTGCGGCTGCGCGTCAGCTGTGAATACTAAAGCCTTCTTGATGTCGTATATTTTCCCAGTAAAAAGAGAGCAGAGCCCGTCGTCGTACACCTCTAGCTGAGACGGAAAGTGGACGGAATAGACTTCTCCAACGAGGACACCACCCAACTTCTCTACTAAGTAGTTAGCGGTTACATAGCCGACTCTACCCATACCGGGGAGCCCGACTAGTAGCACCTTGTTCTCGAAGTCACTCTTCTTTAGCTTTATGTACACACCCATACGAGACCCATATACTGAGTATCGAACCTATTTAAAGCTAGGCATGCTTTCGGTGAGCCAGAGGTTGCTTCGTGTAGACGTCTTCGGTTTTGTATCTCGTACTTTCGTAGTTGTAAGCCCACGTGCGCGGGAGTAATTCGACAAAGAGTCGGAGTCCATCGGGTCCTCCCCGAGCTACCCAGGGTGTGGGAGTACCCCGAAAAGTGTGACGAAAACCCAAGCGGAACGCTGGGGGCTTGGACGAAGCGGAAAGATCAACTAGCGTAAACATGCACGAGAGCCAAACCTCCGTTGAGCGCATGGAGGTATCGAGAATGTGCGGAATTTTCGTATCGCTTGCGCTAGGCGTGCTGCTGGCTCCCGCAGATCGGCAGAGGGAATGCTACGTAATAGCTTCCCACCCGGATAATCTCGACTTTAACTCCGTAGACCTCCTCTACGACCTTTGATGAAAAGACATCAATGGGTGGTCCGTAGGCTACTACTTTACCTTTATTAAGGAGAGCTACGTTATCGCAGTACAGCGAGGCTATGTTGATATCGTGAAGAGCTACTATAGACGTCGCACTGTATTTAGTTACATACCTTTTAACCATATCCATAACCTCGAAGCGGTACCTTACGTCAAGGAAAGCTGATGGCTCGTCTAGCAGAAGTACTCTAGGTTTTTTAGCGAGAGCCGCAGCTATCACGACTCTTTGTAATTCCCCGCTGCTCAACTGGTCTAGTCTTCTGTCGAGCAAGTGCGAAATCCCCAGCTCTTTCGATAGAATGTCTATCAGCTCTAGGTCGTCCTTACTCTCGAAGTATTGGAATGCTCTATGGAACGGGTACCTAGATGTAAGAATAAAGTCTATAACACGCATCGGTAGGGTTCTCGGCAGATGAGGGTCCGAGTATGAGAGGATCTTAGCTATCTCGTTGAGGTTGTACTTCCTCAAGTCTTTACCGTCCAAGTAAATAACTCCCTCCTCGGGCTTTATCAGCGAGGCTATCAGCTTTAGTAGTGTCGTCTTTCCGGAACCGTTTGGTCCTACCAAGCAGAGTATTTTACCGCCGTCTACTTCGAGAGATGCCTTGTCTATTGCTCTAACGGAGTCGTAGCCGAACGAGACGTTTTTCAGTTCTATCTTCACCTTCTCCCACCTTTGATTACCAGGTACGCCAAGAACGGGGCTCCAATGATGCTCGTGATTACTCCCAGGGGTAGTTCACCTCGAGTGGAAAATAGGGTGATAAGTCTTGCTAAGATATCTGCTGAAACGGCCAGGACAGAACCTGCGAGTGCCGATAAAACTATAATGACTCTGTGGTCAGACGTCCCGTAGAGCATTCTTGATATGTGCGGACCCGCTAGCCCGATGAAACCTACTATTCCAACTACAGCAACTGAGGCTCCGGTTAGCAAGCTAGCTATGAATGCTGAGGTGACCATAGTCAGTTTAACCCTATACCCCAGCTGGCTTGCGTAGTGTTCGCCGAAGAGGTAAGCGTTTAACGCCTTAGGCACTCCCAGAGCGTATAAAGAGAGAAGAGAGATCACGGCGGGAACGGCTAAATACAGGATGTCCCGCTCGAGGATACCACTCGTAGAGCCCATCAATAGGTTGGCGTATGGGTGCCTCAGCCGATCCTGTAGTATGTAGAGAAGTACGTGCGAGACTCCGGAAAACAAAGCAGAAACAGCTACCCCAGAGAGCACTAGAGAAAGACCTGTACCACCTGCCAGAACGCCGATCGACGTAGTCAAAAAGTATCCTAGGAGGGCTCCTCCCAGCGCTATCGAGATGGCTAGCTGGCGCTGAGCAAGAATGCTAACATCGATTAGTAAGGCTATCGAGAGCGTTGCCAGAGCGGTTGACGAGATCCCTAGGATAAAGGGGTCCGCCAGAGGGTTCCTAGTTATACCCTGTATTAGAACCCCGGCCACAGCTAACACGCACCCCACGAGAATCGATGCGGTAGTTCTCGTGACCCTTAACCTTAAGACCAACCTGATGGGTTCATCGCATTCGGCCCCCATCAGGCACCGAAGAGCTTCAGCGGGGGGTATAGCTGAAGAGCCCACCGATAGAGAGACTACGGTGAGAACTGAGAGTAGGGATAGAAGTGTTAGTACAAGTAAAAAGAATTTTGTTCTGCTGGTTCTAGCAATGCGGTAAGCCATAGGTGTGTCCTCACGTAGCAGCTGCCATACGCGTTACGGCTTCTACTATGCTTAGGCGGATAGTGGTGCTAGCACTAGTGATGCTACTAGCTCTCTCACCAACTCTATAAATTACGGGAACCTTGGGCTCTCCAAATACGTCTGGAAAGAGTATGGAGGCCATCACCCTGATAGCCAATCCCAACCTCGGTCCGGGTCGAACTAGAACATCGTTGGCCTCCTGGTCTACCAAGTAGACTCTGCCAGTCTTAAACGCTTTAGTTTGCGCTAAGGGGGTTTCAGAGATCTCTTTCGACAAAGTCGCGTAGTCTGAGCCCATGGCGCTAATGATGATTACGTCCGGGTCGTGCGAAAGTATAAACTCGTAGTCCAGCATAGGCCAGCCTGCGAATTTAGCAGCTATATTTACTCCTCCAGCCGTTGTTATAAGCCAGCTTATGAAAGTGTTTCCTCCAGCTGAGTACAGCCCCCACGCGGGAGGTCCGAGGAGGACGAGGACTTTGGGTTTCTCGTCTTTAGGCACGGATTCCTCTACAAACTTCATATCGACTTCAATCCCGTTGATCAGTTCTTCAGCGGCTTTCTCGACTCCGAAGATTTTGGCGAGCACTCTTATGTCGCTATATACGTCGTACTTATTGACCGCAGCTGTAGCTTTAGTGTAGAACACCTTAATGCCCGCCTGCTCTAGAGACTCCTTGAGCCTGAGGTGCGGTGGGGTGCCAGCAGACCCTATGACGAGGTCTGGTCTTAGGGAGACTATTTTCTCTAGGTCTGGTGTCCAGAAGCCACCTATTATCGCTATCTCCCCCTTACTCACTAGCTGCTCTACTTCAGGTGGGTAGTTGCAATGACTCGTAACACCTACGACTCTGTCTTGGAGCCCCAGAGCGAAGAGTATCTCCGTTATCGATGGGGCTAGTGATACTACCCTAGTAGGTGGTTTGTCGAAAGTTATCTCCCTCCCTAAGGCGTCCACTAAGGAGATCCTTACCTCAGGCATGACCACTGTTGTTAGCTCGGTCAAGCGCTCCGTGAAAACCACAGTAGCAGTCTTTATTTCGGTTATGATAGCCGTCGTAACAGTTCCTCCAGCAAGATACGTACCTACTCCAAAGCCTGCCGCAAGCGTTATGAGCGCTACCACTAGAGTGAGAGCTACGTTTCTAGGCACCATTTGGATGCCCTATACATACGTTTAGTGGAAGTATATAAGCTTACACTTATGCCTCAGAAGATGGTCCTCAGACACGTTTCAAGCTTTTAAGTTATGTCGCCTTATCTATCGAGGTACTAGGCTATGGGTAAAACAAAAGTCGTCGGCATAGCCGGCAGGTTCGGCGCCAGGTATGGGTCGTCTCTTAGGAAGAAATGGCGAGAGGTCATGGAGCGCAGGTACTCAGAGTACGTCTGCCCGCTTTGTGGTACTAAGACTTTGTTTAAGAGGTTGTCCGTAGGCTTGTGGAAATGCCCTAAGTGTAGAAGGACCTTTGCCGGCGGGGCATATCAACCTTATACAGAGATAGGTAGAGTGATCGTCGTGTCCGAAGTCGGAGGTTTTAGTTCGAGAGAAAGGTCCGGCTCTTGAGGAACAGGTTGCTAATAACGACTTCTAGAGAACCTTCTAGGAGGACTAGAAGCTTTGTCAAAGACTTGAGTATGGTGCTACCAAATTCAATAAGAGTTACCAGAGGCAAAGCTACGCACGCCGAACTAGCTGGTAAGGCCTCTTCCTTGGGGGCTTACGGTGTTTTAATAGTTCTTGAGAAGAGAGGCAACCCTTCAGCGATCGTGCTCGCAGAGCCCGTTGGGTCGGAGCTCAAAAAGGTCTTTCTCCTAAAGTTGGGTGGAGTCAGCTTACTAAGAGAAATACCGGGTTCCCAGCTCCCCCTAGGTATCGAGAAGCTCGTTATAGTTCCAAGGTCCGTCCCTAGGGGATTTGCGGAGGTCCTAGCTCCCTACATAGTCGAGTGCTTTAGACCGGTTATAGTAGAGAAAGCTGTAGGAAGGGTTCTGGAAGTAAAGCTGTTCGGAGGGGAGAAGGAGGCGCTAGTAGCTTTCATGTGCGCCTCAAGCGACCGAGAGTGCGGTCCCCGATTTAAAGTTGTTAGGATAGTGGATTACGTAAAACAGGTGAAGCTCCCTGGCTAATTGGCGACTACGGACGAGCTTAGCACCAAAAACTGTGGTTAAGCTTGAGGTGGATAGTCTCGATAAGGTTAGTATGCCTTAAAGTTCGGAATCTGTCGAGTCTTTCTCGTCATGACTTGATATACTAGAACGACTACGGCGATACCAAGCGGGAGCAGTATCAGGGGGTTGACTACTCCAGCGAGCATCAACAAGTAGAGTGGCAAGCTCGAGAAAGCTGCTGCGGTTCCATAAGGTAGCTGCGTCTTTACGTGGTCTACGTGGTCGCAACCGCTAAACATAGACGACATTATCGTGGTATCGCTTATGGGTGAGACGTGGTCTCCATATATCCCCCCGCCGAAGACCGCGCCTATCGCAGCAGCGGTAAGAGAGTAGGCGAGCCCCGGGTCTCCCAGCTGGACTATCGCTAGCTTCCATGCTAGGGGCACAGCGATCGGCATCATGAGCCCGAACGTACCCCAACTAGTGCCAGTAGTATAGGATATGAACATGGAAACTAAAAATATCAGCAATGGGGTTGCGTGCGCCGGGACCCCTACGGATACGGCATGACTTACCACGTAATCGGCTGTACCAACAGTATCGGTGGCCGTCTTAATGCTCCACGCAAGTAGGAGTATTGCGTTAGCGTATAGCATCGTGTACATGCCTTTAATCGTGTATTCCATGGCTTTGCTGAAGCTTAAAACTCTCAGTATGAGGACTCCAGCTAAAGCTACTAGGTAGGCGGCGAAGCTACCCCAGAGGAGTGCTGTCGCGGCATCGGACTCCATTAGAGCTTCTGAAAACGGTATGGTCCACCAGGGCAGTTTGTAGATTACCCCCTCCTTAGTGTAGCTCTCGATGATTACTTGTGCTCCTGTATACCACATCCCAATTAGCGTCACTGACACCAGGACAGCTATCGATGCTACAAACAGAAGTGGTGAGGCCCTTTTCTCTTTAGGGGGTTCTCCCAGAACTGTCTCCGTCGGCATCAGAGGCATTGCGCCATCTCTAAGCACTCTTCCCTCATTGACAGCTCTCGCCTCAGCCGTAAGCATGGGCCCGAAGTGCTTTCTGAATACGATAACTAAGTACACCATGACTATTGCGAGAATAGAGTAGAAGTGATAGGGAAGAGCGGATAACCATATGGCATAGGGACCTACATCTGGTGCTATAGCTAGTCTGCCAGCAGCTACTTTCTCCTGGAGAGTTGCTAGGGCGGCCTTAATCTGTCCAACCTCGTAGCCTATCCAAGTTGAAACAAGCGCTATACCTGCCACAGAAGCTGCCGTAGAGTCAACAATATAACTTAAAAGCTCCCTACTAACTCTAAATCTATCAGCTAGAGGTCTCATGGTATTACCTACGATTATCGTGTTAGCATAGTCGTCAAAGAACACTACGGTTCCTAGAACCGTCGTAGCCAGGCTAGCTCCCCGCGCAGTTTTAACCCTTCTGGATAGAGACTCAGCTAGACTATGGAGAGAACCGGAGACGTAGAGCACGCCTACGAGAGCTCCGATGACGAGGTCGAAGAGCAGTATAGTCGCATTCCACGAGTCTGTAGCGTTTTTCACAAGCCAGCCGAGGGCTTGAGTGGTACCTGCTATAGGGTTGTAAGCCGACGCCATTAGAGCGCCAATCTACACGCCGAGAAAAAGCGACGGCAGAATCTGACCTGTAAGCATACATAGAGTGACTGCTAACAGCGGAGGTAGTAGAGGAAACGTGTAGTAGTCGAACCTCTTGTCTTCAGGCATATATTCGGCGTTTGGTGGAGCGGCTAGGGTTAACGCTACTGCTAAAACCACGACAACAGCGACTATTCTTAGCATAGTGCCGGGCCTCAAGTAGTTCTACTTCAGCATATCTCGTTAATACGCGCTTTTAAAAGCTCTACGCTGAGGCACGTTCCTCTGTATCTTAATTTACTAAGTAAGAATGGTCGAAAGCTTTGAGTGCTAATTAGTTTAATTTCACTACAGTGCATGTACGCCTAGAGGTGGTGCGCGTACGCACTTCAGCAAAACCTTCAGTCCGGGTAATCGGGGTTGAAGACTGGAGGGTTCTTGTTGAGGACAAGGATGGAGTAGTGCGAGAGTTAGGTCTTGGATGGGTCGCTGAAGAGAACAGGTACTTCCTTGATGTCGCCGAGATAACGTACCTGTTGTACAAAGACTTCTGCGAGGTCTTTATCGATAACAAAAAAACCGACCTTGCGTCGCTTTACTCCCTTTTCCCGCGAATGGACTACGCCTGGTCTAAGTTTACTGTGCTGCTGGACCTAAGGGAGAGGGGCAGGAGGGCGAAGTCCGGCTTTTCACCTCGGGAGCTGTTCTACACTAAGGGTAGTGAGAAGGTTCTAGTCTTAGTGCTTGAGGAGAACACCTTGATACAGGCCTCAAAGATTGTTGAATGGGTTAAGTCAGCTATAATGCGTGAGTTTACCCCTATAATAGCCATAGTAGACGCACACGGTGATGTAACCTACTACTCTGCTAGCCTGTCTCGGGCTCAAGATCTAAGCAAGGTGTATCTAGGTGAAAGTTCCTCTTGAGCCGGCTAGAGGAACTAGGGACATACTCCCACCTTTCTCCGAGTACTACCAGCGACTCATAATGAAATTCTCGGAGTTAGCCGAATCGTATGGTTATAGGCTCATAATAGTTCCAACAATAGAGCACTTCGAGGTCTACGAAGCTAAGTCCGGGCCGGGGATAAGTAAGACCATGTACGTATTTCAAGACAAGGCCGGCAGGACGGTGTGCCTGAGGCCCGAGTTCACTGCCAGCATAGTTAGAGCGTACCTAAAGCACCTAACTGCTAAGCCGAAGCCCATCAAGCTGTACTACTATGGGCAAGTCTTCAGATACGACGAACCCCAGTTCGGTAGGTATAGGGAGTTCTACCAAGTCGGTGTTGAGTATATAGGGGAGCCTCGCGTGTACGCTGACGTAGAGCTATTCCAGCTGATAAGAGATTTCTATAGGGTTATAGGACTCTCTAATTACGTATTTAGGATAAACGACATATCGATAATCAGAGGGCTACTGACGAAGTGGGGGGTACCCGAAGACTACCAGGACGAGGTTCTACACCTAATAGACAAGGGTGAAATAGATAGCGCTCTTGCGTTAGTTAGCGGCTACACAGCCTCGGGGGTTTCGACCCTCAGGAAGCTACTGGAAACCAAGGCCCTAACGCCCGACGAACTAAAGTCTGAGCTGAGTAAGATCGAGTTACCTCAAGATGTTGTTGGTTCGGGAGTTAGTAGACTCTTAGAGCTCTTTGAAGCCCTCTTGAGCCTCGGCATTAAGGCTTACGTGGACTTTAGGCTAGTTAGGGGGTTAGCGTACTATACCGGGACCATATTCGAGGTCAGTGTACCAAGCTTTAACCTCAGTATCGGGGGTGGGGGGAGGTATGACACTCTCTCTAAGATACTGGGAGGCGTTGGAGTCCCCGCTACGGGGTTTTCTCTTGGTGTAGAGAGAACCATACTAGCGCTAGAGTCGGAGAAAGCTCTAGGAAACCTTATGAGATTCAGACCTAGGCTTATGCTAGTATCCTTGGTGTCGAACGTCGTATACATCGATGAAGTATCACGTATGTTGCGGGAGAGCGGTTTCGTGACCGATGTGAGATACTCATCGAAGCAGAGGCTATCGGACCTGCTAAGTCAAGCTGTAAAAACCGGATACGACTATGTAGCGATCGTTGGTGAGTTGGAGGTGATGAGTAGGAGTGTAACCGTAAAGCACCTGAAATCGGGAACCCAAAGAACGGTGAGTGTGGACTCTTTGGGAAAACTTGGTATCGAGTGGGGGCCATGAATATTTGTCTCTACATGGAGAGGAAGTTAATTAAGCTATCGAGGGCACGCCCGCATTTAAAACTCTCAAGAGACGTCTACGACATTTCTGACCAGGTGATTTCGGGGTATGGACAAGGAACTTACTCCAGTGAAAGATGTAAGAATTAAGAGGGGAGTGAACATTAGAGAGCTCTTTGAAGCGTACAGAAGCATCCACGGCTTTACAGCTGGGTATCTCGCTGCGGCCGCTGAAGTGCTGAGCGAGGGACTTAGAGAATCGGATACGAGGTTTCTAGCGTTCACTGGTAACCTAGCGGCAACGGGTCTTAGGGGTGTAATAGCGCAACTCATCGACTTAGGGCTATTTAACGTAGTCATAACCACCTGTGGAGCTGTAGATCACGACATTGCTAGGAGTCTGGGCGGCATTTACTATAGGGGCGACTTCGACTTAAACGACGTAGAGCTATCTGAGAGAGGTATACAGAGACTTGGTAACGTCCTCATACCCAAGGAGAGCTATGGAGCAATCATAGAGTCATACGTAAGGGGCTTAGTCGGTAGGTTGGCTGGAGTTAAACAGTTCTGGGGGGTGAGAGAAATCTTGCTAGAGGTAGGTAGAGATCTTAGAAACGACCCTAACTCCATCCTAGGGGCAGCGTTCAGAGCCGGGGCAAGAGTTTACGTTCCGGGCATCGCTGACGGTGCCTTTGGGACTAGCCTCTTTATGTTCTCCCAGTTCGGAGGAATAAAGCTAGACATATTTAAGGACATGAAAGAGCTCTCCGATATAGTTTTCACTTCCAAGAAGAGCCTAGCGCTAATTGTTGGTGGTGGTATAAGTAAGCACCACACCATATGGTGGAACCAGTTCAAAGGCGGGCTAGACTACGCGGTCTACATAACGACAGCAGTAGAGTGGGACGGTTCTCTGAGTGGAGCTAAAACTAGGGAAGCGATCTCATGGGGCAAGATTAGCGCAAGAGGTAAGCACGTCACAGTCTACGGTGATGCGACTGTGCTGCTTCCACTAATAGCAGCATACCTTATCGATTCACTCGAACAGTTAAAAGATCGAAGTCTATGACTAGAGCCCTGTTGCCAGCCTCCGACAAACCTATGGCCAAAGACTCAACGCCCGTCCCTTCCGGTGTCATGCGTACCCGCAGTTCCCTTGGGCTTCTTAGTGTGTAGCACAGGGTTCGAGGGTTGTGCGCAGAGCTGGCGACTTAAGGTTTTTAAGTGTTTGAGTGGGTTTAGAGTTATGTAGAGAGCGGCTGGGTGGTAAAGCAGGGGTGGTCATAGTTAGAGAGGAGCTCGAGGAAGCTTCACTGGCTGTTTACCTAAGGACTTGTCCCAACTGCGGAGGTGTGATTAGTGATCGAAGGCTCCTCATGGGTCTTCCGTGCTATAGGTGTTTGCCGCAAGGTGCCCTCGGAGTAGGTCGCGACTCTCTATTTGCCGCAATGAGAAGTCTCGGTACAGCTAAAAGCTATAAGAGACTGGAGGAAATACAAAGAGTTTATGAGGAACTGCTCAGAGTTTTCGTTAAAGCTCTAGGTAGCGAGCCTTGGGGCATTCAAAAGCTTTGGCTTAAGCGTTTGAGTAAGAAATCGTCGTTTGCCATGCTCGCACCTACGGGAGTCGGTAAAACAACTGTAGGGCTTCTTTCGGCTGTATACTTCGCCATGAAGGGTGGTAAGAGTTATGTCGTAGTGCCGACGACTCTCTTAGTCATGCAGGCTGAGAAGACCATAGAAAAGTTTCTTAACAAAATCGGGTTCACGGCCATAGTCGTTTCGATACACTCTAGGCTGAGCAAAGCTGAAAAAGCCAGAAGAGAAGGCATGGTTCAAAGAGGCGAATTCGACATATTGGTCACAACGTCGAGGTATCTCATGAAGAACTTCGATAAATTGAGGAACCTAAGGTTTGCTTACATTTTCGTCGATGACGTGGACGCTGTCATGCGCGGTTCTAAGGCGATCGAGATGATCTTAACCCTTATGGGTTTCTCTAAAGACGACATCGATAGGGGTTTAGAGCTTATTAAGCTAAGAAGAGAGCTCGTTTACAGAGGTTCTAGTGAGGACTTAGTTAATAAGGTGAGAGTTCTGGAAAGCTACCTCAAAGAGAGAGCGAGGAGTATCGATTCCGTCTTAGTTATATCCTCGGCCACGGGCTCGCCTAGGGGCTTTAGATCCAAACTCTTTAAGGAACTACTGGGGTTCGACGTCGGCGCTCGCCCGGAGCTTATACGAAATATTGTAGACATGTACTTTGTTCCTTCGACAAGCCTCGAGGATGCGGTAGTAGAACTCGTGAAGCTCCTGGGGAGGGGTGGGCTCGTTTATGTCCCAGTCGACCGAGGCATAGAGTATGCCGACCACTTGACCAACATTCTGAAGTCCAGAGGGATTAAGGCCGAAGCCGTGCACAGCAAGAAAACAAGCGCGCTTGACTCGTTTACTTCCGGTGAGGTTGATGTTCTTGTCGGTGTAGCGACTTACTACGGAGTGCTGGTGAGGGGGATAGACCTACCGGAGCACATTAGGTTCGCAGTTTTCGTCGGTGTACCAAGGCATAAGGTAAGTCTGCGAATAGATAAACTCGATGCTCCCGACGTAATGAGGTTACTACCGCTTTTGGTGGACTCAGTTGAATCGGAGGAAGTTCGTGACAGGCTGGAACTGTACCTTACTAAGTTAGTCAGAGCCGTTAGGAGGGCGGGAGTCTTCATAATCGAGAGGTTTAGAGAGATAGCAAAAGGCGTAAGAGGACCTGAGACGGCCATCGAGAAGGTCTTCGCCGAGGCTCTCGGATTGGTCAGAGACCTATTGAAAGACCCGAACGTACTAGACTCTCTAGTAAAGAATCCGGAAGTCACGGTTGTAGAGGAAAAAGGCGAGCTCTACGTGCTCATACCTGATTCGCAGACGTACATACAAGCAAGTGGGAGAACGTCGAGGCTCTACTTAGGGGGAATAAGTAAGGGTATATCGGTAGTCATAGTCGACGACTTAAGGCTTTTGAGAGGACTAGAGAGGAGGCTTTCTTTCGTTATTGACGACTTCAGATTTGTGAGCTACTCCGACATCGCCCCCAAGCTTCCCGAGGTCTTAAAGGAGGTGGACAGAGATAGAGAACTCATTAGAAAGATCCGTGAGGGGACCATAACTAAAGATGAGCTATCGAAGCTCAGGGGATTGGAGTTCAAGACGTCGCTATTGGTCGTCGAGTCTCCAAACAAGGCGAGGACTATAGCGAAATTCTTCGGCAGACCGAGCGCTAAGGATTACGGGAGGTTGAGAGTGTACGAAGTAAGCCTCGGCAATCAGACTATACTCATAACGTCGTCCGGTGGGCACATCTACGAGCTTGTCACCAACGCAGGAGACCTGACTAAGGGTGTCGGCGATTGGGTTGAGCTATTCGGGGTCATGCTCAAGAAGGGAAGGTACGTCCCAGTATACACCACCATAAAGAAGTGTCAATCGTGTGGCAAGCAGTTTACGGATGAGACGGTCAAACCCGACGTCTGCCCGTACTGTGGTTCACCACGTGTGGTAGACTCTGCGAGTATAGTGTCAGCTATTAGAGATGTGGCAATGGAGGTAGACGAGGTTCTAGTTGGAACAGACCCTGATACAGAGGGGGAGAAAATAGCTTACGACTTAGTTAGTGCGATTACCCCGATTAACAGCAACGTCAAAAGAGTAGAGTTCCACGAAGTAACTAGGAGGGCTCTATTGAACTCCATAAACAACCCTCGCGACGTCAATGTAAACTTAGTCAAAGCTCAGCTAGTGAGGCGGATAGAAGACAGGTGGATAGGCTTCTCTCTCTCTAAGTTACTCCAAGAAGACTTTTGGCCGGCCTTCTGCCGAGAGGTGGTTCCGCAGCTGTCCAATACTGTTGGCAGGAGGTATCAAGCTCTGTGCTCAGAGCACCCTGCAGTATACAGAAACCTTTCCGCGGGTAGAGTCCAGACACCAGTACTGGGGTGGATAATAGTAGCAGCAAAGAAGCACGCTGAAACCAGGAGGAAGGCCATATCAGTTTACGTTGAGGAGGTCGACGCTGAATTCGTCGCCGATCTACCCGAAGAGCTTAGGAAGGTCAGGCTCAACGACCTGGACTCGGTTGAAGTGGTTATCGAAGACGTAAAAGACCACATCGTCAAGTTGAAGCCTGAGCCACCTTTTACTACAGACTCCATACTCTCAGAATTGAGCTCGAGATACGGTATACCCGTCGCGCGCTCGATGCAGATCCTTCAAGACCTATTCGAGGCGGGGTTCATCACCTACCATAGGACCGATAGCACCAGGGTTTCAGACGTTGGAATAAGGATAGCCGAAGACTATTTAAAGCAGGTTGAAGGGGAGGGCTACAAGCACGTATTTAGACCTAGAACTTGGGGTGAAGGAGGAGCTCACGAAGCGATTCGCCCCACTAGACCTATAGACGCAGAGACCTTGAGGAGGCTTGTAGAGGAAGGCGTGATCGAGCCGGTAGTTAAATTGCAGAAGACACATTATCTAGTGTACGACACTATCTTCAGGAGGTTTATTGCGTCTCAATCTGCGGAAGCTGAAGTAGTTACTTCACAGATTAAATTTAGGGTGATCGTGAGGCTCAAGAGCGGGCAGGTTGCTGAAATCGGGCCGAACACCGTAACGATCTACACGACCATTATTAGCGAAGGCTTCCTTAAGTATGATAGAAGAATTCGGGTTAGGAAACCCGTAGCTCCGGGCGTCCATAGAGCGGCGCGCGTAAGACTCTTCTATAGAAGCGAGACCATGCCTCACACCGAGTCGTCCCTGGTGCGAAAAATGAAGGAGTCTGGAATAGGTAGACCTAGTACTTACTCGAAGATAATTGAGACAATACTAAAGAGAGGTTACGCTATTAGGACTAAAGGTGTTGGTTACGTAATTCCGAGACACCTCGGTGTTGAGGTGTACAAGTACTTAGTAAGTAGGTTTGAAAGCCTCGTTAGTGAAGAAAGAACTAGGGCTTTGGAGAAGAAGATGGACCTAATAGAGCAAGGCTTAGACGACTACGAAAGAGTGGTAACGATGCTGTACAACGACCTAATCGAGTTGGGGTTAGTGAAAGTTGGAGACACGGGAGCCGGTGGTTTTAGCAGTATATAGGCTAAACCTTGGAGTCGGAGCTAGGGAGTTCATAAGGGAAGTTTGTAGACTAGCCACTGAAGCGGGCCCCTCCGCTATCTCTGTGCTGTTGCTACCTCTAAAACCACTGAGAGACCTCTTGGTGGGCAAAAAGAGCTATGGCTCGTATAAGAGGGCAGTTAGGGCGCTGATGAAGAAGGTTTCTGCTGTAGTGAGCTCCGAGAGGACTTACATGGGTCCGGTAGCAATGAGGTATGGGGAAAACACTTACCTATCCATAGTTGAAGCGGCGTCCGGTACCGAGGTCTCGAGAAAATTCGTGAGATTAGGCGAGAACTTCAAAGGGTACGTTCCTAAATCTCCAACTGTAAGTGTCCGTGGGGCAAACATGTGTTTTCTCATATACGACGATATATTTCATCCAGAGGTAGCAAGGTACTGTGTTGAATCTGGGTCTACTACCTTGGTCAGCGTGATTCCACCAACCACCGAACTAGACCCGGACCTAGTAGTTCTAGCGGCTCGGATAAGAGCTTACGAAAACTCGGTGAACGTCATAGTAGTCGGCGGGTACATCGAGAACTACTCCATCCCGACGGCCGTCATTAGGAGAGACGGCTCTGTAGCTGATATAGCGAGTGACGCGAGACCCGAGGTACTTGAGATAGAGCTTGCGGGTGGTACAGCCTCGAGAGCACGCAACGAAGTAGTCCGGAGATATTACGCAAGAATAATAGAAACCTTAAACAACTATAGTGCGAGCCGCTTCCTGCGGTAGATCGTGAATGTTATGCCTAAAGTGCCTGGGGCGAGTGAAGTAGAGCCATCCCAATTGTCCAAGCATAAACAACGTAAACGAGATATTCGAGGGATAAGATAGGTGTTTCAGCGACCTGACGGCGTCTTTTCTACGGGACCTATGACGGTGGCTCCAGCTAGCTTGTTTATGTACTCTACATCCTCATCCACTAGCTTCTGAATCACCTTGACCTCTTCTTTAGTAAGGTGGGCAAACCTCCCTTGAACCTTTAGGTACTCTTCAACCGGAAGGCGCTTTGGTACAGGAGTAGTTACCCTGAAAGTACCCTTCTCGATTTCATAGTTAACCCATATGCCAGTCAGTACGGCTAATCTGGCTATTTTAACGGTTAGGTGGGGTTCGTACCTCCAGCCGGGAACGCAGGGTGAGTACGCGTGGATAAATGTTGGACCCTCAATTTCAGCAGCCTTTCTAAGCTTCGCGTAGAAATCCGCTATATACGCGAAATTGACCGTAGCTGCGTACGGTACACCATGAGCTTTCACTATCCCGATTATGTCCTTCTTTCTTCTCCACTCACCGCGCCATACAGAGCCTGCTGGAGTTGTAGTCGTCCATGCGTACAGCGGTGTGGCACCACTCCTTTGGATACCAGTGTTCATGTAGGCCTCGTTGTCGTATAGCACGTAGAGGACGTCGTGGCCCCTTTCGAGCATGCCGGAGAGCGCCTGCAGCCCTATGTCGACAGTACCCCCGTCTCCACCGATTGTCACGACTTTAACCTTCTTTTCGTAGCCGAGAATTCCTTTCTTTCTCAAGGACTTCAGCGCTGCCTCGATGCCGGAGGCGACAGCTGCAGCGTTCTCGAAAGCTACGTGAATCCATGGAACTCTCCAAGCCGTCTCGGGGTACAGCGTTGTTGTAACTTCGACGCAACCTGTCGCATGAGCTATTATTACGTTCCTGCCTAAAGCTTTCAACAGGTGTCTCATCACTATAGCTGCTCCACACCCTTGACACATTCTGTGTCCGGGCGCTAAGAGCTCTTCCCTGGGTATTGAAGCTATAGTGAACGTGCTCACTCTCTCACCCCAATAAAGGCGTAATGGCTACCGACATCTCGCATTTTCTTTCCTACAAGACCGTAGGCATGCTTTACGATCGCATCTAGGTGACTCTTCAATACAGCTCTGCCTCCTAGACCGGTAACGTAGTTAGTTATTGGTATGTCTAGCCCCTTCTTGAACGCCGCTACCGCTATATCGGAATACAAAGGTCCAACAAAAGATGAACCAGGGTTGAGAGCTCTATCGATTACGGCCACTACTTTAGCCTCCTCTATGTGCTTTAGCACCTCTTCCTCTGGGAACGGTCTAAAGAGCCTGATGTTCAGTACGCCGACCTTTAACCCAGCCTTTCTCACCCCTTCAGCGTAAGATAAGGCTGTGCCTGTAATGCTACCCATAGTTACCAAGATGACGTCAGCATCGTCTGTATAGAAGCCGTCCACCTCTCTATACTCTCTCCCGAAGTGCTGTTTGAACTCTCTGAAGGCGGTGGTGATAACTTTAGTGGAACCTTCGAGGGCCTTCTGTAGCTGGACTCTGAACTCGTAGTACCACTCCGGAGACGCTAAAGACCCCATAGTAATTGGCTTCTCCGGGTTAAGCGTGAACCAGGTAACCCTCTTAGGGGCGTATCTTAGTGCCTCCTCTTTTTCGATGATGTTCACCGGTTCGATCGTATGTGAGACTACGAATCCATCGTAACCAACAGCTACCGGCAAGTGCACGTCAGGGTCTTCAGCTATCCTGTACGCAGAAATTACTAAGTCGTGCGCTTCTTGGGCGTTCATAGCCATGAACATTATCCAGCCTGCGTCCGATGCCGCCATAAAGTCGCTATGGTCACACCATATGTTTATGGGTGCCGATATGGCCCTAGTCGCTATGCCCATAACAATAGGCAATCTCATTGCTGAGGCTATGTGCATTACTTCGTACATAAGCAGTAGCCCTTGAGCTGATGTCGCTGTAAATACTCTAGCGCCGGTTGCTGAAGCCCCTACCACAGCCGATAGCGCAGAGTGCTCTGACTCTACGTGGATGAACTCCGCATCGAGCTCTCCGTTAGCAACAAACTCGGCGAGCTTTTCTACGACGGCTGTTTGAGGTGTTATAGGGTAGGCGGCTATAACGTCGACGTCAACAGCTTTGGCTGCGTAGGCGACAGCATGGTTTCCCGACAGAGGTACTAACTTACCCACTCACCTCACCTCTTCGACCATGGTTATAGCCTTAACGGGGCATTCCTCCGCGCATATGCCGCAACCCTTACAGTAGTCGTAGTCTATCGAGTACG
The DNA here is from genome assembly GCA_038832865.1 of Sulfolobales archaeon. Taxonomy (GTDB): domain Archaea; phylum Thermoproteota; class Thermoprotei_A; order Sulfolobales; family NBVN01; genus DRZP01. Next base: position 65,379 of record JAWBJE010000007.1, read on the forward strand.
TAACTTTAAATGTTCTACCGGTCTTCGTCGTATAGGGCTCGTCTAGTTCAATTATCGCTGGCTCAGGGCAGTAGGTCCAGCAGATCCTGCACCTAACACACTTCTCTTGGTCTATAACAGGTCTCATGACCCTCCAACTCGCAGTCTTATACTTGACGGAAGAGCCCGGCTCTATTATAGTGGCCCCGCGGGGTAGGTCTCTCCAACCCGGCAGTGAAGACACTCACCCCACCTCTGTCAACTCGTACGACTTCCTAATCACCAGCTCATTTAGTGCTGCCAGTCTCGCACTAAACCTAGCCTTAACGGCTTCTACTAGGTGTTCTAGGTCCAACATCTTAGTAGACGCAATTAAGGCAGCTGTCATTGCCGTATTCACTATGGGCAACCTGAAGACGTCTAGAGCTATTCTGGTCGCGTTTACCGTGGCATACCTGTACTCGCTTCCCAAGAGTTCAGCAAGATCTTTAGGCTTCTTCACAGTATTAGCGACAACGAGGCCACCTTTCTTCAGACCGCGCAGAACCTCGTGCCCGACCATGCTTGGGTCTAGTATAACTACAATGTCCGGCTCGATTACTGGAGACCTGTCGTAGACGACTTTGTCGGAGATCCTATTGTAGGCGGTCACTGGGGCGCCCCTCCTCTCAGCACCAAACTCGGGGAAGGCTAAAGCATAGTAGCCCTTAAGGACTGAAGCGTGTGCCACTAGCTCGGCAGCGGTTACTGCTCCTTGGCCGCCTCTTCCATGCCACCTAATCTCTGTTAACATATGGTAGCACCCGGTAGTCTACGCCTATTAAATAATATGCAAGAAGTTTCGGAGCCATCTTCTTTGGACAGCTCACGAGTTCATGGAGTAGAGGCAAGTGTCTTAAGGACCCTGCGGATATTCCGATGGTGTTGAGCGCCTTAGTGCATCCTGTTCGATAGAAGACGGAGCTGTCCTAGAAAGGAAAGCGGTGACGTAGTTGGCTAGGGCACGACTCTGGTTAAATGGCTTAGTCGACCTCAGAAAGCAGGGTGGTCGAGGGGTCTTGAGAAACGTGGTTTAAGAGGATATCCTCTGGTCACCTAGAGCTTAAAGCTATCCTTTCTATCTCCTCCTTCCTAGATATGGCGTAGCTTCTAGAGTCACCACCAGCAGCCAAAATTATTTCTTCGGCTAGGCACTCTGCTATATGCTTAGTTGATCTAAAGGAAGCTATCCTCGCACCCTCCGTTATAAACCTAAGGGCCAGATCGACCCTTCTCAGCGGGGACACGTCTACGGCAACGTGGTATATTATGCCTCCATACATTATCCTAGTCGTTTCCTCTCTTGGAGCACTATTCTCGATAGCTCTCACTAGAACTTGGAGGGGGTTTTCTCCCGTTCTCTCGTAGATTATATCGAATGCTAGCTTAACTATGTTGTACGCTAAATGCTTCTTGCCTGTGTTTCTCCCAGGTCTCATCAGCTTGTTAATAAGTCTCTCAACTATAGGAACCTCGGCTTTAGCGAACCTCCTATGCTCGTGTCTACCACCCGTGTGCGGGATGTAGTAGGGTCTTAAACATATGTACTTCTTTAGACTCGGGTCTCTCGTTTGGACGTTCACGTAATCCCACTTTCCGAACAGCTTTATCTCGGACGGTATTACCGCTGTATCGCCCATATGGACGCCTCAGTCTTAGACGCTTTACGGCTTTTAAACTTCACAGCTTTACACCAACTGCCTTAGCGCAGGAGGAGACGGTTCGAGAAAGTGCGTCCGGGATGGCGATAACTCTACTTAAGAGAGCGCTGTAAACTGCCGCATTATTCTCTATATCAGCTGGGTCTAGGTAGTGCAGGCTCCGGCTAAATCTTCCAAGAGATATCGTAATAGAGTCCTCCGCAACTTCTACGGATATGTTCCCGTAAGAAAGTCTAACCGTATTGCTAGGTGACGTGTAGGCTACGACTCTCAGGGGTTTGAACTTCATGAACGCAGATCCGTCCTTAGTCCTAACCATGACACCGTTACCGCAAACTCTCGTATACCCTACGCTTTGGGCTAGGGAAGACTCTAGTTGCGACACGTTCCTGATAAGCGAGGCTACCTTACTTAATACCTCATAGATGGAGTCGAACGCTGTAGCCTTACTTCTCGAAACGCCTTTTATCGACCTTCTTCTAACTTCGTCGAAGCGCTCGATTCGGCCCTCGAGCACCTTTAGAGCGTTTTTAAAGCTCATGCTCATTCCACCGGCTCTTGCCTGCATCAGTTATAGGCGAATGTTTTTAAGTGCGACCGACTCAGATTAAACCGCGGGCAAGTGGTTAAGTATATCTTCGTAACGGGCGGGGTGCTCTCGGGGCTGGGTAAGGGAATTACTACAGCGTCGATAGGTCTGCTACTCAAGGGTATGGGTTATTCGGTAACAGCGATTAAGATAGACCCCTACGTAAACGTAGACGCCGGAACCATGAATCCGTACATGCACGGGGAGGTGTTTATTACTGACGATGGGGGCGAGACAGACCTCGATATAGGTCACTATGAAAGGTTCCTTGGGGTTAGCTTAAGCAAGGAGCATAACATAACGACGGGTAAGATATACCTAGAGATAATAACTAAAGAGAGAAGGGGCGACTACCTAGGGCAGACGGTTCAGATAATCCCACACGTTACTGATGAAATAAAGAGCAAGATAAGAGAGGTAGCTAAGAAGACGTCCGCGGACATAGTTCTAGTAGAGATAGGAGGTACCGTGGGCGACATCGAGGGTCTACCGTTCCTCGAAGCCGCCAGGCAGATGAGGTTAGAGGAAGGACCAACCAATTCCGTGTTTGTTCACGTAGTTCTAATACCGAGACTCTCATCGACCGGAGAGTTTAAGACTAAGCCGGCACAGCATAGTTTTCAAGAACTTAGGAGGATAGGTATACAGCCCGATGTAATTGTGGCTAGATCGGACAGCCCCATCGACTCCAGCGTGAGAAAGAAGCTAGCGCTTTTTGGCAATGTGGGGCTCGATGAAGTCGCCAACAGTTACGACGTCGACCCAGTCTATGACGTACCGAGGTTGCTCAAGGAGCAGGGACTTGACAGAGTCCTCGCAAGAAAACTCGCCCTAGAGTATAGAGACCCCGACCTCGGCAAGTGGCTAGATTTCGTAGAGAGATATAAGAAGGCGTCTAAGGTCGTGTCTATAGCTATGGTCGGTAAGTACACGGCCTTACGTGACAGCTACCTATCTATCATTGAAGCTCTAAAGCACGCTGGTGCTTACTTAGGGGCTAGACCCAACCTAGTCTGGATAGAGTCTTCAGACGTAGAGCAAGGTAAGATAGACCCGGAAAGCTCTATCGAGTCGGCGGACGGGGCGATAATCCTTCCTGGGTTTGGGGTTAGAGGAGTAGAGGGTAAAATCGCTGTAATAAAGGCCTTAAGAGAGAGGGGGAAACCCGTACTAGGTATATGCTTAGGGCTTCAACTGATGGTGGTGGAGTTCGCTAGAAACGTAATCGGGCTTGAGGGTGCACACACTACAGAAGTGGACCCGAACACCCCACATCCTGTTGTAGACTTGTTGGAGTCTCAAAAGTCTGTAGTAGCTAGGGGAGGTTCCATGAGGCTGGGAGCCTTACCAATAGTGATACGAAAGGGGACGCTTGCGTACAGAGTCTATGGTGCTGAGTTAGTATACGAACGCCATAGACACAGATACCACATCAACCCGCGATACCTCGACAAATTCGAGGAGCTCGGGTTTATAGTAAGTGGTCTTAGCCCCGAGGGTTACCCGGAGATCATGGAGTTAACTAGCCATAGGTTCTACTTCGGTACTCAAGCTCACCCGGAGTTCAGGAGCAGGCCTTTAAGTCCCTCCTCAGTCTTCGTGGAGTTCTTGAGAGCGACACTGCGAGGCTAGGTAGCCGTGGTGAAACGCATTGGTAGAGTGGTTCGTTGACGCTCACGCTCACGCATCAACGCTAGGCTTGGGGTACGATGAAGTAGTCAGAAGGTTCAGATCGTCTGGTGGAAGACTAATAGTTCTCGTACAGCTTAACCCAGCTAGCTACGGATTAGACGAAAGCTTAGACGGCATTATGAGGTCCTTAGAGTTACACGTTAGGCTTTGTAATAAGGTCAGGAGGGAGTACGGTGGTACTCTATGCTTTAGTGGCATCCACCCGTCAACGGTTGACAAGCTCGTTAGATCCAATAGAGGTGTTGAAAGAGTCTACAGGGAATTAGAGGAGAACTACATGAAGAAGCTCGAATTCCTGCTTAGTAATGGACTAATAGATGGCTTGGGTGAGTTTGGTAGACCTCACTACCCCTCTCCCCCTGAGTCGTGGGTTGTAAACGAACTCTTACTGTTGAAGAGCCTCACCGTAGCTAAAGATACTGGTGCCAAGGTTCATATACATAGCGAAAACGCTGGGTTGGTAACCTACAAGAGCATCAAACTCTTAGTAGACGGCGTCGGGTTACCACATGAAAACGTTTTAATGCATCACACACCACCATCTCAAGTGGAGATTTACACTAGGGACGGGTTTTACGTTAGTATCGTCGGTAAGTCTCAGGCTGTAAGTAGGCTAAGCGGCGAATGTACCAATGTATTAATCGAAAGCGACTACTTAGATGACCCGAAAAGACCTGGGGCCGTTGTCTACCCTTGGGACATTCAGCGCGAGGTCTTGAGAGCCGTCAACGAAGGGCGGCTCTCGAGTACGTGCGCAGAGAAGGTCCTTCAGTCTAATCCGACAGCTTATTACAAGGCCTTCCTTTAGCGCTTATATACTCTTAGCAACCAGAGCTAGGGGAACGAAGATAGGGGCTATCCCCGAGAGGGTTCCAGCTATAGTAAACGCGTGCCAACCGCCGCTGTGTAGTAGTTGCGGAAGGGTAATCGAACCATACACGAGGGCAGTTAGGTTCAACTGTCCCAACTGCGGAAAGACAGTTATTTGGCGATGCGAGAAGTGTAGAAAGCTGGTAGCGCCCTACAGGTGTCCATCATGCGGATTTGAAGGACCCTAGGTGGCAGTTATGGGCAAAGTAGTCGTTGCTATTAAGATAAACCCTGAGAGCGATGAGGTAAACATAGACGGACTGGTCGACAAGATAAAGCAAGCCCTTCCACAGCACTACGAGCTGATCAAGGCGGAAAAGTTTTACATCGCCTTCGGGCTCTACGGTCTTAGAGTCTACCTAGCCATGCCCGAGGAATACGAGGGGGGAACTTACGAACTAGAGAACATTCTAGGCAGCATAGAAGGTGTCAGCTCGGTAGACGTAGAGTACGTAACGCGGATGTTTACAGAGTAGTAGCATGCGAGTAGCTCACTCACGCAACCACTCCTTCGCTCCACAGAATAAAACACGTATAAACTCTACGTAAAAATCAAGTGTCGAAGAGCACCCAGCTTTCTGATGCACGACCTGAGTCAAAACGTCTCCTCCAGAGCTTCTCGCAGCTCCAGGTTCTCAACTACCCCCGCTTTCTCTATAAGAAACAGCTTTGAGTCCCCGAACTCCGCTATACCCACATACCTATGGCACGTCGCTTGCTTGTGAGAAATCCGATACTCTCGGGAACTACAAACTGTAGTTTAAAATGTTCTCTACGAGCACTCAACGCTTCACCGCTCATACTTTCCGCCGGTATAGGCTTAGTACCGGTACTGAGCTATTGTAAACAACAGTGTCCACAGACCATACTGGAGGTCCTCGCCTTATATGTCTCAACCAACTTAAAACTCGGGGTAGGAATGGGTAAAATAGAGCTCAACAGGTGGCGACCGGATGAAGAGTTAAAGCTTTTGGAGATCTGGGAGCGAGAGGGACTCTATAGAGAGGAAGTTGATCTGGCTTCGGACGAGAACTACGTGGTTATAGATACACCTCCACCGTATCCATCTGGTCCCTGGGGTGTGGCTCAAGCGGCTCACTACGCTCAAATAGACATGATTGCGAGAGCTTTCAGGCTGCTGGGTTATAAAGTGCTCGTGCCGTTTTACGCTGACAGAAACGGTCTACCGGCAGAAGTCGCTGCCGAGAAGACTTATGGTATAGTCGCACACGAAATGGTTAAGACGGTAGAGGGTAGGGAAGCCTTTCTCAAGATGGTATCAGACCTTCTGGATAAAAACGAGTCGTCTCTGGTATCCGTGTGGAAAAGACTTGGTTGTTTATTCGATTATTGGCGTGAAGGCACAGACTCTCCTAAGTATAGAGCGATGACTCAAGCCACCTTCATCGAACTGTGGAAGCGCGGACTGATCTACAAAGACATCAAACCAGTTCAGTGGTGTCCTAGGTGCAGAACTTCGCTAGCCGAGGCGGAGATCGATTTTGTTAGTGAGGTCGGCAAACTTTACTACATTAAGTTCAAAGTGTTAGAGACCGGTGAGGACATCGTTATAGCTACGACTAGACCAGAGCTCTTGGCAGCATGCGGAGCTGTTATTTACAACCCCGGGGACGACCGCTACAAACACCTTGAAGGTAAGAAGGCGATCGTCCCGGTGTACGGACACTCTGTCCCAATAATTCCTCATGAGATGGCCAGACCTGAGTACGGCACGGGTTTAGCTATGATGTGCTCTTACGGCGATGTTAGAGACCTATTATTCTTTAAGGAGACCGGGATCGAGCCTAAGGTAATCATAGAGAAGGACGGCACTATGAATGATTTAGCAGGACCGTTAGCAGGCCTTAAAGTAGCAGACGCTAGGCAGAAGATAGTAAGAATACTGAAGGAGGAAGGCCTAATAGTAAGAGAAGAGGAGATCAACCACGAAGTCCCCGTATGCTGGAGGTGTAAGACGCCGGTAGAGATAGTACACGTCGAAGAGTACTTCCTAAACCAGTTGAGCTTTAAGGATAGAGTACTAGAAATTGCCGACCTAATGGAGTTCTACCCGGCCGAACACCGAATGAGGTTAGACCAGTGGGTTAAGTCTCTAGCCATGGACTGGCCTATCTCTAGGACCCGCTATTACGGCACAGAGGTTCCTCTTTGGACGTGCTCTAAGTGCGGCCACACAATACTGCCAGAGCCGGGGAGCTACGTTCGACCATGGAAAGAGCCACCACCGGTAGACCGGTGCCCATCGTGTGGTGCCCCAAGAGAGTTCATAGTTGGCGAAGAGAGGGTTTTCGACACATGGTTTGATTCGTCGATCTCAGTTCTCTACGTGACAGGCTGGCTCAAGAACCCTGAGGTAGCTACTAAGGCCCTGTCAAGGGCGTTAAGACCGCAGGGCTACGACATTATTAGGACGTGGCTCTACTACACGATCCTAAGGGTATGGATGTTGACCGGCAGGCCACCGTTTAAGTGGGTTAGGATAACGGGCATGGGGCTGGACGAAAAAGGGAGAGCAATGCATAAGTCGTTGGGCAATGTGATATACCCGGAACCCTACATCGAGAAGTACGGGGCTGACGCATTTAGATTCTGGTCGGCAGTAGCAAGTAAGCTGGGGAGTGACTACAGGTGGTCGGAAGCGACAGTGAAGACGGGCTTGCTGTTTTCTACCAAGCTTATCAATATCGCGAGGTTCGTGACCTCGTTTGAAGAGCCTAGCGGGCAGTGGGTCCTGAGACCACTCGATAAGGCTATGATAGCTTACGCAGTAAAGGTGGCCAGGGGGGTCATAGATAGCTACATGAAGCTAGATGTATACGAGCCAACACTAAAGCTGTACCACCTCCTGTGGGACGTGTTCGCTTCCAACTACGTGGAAATGGTTAAGCCGAGAGTCTACAGGAAGGCCCCGTTTACGGATGCCGAAGTCAGAGGGGCCGTCTACACTTTGTACAGGGTGCTAAAGCTCTCGCTCAAACTGCTTTCACCCATAATGCCGTTTACTTGCGACTACCTGTGGAGGTCGCTAGAGGGACGAACTATAGCCAGAGAAAAGCTGAAGGATGAGGAACTGCAGGATTACGGTGGCTCAGCGGAACTAATGGAGAAGGTGGTGAACGTCAACTCAGCTATATGGAAGTGGAAGAAAGAGAGAGGAATGAGGTTAAGTGAGAAGATCGGTGGAGTTATTTATTTACCGGAAGAACTCAGAGGTGTAGCAGAGGACATCAGGTATTTCCACAACGTACGCGAAGTCACCGTGGGTAAGCCCGAGAGCTGGGACTTCGAACTAATGACCGGAGTGTACTTAAAGCTGGGCTAGAGTGTGGTAGGCAACTTGAGTAAGGTCGACTTTTTCGCTCGAGTGCTCTACGAGGTTATAGAGAGAAGAGTTTCTCTCGATGTAGCCTTCAAGAGGGCTTGTAAGAAGCGTTGCGCTCGAACGCTAGACGAGCGAGAGAGGCTATACCAAGAGTGTAGGAGGTTAGTATCCAATTACGTGAAGCTGAAGTGTTTACTGGCTAAGAAGCACTCAAGCTATAGAGACCTTGCGAGAGCTTGGGTAAGCGGGAGGATATACGAACCCGTTGAGCCATATTGCCAGCTATCCATAAGTAAGTGGCTTTACGAAAGAATAGCGAACCTGCTCGGACCGGGAGGTGCCGAGGCCATGCTCAAGGCGTTTGAAGAAAGGACTTGGTGGCTTAGGTTAAACACTCTTAAAGCACCTGAGGAGAGAGTTCTAAGGGAGCTCGAAGCTGAGGGAGTAGAGTTCGAGGTGCACCCCAAGATCCCCTACATGGTCAGGGTTCTTAGTTCTCCCAAACCAATTAGGCTCCTCAAACCCGTGCGAGAGTTTAGAGCGTTGCCCCAAGATCTCGCTTCTGCGGTATCCGTAGAGTTTCTCGGCGTTAGGCCAGGCGATGTCGTGGTCGACATGTGCGCCGCACCGGGACTTAAGACATCTCTGATTGTGATGCTCGAGGAGAGCGCTAGGGTCCTGGCTTTCGACATATCTAACAAGAGACTGAGGATTATGAGGCACCTACTTAAGAAGATAGGCGTCCCAGAGAACAGTGTCCAAATAGCTCTTGCCGACTCTAGGTTCATAAACCTAGCTCGACCAGTCGATAAGGTTCTCTTAGATGCCCCCTGCAGTAACTCGGGGTCCATCGATAAAGACCCAAGCATAAAGGCTACCCTAACGCAAGGTAAAGTAGAATTCTATAGTAAGCGTCAACTCGAGCTCCTTTTAAAATCCCTTGAGTTGTCGGACTGCGTCGTATACACCGTGTGTTCAATACTACCCGATGAGGGAGAGGACGTCATTGAGAAGGTCGTGAAGAAAACGCCGGTAAGACCCGTGGTTCCACCAAGGTTTAGAAGCTTTTGCAGCCCCGGGTACTCCGGCTACGAATTCAATGTCAACGTGTGTAGGTTGTACCCACATGTACACAAAAGCGAGGGGTTTTTCATATCGCGATTGGAGAGGTCGTGAGCGTAGCAGATTACTGCTGACCAGGTCATAGATGGTGCTTGAAGTAACTTGATGAGGAGTTTCCGCAGTTTACGATATGCTGAGGGACAAAGGATATTTTACTGACTTAGAAGCGATCTTGGTGACAAGTTGAGCCAGGAGAAACCAGCCAGAAGAAAGGTGTTGGTGGCTAAGCTCGGGCTTGACGGTCACGATAGAGGTGCTAAAGTTATAACGATGGCTCTACGAGACGCGGGTTTCAGGGTGGTCTACTTGGGTGTTCATCAATCTCCCGAGGACGTAGTGAGAGTAGCCCTCGAAGAGGATGTAGAAGCTATCGGTGTCTCCATACTGTCGGGGAGCCATGAGGAGCTCGTATCTGACCTCATTCGAATAGCTAGAGAAAAGGGTGTAAGAGTCCCCGTAATAGTTGGAGGAATAATACCTCCGGAGGATGTTCCGAAGCTTAAGGAGATTGGCGTCTACGAGGTTCTGCCCCCGGGGACTCCCTTATCTAAAGTCGTAGAAACGTTTAAGAGGGCGTTAGGTGAGGGAGGATGAAGATCGACCACGTAGGGATAGCGGTGAAGAACCTCGATGAGGCTGTAAAGTTCTATAGGGACGTCCTAGGGCTCGAGTTAGTGAAGATCGAGGAGGTCCCGGAGGAGAAAGTCAGGATAGCTATGTTCAGAGTAGGAGAATCCTACATTGAGCTTCTTCAGGGAACCGACCCGGAGTCGGCTATCAGCAAGTTTATAGAGAAAAGAGGGGAGGGCATCCATCACCTATCAATACACGTGGACGACGTTGACGCAAAGACCGAGGAACTTAAATCTAAGGGTGTTATACTGACCTACGAGAAGCCTAGGGAAGTATCTCACGGTGAGAGAAAGATAAACTTCATCCATCCCAAGAGCGCCTTTGGAGTACTACTCGAGATAATGACTAGGAGGGAAAGGCGTTGACAGACCTGGAGAAGCTTAAGCAGAAGCTAGCAGAGTGGGAGAGCGAAGTAGTTCTCCCACTTCTAAAGAAGGTCCCGGAGAGGAAGAAGATATTTACTACCGAAGAGGGTCTCGAAGTAAAGAGAGTATACACTCCACTAGACCTCGAGAAGTGGGACTACTTAGAGAAGCTAGGGTTCCCCGGAGCGTACCCGTTTACTAGAGGGATATACCCGACGATGTATAGAGGCAGGCCGTGGACGATAAGGCAGTACGCCGGCTACGGTTCCGCCGAAGACACTAACGAAAGGTATAGGTACTTGCTAAGCATAGGTCAGACGGGACTCAGCATGGCCTTCGACCTACCGACTCAGCTCGGTTACGACCCAGACCACCCACTGGCGTGGTATGAGGTAGGGAAGGTGGGTGTATCTATGCCGGCAATCACCGAAATGGACATAGTCTTTAAAGACATACCGATGGACAAAATCACTACGTCGATGACTATAAACGCAACAGCGATCGAGGTCTTATCAATGTACATAGCTGTTGCTGAAAGTAGGGGGATCCCGAAGGCCGTTCTGGACGGTACCACGCAGAACGACATCCTCAAGGAGTATATAGCGAGAAACAACTACATATATCCACCCGAACCATCCATGAGGTACTCAGTCGACTTAATACTATACACGGTAAAGGAGATGCCAAAGTGGAACCCGATAAGCATAAGCGGTTACCACATGGAGGAGGCCGGTGCCACTCCGGCTATGGAGATAGCATTCACGTTTGCTGATGCCGTTGAGTACATTAGATGGGTTAAGGAGAGGGGTAAGCTCGACGTCGACGCTTTCGCACCAAAGCTCACGTTCTTCTTTGCTGCTAGAACCAACTTGTTTGAGCAAGTAGCCAAGTTTAGGGCCGCGAGGAGGATGTGGGCTAAGTTGATGAAGGACTGGTTCTCGGCTAAAGACCAGAGGTCTATGGTCTTAAGGTTCCACACTCAGACGGCTGGAGTGCTTTTAACCGCTCAGCAGCCCATGGTTAACATAATAAGGACTACTCTCCAGGCACTAGCGGCGGTCCTGGGAGGTACTCAATCTCTCCATGTCAACTCCTACGATGAGGCTCTATCGCTACCTACAGAGGAATCCGTCAAGCTGTCTATTAGAGTCCAGCAAGTGCTTCTCTACGAGTCCGGGGTTGCTGACACTATCGACCCGTTGGGGGGTTCTTACTACGTGGAGTGGTTAACAGACCAGATAGAGGAGAGGGCGTGGAAGTATCTCGAGGAAATAGAGAGGATGGGTGGAATGCTTAGAGCGATTAAGCTGGGGTATCCGCAGCGCGAGATCGCTAGAGCAGCTTACGAGTGGCAAATAAAGGTCGAAAGGAACGAGATACCCATAATTGGGGTAAACGTGTTCACGGAGCCCGAAGTCCCGAAGGTGAAGATCTTAAAGGTAGACCCGGTATCGAGGGAGAGGGTAGTTAGTAGACTAAAGAAGCTTAGGGAGACTAGGGATCAAGTTAAGGTTAGAGCGGCCATCGATAACGTAAGGAGGGCTGCGGAAAAAGAGGATGCCAATATATTCGTACCGATATACGAGGCAGTAAAAGTCGGTGCTACTATTGGGGAGATTAGTAAAGCCCTAAGGGAGGTATGGGGAGAGTGGAGAGCTCCTGAGGTATTTTAGGGCTGGGGGTTACTAGCACCAAGTACCCCTTTTCACCTCGCTTGAGCGCCTCAACTAGGGCCCTGTCCAAGTCTCTCGAGGCCTTACTAGACCTCAACCCGATCGTCGAGTCGTCTACGTAATGGGATTTCCTAACTATGAGCTTCCGCGCGTTTTTAAGTGTGAGCTTATCGGAGCCTTCAGCTACGAAGTAGTCAAATAGCCCACTATTGGTTACTATTATGCCGAGCAGAGTCCCACCACTCTTGAGGCTGTCCTTTAGGCACTGCCTTAGGTCTGAGGCCCCCTTACTGCTCTTAATGCCGATTATGCAGTCGCCCCTCGGTGTAAGGTAGTCATCTCTAGTCACCTCTAGCGAGGTCGGGTGCGTAGCTCGAACGTTTACATGGCCCTCGAAGGTCACGACATCAACGCAGTACTCCAACTAGCACCCCAAACATGCTCGAGGATCAGCTTATCACTCTTACAAACAATAAATCCCGGGTGGGGCTATCCTTAGAGACGAGCGGGAAAAGGTGGTACGCTCTCTAGTAGCGGAGGGATACCTATCTAGTCAAGCCGTAATCGAAGCGATGCTCAAAGTACCCCGAGAGGAGTTCGTTCCGCCGGAGTACAGGAGGTTTAGCTACTATGATACCCCTCTACCGATAGGATTCGGTCAGACGATAAGCGCTATGCACATGGTCGCTATAATGACCGAGAAGCTTAACCCCATGCCTGGGCACAGGGTGCTGGAAGTCGGGACCGGGAGTGGCTACCAAGCTGCGGTACTTGCGGAGATCGTTGGAGCGAAGGGACACGTTTGGACTATCGAGAGAATTCCAGAACTAGCGGAATTCGCCCACGCAAACCTCAAGAGGACCGGCTACATCGACCGCGCTACGGTCGTCGTAGGTGACGGCAGTGAAGGGTTTCAGCCTGCGGCGCCCTACGACGGGATTATAGTTACAGCGGCAGCACCCGATATTCCCAAGCCTCTACTAGAGCAGCTCAAGGACGGGGGTAGGCTAGTCATTCCAGTAGGCAATAGGTGGATTCAAGTACTGAGGATCGTAACAAAAGAAGGTGGTAAGCTTCAGGTTGAAGACGTTCTCCCGTGCGTGTTTGTACCCTTAATAGGTAAGTACGGGTTTAAGAACTACTGAGGAGCCTGCCACGACAAACGCATAAGGCAGTTATTTAGAACCATAAAACCTTGAGTAGTGCTGCATGCCTACAAGTCCTCGTAGGATAGAGTTCCAGTCTATAACTCGTTTTAGTTTCTGTCGCGTGATGAGCTACATGATCTCTTTACCGATACTAGTATACGATGAACGGAACGATCAATAGCTTTCTGCGATTGTAACAATTCTTCTCACCTACGAGTAACACTCTTTATACTT
>JAWBJE010000008.1:0-57656 GCA_038832865.1 Sulfolobales archaeon
ATTCTATCTTCTAGATTCCTACAAACTTTTTGATTTAGAGAATAATTTATACCTATGTATACTTTCAATTCTATCTTCTAGATTCGTTAGAAGAACTAGAGAGGCAGAAACTAGCTTTCAATTCTATCTTATTGAAAGTATACATATGGTGCGACGAAGAGCTTTACAGGGCGTTCAGGCGAATCTAGGAGATAGATATTGAAAGTACACTAGACAAACGGGGGAAAGGTGTTGAGAGTTTATTCCCTGGGAATCTAGAAGACAGAATTGAAAGTAGTCATCCCTACCCATACCGTTCCAAGACATCCTGATAGGAATCTAGAAGATAGAATTGAAAGAACTATTCGGCGGGATTTTTGAGGCTTCACTACAATAATATCTGCGGCTAGCTAGACTTAGAGATTCTAGTCAACCGACTCCTATAAAACGAGCGGGTATAGATACTTAGGCTTCGCAAGCCGACCACGAACTTCCGAAACCCCGACCTCCTCTCGCAATGCGTGTGACGCGTTAAGCGACGCCTTAAGCTACAACAATCAACTGTAGTAGCTGGACAGCTGGTCACCCACTGCGCTGGGATGGACGGTGGAGGAGCTGAACGTTATTTACTCGGTGGCAGAGGTGTTGCAGGTGTGGTTTAGACGGTGTGATGAGGCTCGAAAGGTCGGAGTGGTGAGGAGCTCGCGCAGGGCTGATGCGAGCGGTTTGTCGCTTGCTTGGGGATGAGGAGATCTGCCGCTGTTGATGTGTGATGCTTAGAATCCCCGCCTGACCCGGTACGGGTTCTCCTCCAGCTTAGCCTGGCTTCACTCTTCTTTTCGACTGCTTCTGTAGTGACCGAGTTGGTAGGCTTTCTCCTGTTTCGCTGCTGGCTTGAGCTGGGCTCCTCCGTAGCTTTTTTGCTTGCTCGGTTTTACCTTGTAGTGGATGTAGGGGTTGGACGAGTCGGTAGTTAGGAAGTACCTTGCTGCCGGTGATATAGCTGAGAGGGTTAAGCGTAGAGCCGAGAGGGAGGTTAAGCCCGGGGTGAGGCTGCTGGACTTGGTGTCTACACTGGAGAGCTACGTAGTGGAGCTCGGTGGCAGACCCGCATTCCCCGTTAACGTCTCGGTCGACCACGAGGCGGCCCACAGGACTCCCTACGCAGACGAGGAGAGCACGGTACCGGAGGACGGGGTCGTCAAGGTTGACGTGGGTGTCCACGTGGACGGGTTTATAGCGGATACAGCTATAACCGTAGCTCTCTCGGAGAAGCACAGAGACCTCGTGGAGGCTGCTAGAGAGGCCTTAGAGAAGGCGTTGAGCTTCGTTAGACCGGGAGTGCGCGCCTCCGAGGTTGGAGCAGTCATAGAGAGAACGGTGCGGAGCAGGGGCTTCAAGGTGGTTAGAAACCTCAGTGGGCACAGCCTGGCCGAGTACACGATACACGCAGGTGAGACGATCCCGAACTACAGGGACCCACTGAACTTCAGCCGCCTCAGACCCGGGGCTGCGTACGCAATAGAGCCCTTTGCGACCACCGGGAGCGGGGTAGTCCGCAGCGAGAAGAGGGTGAGCATATACGCCGTCAGACCCTCCGCGGCCTACAGGAACACCCCGGAGGGACAGCTCATCGAGGCGATAACCAAGAAGGTTAGAACGCTGCCCTTCACTGAGAGGTGGTTCCCGGAGCTAGTCGCACTACTAGGTCTCGAGAGGCTCCGCGAGACGCTAAATACGTTGAGCAAGAAGAACTACCTCATATCCTACCCGGTGCTAAGCGATACGCCCGGGAGCTACGTGGCTCAGTTCGAAGAAACTGTCTTAGTGCTGAGCGACGGGTCGGTAATAGTAACAACAAGCAAGAGCGCACCATAAACGCAAGAAACCGGCTACGGGAGGTCTACTACTAAGAGAAGCAGCCAAACACGCCCCCGACAGCAGAGCCTAAGCCTACGCGAGAGTGAGTAGGGTAGCGCTAGCTGCGGGGAGTAGCTAGAGAACCCTCGAACGCACTGCGGGTCCTCATGCGCTCTCCCCCCACTTAGCGTGCGGAGACCTGTTTAAGCTCGAGAAGAGCTTAGAGAGAGTCGAGACCCTCGTCACCACGGGCTTCGACTCGGAGAGACAGCGGGATATCCATCCAGCTCCACCGCCGGCCACCAAGTAGACCGTTGGGAGCCTCTCCTCGACCCTCTTGAAGTTCTCGCATATCTCTCCAGGAGACTCAGCTGAAGTAGGTACGTAGACGACCACGGCGGCGTCGTAGTACCGCTCGACACCGTCGACCAGCAGGGCCCTCACTACGTCGGAAGACCTGGAGTCTCCACCGAAGTCTACCGGGTTCCCACCACTGAGCTCCCTGCCTACTGCGGCCTCGACTGCCTCCCGCAGGTCGCTACCGACCTGGGGTAGAGCCACACCGACGCTCTCCAAGTGCGAAGCCACTAGGATCCCGTACCCCCCGGAGTTCGTAACCACCAAGACCCTGGGGATTGCCTTGCCGACCCTCAGCTTTCGCAGGGCCTCCACTAAGGACACCGCGTCCTCGACTTCATCGACTAGTAAGGCTCCAGACTGTCGGACGGCTGCCCTGAAGATCTCGTAGGGAGTCGCCATACCCCCCGTGTGAGAAGAGACGGCCCTAGAGCTAGCCTCACCCCATCCGCCCTTGACGACGGCGATGGGCTTGGCGCGAGAAAGCTTCCGCAGCGACTCCAGGAACCACCTCCCGTCTCTGACCCACTCGACATAGACTACGACGGCATCAGTATGGGGGTCTTCGGCGAGCTCCCCCAGCACCTCCTCGACGCTTACGTCAGCACTGTTGCCGACGCTAACGAAGTAGCTGACGCCGGAGCCGAGCCTCTGGAGCTCGTACATCGCAACACCCCCGACGGCACCGCTATGGGATACTACCGCAACTCTCCCGGGGGACGGCAACACCTCGATGCTGGCGTGAAGCTTGCTGGGGCTAGAGGTCACGCCGGCCGAGTTGGGTCCCACTAGCCTCATCCCGCAGTCACTAGCGCTAGACCTCACTAGCTCCTCTAGGTCGCCCCGCCCCCTCTCCCTAAACCCGGATGAGATGACCACGGAGACTTCGGTGTCCCTCTTGCACAAGTCCCTCAGTACCCCGGGAACCTGGGGTGCCGGCACGGCTATAACACCTAGGTCCACTTTGTCCGGAACCTCCCTAGGGGTCTTGTAGCACTTGAACCCCATGACCTCATCGTACTTGGGGTTGACCGGGTAGACCCTCCCCTCGAAGCCGAACTTAACGACGTTCCGCAAGAGCTCGAAGCCCATCTTTCCCTCGATGGGTGAGGCTCCAACTATGGCTACAGATTCGACGCGGCGCAACCTAGAGATGACGCCGCCCACCCCTATAGCCACTCCCGGCACGATAGTGTGGATTCTAGATATATGCGTAAGGCGGTGGGTCGAAAGCTTATTAGAGTAGCAGAAAGCTTACCTTGGTGGTACCCACGGGAGGGGGTAAGACCAAGAAGCCTCTTAGCGTGATGGATAAGGAGGCCAGGAAGAGAGCCAAGGAGGCTCTGAAGAAGCCGGTTAAAGAGGAGAAACCAGCTAGGAGGACTCAAGTAGAGCTTGGGATAAGCGACCAGCTTGTGAAGAGGGCCAGTAAGGTGATCTCTGAAGCTAAAGTAGTTACACCCTCCTCGCTAGCCTCAGCCCTGGGGGTTAAAGTGAGTCTAGCTAGAGCTATACTCAGAGAAATCGTGAAATCCGGTGGAGCCGTTCTAGTGAGCAAGCACAGGGGGTTCATGATAGTAAAGCCCCCAAGTAGCTAGCCAGGAGAGCACTGCTTCAAGCACCCAACGAAGGCCTCGTAGGGTCCGTTGGTACCTACGGTCGTTGTTGCCCCGTAGTACCTTGCGGCGCTATACCCTAGAGACCTCAAGCACTCAACTACTTCATCGACCCTAGGGGCGTTGATCTTGAGCCTGCGCGCCATTTGGACTACGTCGTAGGGAACTAGGGCTCCCCCTTCAGCTTCAGCCGCCTGGTACTCGAGTAGCCTAGAGAGCCTACCGGCAGAGCTCATGTAGGAGAAGCCGGGTAGAGCTTCCCTAGCTCTGTGAACGAGCTCTCTGGAGACTAGTCCGTCTATCCACATAGGGCCTACGTATTCCAACTTATTGCCACATACCCTGCAGGTAGATTCGTCAAACCAGCGGGCATACTCCCTAAACCCGCAGGCACCGCAGTACTTCAAGTAACCCACGCTCTTAGACAGCATTGCGTCGGCCACCGTCGCACTCTTCCCCACTCTGTAGAAGACCCTGATGAAATAGCCGCCTATAACGTAAGCTACAGGCTCTATAAACCTATCCAGCTCACCGGCAACCCTCGCGGCGTATCCAACTAGAACCCGCAGGGCAACGACCTTGGGGACGTCTGTCAAGACGAGGTTACACCAGTACCTCCTGCTCCCAGCCCACGGTCTCGCACCCGAGAGAGAAGCTACGTCCGTCGCAGTAACACCTAGGAAACCCCCGCTCCTCACGGCCCAAGAGGCTGCCCTAAGGAACGGTGCTGGGGAACCATACGGGTCGACGTCGATTACGTCGAGCTTCTCACCTGACCTCTTGAGTTTGTACATAACCACGTTAGCGTCATCGTTTAAGGCTTCGACAACCCCCTGGAGCTTGTTCAGAGACACATTCTTAACGATCAAGTCGTAAGCCCTCTCGTCGATGTCGTTAGCGAAACACTTGACCACGCCGGTAGCTTCCGCACAGTAGCGTAGCGCCCTGACGCCACAACCGGAGAGAGCGTCAAGTACTGTAGCGTTCCGCAGCTCTAGACTAGATACGACTAGGACGCTGAAGTCTCTGCTAAAAACGGCCGCCGGATTGTAGAAGACCGGTGACCAAGCGGGCTCGTAGACTCCGTCCGGTCTTAAAAACTTGCTCGGGTCGTAGATCAGCAAGCGGACCTTACCCTCGGTGAGCTCCACTAGCTCTCCAGAGCTAGACGCTTCCACCGACCACCACCGAATCACCTAGAAATCACCTAAGTAGAAAGATATTCACCGCACCGCATAGCTTCTGGTGTTCGCTTCCGTGGTCTCCGGGGGCTCCAACCCCGCTTAGTGGATACTGAGTTCCGTGCTGGTCGTCGAATTGTCGCCCGGTCCGACGACACGGTGTCCGGGCAGTTTTAGTTTCGGACGGCTTGGAATACTGCCCCCACCGCTACCTAGCGAGCGTGGGCGGAAACCGTGCCAACGAACACCTCCTTAAGTATCGAGAAGAAACGGCTATTAGTGAAAACCGCAGCAGGGTCCGACCCAGAGGGGCAACACTGAGCTAGTCTGCCAGCTTTGCGGCTACCCAGAGACGGGGGCTAGAGCCTAAAGGCCTTAGAGCACTTCGTTATTCTTTAGCTAAAACACCCGTGTTGGATCTTAGAGGGAAATAGGTTGGTTTGGAGGAAAAGCGTGGTCTTGCTAGTCTAACTCAGGCTTACTTGGTCCTTTCTCTTCCTCCTCCTCCTTACCCTTCTTTTCTTTCTCTTCTTTCTCCTTCTTCAGCGGTGAAGCGGCTATTAGGTCGTCAACCTTCAGTATGGCTGTAGCCGCCTCCGTAGCTGCTCTAATCACTTGCTTCTTAACGGAGAGCGGGTCTGTTACTTTCAGCTTCCTCATGTCTTCAGCTATCTTACCCTCGATAACGTTAATTCCAGCGTACCTATTGCCTGACGCATGCATTTTCCTAAGCTCCATCAAGGTCTCCAGCGGGTCCATACCGGCAGACTTCGCTAGAATCACGGCTATCTCCTCGACAGCGTCAGCGAAAGCTAGAACAGCCAACTGCTCCTTACCGCTAACGGTCTCGGCCCACTTTCTCAGCCTCATAGCCACCTCTATCTCTGGAGCACCGCCTCCTGGTAGAACCTTAGGCTCTCTGAGGACGTTTCTCAACGCGTTTATGGCGTCGTTGAGAGACCTCTCTGCGTCGTCTAATAGCATGTCGTTAGCTCCGCGCACTAGTATAGTAACAGCCTTCGGGTTTCTGCAGCCCTCGATGAACACCATTTTGTCGTTTCCAACCCTTCTCTCTTCTACCAGTTCGGCGTACCCTAGGTCGCTCTCACTGAGGTCGCGCACGCTCGTCACTATTCTCCCTCCAGTCGCCCTCTCCAGCTTCTCCATGTCTGACCTCTTCACCCTCCTGACGGCCAGGATGCCCTTCTTAGCTAAGAAGTGCTGAGCGACGTCGTCTATACCCTTCTGGCATACGACAACGTTAGCACCAACGGCAACGATCTTGTCGACCATCTCCTTCAATAGCCTCGTTTCTTCGTCTAGGAACTTCTTTATCTGGTCCGGGGACGTAATGTTTATCTTTGCCGTTATATCGGGTTTCTCGATCTCTAGTGGTGCGTCTAGAAGAGCTATCTTAGCCTTCTCCACCCTCCTCGGCATTCCTGGATGGACTACCTCCTTATCTAGGACTATCCCCTTGATGAGGCGGGTCTCCGCTAAGGAGGCACCCTTCTTCTTCTCTATCTTTATGTTGTCCGACCTCACGAGATAGCCTCCTTCGGGCCTCTTCTCGGCTACCGTCGTCACGGCATCGATTACTACGTTAATAAAGTGCTCTACTACGTCTGGGGAAGCTACGTACTTGCTGGCGAGAGCGGCGTAGGCTAGCTCCCTAAGTATCGGCCTGGTCCTCTCAATACCCTCGGGAGTCTCGAGGTCTACATCTACACGATCGGCGATCTCCTCAAGTATCTCTGATGCTTTCTCTGCAGCCTTCTTGAACCCCTCGATGATGATCGTTGGGTGGATGTTTTGGTCAAGCAGGGACTCTGCCTTGGAGAGCAGAGCGCCAGCTAAAACTACGGCGGACGTCGTTCCGTCGCCCACTTCGGCGTCCACAGCCTTCGCTGTCTCCACAAGGAGCTTAGCTGCCGGATGCTGAACCTCCATCTCCTTGACTATAGTGGCGCCGTCGTTTGTTACGGTTATATCGCCGAAGCTGTCGACGAGCATCTTATCTAATCCCTTGGGACCCAGCGAGGTCATCAGGACCTCGGCTAGAGCCTTAGCTGCCATGATGTTGTTCCTTAGTGCTTCACGACCGTACGTTCTACTCGCACCCTCTTTCAGGATTAAGACGGGGATACCGTAGGCCGACATATGTCACACCCCATTAGAATTACATTAAAGACTTCTATTTAAGCTTTTATTAAACTATCTCACGTGTCCGCAAGCAAGCGTCAGCCTAGTGCTGTGGGTAGCTAGAGTGCCGTAACTAAGCTACAGTTACTTCCCGAACGCCGAGCTTTTCAGTTAGGTAGGCCGCGAATTCTTCGGCGCCGTTACTTCGAGCCCTCACTACGTAGACTCTACTGGGTCTTACCTGAGTTACGTAGTAAACTAGGCCCCTGAAGTCGGAGTGGTCGCTAAAGGCTACGTGCCAAGTGCGCGTAGTCAGCTTCTTGACCGGCTTTTCGAACTCCCAACCACTCAGCACGATGGAGTTCGCGCCTCGCGGTACCCCACGCTGCGCTCTAGTTGTGTGGTCTAAGTACACGTACCATCCATCCCGCATCACTTCTTCAGCCTCGCGACTGCCAGCAAGTAGGTAGTCGCGCACTCTGCCTCCCAAGCTCTCCACTTTTTTAGTCATCATGTATACCCTGGGGGGCAGTACGAACGGTGCGTCAATACCACCACCCCTAAGTAGCTCCATCACCTCGTTGATCTTTCCGTAATACCCGTAGATGTATACACCACCCTCCGAAAGCAGCTGCCTAACTAAGTCTATTAATAGCACCTCGATTACGTCATCAAACTCTCTCACATAGGATGGTCTACCGTATACGGCGTCTATGACTAGAGTGTCCGCCTCGACTATCGGGGTACCGACCCCCGGCTTCTTGAAGTCGCTACTGTACAGGACCCTATACCCCCCCTCACACTCTACGAGGACTTGAGCTGTTCCGGGTATGTGGTGGCTTTTGACGAGCTCTACGCACAGGTCACCCACCTTAACTCTGGACCCGTAGTCCAGTTGCGTTGAGTTTCCGACCGAGTGCCCTAAGACCGGGAGCCAGCTGAGTGTGACGTGGGTCCCCAGTATTCTATACGAGTTCCTGACGCTTGAAGCCAGGTTCACTGTGTGGTCGCTGTGCACGTGAGTCACTACTCTAACCCTAGTTGGGACATCTCCATGTCCGTCTATGACGATACTGTTTGAAACTATTATTGCCCCATCTTTTTCTACCCTAACGCTACACTCGCTCACAGCACATCAACTCCGCCTTGGCACTCTACTAGTAAAGCGGACTCTAGATTTTTTAAAACACTAAGGACGCATGGCGTAAACCTCCACCACACCAGCCGCGGTCAAACCCAGAGCGGTTCGGCTCTCCCTCCTTAAACGCTCTGCTAGCGACCTGCGAAGTAGCTGCGCCTCCAGACTACTCCCAGTCTTTACAAAGCAGCTTCTCACAGTTCTTTGCGAGCCACTCGGCCAAACCCCTAAAAGCCTTCGCCCTGTGGGATACCTTGTTCTTTTCCTCGACGCTCATCTCGGCAAAAGTCTTAGTGTAGCCGCTCGGTATAAAAATGGGGTCGAACCCGAAGCCACCTGTACCTCTCGGCTCATCCGATATAGTGCCGTAGACCACTCCTTGGAAGAGTTTTACGCCTCTAACTCTCGGGGCGGCAAGGGCTATGACCGACTTAAAGAATGCTCCCCTGTCTTTCACTCCCTCCATCAACTTCAGGACGCCGCGTACTCCTATAGTCTTGTATACATAGCTACTAAGAGCGCCCGGGAACATCTTCAGTTGCTTAATGTAGAGCCCGGAGTCCTCAACTATGACCGGCTTTCTCACCGTTAGGTAAGCTACTGTAGCAGAGTATAGAGCTACCTCTTGAAGGCTCTCAGACTGTACTTCAACCTTAGGTATGTCTAGCGGGATTAGCTCTATTCCGTACTCTCTAGACAGGTAGCTGAGCTCCTTTATCTTTCCTTGGTTTCTCGAGACTAGGTAGAGTCTCATTTCAGGTCACACCGACGTCAACTATATGATTTAGACTCTGCGGTAATATTCGGAATCGGTTAGCCCCTACTCACGCATATGTGGTAGAAGTAGGGAGTACTGCCGTTTACTGTATTAAGCCTGTTGCAGTGCTTTTAAGTAGCGTAAGCAACCAAATCTAAGGGGTAGACATGGGGAAGAAAAAGGAAGTCAGCGAGCCTGATAACAGTAAGAAGGGATCGAAACTCAACCTGGATTTCAAGGTAGTCTACGAAGACCAGGAAGTGCTTGTGATAAGAGCGCCCACAGAAGACGAGTTGGTAGATATAATACTGAGACTGCTGAACGAGAGACCAATGAACATTAAAGAGATACACCACTACCTACCGGGAATCGCTAGTGAGGACAAGATAAGGAAAACGCTAACTAAGCTAGTGAACGAAGGCAAGGTCTACGTTCTCGAGGACGGACGCTTCATAGTAGTCGGAAGATGAGCTACGAGGTGTTAGGCGTTGCCTGACCAGCAATCTTTTTCGCAAACTACGGCGTCGAAGCAGCTTACGGAAAGAGCTAAGTGGGTCGAAAGGATCGTAAGGTCAGCAAAACAGACATACAAGCTGTGCCCCTACTTCGATAAGAAAACGAGTTCTTGCTTTATTAAGATGATGAAGTCTCAGAAGAGGGTTAAGTGCGATAGGGAGGGTAAGTTCGATACGTGTCCGGTGTTCATAGACTTCATAGGGGAGCAGTACGACAAGCTAGTTACGACTCAAAAAGTGCTACCTCAAGATTTCCGCGACCTGCAGCTGATCGTATAGCACGCATATCATCTCCAGTTGGGGCCTCTTCTACATCCTCGTCGAACCACGTGTTAGCTAGTTATAACTCCGAGAAGCAAGTAAAGCGGTGGAACGTGATGAAAAGAGGGTCTGGTGATCTATGAACGCTGCTGGAAATGCTGAACCCCCGAAGCGGTTATTGAGCGAAAGTACCCGCCTGTCGACCATCCTCGTTTTGGGTGTATGGCTAGCTCTATGCTGGACTCTGCTTATAACTAGAGCTCTCAGCAGGTTTGGAAGCGTGGGTAGTAGAGAACTGTACGATGCGGCGGCCCTCAGCTCGCTGGTAGTGTTCATTGCCGTACTGACGGTAACTAGCTCGCTCAGGGTAAAAGCGAGGGGGGTCGTTATTCTCTCTTCAGCGCTACTAGCAATTACGTACTATGCCAGACTTCTCCACCTACTCCAATCGGGGAGAGGTAGTGTGCTGATACTACCTCTATTCAATGTAGTGGAGTTCGAGAGGGTGGCATCGGGAGCCGTGACCCTAGACCTAGGGCAAATAGGCCTCTACACTCTACTCTACTTTCTAGCCAGAGACCCATCGGTAAGGGCCTGTCTAAAAAGAATTTTCACCTCGAGTAGGTCGCGCTCATAGAGTCAACCCAAGAAAGCTGAGATCGCCAAAGGCGTAGCCCTGTTTAAGGTTGTCCGGGGTGTAGCGGAAGCTCGTGCTTACGAATATATAGCAAGACTGCAGCGTGATTCGTGGGAGTCGGAGTTGCTTAGTGAAATAATTAGGAAGTGCTCTGGGAACTCTATATGCGTAGTCGAAGGCTTTAAGCTATTGCTAGATAGAGGCTATACCCCAGAACCTGAGGAAGTCAAGTACGTCTCGGCTTTGATGGGGGAGCCGACGAAAAAAGTTGACATCCTGAAGAGTAGGTACATCGACGTTTTCGCACGCCTCTTAGAGAAGAACTGCTACTATTTCGACAATAAGTCCTTATGCATATACTCGTGGAACCCGAGGGTGACAGTCAGGTACTTCCCGGTATCGCTGGATGCTACCGGTACGATCGTACTCCTTAGCGAGGACGAGGTTTCTCTAATAGCATATCCGACCCACAGGACCTACGACCTGGAAGGCAGAGGTGTAGAACTTCCAGACCCAGAGAAAGTCGGGGTTGCCGAAGTAACTTCTCGAATCGATGGATACCAGATTACCCTTTACTTTAACCCCTTGCTAGGTAGGTGGATCCCAGCTACCAGGTACTCTCTCCACAACATGAGGTACGTAAAGAACAGAGTGGTAGTTGAGAGCTTGGAAAGTATAATAAACCCTTACGTAGCTATAGCAGACCATATAGCGAGTAGTGAGGGTCTCTACGATAAAATCGGGCATTTGAGGGGATGGACTCTCACGTTCGTTCTCGAAGCCCCGGAGCCAGCAATAGTCAAACCCAACGTAGAGCTATACAGTTACGAAAGCTTCAAGCTCTACTTAGTAAACGCCCGCAGTCCGGAAGGCCGCCTACTAACAACGCGAGAGTCTTCCCAATTAGTGGGCTGGGACAGCGTCCCAATAGAGAGAGTTGAGATACGCACGGCGTCAGAACTTAAGGAGTTAATAGACGCATGGGCTAAGGACATATACCGGAGGTCCAGGTTCATAAGGTTTCTGTCTCAAGACCAGGTGAGGCCTTACACGGTCGAAGTAAGGTCTAAGCTGTACGAGAACGCCGTACTGGTTAAGTACTCGTCGGACCCCAAGTCGTTCCTAGTCTTGGCATCGTACGGGCTTGACAACGAGGCGGTAAATCTATTGGTAGACTACAGGGATATGAAGAATGTCGGCAGAGAGATATGTGAGCTGTATAAAACACTTAAGAAGCTCGTCTCAGAGGCTCTAAGCCTTCCTATCCTTGAGGAAGCAATGAGAGACGCAGGAGTCCCCAAGGACCTCTTCGGAGAGCTGGAAAAAGCTAGGCGCTCGGGAGATGTGGATAGGTTCGCTAGGAAGATGTCTCTATATCTATCGGGTGAAAACCTTTATGACACGAGAGAGAAGCTTAAAGCGTTTATAGAGATTTTAACCAAGCGGCGAGAACAGCAAGCGACTCAGGGGGTTTGAGAGTGTCATCGAGGAGAACCATGTAGCGGTGGGGAGGATGTGCGGTATTATAGCGATAGTATCTAGCGAGAGGAGAAGAGACCTAGGAGCAATCCTAATGGAGGCTCTGAAGAGGCTGGAATATAGGGGATACGACTCGGTGGGGGTAGCCGTTATAGACGGAGGTGCTCTATACGTAGCCAAAAACGTGGGAACAGTTGAGTCGGTATCTAAGTCTGAGGGCTTCGTAGCTCTCTCCGGCAGCATCGGTATAGGCCACACTAGGTGGGCCACACACGGGGCGCCAACCAGAGAGAATGCGCATCCACACGTAGACTGCAAGAAAAAGATAGCTGTCGTACATAACGGGATAATAGAGAACTACGCCGAACTTCGGGACATGCTCAAGAGCAGGGGTCACAGATTTACTAGCGATACAGACACGGAGGTCATACCCCACCTCATAGAGGAGGTTAAGTCTAATGGTTTGGATACATACTCGGCGTTCAAGAAAGCTGTATCGATGCTCAGAGGAACTTTCGCTATTGTGGCTATAGATAGTGACGACGCTAGAAGAATATTTTTCGCTAGAAGAGTCTCTCCACTAATAATAGGTATAGGGGACAACGTGGTTTTAGCCTCAAGCGATATCGTGAGCATACTTCCATTCACTAGGGACGTGATAGTACTCAACGACGACGAGTTGGGGTACGCTGAGCCCGGTAAAGTATTCGTTGAGGTGATTAATGGGACCCCCGTAGACATAGCAAGCAGAGTACAGCGCGTTGAGTATAGCATCGAAGAGTTTAGCAAGGGACCGTATGAGCACTATATGCTTAAAGAAATTCGCGAACAACCCTACACTCTCTCACAGACCATTTCTGGCCTAGTCTCCGCTAGAGACGAAGTGGATAAGTCCGTCAAGATCCTTAGGGATTCGAGCACCATATACATAATTGGAGCTGGTAGTTCGTATCACGCCTCGCTAGTTGGCGCTCTTTACTTCAGGTACCGCGGGTTTAAAGCTCATGCTGTAGTGGCTTCGGAGGCTAACATATACCTCCGCGGACTAAGACCGGAGGATGCTGTAGTGGCTGTAAGCCAGTCTGGAGAAACCATAGATACGTTACTAGCGGTTAGAGAATCGAAGAAGAGGGGTGTTAGGGTTATAGCGATAGTGAACAACCCACTCTCGACGATAGCTAGAGAGGCTGATATATACATTCACATGAGGTCTGGACCCGAGATATGTGTCGCAGCGACTAAGACGTTCACGTCTCAAGTCGCCACCCTTTTGTATTTGGGTTCCGCTCTAGCCGACGACAGCTCGCGGTCGCCGAAAATACTAGAAGCTCTTAAGAAGCTACCCTACGTTGCGTCTTCTATAATCGAGTCTACGGAAGAAAAAGCGAAGGTCTTAGCGAAGAGGATGTCGAGTGCTCAATCAGCTTACTACCTAGGGAGAGCCTTTGGTTACCCCATCTCAGCTGAAGCCGCGCTAAAGATGAAGGAGGTAGCCTACGTGCACGCCGAAGCGTACCCGGCTGGTGAGTCTAAGCATGGACCAATATCGCTAGTGGTCGGAGGGTTCCCGGTGGTTTTTACAGTCATCGGAGAGCTAGATGAGCTAATAGAGGGCAATATCGAAGAGATGAAGTCTAGAGGTGCGTACGTAGTAACCGTTCTCCCGGCGAGCAGAGTAACCCCAGTGATAGTAAAAAACAGTGATGAAGTCGTACAGCTACCTCAAGTATCACTAGAGGTATCGCTAGTGACCTACGTAATACCTCATCAGCTACTAGCTTACTATACGGCGCTTGAACGAGGGTCTAACCCAGATAAGCCTAGAAATCTGGCGAAAACAGTTACAGTGTTCTAGAAACCCTACACTCCGTGCACCTGAACTACGACCGTTCTTTTACGAGGACCGTCAAACTCTAAGAGAAGAACCTCCTGCCACGTCCCCCTTACCAGCCTCCCCTCTACTACTGGTAGCACTCTAGACTGACCGATTACTAGAGAAGCTATATGGGCGTGAGCATTGTCGTCTATCTCATCATGCCTCCAGCCAGCTCCAGCTGGGAAAACCTTCTTTACCCAAGAAATATAGTCCTCTACGATTCTTGGCTCATACTCGTTAACTGCTATGGCTGCTGTAGCGTGAGGGGCAAAAACGAGGACATACCCACTTCTGATGCCAGACTCGCGGACAGAGACTTCAATAAGCTCAGTTATTCTAACTACTTCGAACTTGCTTTTTGTCTCGATGGAGTACGTTTTCGAGTATACTCGATAACTCACACTTAGCCCAAGAGTATCTTTAGGCAAGATTTTAAGCTTCGGCTTCCGCCGCCTGAGTAACCCATGAAGACTGAGTATCAGCGGCGCGCTTTTCCGCGCAAAACTACGCTAGATTCGTGGAAAGACCGCAGGAGGGGGACTGAGGCATAGCTAGGCCGTGTTAGCTGAGGGCTGAACGCCCAATTAAAAGAGTTGTTGCTATAATACACTTCACGTGTCCTACCTACATGAGTTGAGCGCCTCGTAATATCCTACGGTATTTGGGGGCGCTATTTAGTTCATCGAAGATTTAGTTCGGAGTGTTTATTAGAAAGAGAAGTGGTTAGAGCCGTGTGCTACATTAACGAGCCTTATACCGTGCTGGGAAGTGACTCTCAATACCACCCGACCGATCTAGAGCACCTAGACGGCATTATATCGGGGATAGTGTTTACCAACTCGGTGCTAAACATTGTTAACTCCCTCGGGTATAACGAAGACTCAGAAGAGCTTGTGAGGGTCCTCAAGGAATACGTCGGGGAGTTCATAGAGACCTTATCCGTCGATGGAACCTACGTGCCCGGCCTCGCCTCTCTTTTAGCTACGAAACTGGAGAAGAGACTTTGGGAACTGGACACTTCCGACGGAGCCCTCGCTGAGTTTTTGAGCATGTTAGTTGGCTTTAGAATCGAGCTCGCTAGAGGGAACTTGGGAGTGGAAGACTCAGAAGATCTCCTTAGAGCTGTTTGCTACTACCTAAGCATACACTCATGTGAGGAAATAAAGAGGTACCTACAGCCGCTAACGCCTCCACTAGCGCTTCAAGTAGCTCTAACAAGTCTCGCCATATCTGTTGGGGGGTTGGGTGTCTAACCTGGCAATACACGACACGGATATCCTCTCTGAAAAGCTAATTGACGTGGTGATTAGAGTAGCAGTAGGGTTCAAAGTCCGCAACTTCAGGCTGAAGGCTACCTCTTTAAGTTTCGAAGAAGCCGTATCTAAAGCCATCGAGTACTCATCAAAGCAAATAGTGCGGATACTCGATAAGCAGTTCTACTGTAATTTGTGCGGAAAGGGTCCATACACACGTAAGGGGATGTACTTACACCTCTTGAGAACTCACAAGTACGATATTAAAAACATAGTGAGAGAAGAGCTTAGAGAGATAGAGTCCACTATGGACAGTAGCTGAGAGACAAGCTTTGAGACTCGACTCCATAGTAAGCATAGGGCTTCAACTGGAAGAGCTAATTTCCACTTGTTCGCCGCGTCTCTTTCGCTATCGTATTCTCCCGCCTCTAGACCTAGCCACCCCCACTTGTGCGGAGAGGGGTGGCCAACACCGTCGAGGCACTAACTAGCAACCGAAAACAAAGAGGCCGAGCTCACCAGCAGAAATACTGTAGAACACTAAGGCGGTAGTGAAATAACGTGACTGAAAGTGTCTCCTCGTCGACTACAACTCACTAGGGCTGCCTAGTGGCGGCGGATCCCAACTTGAGGGGGCTGCGAGGCCTCGCGGACCTCACTGCCCCCTCAACGCGGCCGGCTTAACTTCCGGGATCTGACGAGTCCGGGTGTTTCCCGACCGCTATGGTCGGGATCCGCCAAACACATATTGGGTGCCAAGTTTTTAAGCTTTGCCGGTTGTATGGTTACTCGACCTTTAGGAGCGAGCGCGGTATAGTGCGAGGCTTTAGCTATGGCCGAACAACGTCTACAACATTAGGAAGCGTCGCCGACCATCGTCGTCGGTGCGAGCAGAGTAACCGCTAGAACTCTTTTAAAGCGCGAGGGGCGAGCGGATACCAAAAAGTTGTGACTAGGCTTGAGGATACACGCTGCTTTATAAGGTACTACAGTGCGTATAGATTTCCGCTGGTGTGGAATGACTAAGCTAAACCTCCCCCCACCTAGTTGCCGCGAGAATTGCGACGTTAACCTCGCTCTCGAGGAGTTCCTAGCGAACCTAGAGGCGTCAGGAGCCTCGCAGAGTACGGTTAAAGCATATAGATACGCTATTAAGGACTTCATCGAGTGCACAGGCAAGAGACACGTCAACGAGCTGACTCCTCAGGACTTTACCTCCTGGAGGATTAAGCGCTTAAAGGAGGGGTTTAAGTACAGCAGAGGCGATAGGGAGTCGAGCAGCTGGACTTTATATTACTACTCGCTTTACGTGCGTTCGTTCTTAGCGTGGCTGGGAGTCCTTAAGGACCCCCTCCCATCAGTTAGCAAGCCTCGGAAGAGGAGGCTACACACCACCCTAACTCGAGACGAAATAAAGAAGCTCATTGATGCGTCGAGAGATATCGTAGACGTACTGATAGTGTCCCTACTGCTGGAGACCGGACTGAGAGCTAGAGAAGCCCTATCCCTAAAGAAATCCGATATCGACCTCAACAAGAGGGAGGTCAGAGTACTTAATGCTAAGTTTGGTGAAAGTAGGATCGTGTTCGTAGGCCCACTCACATATGAGGTTCTATCGAGGTACTTGCCTCTATTAAGGGATAACGACAGAGTGCTTCAGCTATCGTATACAGGTCTCTACAAAAGATTGAAGAGTCTTGCTAGAAGAGCGGGAGTAGACGCGAGAAAGGTTAGACCACACGTATTTAGACACACTTTCGCCACAGACTCTATTAGGCGGGGCATGACTCTTCCAGCCCTACAGCTTCTCCTTGGTCATAAAGACATAAAGACCACGCAGGTGTACCTCCACTTAGCAGTAGATGACATTAAGAACATGTACTTCAAAGCGTTTTACGGTAATCAAGCCCTCCAAGAGTCGACTACCTAGGGGGGCGAGCATAAAGCTACTATGGAGTTCGATCCTTGAGTCGTTGCTTCCGGCCCCACATTTCCTTACGTTGTTGATGCGGAGGAAGCCCTTAAGCGCTCTGCGTGCAGTAACGCACCGGGGTGGTCTCGACGGGGGTCTAAAGCCCCGCAGGGTCTTTCCCGAGATACCCGAGGTGTGGGGGTTTGGGGGCAAACTGAGCGTTCCTAATGGGAATGTGTGCCAAGACCGATAGAGAGAGCGAGAGCGAAGCGATGAAATCGATGTAAACAAACATAGGGTCAGAGCATCGTCAACTCGAAGAGCTTAACTTAGGCGCCTGGTCAGTGCTTGCACCCCACATCATCGACTCAACTCTTTCACTATCATCACCTCCTAATAAAAATGATTCTCTGAAAAACATTAAAAACACTAAAGTAAAAAACAATTATAATTAAAAAATAAAACAAGTTTTCAGCGGTTTGATGCTTATGTGTGATGTTAGGTTTAAGGGTAAATGAACTTATATTGCGCGCTTTTAGAGAAGTTTACTTGGTGTAAGCTTGCCTAGAGTTCTAGCTATATCAGGAAGAGAGCTCGAAGAGCTTCTCAAGCCTGAGATCCTGGTGAGCGAGATAGAGAAAGCTTTTGTTCTATACTCGAGTGGGTCGACGGTAACCCCACCCAGAACTGTGATGTGGGTTGAAGGTAATTGGTGGGGCGTAATGCAGTCGTACGTACCGAACTACGGTGTCGGTGTTAAAGTAGTGAACGTTATTCCGTCTAACGTCGAGAGAGGGTTGCCTACGATACAGGCGATCGTTACTTTATTCGATCCGCTAACAGGCACACCCCTGGCTGTAATCGAGGGCGGAGTGCTTACAGCTCTTAGGACCGCTGCAGCAAGTGCTGTTTCAGTAAAGTACATGGCCCCAGAGGCTAGAGGACCAATAGCCATCATAGGAACTGGTTACCAAGCTAGGTACCAGCTAGTATTCGTTTCCCACTTCTATAAAGCCGAGGAGATCAGGATCTACGATATACGAGAAGAGGCTGCGGAAAGCTATAGAAGGTATGCTGAAAACCTCGGATTTAAAGTTACAGTTTGCCGATCTGCCCGAGAGGCTATCGAGGGGGCCAGCTTGGTGGTAGAGGCCTCGACCACTAGGACACCCGTAATCGAGGGGAAATACCTGAAGCCACCTGTTCACGTAATATCGATAGGTGCTCACATGCGGGACGCTAGAGCCCTAGATGACGAGGTCATTAGGAGGGCGGAAGTCGTGGTGGTCGATTCCAGAGAAGCAGTTATGCTGGAAACCGGGGATATAAGAATACCGATCGAAACGGGAATATTAAGTAGAGAAAGAATCAGCGAGCTCGGGGAAGTGGCTTCAGGTAAGAAGCCCGGCAGAATCACTAGAGAGGGGATTACCGTATTCAAGAGCGTTGGACTCGCTATCCAGGATGCTGCGGCAGCTGCTGTAGCCTACAGGCTAGCTTTAGAGAAGGGCTTCGGCAGGTTTATTGAGCTTTAGTTACACTCGACTCTACATAAAGAACATCTTTTTTACGACCTCTAAGCCTAAAACGACTGAAGTATATACTATTAGCGACGCTATGAGCACACCAACCTCTATCGCAAGTAAAGACTTGCCCTTCGAAAGCCCTAGTAGGTAAGCTACTAAAGACCCCGTCCACGCTCCTGTAGCTGGTAGTGGGATAGCTACGAATGCGGCTAGGCCTAGGAGTCCGCATTTCTCAACGCTTTTGGATTTTCTGCGGGCTAGTGAAAGAGCTTTCCCGTATACTCTCCCGATTACCCCACAACGCTTAATTATGGCTTTCTCCAAGTATCCCAGCGCGTAAAGCACGGTCGGCGCTACGATGAGATTCCCTATCACTGAGATTATCGAAGCCAGCATAAACTCGCTGTCGTTGGGAAGAAGTATACGCGCTAGAGGTATGGCCCCTCTGACCTCACTTATCGGCGCCATACTGGCGATGAACACTATGACGTACTTAATGATGTCTCCCACTTTTATTCCCAAACGCTACGCTCGTCAATAAATTAAGTGCCTAGCCCGGCTCACAATTTTAGCTTCTTACTAGCTTTATAGGCTATAAGCGAGTAAGTCTTAGATGGGCATCGTGAGCAGAGAGGACGTCTTTAGGGTCAGGATGTTCAAAGAAGTAGGGTACTCCAGACAGCTCTGCGGAAGCTGCAAGGCCTACTTCTGGAGTAGAGTTCCCAGGAGCAATTGTGGTGACACACCGTGCACCGATTACTACTTCGACGAGATTCCGATTAAGAGTCCCTCACTTACTTTACATGAAGTTAGAGACAAGTTTCTAAGGTTTTTCCGAGAGAGGGGACATGAGGTCATAGACCCCTACCCAGTGGTTGCTAGATGGAGGGAGGACCTATATCTAACGATAGCGTCTATAGCGGTATTTCAGCCTCACGTAACTAAAATGATAGTACCTCCACCAGCTAACCCCTTAGTCATAGCCCAGCCCTGCATTAGGCTCGAAGACCTAGGGAACGTGGGCTACACTCTCGGAAGACACTTGACGAACTTCATAATGGGTGGACACCACGCTTTTAATTACCCCGACAAGTATGTCTACTTCGCAGATGAAACGGTGGAGTTCGCCATCGAGTTCTTTACTAAGTGCATAGGTGTCCCAGAAGAGGAGCTATCGCTGAAGGAGTCGTGGTGGGAGGGCGGTGGCAACGCCGGTCCTTGCTTTGAAGTATCTGTCGGGGGTCTAGAGGTAGCAACTCTCGTGTTCATGATGTACGACGTAGTCGACGGTAGGTATGTGGAGATGCCGCTGAAGATAGTAGACACCGGGTACGGAATTGAGAGGATCACTTGGCTAACCCAAAAGACTCCAACAGCTTTCCACGCTATTTACGGAACTCTCGTTGGGGAATACCACAAGGTCTTGGGGATCGAGGAGCCTCCTCCGGAGCTTCTGCGAGTCGCGTTCAAGAGGTCCGGAAAGCTAGACTTGAGAGACCCGCAGCAGTTCGAGTATTTAAAGAAGTCTGTTAGCCGCGAGCTCGAGATGCCTGAGAGCGAGGTATCGAGATATCTAGATGGAGCTGTCCTGGTGTACAACGCTCTAGACCACGTAAAGACCTCTCTCCTCATGCTATCTGATGGTGTCGTCCCATCTAATAGTGGTGAAGGGTATCTGGCTAGACTAGTTCTGAGGAAGGTGTTTAGAATACTGTCTAAACTTAATGTCGGCATAGACTCCGCATTAAAGCTATTCGACTTGCAGATACGTCTGTGGAGGACCCTATATCCGAGGGTCGATGCGGCTAGAGATTATATTTACGATGTTGTTAAAGTAGAGTACGAGAAGTTCCAAGAGCTTATCGGGAGAGCCCCCTCCGTAATTAAGAGGTACTTAAGCAGAGGGACGCCGGGTCTAAGCCTTGGAGACTACATAGAGCTCTACGAGAGCCATGGGTTGCCGCCTGAGCTAGTTGCTGAAGTATCAACAAAACTAGGCTATCCAGCCTATGTACCTAGGGAGTTTTACTCGGCTTTAGCATCAAAGCGTGCAAGAGTCCCCATCAAGAAGGCTGAGTCTCTTTCGGTACCAAAAGAAGTATACGAAAAGGCGAGAGATTTGCCCGCTACTAGAAAGCTGTTCCACGAAGACCCCTACTTAAGGGAGTTTAGTGCCAAGGTTGTAGATGTGATAGGCGATTATGTAGTCTTAGACCAAACAGCTTTCTACCCCGAGGGAGGAGGTCAGAAGCCGGATAGAGGTGTAATAAGAATTGGGGGAGAAGTCTACGAAGTAGTAGACGTGCAGAAAATCGGCGACGTGATCTTCCATAAGGTACGTCCTACTCCACGAAGCCTCTCTAGAGGACAGGAAGCTTATGGTAGAATAGACTGGGACAGGAGATATTCACACATGAGACATCATACGGCAACCCACATCCTCTTAGGCGTGTTGAGGAGGATTTACGGTGACCACATTTGGCAGGCAGGAGCTGAAAAGGAAGAAGCCAAGGGAAGGCTGGATGTAACTCACTTTAGGATGCCTACGGACGAAGAACTGAGGCAAATAGAGAGAGAAGTAAACAAGGTAATTAATGAGGCTAGACCAGTGATGTATAAGGTCATGCATAAGTACGACGCCGAGAGAACATACGGGTTCAGACTTTACCAAGGGGGGGTGCCTCTCGAGCAGACTATTAGGGTTGTAGAGATAGAGGGTGTAGACGCTGAAGCTTGCTACGGTACTCACCTTAGGAACACTGCAGAAGTAGGTGGCTTCAAGATCATCAACGTCGAGAAAATACAGGACGGGGTCGTGAGGTTCGAGTATGTGGCTGGACCACAACTCGTAGCGTACGTTAACAACCTTGAAGAGAAGATAAGGAGAGCAGAAAGGTTGATTGGTGGGGAACTACTTGAACGGATCCCAAAGTTTCTAAAGGAGCTAGAGGAAATGAAGAGGGCTCTCGCGCGGTATAAAGACTTCTACAAGAGCTCTCTGATCGACATCATAAGTAGAAACAAAGAGTCACTAACTGGTAGCTGTTCGGTATCTGTAGTATCCACCGAGCTATTTGATGAAAGGCTCTTAACAGAAGCGCTTAGAGAATTCGTTCAAAGCAACCCCAGTACTGTGGTTGTAGTTATCTCAAGCCATGATGGAAGAACCCGAATAGAGATCTCAGAAGGAGTCGAGATATCCGCAAGAATAGATGCTGTTGATCTATTAAACAGTATCGCCAAATCGGTGGGAGGAAAAGGTGGAGGAAAGAGGGATCACGCCACTTTGTTTATAGATAGAGAACTTCGAGATGACGACATAAGTGCGATCAGGAGTGCTGTCGCTAGTAGAGTGAGAGAGCTTTGCTCTATTCGCTAAGAAGCGAGGTTATAGAGGCGGCTAGAGACTATAGGTATCTCCTAAACAGAGGGTTTCCACAAAAAGCTTCTCTCGACTTTATTTCGGCCAACTACAACCTCACGGCGGTAGAAAGGAGTCTCTTACTCAGGTGCGTGCACCGAGCTGCCGATTCAGAAGCTGTAAAGAAGAAGGTCGTCCACAGTGTTAGAGACCTAGAGCTGGTTGTTGACGGATACAACGTCATTCTGACCGTTACTTCAGCTATAGAGGGACTACCGCTCTTCTTATGTGATGACGGGTTCGTCAGAGACCTTAGAAGTAGCTATGTAAAGAACTTTGAGACCCCAGCGGTTAAAGAGGCCATGCGTTACGTAGCTAGAGCTATAAGCGCTCTTGGAACCAGGAGCTCTCTAGTGGTTCTCGACAAGAACGTGAGCTGGAGTGCTAAACATGCCGAGCTTATTAGAAGGAGTTTCGGCATCAACGTGGCCATGGCCGCTAAGGCCGATATAGCTGTTATAGGGTCTGGCAAGGTGGTGAGCAGTAGTGATTTTGTGATCTTGTTGAGATCAGAGAAGGTGTACGACCTAGCGCAGTTCGTGATCAGGAACTTTCTACCGGAAGCCGAAATAATCGAGCTACATCACTTACTTTAGTCACCGCTCACGACTTCGGTCGAAGCTCGAGTGAGTAAAGAGGGGTAACGATTTCAAACTACACTAGAGTTACCCAGAGGAATCATTAAGTATGCTACAAGCTTTCCTAATAATTTTACTCGAAGAATAGTCGTTAAGCCTATCTTTAACCCTTATTACCTTCGTCGAGGATAAACCTTTTTTCTCCAGTTCCTTAGCTAAACTAACTTCGTCAACGGGTTGGTCTGGCCCTAGTAGAACTACGTCTGGCCGTATCTCCAGCAGAGGCTTTAGGTAGTCCTCCAGGTCACCTAGCACAGCCCTATAGACGGGCTTTAGTGAACTAACCACTAGTAGTCTATCCTGCTCGCTCATTACCGGCAATCTACCCTTATTTCTTAAAACGTTAGCATCTCTCGAGATAACGACATACGGAAGACCCAACTCGAAAGCTCTATTTAAGAGGTATAGATGCCCAGGGTGTATTATGTCGAATGTTCCAGCGACTAAGACTCTGTAAGTACTCGGCTTCTTCCAGCTAAACTCGGTCAGTCCGAGCATTCTAAGTGCGTCAATCAAGCCCTCTGCGTAGGCCACACACGAAGTTGACGTTAAGTAATCCCCTAGGCTTAGGTAGTACTTAGCGTCCTCTAGATAGAGCTCAGCTAGTCTGATGACCTCGCTCACCTCCTTAGACCGAACAGCCCTAGTTTTTGCTTCCTTTAATGCCGATTCCAGAGCTCCTATATAACTCCTAACTCTAACGGACTGATCACTCAACTCTGCACCACCTAGAGTTAACTATCTTCATCATCTCTTCTTCCATAGGATGGAGTCTGGGTGACGCGAACACCAAGGTTTGGGGAACCACATCTACCTTTAGCATGTGTATCCTTTTAAGTTCGCCTACACAAACCACAAAGTCCGGGTAGCCTAGGGATGCCACAACGGAGACTAATCTGTCATCCTTTATGACGCCTTCGCGCCTGCTCTCCTCAATATTCTTCAAGATCTCGATTGCTTCAGAAGCCTTCATCGCTATCCCTTTCTCTCCATCGTATTCTAGTAAGAGTAGTGTGTGGAGATTCAGAGAGTCGTTTGCTTTGATGACGTCGTAAGCGTATTCATAAACTATACCATCTTTAGGGTATACGACTGTGGCTATCCTACCCATTTTGTACACCATCAGCCCACTCATTGAGAGAGCTGTAGGCACTATGCTAACGCCCGGAACAACATGAAACCTGAATCCGCGCGCTTGCGCCTCGAGGAGAAGAGTTACGTGAGTTGTTGCGACTAGAGGATCTCCTGGGACTAGAAGAACTACTTTTTTACCTTCTTCAAGTAGCTCAAGGATCTCTCTCCCAGAGTCTTCCTCCAACTCTTTCCTGGATACCTTAACGAAGGTTTTTGCCAACACCTTTTCGAGCCCCTCTAGATCCACCCGCCCAGTGTACGTATCCACGAACACCCTATCCGCTCTAGCTATGGCTTCAAGGGCCTCGAGAGTTAAGTACTTGTAGGACAACCCCATTCCAACCAAGTAAAGTTCTCCTCTTTTGTTCTGCACACAGTTTCCCGATCTAAGTGCTAGAATCGTAATTGAATTTACTAGCATCGAGCACCAGTGCGGTTCGGAGTACCCCTCAGGACCCGCGAGGACGTGGAGAAAGGCTAATTGAATGGAGACAAACTTCGTTATGTAAGTACCCAACTCACGTAGGATAGACTCTGGGGTCGCCACCTAGGGTTTCTCTATTAAGACCGTATGCGCGGCTACGACTCCACTCTCTCGGCAGTTTCTTCAGTTACCTTCTTTAACTGCTTAAAGTACATCTCGACTAGCTCTTTCGTTGTTGTCGCATCCTCTGGACCCTTGTCATCTCTCCACCTAATAAACCTCGGAAATCTAATCGATATACCAGCGCCCTTCTTAACAACTCCTCTGCAGCATGTATGCTGAGGTGATAAAGTTAGTTCTGCTCCAAGCACCTCGACAACAAGCGCTGGAACAGTCCAGATGTCGGGTTCCACCTCAGATACGACTCTAGGATGTTTGTGCTCGATGACGTAAGGCGATATGAGTTCGTCTAGCCTGTTTAAGTCCTCGTCTGTAAAGCCTGAGCCAACCTTGCAGACCGTTTGGAATGTGTCTGAGTCAGGGTCGTAAGCGGCAACTAGCAGTGCCCCTACTTTACCACCCCTCCTTCCTCTACCCTTAAACGCTCCTACGACAACTAAGTCAACCGTGTCGGTCATCTCGCTCTTATAGTCTCGCTTGTACTTTATCCAAAGCCAGCCCCTGGCTCCAGCTTGGTAAACGGATTGCGCGTGCGTAGCTTTTACCATAACTCCTTCAGCTCCATCCTCTACGGCCTTTAGAAAGAACTTCTCAAGGTCGGAGGCGTTCGTGACGATTATCGCCTCTGAGAGCTTGAATCTCTCGTTTTCCACAACTATCTTAGTTAAAACCTCTCTCCTAGTCTTTATGGGCTCGCTTATCAGGTTCACTCCGTCTACGTATAGAGCGTCGAAAAGGTAGACAGCTACTGGGTACTCCCTTACGGCCTCATGGATATCGTGTTTTCTCTTTCTATGCATAAGCTCTTGGAAGGGTCTCATAGCACCCGTCTCCGGGTCAATGCAGACTATCTCGCCTTCAACTATAGCCTCGCTTGCCTTAATGCTCTCTCTAGCTAGTTCGACAACGTCAGGATACTGGTGAGTTATGTTCTCCAGTCTCCTCGAGAATATCAGTACCTTATCCCCTATTTTGTGTATTTGAGCTCTCTCACCATCGTACTTGTACTCGACTAAAGCCGATCCTCCAGTTTTATCCAGTATTTCCTGAGGGTCGCTCAACCTCTCTGCTAGCATAGGTCTAATCGGTATACCCGGTGTTGGAGCTATACCTCTAAGACCATCTAACCCCTTCGAAGCTAGGATCTTCGCCACGTTTCCTAAGTCTGCTCTCACGTTATACGCGTATTCGACTATCTGTCTATTTAGAGACGAGCCAGTAAAGGCGATGGATAGAGCGTCCATGATCGTGGCGTCCCCGATTCCGAGCCGAAGCCTTCCCTCCACCAGCCTCGCTATATACTTAGCTTCTATTGGCGTCGCTTTACTAATTAGGCTTGCTATAAGGTTTATCTTAACGTCCCTGCTTCCCTCACCGACAGTTAGAGCAACCTTAGCTAGGGTGTCGTAAACTTCTACCACAGTAAGCTTCATAACTTCAGCTTTCTGGATAAACTTCGATAACCCCCCTGAAGCCTGCGGCGCCCTCGTAGACTTTAAGTACTCGGCCACCTTCCCAGAGTCCCCAAGTTTTACATACAGTGCCTCTACGTCGCTCTCTCTAACGCTTAATGCTTTAGACATAGCCTTTATGAGGAGTTTTACTCCTACCCCTAGTTCGGGTAGACCGGCCCAATCGGGCCATAGCTTGCCCTGCAGCAGGTATATTACCTTGTCGATAATGTTGGGCTCGGACTTCTTAAAGAGGTCTACAAGTATCGAAGTTAGCTGCGTCCTGCTGGTGGTACGCTCTGCACTATCTAGAGCTTTAACTAGGACCTCAAATAGCATTTCCTCCCTACATAAGCTGGCTTTCGAGATTATATAAAAACCGCCTACTTTCAGACGCCAAGCACGGAAAGTGTAGAGTCTGAATACAGCTCGCTTAGGACGAGATCAGTTCCGCTTTCCTAGCACCAGCAAGCTCGCGCATTCGATAGATCTTTCATTAGGTTGAGAGACACTAAGTGCCTACCGACTCCTTATAAAAGTTCGGAAGTACGAAGCACTAACCCTTAGTGTGGACCAAACGCCCTTCAGAGCTCTAACGAGAAGGTCTATCGCTTCCCCTAGAGTATCCTTAGTAACTCTTCGCAACCAGTGATGACTCTTGATACTACAATCCAAGTATCTAGGGGCTTTGAATAAATAGAATAAACGTGCTTTGCGTAGGACCTTATGACCGAGCTAAAGTCTCCTCTTGGAAACCCACCTATGGTTATCGGAATACCGTCTTCCAAAGACTTGCGGCACACCTCGATAGGCTTCTCTCTAACCCCCTTCTCGTCCAGCAATACGACCTCATCGACTCCGAGCTCTTTAAGGAGATTTGGGAAATCCATTGCTACGGCCTGAATCAGAGGTTCCCGAGAGTTTGGAGGGGCCTTCCCGAACTTAAGTACTTGCTCCATTAGCCCTAAGAACCTGAGGTAGTTTCTAGGTATCCTAGTTTGCGGGTTTATGAAAATAGTGTAGTCGTTAATAGTGTGAACTATGAACTTCAACTTACCCTCTATGTTTAAAGGAGATGAAAGCGCTTCCAATAACGAGAAGTGAACTATATCCGGTCTCCCCCGCTTCTCCCTATCCCGCAATCTCTTCATAGCGTAGTAGTGTAGAGATACGTCTAGGAGCGTTTCAGTAGGATTCTTACCTCTGCGAGCAGCCCACCTTTTTATCGATGGATGCCAAGCAATCTCTCTTGGGACTAGCTCTAGAGAGGACTCCGCCAATATGATGGTTACAACACCTTTTAAGAAACTCATTTTCGATGCCTACTCTCAACGGCCTTTCTTCGAAGCACAAAAACGCGCCCACGCACAGTAACAACTTCAGCTTTAACTAGCTTGGCCACCTCACCTGCTATGTAATCTACATCGTTGCCTGAACTAATAAGGTACGATTTTAGAACTCGGATTTTTATCACTCCATTTTCTTCAAGTCTCCTGTTTATCTCCTCAATTAAGCCGGCATGTATTCCGCTCTTACCTATTCTAAGGTGTGGCCTGCCGTGCAGCACTCTAACTGTTTTTCTGTCTTTAACCACCTACCCCACCACCACACAACTAAATCCTATTCACTCTATTAACTATCGTCATCCTTACACCAGAAACGATAGAGCGAGCGAGAGTACCGAGAGAGGTAGGGGGATCTTGAGCAGAGTCCTAAGGGCCTGATCCAGTCTCACCCTTCCCATAGAGTACGCTACCACTATAATTACCGTTAGGACCACCACGTACTTTGCCAGGGACGCTACTACGTTTAAAGCGTCAGGTAGCATGGGTGGAACGGGTATTAGCAGATTCGAGAACACTAAAACGTACAATGCTAACTCTACTTCGTGAAGTAAGATCGCCATACCAAGAGCGGGACCGCTTAACTCAGCTAAATAGCCGCCGGCCACCTCAGTTTCAGCCTCAGGAATGTCGAACGGCTTCATCATAGCTTTAGAGAGGATGGCTATAGAAAACGATATGCCGGCGGTGGCTAGTACAAGTACTTGAATGAGAGAGCCTAGAGGCCGGTCGGGTCCGAGTATCCTCGGCATACTCAAGGCTTCATATAGAGAAAGACTGTGAGGAGAAAGCGTGCGCACCGTGGCCAGCAAGGATAAGGCTATCGCCGGCTCAAACACCAGCATCATAGTGGTATACCTTGCCCCCCCGAAGCTTGGGTATGGTGATACGCTTCCAAAACCTACTATAGCGAATGCTATAGAGGCGTATAGCGTTAAATATATAAACAGTAAGACGTCGTAGCCGACCCCAAACGAAGACGGTGATAGAGGTAGGAAGATAGTGCTAGTCGAAAGAGCGGCGATGCCCAGCGTAAGCACGTAGAGCAGCAACTTAGCCGGACTATAAGAACCTGTAACTAGCTCTTTAACGAATAGCAGCTTGTAGAGGTCGGCAAAAGGCTGAAGAATGCCGACCGGGCCGACGTACTTCGGACCAACTCTGTTCTGTAGTCTAGCCGCAAGCTTGCGTCTGTACCACTGCGATAGCAACCCAAGCGCGGCTAGGAATAACAAACCCGGATAAACCAGCGCCGCAAACAGCGCTCTCCAAAAGACTTCAACAAGGTCCACTTCTACACACCCCCCCTCGATAGGATAGCTACGGTTAGTAGGACTAGAAGTAGCAGTAGATATGGGAGAGAAAATGGGAACCAATCATCGAAAAACCCAGTCTGCACATAGCTTATTATCATAGTATACAGCCTTTCTAAGACACTCCTAACCGCCCAAGAGATCTCCGTAATACCTATGGGGAAGTGCGCCTGGGGTTCTCCGGAGAGATACACCTCGGTCTTTCTAACTCTAACTTTAGTGGCTAGAGGTAGCCATATGAGTAAAGACACTAGCAAGGAAACAGCTGTTAATAGCCCGGCTAACGCTAAGGCGTCCAATTTACCCACTTACCGGCAACTGGTATCCTTTAACGTACTCTAGGAATGAGCGAACAGCTTCACTTATGTACTTATCGGCGTAAACGACGGACTCGGAAGCCTTATCGAGTAGACCTCCAACGACAAGTGGGTTTAAGGCCACAAGTATGAGCAGTAGAGGTAGTAGGGATACCCAAAGTGAGGGCTCTTTGAGTTTGAAGGCTTTAGTCTCACTAGGTGGTACGTTAAAGACAGTTGGCTGTATCACCTTGAAGTAACCTAACAAAGCCAACCCTGAAGATACGAACAACACAGCAACTAAGTCAAAGCGGCCAGCTTCGATAAAGGCTTGATATAGAGCAAACTTACTAAAGAATCCTCCAAGTGGGGGTAAACCGATAAGTGAAAGGCTAGACATAACTATCGACGCCCCCACCGTGGGACTCAGTCTGCCAACAGCCTTTAGGTCAGACACGCTCCTAGTCTTAGAGACCTCTATAGCTACTCCCACGCTCATGAAGAGAAGGGCCTTACCCGCGGCATGAGCAAGCATGTGGTATATGGACGCTCTAACTCCCGAGACTGTCCCGAGAGAAAAGCCCGTGAATACTAGTCCTAAGTGCATTATGGTGCTGTAGGCGACAAGCCTCTTAACATCCCTCTGTATTATCATCATTACCGACGCGAAAACAGCTGAGATAGCTCCAACGGCAGAAACCAAGATCTTGAAGTAGGGAGATAACTCATAAAACGTGCTGAGCGGGTCATAAACCCCGAATACGGTGTATAAAAACCTCATTGAGGCGTATGCGCCTGCGTTGACTACTAACCCGGACAGAACAGCTGAGATAGGTGTCGGTGCGGCAGGGTGAGCGTCCGGAAGCCAGAAGTGGTTTGGGAACACTCCAGCCTTAAACGTAAACGTCCAGAGTGAGAGAGCCAGTACTGCTATCGTTGCGCCAGTGGTATTCCCCCATACGAACACGTCAGTAAACTGATAGAAGTACCTAAACAGAGGCCTAGAGGTTGTAGCAATAAACCCCATTGTAAGGTTCCCAAAGCTGGAGTAAGCTAGTACAGCAGCAACGAAGTAGATTAGCCCAGCGATAGCCCCAAAGAATGCGTACTTAAACGAGGCTTCTACAGCTTCCCTACTGCTCCTGTAGTATGCTACAAGACCATAGCAAGTTATACCCAACACCTCTAGCATCACGAATAAGTTGAAGAGGTCGCCAGTATAGTATATCCCGATGAGTCCGGCCTCCAACCCTAGTAGGAGTGAGTAGTAGTAGGGGGTGCCTGGGTCGTCTCGCAAGTACCAATAGCTATAGGCTACCACGAAAACTAGAATGAGAGCTGTATAAGTTGCCAGTAGAGATGAGAAAGAGTCTACCTCGTAAACAATCCCAAGAGGTGGTGGCCACCCACCCATTCTATACACAACTGGACTGTTTTGATCCGCTACGTAGAGGTGAGTGTGTAGAGAGAGAGCAAAAGCTACGATAGTCGTAGCTAAAGCTACTCCATGAAATACCTTCACTGTCTTTATCCTTAAGTGAACTAAAGGTAGCGCGAATGCGACAGCAACCAGAAGTGCTGGAGTAACTCCAACCGAGTGCGACATGTTCACCCTACTCAAACACTCTGGAAAGCCTTTTCTCGAAATCCTTGAGGATGTTTTCGTACGCTGTCTCCGGTTCTAAGCCTACCGCATATATCCAGTGAACGTAGTACTGGGACTTCTCTATATCGATATCGACTACCACAGTACCCGGGGTATTTGTTATCGAATTAGCACATGCTACTATGGTATACTCGTTTTTAGCTCTATACGGGACTCTCACGATTGCCGGCCTCACAGGCATGCTTTTGCTGAGTATTATCCTCGCAACCATTAGGTGAGCCTTGAACTCAGCTATAGTTAAGTAGTAAAAAGCGTATGCTACTAAGTGTATAAACCTTCTTAAGCTTAGGGCCTTCTTTGGGTCCTGAACCACGTATTTCGTTATTACCAGGCTGGCACCTATGGCGAGTACCGTACCGATGACTATGTCGTACGGAGAGATGCTGCCGCTGAAAACTATGTAAACAGTAAAAACGAGGACGGCTGTCGGAATGTATTTTCTCACGGCTCTCACCCCCTAAGTTCCTTTATCTTCCTCGAGTCGAGTGTGCCGTATAGTCGCCGTATAGTCTGTACACTTGTAGAGCTAGAAAGATCAGGAAGAGGTTTACAGCTAACCCTATGACTATAGCCGTAAGAACTAGTGCTTGTGGGAGGGGGTCCACAGCTGAGTAAGCAAAATCGAGTAGCTCTCCTGGGTTGGCGTTAAGTCTCAATAGAACTGGGGGCACTGAGAACGCTCTAAAGCCTATTAATATGGCCAAAACGTTGAGGCTATCACCCAAAATAGTAAGTGAAATTATCTTTTTCGTAATACTCGGTCTAGCGATAATGCCATAGAGGGAGATAGCAGCTGTTACGAGTAGGTTGTACAGGGTTAATGTAGTTAAAAATCTCTCTATAAAGCTAGTGTTCATGCTTCTCACCCAATTGCTCTCTCACTATGTCTTCCCGCAACG
Source organism: Sulfolobales archaeon (assembly GCA_038832865.1). Lineage (GTDB taxonomy): Archaea > Thermoproteota > Thermoprotei_A > Sulfolobales > NBVN01 > DRZP01. The sequence continues at coordinate 31,255 of JAWBJE010000008.1, forward strand.
ACAACAGCATGAACACTACGAAAAAGCCGAAGCTTACCGCCAAAAACTCCGCTAGGTTAAACCATATGAGAGTCCCCGAGATCAACTGGCCATGAACGTGTGTGGGAAAGGCGAACCCCGAGTCAACCTTTACGTAGTTCTGCATCAAGTAAGCCTTAACGCCCGTTAAGGCATTGAAGACTACGGGGACAAATACGACTGCGGCTATTGCTAACAAACCTGCTGTTCTCAGAGCAATAGCCTTAGATAAACTGACTCCAACTCTAGCGAAAGACGACGCCGAGAACACTACAGCCAGTAAAACAGATATCACAGCTAGAGCGGCTCCCGCCTGAAACCCTCCACCGGGAGTTAAGTGTCCGTGGGCAGCTATTGAAACCGCTATGGCTATATTTATTGGTATGAGGAGTTTAGTGACAACTTTAACTATTATGGACAAGCCTTTCTCGCTTCGAATACTTGGGTAGTCTACGCCTCTATACATAGCTAGAGCAGCAATTATCGCCATATAGAAAACTACCGTCTCGTAGAAGGTATCTATACCTCTATAGTCCCAGACGATCGAGGTCACCGCTTCAGGCGATAAGACGGTCAACTCTCGAGCGAGTGGGTTATACGCGAGCGTGAGGAAGAGCTTTGCTAAGTACCTGGTGTCAAGCCCGACCGGCCCGATAGCTCCTAGGTAAGTGGTTATGTAGGCTAAGACGGATGTAATTAGAACTATGGAAAACAGAACTATGTACTTCCTCATTTTTCTTCAACCCTCTCGGTTTTTCCGATGAGGAAAAGAATAGCTGCCGGATACAGCCCCACTGCCACAGGTAGGTAAACCAGTACTATGTCGGGTGCCCGAAGCAAGTATAGCACCGCGGCGTATGCAGTACTTTGTATTGCCGAGAAGATAACTGCTTTAACCAAATCTTTTTCTACGACTGCTAGGTAGGTGAAAACTAGACCGATCGTGCTAAAGAGCGCCAGCAGGACTAGTGTAACGTCCATATTCACCTACCCCTGTCTTCCTCTAGGTGGTCTGCGATGATCGGCTCCGGTCTGGAGACTGACGCTCTGTGAGTGGCTCTAGCAAGAGCGTGAGAACCAGCAGGGGCTAGCATAAGGAGGACGAACGCCGCCACCACGAGAGAGCCCCCCATAAAGAACCTCCACTCTCCCAAGTCTTTAGTCGAGAAAGAGATCAGAGCTAGACCCAGTAGAGGGTAGAACGTCCCACCAATAGTGCTCACCGTGGCAGCATGTAATCTTAAATAGAAGTTTTTGAACCTGTTTAATCCAATAGCACCTATTAAATTAGTAAAGGTACCTAAGACCAGCAGAGTTACTCCCACGTACCCTGCTATCTCTTCAATCACCCAGCTCACCCCTCTCTAGGTACTTTGCAACATAAATGTCTAGAGCATAAGCCCATAGCACTAAAACTACTGTACAAGCGGTCATGATGGGGGACCTAATTAAGAGTCCTGTAGCTCCAAAAAGTATGGAAGTAGAATAGAAGAACACGTCAGCTGCTAGCACTCTATCAGATATTGTTGGGCCTCTATATGCGACTAGCAAGTAGAGGGCGCAAGACAGTGAGAGAATTGGAAGTACTACGTAACTAATTAAGAGCTCAACGGGGTTCACTTCGAACCACCCAAAGCGATGGTAGATAGACTGGATTCTCGTGAGGTAAATGTGCTATAATCCGCTAACTCAAACGCTTCACTGGTTATGTAAGCCTTCACCGGACATACGAAAACGCATTGATAGCAGAAAACGCACTTCCCATAGTCTACTACAGGAAACACCCCCCTCGGGTTATGCTTAAGCGGCTCTGGAAGCTTCTCCATGACTATGGCATTCGCTGGACAGTCTATAGCACAGAGAGAGCAGCCTATGCACTTCATTAGGTCGGCATAATGTCTTCCTCTAGACCCGGGAGCTACTGTTATCTCTCTAGCTATTGGGTACTTAATTGTCGACGGCCTCCTAACTAGATTCGCTATGACTTCTCTAAGCATGCTTAATCTCGTCATGCTCACACCTGGCGAGCTCTTTGAGGCTTACGTAAGCCTTTCTACCGCTCTTTTCGTCTACGACCGCTACACGCTCTGTACAGGAGATGCAGGGATCGTAAGATGCGAATATCACTGGCACATCAGCTAATCTATGACCTAGGTAAGTAGATTCCGTATTTAATATGTTCAGAAACGAGGGGGTTCTTATCTTTACTCTATAGGGATTCGAGCCGCCAGTGCTTACGATGTGGTAGAGGAGTTCCCCCCTCGGGGCTTCAACTCTAGAGATAACCTCTCCCGGCTTAGCAGCTCTTGGGATAATCTTCGGCACTGCTGGTCCCTGAGGTAGCTTCTCTACGGTGTAGCGAACTATGTTAACAGATTCCAACGCTTCATCAAGACGTACCATCATGCGAGCCCACGAGTCGCCTTCATTGCGATACTCTACGTTAAAGGGTACCTCAGAATAGGCAGCATAAGGATCGTCGGACCTAACATCGGACTTAACACCTGAGGCTCGGAGCGTCGGGCCTACTACAGATAGCCGAATTGCGTCTGACCTACTTATCCTACCGACCTCGGACAGCCTTTTTATGAGGGTGTAATCGCTTTCATATACTTTCCTATAGTACTTAAGCCTCTCCTCGATCTTTCTCAGCTCGTCCAATATTTTAGCCCTCTTGACTTCGTCCAAGTCTCTTTTGACGCCCCCGAGGACATGGATGTCCGCGTGTACTCTGTTCCCAGTTATTAGTTCCTTAAGGTACATCACTCTCTCCCTGTCTCTCATTATGAGCATGAACAACGTGTCGAAGCCTACTATCTCGGCCATAACCGCACATGCGAGCATGTGGGAGTGTATCCTCTCGAGCTCCATAACCATGGTCCTTATGTAGTTAGCTCTCGGCGTAGGCTCTATACCCATAAGCTTCTCAACGCCCTGTACGTACGTTTGCATATGTACGGCATTACATATTCCACAAACTCTACTAGCGATATACATTCCCCGTATCCAGCTGTTTTTCTCTAGCAGCTTCTCTACCCCTCTGTGATTATACCCGGTTGTGACAACTACTTCGATTACCTCTTCGCCATCCGTTTTAACCTTCAGCATTATGGGCTCATGAAGGGCTGGGTGTTGAGGACCTATCGGGATCTCGACTATCACCATACCTTACGCACCCGAGTCTTTTCTCAACGGATAGACTCCTTTAGCTACCACATCTTCAGGTGCTATAAAACCTCTCCTTAGGTTTCTGTTACCCTCGAAGACCACCCCCATCAAGTCGTAGGTCTCAATCTCGCTCTTAGTTGCTCCGGGGACTATGTCTGATATGCTTGGAACAACCGGGTTCTCTCTGTTAACTGGCACCTTTATTATTAAAGCAGCTTTATGCTTAACACTCCAGAAAATGTAGTTTAACTCTATTTTCCCATCTTTAGGCAAGTCGACAGCGGATATAGAAGAAAGGTAGGATTCCTCTTTCACTACTGCCTCAACAACTCTTCTCAGCTCTGATTGCGTCACCGTGATAACGTACCTCCTAGGACTAACTTCGATGAAGCTAAAATCACCTAGTGTTAGGCTCAAGATGGTCACCCAACTTATCTAAAAGCTTCTTGATTCCGTAGATTATGGCCTCAGGTCTAGGCGGGCACCCCGGTACGTAAACGTCGACCGGGACTACCTTATCGGCCCTAGAGATAACCGAGTACGAATCTGCGAAAACCCCACCCGAGATTGCGCACGCGCCACATGCTATAACGAACTTAGGATATGGGGCCTGCTCATACAGCCTTTTGAGCCTTTCAGCAGCCTTTTTGTTCAACGCTCCAGTTACAATAATGACGTCAGCATGCCTTGGGTTCGGGGCGAGCTTGACGCCTAAGCGCTCTGGGTCGAAAAAGGGGGTGAGAGTTGCGAGAACCTCTATGTCACACCCATTGCATGCTCCGGCATTAAAGTGCATCACCCAGGGAGAGTACCTTATGGCTTTTGCACCCATCCCAGCACCACGCATTTAGAACCCAAGTGGATTTAAGCATTTAGAAGTCTGTATCCACTTAGACATAACTCTATAAGCGCGTTTAGTAGTGTTCGATACTCGAGCAGAACTCGAGCTCAGCGCGAATGTGGGGTCTCAACACATCCGTAGCCTTCGAGAACTCTTATGATCGCTCTAATGGTCTTCTGGATAGCCTGGGCAACCGGCTTTGAGACACCCATTCTAATATCTAAGCACATAGGCCTGGTGCCGACTACCAAAATTTCCGAAGTAACTAAGCCTACTAGCATGCCCACGTCTATAGTGTGAGTAGATAGAATTGCGCGATATCCCGAAATCTCGTTTCCACCTAGTAAAGCTATCCCGGACGGAGGAATGGGGGCCTCGATGACGTCCAGCAGTACGGATATTTTCTTCGAGTTCAGAACATCTAGGTAAGATTCGAGAGCTGTGTTTGCGTCCACAACTGTAACACACTCCTTCTTCGAGTACCTCGCTAACAAGTTTGATAGAGACTTGGCCAAATAAACCCCGAATCCATCATCGCACCTTAGCTCGTTACCCACGCCTACTATAGCGGTTTCGCCAGGTATTATGATCCTCCTCAGGAGCTCTTCCAACTCTGCTTCGGTACTAACCACCAACATGTTTCTCACCGCTTAGTATTTGGCCGACGGTTTATCATAGTAGACCCTCCTAGACCGTGTTTCGCACCTATCGAGAGAGTAGTATTCTACCTCCCGATAGGAGCTTCTTGGGAGATAGCTAGCCTGCTTGGTCAACACCTTTGATGAGAGTAGATACGCCGGGCTCATAGCCGAGTCTTATTCAGCTTAATTTCGCATCGTTTCGGCTTTCGAGATCTTTATGCATCTTCAACTATACAGCTAGCAATAGACGAACCTACCGACGAAATTCTCCCGGTGAGAACTATGAGCTCCTGGTGGTAAAGAACGGCTGTGGTTTCTACCGTAACTAACGGCCTGCTATGTATACCAGCGAGTACACCTGACCTAAGGCTATACCACCATCGTTTGGTGGCACACGAGTAGGTAAGAGCAGACCGAGGTCCTCGCCCCTGAGCTCATCCTTGATTCCTCTAACGAGAACTGAGTTAACGATGGCTCCTCCACCCGCCGGTATTAGTCTGCTAACCCTCCTTCCCTTCGTCGAAATAAGGACTGCTCTCCCTATTGCTCGCCCCATAATGTACTGGAACGTATAAGCTAGGTCTGCTCGAGACGCCCCCTCCTCTTCGAGTTCGATGAGCTTGTTTATTAACGGGGTTGGGTCTATTTCAATCATCTCCCCGGCATGAACTAGCTCGTCGACTATGTCGCCCGATAGTAGTGTTCTCCCGCCGAACGAAGCCTCTTCGAGCCTGATTGCCGGGCTACCCTCGTACTCCCTGGCTATCGATACACCGAGAAGAACGGATACGGCGTCCAGCAATCTCCCGAGGCTAGAGGAGTAGACCCAGTTCTTCCTCAAGCTGCTTAGGAGTACCTCTAACTCTAATCTACCTCCTGGGAGAGCTTTAAGTAAGTTGCGTTTCTCAAAGAAGGCCATAAGTTCCTCGTAGCTCATTATGGTACTCAGGTAGGAAGCTAGTACACGTGCTGGATACTTTATGTCGCGATCGCTTCCACTCAGCTTTACATAAGAGAGTCTACCCACCCTCTTATAGCCCTTTCTCGATACTTCAATTATTTCACAACCCCACACTGCCCCATCGTCTCCGTAACCAACACCATCTACTGCTATTCCTACGTACGCCTCACTTAGTAGGTTGTTGTCTGCCATAGTGCTGAGGATGTGCGCTACGTGGTGCTGAAGCTCCTTAATTTTCCCCGACTTCTTACCCATCTCTAACCCTATAGCACGCGATACGTACCTAGGGTGCTTGTCGACGACATACGTGGACCTAGCTAGGTCTATCTTGTAGACCTTCGAAAAGTACCCTAAATACTTAATAAACTCGGAGATGGTGTCTCCGTTGTCTAGCTCCCCAATGTATTGAGTCAGCACTACCTTGTCCTCGAAGGCTATCGCCGGGGCACTAATCGTGTCCGCTCCCATAGCTATAACGTCGCTACTTAGTCTAAATGGAATTCTGAGCCAGCGTGGAACGTAACCTCTAGCCCTCCTAAGAATAACGGGGCAACCGTCAGTAAACCTGATTACACTGTCATCCACACGGTTAACTATAGGCCTGTTGTGGGTTAGAATGTAGTCGGCGATTTTACTTAACCTATCTCTCGCGCACTGGTCGCTGTAGCACATAGGCTCGTCCGTTAAGTTACCGCTAGTCATTACAGCAAATTTATCCTTTACTCTACTTAGGAGAAGGTGGTGGAGTGCTGTATATGGCAAAAAGACGCCTTCATGGGCCATACCCGGAGACACGTACCTGGAGACCGGGGAATTCTCTCTTTTTGGCAGTAGGACGATCGGTCTCTGGGGAGATTTCAGCAGGTTTATAGCTAGTTTGCTAAGAATAACCAGTCTTTCTATGGTATTCAAGTCTAAAGCCATTACGGCGAAGGGCTTCGTGGGTCTCCTCTTCCTCTCTCTGAGTCTGAGAATTACGTCATCGTCTGTGGCTAGGCAGGCAACATGGTAACCACCAACTCCCTTAACCCCAACGATGTATCCTTCGTTTATGAGCCTTGCAGCCTCCTGTATAGGGTCGGCAGAGTCCACCAGTTCCCAATTACGTGTGTAGAGCTGTACTCTGGGTCCGCAGGTAGGACACGAAATACCTTGAGCGTGATACCTCCTTTTGTCCTCGGGGTTGGTGTAGTCTCGAAGACACTCTGGACAGAGAGGAAATTCTCTCATCGCAGTCTTATCTCTGTCGTACGGTACTCCGTACATCATCGAAAACCTCGGGCCACACCAGGCGCACGAGTTAAACGGGTACAAGTGCCTCCTATCAGCTGGGTCGAGGACCTCTCGAAGGCAGTCATCGCATATGCTAAAGTCTGGTGGAACCATTGAACGCATATAGAACGCTTCAGCGGACCTTTCTATCCTAAACTCTTTGTAACCTTTCGGGTCAGTTTTCTCGATAACTACGTGCTCTATTTCGGCAGGCTTCGGAGTATTTAACAACAGAATGTATAGAAACCTTGATACGACATCTCTACTTCCTTCCACGTAGATCTCCACTTCAGAACCGCCTACGTTTTTGACGTATCCGCGTAATCCGAGGGACCTTGCTAGTACGTCTATGTAAGGCCTAAAGCCTACTCCTTGAACTAGTCCACTTACGATAACCCTAAACGATATCAACTCATTCCACACCTCGTTCACTTAGCCTCACCTCAGTATTAACAACCGAAAGTCTTCTCTTACTCACTACCACACTTTGGCAAAAAGGGATTACCAGCTTCACTTATGCCTCCTCCAAATAACGTGCCTACTCAGCATGTAGTTAAGAGAAAACCCAACTAGTATGCCAACTAACTGAGATAAAATCCTTTCTACACCGTACCCGTAGAACAATAGATTCGATATGACGACCTGAGATACGAAGTGCAGAGCTACTGCTCCATGAAACTCTGCGAGTCTACTGCCGACCCCCTTACCAAATCCCGTTTTAAACGTCCATAGCTCATGTAGTGTGAAGTTAAATAAAGTTGAAGCCTCGAAAGCTACCAGCACTGTAACCCAATGCTCTAAACTCAGTAGGTACCCGAGGAAAAATAGTGTCGCTAGGTTCACCAAAGTCCCCATGCCTCCAACGATTACGAACCTTACTGCCTCATGGGCTAAACCAAGCACGTGAAGCATGTAGTTAAAGACTTCGCCTATGCCTAGCTTTGACTTACCCCACGTTCTAGCTCTAAATTCTATCGGATGCTCGCAAACCTTTTTAAAGCGCCCCTTGACTATGATCTCGAGAAGGATTTTAAACCCTCGCGGGTCTAGGTGGACCCCATCGATGACGTCCCTTTTGAGTACGAAGTACCCAGACATGGTGTCCTTTATTCCTCGGGTCTTCGGCAGTAGTATTTTAGCCATGAAATCAGCACCCCTAGATATAACCCTCCTGAAAAGAGACCACCCAACTACGGATCCCCCCTTGACATACCTCGAACCTATGACTATATCGCACTCGCTCGAGACCTTCTTTAACATCTCCGGCAACGCCTCAGGAGGGTGCTGGAGGTCGGCGTCCATGACAGCTATAATAGACCCCCTTGCTACCTTCAGACCTTCAAGTATAGCTGACGCCAGCCCTAGCTTACCTGGTCTTACTATTAATTTGACGTTGTACATGCGTGAAAGAGATCTCACGGCCTCAGCCGTTCCGTCCGGCGAGTTGTCGTCGACAACTACTATCTCATAAGATACCTTCTCTTTGACCATGTTCTCGTGAAGAAGCTTTATAAGGCGAGTCACATTTTCTCTCTCATTGTACGTCGGCACTATCACGCTGACGTCAACTGAAGACATCCGGCGCACCAACATATGTTTAGAGCATACCGACTAATAGGGGTTCGGCTCTCGCCTCGGTCTGCACACACCCTTGTCGCCCAACTTTGCTCCCAGATTCCCTTTCGGTGTCCGATTCGGCTCGGTGCTGCATTCGCTGCACTCTCGGCCTCGGTCGGGACCGCTCGGTCTCTGCGCGCAGAGAGCCCGAGGGCCTCGCGGTCGCCTGCGGTGGGGTGCTGGGTCGCGAAGCGGCCTTGTCGGACGCCATACCGAGGTCTATCACTGTGGGGATGTGAGCGAAGAAAGCGTGTCTGTACCTGAAAAGTAACGCTATTAAGTTCGGATAACAAAAATGTAGGGGATGAGAGGGGTCTTTAAGCGCTGACCCGTGATGTGTAACCCACGCTACGACCCCCTAGTGATGAATTCCTCCGGCACTGACCAAGTGATGTAAAGGCATTTGTCTGAGCACGGTCCGCCCTTAACATGCGGAGCGGCAGTTTTACCGCACCTATAGCAGTTAGACATCTATAGTATCTTGAAGCTCGATATAGATGGAGATCAATCCTCCAAACTAACTGTAGCTGTTCACGAGCTCGTGAGGTCAGACTCTTTGCTTCGGTATTCCGGTGTTAAGGTTAGGGCGGAAGCCGTAATGTCGACGGGGATTAGCCACGAGCTCGTTTGGCGTATCCCACTCTTTAGTTTGGAGTCAACACGAAGTCAGAGTAAGAGCCTCGAGCTTACCTTCGAATACAAATGCTATTGATTAGACCTACGCTTGCTTTACTGAAAACATGGAGTAGCAGGAGTGATATGGTACGGAGTCTAAGCGGATCCGAGAGATTTGCTCGTCTGCCCCTCGAAGGCTTTTCTTTGGGACTGGCCTTGAAAGAGCTTTTTCCTCTTCAAGTGCTCTAGGTTGTAGAGGTTAGAGGCCTCCGTAGCTATCCTTTTTATAAGCTCCTGACCCCCCAGTTCTTCGATGAGCAGTGGGTTATATTGAAGGTCTCTCGGATGATGACCTTGGGCGGCCTTGGTTACTAGAAAACCTAGATTAGCGGCATCCAGTACAGACTCCTTGTTTTGAAGAGCATCGCCTTGCCCTAAGTAGTAAGCTAAAGCCCACGGAGGTATCAAGGCACCCATGGAGTTCATTACAATCATTAGATAGGATATAGCGGCAATGTTGCCGCTATCCGCCCCTACAGCTATAAATCCGGCTACTTTACCCTCAAGTAATGACTTCCCGGAAATGAAGATCATGTTCTCAATGGAGGTCATTCTGTCAATAAGGTTCTTTAAGAGACCGCTCGGACCGTACCAGTAGATAGGCGTAGATATTATTATGGCGTCGGAGTCCACGATCTTGTTAAGGACTTTGTTTCCATCGTCGGCATCGATCAGGCATGGGTACTTGCACGCTAACTGCTCATCGCTTACACACCCCAAGCAAGGCCCTATAGAGTAGTCGTAGAGATGTAGTATCTCTACCGAAGCTCCAGCAAACTTGGACGCCTCAACTGCCACTCTCAGTAGCTTGTAGCTGTTTCCGTACTTCCTTGGCGACGCGTTTATTGCTAATACCTTTACCACGGGTCTCCCAGTCAGACACAAGACTAGGCTCGGATATTTAAGCTTTCCTTAACACGGACCTACCTCAACTTAACCGCAGACATACGGCATTCTATTCTGCTTTTAGACTCTCTCCTCAAGTTTTCCGACTTTAACATCACCTGGTCGGAAAGCTAAAGCGGTACTAAGGTGATTTTGCAAAGAGCCCCACTAATTTAAAAAGTATTCAAAGCTTTGGTAGGGGGTGTTGGAGGCGGGAGGTGTTACCAAGTGTTCTAGTTGTGGAAGACGTCCAGCTACATACTTTAGGAGGCACTCTGGTGAGAAGCTTTGTTCCGCGTGTCTGTACAGAGACCTAATTAGAGAAATTAAAAAGTCGTTTTCATTAATAGAGAAGAAGGGCCTAGGGCTTAAGGTGGCAATACCGATAGACTCTGGCAGGCTTGTCGAAAGTGTGGTGCTTATGAGGTTATTGAGCGAGGTCGAGAAGGAGTTTAGCGGCGAAGTTGTGGGAGTAATTACCGAAGAAGAGCTGCTCGATTGTGTTACCGACTTGAGGGGGTATTGTAATGACTTAGTCTTCATGGCACTAGACTACGAGGAAATCGAGGAGAATAGCGACGTCTCTAGCGCGCTCAGCTCTCTTGGAGCGAGGTTCGACGTTGTGGCTTTGCCGGCTACTTTAGATGACATATTTGTGTCCTTCTTAAAGAGTTTAGTGTACGATCACGAGATAGCGAAACCGAAAATCTACGTCAGACTCGGCGAGGTCGAGTTTATTTTCCCAATGTATAGAATACTCAAGACCGATTTGCTCGCCTTCGCTCTCACCTCAGGCATTCTCAAAGGCCTGAGCCACTCGACCTGTCTAAGTCTAGACAAGTCTGGTAGGCCGGACACATTAAGTAGGCTCGCGTCTCAGCTTTCCATGAAGCACCCGGAGCTGCTCTATAGGTTTTTGTATAGTGAGTTAAGCCAGCATCCAGATGGCAGTAGGGGACTCACTAAGGGGTAGCGTCGTTCTTCGGTAGTGACGTTATATAGCTTTGCCCACACACGTTCCATTTCAGTCTTATTTAGGCTTAGGCGTTGAGTCGGACGTACGAAACCCGTAGTACCCGCAACCTTAGCTCTAGACGAAGAGCGACCAAGAGAATATGGTACGGATTCCGAGGCTTTGTTAAAGATAGCTCTAGTTGGTGTGTTCGCCTCCCCCTACTTTTACGACTTTTAGCACCAGCCTCGACAGGAGAATCACCTCACTCAAAATAGAAGCTAGGGTTAGAAGGCCTTCGTTGGTACAGCTCTCGCAGGACACCTCGTAGACGTAACACCCTGACTCGTGATATCCACGTAGAGAAAAGCCTTTCGGAGGAACATCATCGGGACCAAGGGATTTGGCTAGAGTTTCGGAGAGGAGGTCCCCGTAGCATAACATTAGCCGAGCCCTCAATCTCAGATTCACGACTGGACACCTCGTACTAAACAACCTCAGTAACGTTAAAGCTGAACATTAGACATAGGTAAGCCTCTGGTCTTTGCTCTCCTATTCCGTAGCTCACGCTTTAATGAGAGTTTCGCCATATCGAACTAGCACTCTCTAGGTTGAAGCCGCAACTTCATTCGGGTCTAACTCTTCTTGCTATTCTGCTCCTAGCTATCCTCCTAAATGGGTCTATGTAAAGTTGCCAGTAGCTTATTAAGTCTTTGCCTACGTAAGCTTCAAATTGGGAGGACCTTCTTAAAGCCTTAGCCACATGCACGACTGTCGGTTGAGAAATTTCATATCCATCAAATACTACTTTATCAATGGTACATACGGAGAAGATCACGTACCTCCCTCCATCAGGCACCTCTACCTCCACTTCTTCCGCTAGGTCCACTTTCTCATAGCACCTGAGATCGTCTGCTACAGATTCATCTATAAAAGACACATTTATGTTCTCGACTACCGCAGCTCTAGCGTAGCTAAACCTGCCCTTGCAGAAGAGACCTAGTAAGAGTACCAGCACGTTCTCTCCCATACCTATCGAGTTACTTTAGGTCCGCTCCGATTTAAAGTTTAGATAACACGAGCACCCCTCAGCTCGGCGGTCTAAGACAGAAATACGTGGTCTCGCTTAAAACTGTCCCTTAACGGGCGATGTGCACCCTTTCCCGAACCTCGATCTGAAGCAAGGACACAACCCCTCGTGCGAATACCCGGTTCTCACGCGCTAAAGTCGTTCAGCCTCACGTTCTCGTTACCCTACTTGCTCGCCCCACTTCCGACACTATGAAGAGCCGTTCAACTTTCATCCTCATCGAGTTTTCGCCACCACTTTGGCATCTTCTACTAGGGTACACAATTAGTGTGCTAGGTTTTTGTAGGTCTCTCTAGGATGCTTAGAGCTCTTGACGTGATTAGGTTTAGCAAGGTCTACAAACTAGTGAGTACATATAGATGCTTTAGTGACCCCGGGTTTCCGAGACCCACGGCAGACCGTGGGGAGGAGCTCAGGGAAACCGTGGTGACCCGCCCCAGGAAACCCACAGAAACCTAGAACGGGAAACGGTTCTAGCCGGCTTGAACACTGAATCCCAGCGAGGTGACGTGAGGACGTCCCGCTTTGCCACGGGGAGCGAAGTGAACTGCGGCAACGCTGGAGACAAGCTCCCGTGGGCAGGACAGTAGAAGAATGGGCTGTTGAGAGATGGACTGTTGCGAGACTGAATACGGAGAAACACGAAGGCGGTGAACGCCATCTACCGAAACAGCGTCATACCCGGCACCAGAAAGATGCTTAGGGAGGGTCGATCCGCGCGAGAATATGCGTAAGACCAAGCTTCTTGCTGCGGTTTAGGTAAGCTTCAAGGCGCTTGTGGAGCTTTCTGATAACCAAAGTCGTAGCTAAAAGCTTTTAAGTCTTTGCTTGCTTCTAAAGCTAAGGAGGAAGAGTGTCGTCAGCTGTAAGGACCAAGTGGAGGGCGAAAAAGTGGTATACCGTATTAGCTCCGGAAGTCTTCGGCAGCATACCCATTGGGAGTATTCCGGCTGACGAAAGCTGGAAGCTTTTGGGAAGAGTTATCGAGACGACCTTATTCGACCTTACTGGTGACTTCACTAAACACTATATACACCTGTATTTCCAAGTGTATAAGTATGATGAAGAAAACGCTTATACCAGGTTTAAGGGTCACGAACTATCTAGAGACTACATCAAGTCGATTATCAGAAGGAGGTCGTCTAAGATTACCGGAATAATCGACACCGTAACTAGCGATGGATACATGTTGAGGGTAACTGGATTAGTGCTCACAGCATACAACTGCAACACGAGCCACAAGAGAGCTATTAGGAAGGTTATATTTCAGACGATCAACGAGTGGGCTCAAAAAAGTTCTTTCGACGAGTTTGTCAAGGCTATGATCTTCGGTAATATGGCAGTAGATCTAATGGTGCGCGCCAAGAAGATTTACCCGATCAGGAAAGCCGAAATTTATAAGTCAAAGCTTCTAGCTATACCAACGGCAACAGGCTTAGCGCCCGCTGTAATAGTAGCGCAAAGGCCCGCTTAACGGTTTTAACCTACTAGTCCAGGAGCCCATCGATATTTCTGTATTACGGAAATATGTGCTATGGTTACCGACAATGCGTAGGGGGTCCTTAAACCTCAGGGCAAGTTTAGGTCAAACTTACACCGCTTCTAGAGGAGCATCGAAAGTCTGTTCCTAGGGTTGAGCAGCGACTATAGGTACGGCTGAGCGGTGAAACACGCGCTGGAGAGGAGTTCAGCTCATATACGAGTTTATGTTAGGTAGTGTCATTGCCTCACCTCCTTTCCTCCGCATTCCTCTCGGGACCCTATCGGGCTCGAGAGCATTCGAGCGATCCCCGGGGCACTAAATCTTGAGTGTCTCAGGAGGACTCGATGGGCTCTCGAGCCCCGATCGAGACTGTTTCCACGTACCACCACGCATAGAGTGTTTACAAGCCGCCACCGTTCATACCGACTAGTGCGAACGGGTACGAAAGCCGAAACGGTCGCGCGAGGCTATTAGAGCAGGTTTAGCAATATAAGGTGCCACGAGCTATATCTCTGCAACGGGGTCAGAATCTGAGGCAGAGAAACCAACATACATGCGTGGTCTGCGGTCGCAAATTTCCTGACGGTCAAGGCATAATCATAAAAATTGTGGACAGGGAGATAGCTTTTCATAGTAGTAAATGTGCCGCCAAGTTCTACAAAATGCTTATTGACAGAGGCTCTAAGGAAGTCATTAGCGAGTCCTTGAAGCTTGCTAAAGAGCTCGAAAGCGTTTTGATCAAGAGAATAGAAAACGCGTCAAAGAAGATCTAAGACCAGAGCCGCGACACCCCTTTCGAGGCGTGTTATACGTCTAGCTGTAGCAACGAGGTGGAGTATTCACGCGAGTCTGCGGGTGCGAGTGCGTAAAGCTTTCTATGATTACAACCACTTAAATTCAGGTAAACTTTCAAAGTAGGTACCTGTTTAATAGTGCTCTGTTTTCAGTAAGTACTAGGGAGGGGCTCTATAGTAAAGATAGTAACCGAAGTGCCGGAAGAGGGTGAGGTAGTAAAGTATCTTAAGGACTACACGCTAACGTGGTTTAAGAGGTCTTTCTCTTCTTTTACACCGGCCCAGTTAATGGCAATACCGTATATTAAGCAAGGCTATAATGTGCTGATCTCTAGCCCCACTGGTACCGGCAAAACTTTGGCCGCCTTCTTACCTATAATAGACGAACTATTTAAGATAGGGGAGTCAGGAGATCTTAAAGACCACGTGTACGTCATATATGTGTCCCCCCTTAGAGCACTAAACAACGATATAGTTAAGAATCTCAGAAAGCCTATCGAGGAAATACGTAAAACAGCTCTAGATATGGGTATAGAGCTCCCAGAACTAAGGGTTAAGGTGAGAACGAGTGATACCCTACCTAACGAGAAACAGAAAATGTTAAGAGAACCCCCTCATATACTCATAACGACTCCTGAATCTTTAGCAATAGCTCTAGCCGCCCCCAAGTTCAGAGAAAAGCTCGCTGGAGTTCGATGGGTAATTGTTGATGAAGTGCATGAGCTAGCATCTAGCAAAAGGGGGGCGCACTTATCACTGAGCCTCGAAAGGTTAGAGGAACTCACCTCGAGAGAGGTCCAAAGGATAGGTTTAAGCGCTACCATAGCCCCCCTCGAAAGCATAGCTCAGTTCCTAGTAGGCTTTAGGTCAGACCTAGAGCCGAGGAACTGCGTGGTCATTGACGCAAGGTTCTTAAAGCCTATGGACATAAAGGTACTATCTCCCAGAGTCGACATAATCAGGGACCCGGCTGACGTCGTTAACGAAGCTATATATCAGGAACTCAAAGAAATAGTCTTAAGCCATAGAACGACACTAATATTCACAAACACGAGGAGCTCCACTGAAAGAGTGGTATTCAAGTTAAGGAAGATGTTCGAGAAGGAGGGTATACTAAACGCGGACGAAGTTGAAGCGCATCACAGCTCACTTAGTAGAGACCTAAGACTGAACGTGGAAAACAGGTTGAAAAATGGCGAGCTTAGAGCTATAGTCAGTTCAACGTCTCTCGAGTTAGGAATAGATATAGGACACATAGACGCCGTAGTATTGCTAAGCTCCCCCAAAAGCACTACGCGGTTGATTCAGAGAGTTGGAAGGTCGGGACACAGCGTAAACGATGTCAGTAAAGGCTACTTAGTGGCAGTAGATAGAGACGACCTCGTTGAGGTAGTGGTACTAGCTAAACTAGCTAAGCAGCGAAAGCTAGATAAGATAAAAATCGTTAGGAAACCCCTCGACATACTTGCGCAACACATTGTAGGTATGTCTTTAGAGAAGAAATGGAAGCTTAAGGAGGCTTACCAGGTAGTTAAGAGGTCGTATAACTACCGCGACTTAACCTGGGAAGAATTTTTGCAGGTTATAGAGTATTTGTCTGGAAAGTACGAAGACCTCATGTCTATTACCAGAACCTACTCTAAGATAAGGTACTATGAGGAGGAAGAGGCCTTCGGAAGGAAGAGAGGTGTTCGAATGATTTACTACTTAAACTCGGGTGCGATACCTGATGAGGCTAAAGTTAAGGTATTCACCGAAGATGGACGCTATGTAGGAGACCTAGAGGAAGAGTTCGTGGAGTATTTAGAGCCGGGAGACGTTTTCGTGCTGGGAGGTAGAACGTTCCAGTTCATTAAGTCGAGTGCTATGAGAGTAATTGTGAGGAGGGTCGAACACCAGAGACCTACAGTTCCGAGCTGGTTCTCTGAGATGCTTCCACTCGCATTTGATTCGGCACTTGAAGTAGCTAAATTCCGAGGCTATGTTTCTCAATTGATAGATAGAGTTGGTATAGAAGGCGCCGTAGAGGAAGTATCGAAGAATTACGATATAGAGAGACGTTTAGCTAAGTACATAGTTGACTACGTCAACGAGCAAAAGAGCTACGTTGGCGTAGTGCCGGACGATAGAACGGTGTTGATAGAGATGTGGTATGATGAAACTCAGCGGGCTGATAACCTGATCTTCCACACCCTATTTGGAAGAAAAACCAACGACGCTCTCGCGAGAGCCCTGGCTTTACTAGTGAGCGACCTCGTGGGTGTTAATGTGAGGGTTACAGTAACTGATAACGGTTTCATGTTGACTACTCCATCTGACCGACCGCTATTTAACAATGAGATAGTTCAAGAAATCCTAACTAGGCTAAGAGACAGTGAGCTTAGAGATATACTTAGGAGAGCGTTAAGAAGGTCGGAAGTACTGAAAAGGAGATTCAGGCATTGTGCTGAGAGAGCGTTAGCCCTGCTTAGAAACTACAAGGGTGAAGAAACGAGCATTAGCAGGAGGCAGGTAAGCGCTGAGACTTTAATAAAGGTCGCTGAGTCCCTTCCGGGTTTTCCGATATTGGAGGAAGCCTATAGAGAGGTGATGGAGGACGTTATGGATGTAGAGAGCGCTGAGAGGATCCTTAGCTCTATAAAGAGCGGTAGTATAACTCTACGGTGCGTGAGAGTCGAGGGACCACCCTCACCTTTTGCGCACACCATAGTCACACACGGATATAGCGACATTGTGCTAATGGAGGACAGAAGGAGAATGCTCCTAAAGCTCTATGAGGAGGTGCTTAAGAGGCTATCCGAGAGGCGCGCCATAAGTCAAGAATCCTCATTCGCAACTTAAAGTTTCGTTTCCCGCTTTTGAAGCTAGATGATCACTTTGGAGAGAGCTTTCGCCTGATTCGTCTAACTACAGTAGAGTCGTCCGTAGAGCTATTTGAGTGACGTCGTAGTTTAATTCGGTAGGTAACGTTCGAGCGCTCTCAGCTGTCAGTGTCTGGTCACCCACCGATGTACTAACTCCTCGGTTGTCGTTATCTCAGCACCATACATCTTCTTCATGTAGTCCAGCGCTTGTTCGTGGTCAGCCAGGTTGAACGTAGCTGTAGCATCTCTCACTACCATAACCCTATAGCCTCTGAAGAACGCGTCGGCGGCCGTATGCTTTACGCATATATGCGTATGAATCCCGGTGATGACTACCGTTTTGACCTCAAGTCCTCTAAGCAGGAGGTCTAGCCCGGTTTCAAAGAAGGCCGAGTAAGTTCTTTTCTCAAGGACGTAATCGTGAGGTAGCGGCTTAAGTTCTTCGACCACTTTAGACGCTTCATCACCCTTCATTGAATGCTCCCCCCAGAGTCTTATCTCGGGGTCAGTTGGAAGGTGGGAATCGTTTACGTAAATGACAGGAATACCGATAGACCTAGCCACTTGAACAACCCTTTTTACTTTATCGATTATTTCAGCGCACGGCTGACACTTGAGTCTCCCATATATGAAATCGTACAGCATGTCTATAACGAGTACCGCATATTCGCCCATAATGGTCCCCGTATCAGTTCGCTCTTAAACTTATTTAATCTTGTTGTTTCCCGTTTTCACTTTAAGCTTTATGTTTATTCTCTCTACATCTCGAGCACTATAAAAATGCTTACCACAGATATAGCTGCCATGGTCCATTATTTAAGGCTACTTTAAGACTGTTTCATTATATATTATATATAACATATCCCTGCTTACAGCAAAAACGGCGCAAACAAGCTCTTCCTCAGATTTTTCTAGAATTTCGAGAGCTTTTTCGTCTTTGAGCGTCTGGCCCTCTAGCTCCAGTAGGACCCCTAGTACATTGTTGCCGTCCATGAGTAGTCTAGCAGTACGCTTTTCGCCCTTAAGGATCACATATATCGGGCTCTTATTGCTAGCGCTGATGTTCGATAGCGCCCCCACTAGTGAGGACGAGTACTTCATTCTAAAAGTGGTTATAAATCTTCCTTGTGTAGTTAGCTTGTATACGGCTACTGGATCCTCAAGAAGGCTCGAGTAGAGGTCTGAAACAGGCCTACTCGCAACTTCATTACTCACACTTGTAGGTGTCCCAGGAACTAGAGGTTTTGAGACTCTTTTCTCCTCTTCCTTCCCGACGTTGATCATCCCGGTCGTCGACAATTTTTCTCCGGGTGGCGGAACCTCTGCTAGCTTGGGGGGTCTCACGTCTTCGCGTTGAGGCCCGAATGGCCTAGTGGAAATGCTCTTTAAAGCTTCCGCCATCCTTTCAGGTATCTTCGATACAAACCTCTCGGTTTCGTTGGCTATTCCAGAGAGCCTTTCTCTTAGGCTGCCCAAGCGAACATAGACCTCAAAGTTAATTTCAGTGCCACCCTCGACCCTCATAGCAGTCATCCTAAAAGTTAAATCCATACGAGGTGGTCTGTAAAAGCCTAGCACTATTTCTCCTATCATACTGCTCTCCAGCGTAAATCTATCTGTTCCTTTCGTTATCACGTAGCTGAAGACAGAGTCCCCCTTAAACCCAAAAGCGTCCATGTGAACGAGCACGTCGTTCCCTCTAAACGATTTAAATTCTAGTGACAGTGGAAGTAGCGAAAAGAAGTCTTTGGGCCTCGATACCACCTCGTACACTTCCTCTAGAGTGTTGGGTACTCTAAATGCTATGCTTCGACGAACCGGCACGGCACCTCATATTAGTAGGTTGCCAGACTCGTATATAATTACACAAGTCGGACTGACATCGACCACTCTCGGATGCGATTACGGTGCTCGTCGACAGGTCGAGCGATTAATACTAACTTTTCTTTTGAGCACATCGAGCTCTTGAACCGTAAACCACGGCAGTCTTCCCCTCAACTTTAAAGCTGCAGCTACCGACGCTACGGTAGCTGCGTCTAAGAACTCTGACCCCTCGATAAATAAGTAATAGGTTAGTACTGCCGTAAATACGTCTCCTAACCCGATCGATTCTCCGTGGAAACCTTGTAATGGAGTGATTTCGTACAAACACTCGTCTCTGCGCGATAAAACCTTAAATGGCTTCTCGCCATCAGTTATAACGATGTCAGACCTAAGTCTTTCGGCGCACTCCAGAGGAGATACCCAACACTCTTTAGGAAATTCTTCTCGTTCACCTCTCAAGATACTCCACTTAGACGCCTCCAAGTATTTCCCTACTTCAAACACCTTTCGTGTGTCATGAACTACCCTACCATCCCCACTTACTCTTCTAACGAAACCCTGAATATCGACAACTACGTTACGACCCCTCGTTAGTTCAACCAAGTGCCGAGGGTCGAGCTCGCCATACGTTGTAGAAATAAGTACCAAACTACGGTCTACTAAAACTTTGGCTAGCGTCTCTACTTCCAGGAATGACCGTCTCAGGACGCGAAGACTTCTATTACCACTCTCATGTAGTTCTATCTCGAATACGGTTTCGCCTGAACCGGCTTCCACCACGTCGAAGTAGCGAGTTAGCCTGCTTAGGTATCTCGATACTGAAGACCTCGTTGTTACTAAGAGGGTACGCGAGTCAAGATGAGATAGTGTTAGACCGATATAGTAAGCTGGCCCACCTAGTCGCGCTTTTCCCGCTACATAATCGAGAGTTGATGTCGCAATTACCACTAACACCAGGCTCTCCAAAACTTTATGATAAGCCAAATAGTATTAAGCGTACCAAGTAAAGTCTCCTCAGAAGCGACAAAGTCGGTATATATTCGTGATGCTTTGATGACTAGCATAGCTGGTTACTCTCGGGATCCGTAGTGGTGGCAATAAAGCATTCGACCGTGATCTCAGGCATTCCTGCACGCTATCTTCGAATTCTTTACGAATGGGTCGGTAAACCGGTTCACCCGCTTGACAAGAGCTAACTAACCGGCCTAAGATGATCATACGGACTCGCCTTTCTTCTTGACGTCTTGAACGAGTACTTGCGAGCTTCGCCTGTAGCTGTACCAGGAGTGAAGCGGCTGGGGCACTCTAGCGCGGGAGAGCGGGTGGGCGGAAGCCTTATTAGTCTTAGTCGTGCTCTCAATCACAAGCGCTAGCGAAAGCTGTAAAACACCTGAGAAGGGCTAGAGCCAGTCGACTCTTCGAGACGTGAGAGTTAGATATCGGTCTAGAGGAACGTGTTTCCGCCGAAGAGGAATAGACCTTGAACTAGGCTGTTAGGAAGTTAGCCTATACTCTCTCCCACAGTGCAAGTATACTATCCCCTCTTTAATCATGGCATTCATAAGTTCTTTCTCTTCGTAGCTCAGCTTGGAGACTTCGAGCTTCTTTATCGGAAACTTACTTGAGAAATTCTTGTAGAACTCGGAGTCTACTGCTAGGTCCGATACCACTACTATCAACCCAGCTTTAACGTATTCATCTATGGGTTTTTTAGCGATAGCTAGGAGCTCACTGAGCTTCATAACCTTTCTACTCTTTATCTCCTTGATCGTTCTATCGTCACCGAGACCTTGCTCGGCTGGTGACCTCGGTCTAACCTCTTGACCAGCCCTTGTTAGAGCCTCTAATGCTACTTTAATTTCTTTTACCTCTTTTTCGAGTTTATTAATGCGTGCAGTAAGATGACTAACTTCTTCTCTAAGCTTCTCAATATCGAAAATGTGCTCGCTTCTCTGCCTCTTTAGTTCAACATTAGACTCCGTTTCAGCTTCCTCGAGGCTTGTAGAATCGGTAGCTCTAGCATAATACCCTCCACCTGGAACTCTAACCACATGACCCGAGTCTCTAAGTCTATTAAGAGCTATCCGAACCTGGCTCAGCGGTAGTCCTAGGGCATCAGCTATCAATCTAGGTGTTGCTCCCGGGTTCTCCTTCAAGTACTTAAGTATTCTAAGCTCTACACTCAAGATATACCAAGGAACTTATAATGTTAGGTAGCTAATAAGTATGGGTAAGAGTACGGGCACCGCTATAGAGTCTAAAAAGAAGAAGTTGATGGAGCTAATAGACCTCAGCGCTGAACCCTGGAGAAAGGCCGCGTTCTATTCAAATGATGAAGCTATGCTACTAGTGACAAAGCTATACCAGCGCTGGGAGGCTCAAAAAAGAAAGGGCAGTCCACTCGACTACGCTTCTGAGGAGGAGCTCGATAGGTTGCTACTAATAGCGGAGAGGATAGAGCCCGGCGACGTCCAAGACCAGCAGGCTAGAATGCTTGTTGCAGCCCTGTACGGTGAAGAGGTTCTAGAATCTATGAAGCAAGAGGAGAGAAAGAGGTCCAGGAAGTTCGTGAGAATCTTGAAGAGGATGTTTTTCCTGGAGTAAGCTTCTAGACAACTTTTGACGAGCCCAGTAAAGCAAAAGGCGATCACGGAACCTATCGAGACAGCTTAGGTTTGGGTTAGTTCTCGCTTCTGTTCGCGCATACCCTTTTCGCCAGCACTCGGGCGTCTCGACTACCCGCGCGCCCTCGGCTTCGGTCGGGGCCGCTCGGTCTCTGCGCGCAGAGAGCCCGAGGGCCCCGCGGTCGCCTGCGGTGGGGTGCTGGGTCGCGAAGCGGTCGTTAAGGCTCTATTCAAGCGGATACAACCACGAGTTCACTTAGTTGGCAACGTGCTGGTACCTCAAAATATGTCTGTAGCTACGAAGTAGCTCGTCCTCACGTCTACACTTTAAGGAGGAGTAGACGGTCTAGTAGCTCGCGTAAACCGACGCTAGAGCCGAGAGCTTAGCGCAAACTTTGGGCCAACATGTACTTTTCGTAGACTCTGACCGCTATTGCGATAGCCGCTTTTAAGTCATCAGGCAATCTATCGACTTCTACTCCAGTGAGCTTCGGAATAATGGATCTGTTCGTTCTCTCCTCTTCTATTATGTAAGCAGCAGCCACCTTTCCACTCTCAACGATCTTCAATATTTCAGCAGGTAGCTCTTTCAAGTACTCAGCGCCTATACCTAGAAGGATAATTTGTGGCTTTAGTGAGCTAAACCTCTCGACGACTCTTCCTATCTCTTCAACTCGGTCTACATAATCGCACGCGAGGAGCCTCCCTCCTGCTAGAACAGCGTATGCCACTCTCTTACCAAGGTCCACCCCTATAGAAATCGGGCTATCGATATCTAGTATTTTAGGCAGTAGCGCGCTGTATATCTCTTCAGAGTTGTTTATGCTTATTACCTCAACACATAGTTCTGTAGACACACCGTTTTTAGCTATGTACTCCAAGCCTTCGTCATCGGTGATGAGGAGTTCGTGGTCAAGGCATAAGTCTCTTAAGCCCATGGGAACTCTGAAGCTGAGCCCGTGCTTCTTAAGTAACGCTATAAGCTTGAGAAACAGCCTCGGGTTCAGCACGAAGAGAGATAAACCAGTTACCGCTGCACACCCTCGATTATTGCTGCCCGCATTCTTATATTTATTATGCCGCATACATCGAGCTCTTCCTAAAGTCAAACCTGTACTCCGAGTTTAGTCTCAAATAAGATAAGGGCTTTTCTAGAGCCGAGCTGATCGTTAGGCCGAAGCCCTTTCGTATTGGAAGGAATTCGCTTCAAAACTCCGCGACCTACAAAGCGTGAAGTACAGCGGAGTAATCTGGTCCAAACTACCTAGGCCTCAGCCTTGACTTTAATCTTGCTAAGGTTGTTCTAAGGTCCTCGGGTATCACTTTCGTCTCTGCGAGAATCGGCATGAAGTTCGTGTCGCCCAGCCATCTAGGCACTATGTGAATGTGTATATGAGCCTCTATACCCGCGCCCGCTACTCTACCGACGTTTATTCCTATATTATAGCCATCGGGTTTGTACTCCTCGTCTATGGCCTTTATGACTTCTTTAGTGAGATTAAATATGTCCATAACTTCATGGTCGTAAAGTAGCTCAATTCTCGCGACGTGTCTTTTAGGTGCTATCATAACGTGAGCGGTGTTATACGGATACGCATTCAACATCGCTAAACTATGGTTTGTACGCAGCAAGACGAGGTTCTCTTCTTCGTTGTTTGTCATAGCAGCCCTGCAGAACAAGCACGCAGACACCTCGGTTGCTCTCTTTATGTAGGCCATTCTCCAGGGTGCCCACAGCACTCTCACTCACTGTCCCCACAAGTCTAGCCTAACTAAGCTATAATAGCCGACTCCTTAGGTACGTATCACACTATGCTACTCCGCAATCATCTAAATGAAGAATACCAATACTTCAATAAATGGCGTTACAGCGATGGCAGTTGCGTACGATAGTGCTATAAACAATATATGAGGTAGTGCTGGAGAGTACACTAGGTAGTCCTCGAGCCTGATAAATCCCTTGTTTAAGGCTTCTTCTATATCGGCCCTCTGCTTTTCGAAATCTATATTGACGTCAACTGAACTACTGCACACGAACCCCTCTCGAGACGGGTACGTGTGGAGGAAAACGAACTTCTTCTTTAAAAAAGTCGCCACATCGATTGGTCTACCTACAAGATAGAGAACCTTCTTACCTCCTCGGACACACTTAATGCTGTCCATAGCACTTCTGTATATTGTCAGGTTTCCTATCAGGTTAGCAAGAACCAGCGGAAGGGGTAAGAGAGATGATAAGATAAACGTGAAAAGCGGGACTAGCGGTTTGTCTAGGTGTGCCAGCGATACCGCTACCATAGCGAGGAGGTCAGCCCCACCAATCAATCCGAAAACAAAGAGAGTACTATAAACCACAGATGGCAGTATAGCTAAAATGACTCCTAACGGAGAGTAATCCGCAGTGGGTTTAAACACTATACTGAGTACAATTATCGCGTAAGCGGGTAGCCAGCTTATCTCTGGCACTTCCCTATCTTTTAAATCCCGATACGCAGCATAAGCGAAGGTAGACACTAGAGATACTTTCGCTATGACCTCCAGCATATTGAAGTCCAACTGCGCTTACTCTTCCACGTCCCTAATACCCTCTTCCGTGATCGCGAAGATGGCCTCACCCTCCGGTAAATGAGGTGCGTCAACCACTCTAGCGATTCTCCTGTTACCTCTCGACTTCCTCAACTGAACTCTGACCCCCGGTGCGTGGGCTAAAACATGTCCGCCCACAGCTTGAGTCGGGTCACCATAGAATACGTCAGGTCTAGCCATCACTTGGTTCGTTACTACCACCGCTACCTCATAGATATCGGCAATTCTAGATAGCTGGTGAAGATGTCTATTCAGTTTCTGCTGTCTAACCGCTAGGTTCTCTCTGCCGGGGTACTCAGCTCTAAAGTGTCCTGTTACTGAGTCGACTACTATCAGCCCTATATTCTCTTTTGGTATCAATTCCATTATCTCCTCGACTATCGCCATTTGGTGATCGCTGGATATGGCCCTCACCCAGTATATGTTAGTCATAGTCTTTTCTGGGTCTAGACCTGCGGCTTTTGCCATAGCTTCTATCCTCTCCCATCTAAACGTGCCCTCCGAATCTATGAAAATGGCCTTAGCCTCAAGTCCTCCTCTACTTCTTGGTAGCTGCACGTTTACAGAAAGCTGTAGACACAGCTGTGTCTTACCCGTACCGTATTCACCAAAGAACTCAGTAATAGTTCCTATCTCGACCCCTCCACCCAAAAGTCCGTCGAGCCTCTTAGATCCAGTCGTTATCTTGGGTAGCGTGCCTTTCTCTTTCTTTAGATCGAGGGCTGTCTTTAGGGTTAGACCTAGTAGCTCTCGCGCCTTAGAAACGATTCTGTGCGCTGTCGGAAGTGGAATTCCAGCTACACTTGCTAGCTCGCTTACGTTGGCCACGGCTATAGACTCGAGAGTTTTGTATCCTGCTTCCTTTAATTTAGCAAGAATAGTTGAAGAAATGCCCAAGTCTTCAAGGTTCTTCTTGTCGCCCATAGCTCTCTCCTCACTTAAAGGGTTAGAAAGCTATTAAACGCTCATCTTTCAGTACACGAAGCTCTCAATAGGTCGTAGACCTCGGGAACTACTTTGGACGCCTCATTGAGCATAAGCTTAACTAGTTCTCTTATCTCCCACTGGGCCTTATCGGAAAGCCTGAGACAGGCTATGTGCAATAGTTCCCTAAGATTAACCGTCATGAGTATTTTAGTAGTAACGGCTTGGGGTAATACGTATCTAGCATCCTCATACGGAATGCCAGCATCAACCATCTCTTTATAAAGCCTAAGAGCTTCTTCGACCACATTTCTAAACCTCTCCTCGAAGTTTCCTAGTCTCACTGACTCGGGAACTATGTAGTCGTACTCCGCTCTAGCATATCGCTGAGACTCTTGAGTGTATGAAGCTATTCTATGTCTAACTAGTTGGTGGGATGTAACCCTAGAGATACCCTCTATTAGGAATGTGAACGATATATGCTCGAGTACGGACGGAAAACCAGCTGATGCGAGAATCCAACCATGCACATCTTTCTCTGGATAGTCGTTTAGGTAGTGCTGTAAGGTCTCTAGAGACAGCTTTCCCTGAGATGTTTTAGCTGCTAGCACAATAATCCTTCGTGGGTCACCACCGCGGGGTGAGCTCCAAGCTACTAGGGTAACTCTCAAAACCATCCCCAAGCTAGCTTCGGAGTTTTTCCTTAAAAACTGGACGTTAAACGCTAGATTCTCCGATAAACCTTAAGAAGTTGCGCCGCGCAAGTAGGGTATATAGCATCCTGCTTTTGGGAGAATTAGATACATAATTCTGTTTTAGAAGAAAGAACCTTAGTCTATTAGTCTAGCATTTGGAGCTCGCAACGCGGCTCTCATCTTGGTTCGTACCGATTTCGCCACCTCACATCTGTTCCCCGCGTTTTGCTCGGGACCTTATCTGGCTCGGTTGGCGCTCGGGCGTCTCGGCTACCCGCGCGCCCTCGGCCTCGGTCGGGGCCGCTCGGTCTCTGCGCGCAGAGAGCCCGAGGGCCTCGCGGTCGCCTGCGGTGGGGTGCTGGGCCGCGAAGCGGTCGTACGGAGTTGGTGCATTACGTTCTCTCAAATAGCGTGTAGAGCGTCCATTATCGTGGTCACAATTCCTATGAGCACATTTAAACTAACCTTCTCGAGGTAGGGTTAGCTAGGCT
>JAWBJE010000009.1:0-54880 GCA_038832865.1 Sulfolobales archaeon
ACTCACTACCCGACGGAACCATTAAGGTTGCGAAAGCTGGTTACGTATTCGTAGTAAACAACATCAGCATACTATTGACGAAGGCGGAACTCGACAAAGCAACAGCCACTTTAAGCTCGAAGATAGACGCCGTGTCGACAGCGCTAAGCAGCGCTGTAGCACTACTGACCTCTAAGATCGATGCCGCAGTAACTGAGCTACGGTCTAGGATAGATGCTTCAACAGGCACTATAACCTCGAGGATAGACAGTTCGACAGCCGCACTATCCTCTAAGATCGATGCCGCAGTAGCCGATATCAAGACTAAGATAGATGCTTCAACAGCAGACCTCAAGGCAGCTATAGACGATGTCTCCAAAGCCCTCAGTGCTGCTGTAACAACGATAACCTCCAA
This sequence comes from Sulfolobales archaeon, assembly GCA_038832865.1. GTDB lineage: Archaea > Thermoproteota > Thermoprotei_A > Sulfolobales > NBVN01 > DRZP01. Next base: position 395 of record JAWBJE010000009.1, read on the forward strand.
GGTCGACGCAGTCAGCGGTAAAGTAGACACTGTCAGTAGTAAAGTAGATACAGTTAGCAGTAAGGTAGATGCTGTAGCAGGAACCCTAAAGACGGTATCAGATGCTTTAAGTAGCGTAGCCAAAGACGTCTCAGAAGTTAAGGCCAGTGTAGACACCATTAAGACTGATGTAACAGACATCAAGGGAGTCAAGACAGACATAGCGGCTCTGAAGACCGACTTAGCCGGAGTGAAGTCAGACGTCGCAGGACTTAAGGCTGACCTCACTGCCGTCAGATCTGATGTAGCAACAGTTAGGTCAGACGTAGCCGGAGTGAAGTCAGACGTCGCAGCCATTCCCGGGAGAATAGATGGAGCAACTATGGCATCCTACATAGCTGTAGTGTTCGCACTACTAGCGTTTATAATGGCTACACTAGCGTTTATAACTATAAAAAAAGTAACTGGAGCACCCAAATAAAGAGACTCAACACAAACTAACTACCTTTTTCCTTTTCTTCCTCCTTCTTAAAGCTTCTGAACACACCGTGTTACTAAGCTAGCCCAAGGTCGGTAACGCTTTACCGGTTTGCGAGTCGAAAAAGCTGCGTGTAGCATTAAGCTCTTTTGTTCACACACTCTTATATCTCCTGGTGCTGGTCACGGTCAAGGTATACGCCTTTAGGAAGCTTGTGCCGCTGCCGGGAGCTGGAAGTAAAGATGTTTTTAGTCGTATAGAGCCTGGAGTAGACGGAATAGTGCTTGAAGTATGCTCCACTAAAGAAGGAGTGCCCATAGTCTGCCCAACCGGAGAATCGAGTGAGACAACTCAAGCTAGTGCTGAACTCACTCAAGTAGCTGAAGCACTTAGGGTAGAGAATATCCTGAAGAGCTCGCAAATCGAGCTACTCTTTTGGGTTAGAGACCCGCGAGTTCTGGATACCGTTGCTCAAGCCATCGAGAACGCAGGAGCAGTTAACAGAGCCTATGTAGTACTAGAAGACTTACTCCACGTTAGAGTGATAAGAAGCAAGTCAAGTAAGGTTAAAGCGATCCTCAAATTAGCAAACCCGTTTCCTAACGTCTCTTTACTAGCTAAGGAAGGGGTAGACGCACTCGCACTTCCGGCGCCCGTACTGAGACCGAGAGTCGTTAGGGAATGTTCAAGCAGGGGGGTGGCTGTAGTTGCCTGGCTAGTGAACGACGTATCTCAAGCCGTTAGAGCTGTAGGGTATGGTGTAAAGCTAATAGTTACCTCTAGGTCGAACCTAAAGAAGGAGCTGCAGCAGTACCTGGGGGACCTACTAACATAGTTAGCTTCACCGTTTCGATAGAATCCAACTAAACGAAGACCTCGGACAGTTGCGCGAGGACACCCTTGCTGCTATTGACGCAGTTTAAGTCGAACACGTAAAGACTCTTGAGGTTCGCGGAGCCAGACACTAGAACTTCAGGTACTTCGATGCCTCGTGAGAGGCCTCCTCAACATCTTTAATCGTGTCTATCGACCTCCAGTAGTATCCTCTAAACACTCTGCCAGCGAGTTTTCCTTCCGCAGCCAACTTCGGAAACGTGTCCCGCTCTATGTCTCCCTTAGAGGGTAGATACCCGAAGATCTCGGACTTCATGACGTATATGCCTGCGTTGATCAGGTATTCCTCTAGAACTGGTTTCTCTCTAAATGATATTACTCTACCCGACCTATCCAGTTCGACTATACCGTACGGAGACCTTAGGGGGACGAGCGCTATAGCGGCGACGGCATCGCGAAGGCCGTTCAAGTACTCAACCAGCTCCTCTACCGGGATGTTTGTTATTATGTCTCCATTAACAGCTATAAATGTCTCATTACCAATCAAGCTCTCGGCGTTCTTTATAGCCCCACCCGTTCCCAGAGGCTCGTCCTCGATGACGTATGCTACGCGAACACCGAATCTCGAGCCTGAGCCAAGGAAGTCTATCAACTTCTCCCTATAGTATCCAGCGAGGATGATGAAGCTGTTGATGCCACACCGCCTTAACCACTCAATCTGCCACTCGATGATAGGCTTTCCCGCGACTTCAACTAGGGGCTTAGGTCTATCTTCAGTAAGAGGTCTCAACCTCTTGCCAAGCCCTCCGGCAATAATTACGGCCTTCATACTAGTCCCAAGAAGAAGTACGTAGGCTAAAAAATCCTTACGAAACGCTAACTTGCGGTCAGCTTCTTCTGGTTAGAACTTCTTTAGGGTTTGAGACTGAGCTGAAAACGCAGTTACTCGATTTATTTTAGCTCTAAGCCCTATACCATCAGGGGCCAGTGCGTGCTTTGAGTATAGCGTCCCTACTAACCTCAATCTCTATATTTTCCCTAGCTCTGCTCACAGGATTAACTAACCCGATGCCTTTTGAGAGCGTTGAAGAACAGATTTCAACGCTCGTGAAGCCCGTGGCAAAGTCTGAAGATGTCGTCAGTCGATTGGTGGGGTTATTAAGCATAATACTCTACAACAACGTCGGAGTAGCAGTTAGGTGCGTTGTATTAGGTTTCACTCTAGTTTACCCACTCTACGTTCTTTACGCAAACGGCTACATGTTGGGATCAGTTATAAGCTTCGTAGGGTATGGTTCACTAGCTCTAGTGCCTCACGGTATTTTTGAACTCCCAGCCATAATCTACTCCAGCTATCTCGGAGTTAAGGTAGGGTTTTTAACGCTATCATCGATAGCACTAAGAGCGCTTGGGAAGAGAGTTACTCCATTTCCTCTAAATCAGTACAGAGAGTCTCTAAGTAGACTTAGCTTAGTACTCTTGTTCCTAGTTATAGCTGCTTTTATCGAAGTCTTTATTTCTCTGCCTATAGGGTACCTGTTGAGGTGATAGAAGCTGTCCTACTGTAGCATGGCAGCAGAAGGGCTAGCTAGAGCGTTGAGCGAGTACTTTAGAAGGAAAGGGCCTCTAGTGGCAGGATACATCGAGCTCACCGGACAGCCCGATGTAAAGGTATCTCTGAGGGCAATAGCCCCTCACTACGAGGGTACTAAAGAACTTCCCTACCTCGAAGATGCGCTAAAGGCTCTAGATAAAGAAAGGTTATTAAAATACCTCGAGGAAAAAGTAGGCTGGAGGACAGTATGCGTTGAGGGAGAGGAATACGTATCTATCCCGTCGCGCCAGTACGTAAGTTACGTAAGTGTGTCACAAGACTTCTTCAAGAACCTCTTAGAGCAGTACTGCTCAACCCAGCGGTAAACACCCGTACTTACTACTCGATGTCTCTAGTCTCTCGGTATATATAAGCTCGTATGTGACCATAGATAATGGGTAATAAAAAACCTCAGTAAGCAAATGGGGAAAGTCATGCCCACTGACGCGTGATGTCGTTTGGGGTATCCGACTCAAAACGCTGTTCTATTTACGCAGTATGGGAGGAGTGTAGTCGCGATCCCGAAGAAAGAGTTTCGCTGTCGAACTTAGAGATAAGGGCTCTACAGCACTAAGCTCAGGCGCATATACTTCGCCGCAGCGTAGGAGTTTGGGTGGTACCTTCTCGCCTCACTTTCTAAAAACATCCTGTTTCTGTACCTAGATGATATGTGGTAGAGAAAGAGTATCCGTGCTTTAGTTTTTGTCGCAAACACTGCTGCCTCTAGGGCAGTTGAATGTTTAAACTCCTTTGCTCTATCTAGGTCTATCCAGGAGAATGTGGAGTCGTGTATTAAGACCGAGCAACTTAACTCAAGGTCTTCTCCAGCTAAAGGTCTGGTGTCAGTTAGGTAGCACACGCTGAAGTTTTCACTCAAGCTGACCAGATAGCCGATAGCGAAGACTGTGTGGTCTAAGAGCTTGGCTCGAATAGTAGCTCCTCGGTCCCTCAGCTCCTCCGGTCCCTTCAGCTCTTGGACTTCTAAGTTGCTACCCGGGTCGAAGTGTAGGGAGTTAAAGCTTTCATTAAGATACTTCACTAGACCAGGGGGTCCGAATATGGTTAGTGGAGGTGCCGGTTTAAACATAAGCGTTCTGGTCTGTATGAATGGAACAAGACCTAGGACGTGGTCACCGTGAAGATGTGTAATTAGGACATTACTCACTTTGCTCAACCCGAACCCCACGCTTGCCAGCTTATGCTGAACCCCCTCTCCGGAGTCGAGAAGGATTAAGCTGGACCCAGCCTTGAGGGCGACTGCTGGCATGTCGTCAGGACCGGCGTCCGGGGCACTGGTGCCTAGGAAAAATAGAGAGGCTCTCAAGTGTCGCCCTCACTAACTCTGTAGCAAGCTATTAAGCCTAGCGCAACTTTTCGGTTTTCACATCCGTTCGCATCGGTTGGTATCGATTGAAAAACACTTAAACACCTTGTGCGGAGGTACCCAGTTGAGGTGTTCAAGGGCCGCTCGATGCTATAGACGACGGCTCTCCCCCGGGTATCCAGGTCGCGGGCGCGGGAGTCGCCCTAGCGCCCCCGCACGAGAGAAATGCTGGAGAAAGGAGGCGAGGCGGTGAAGCCGACCGATACGAACCTATACCAGAACTGAACCCCAGACCTCCGACAACAACGTGAAGCCGACGGTATTTCCATAGCTAAACCCTACTCCTCCGGGTAGTAGTAATGGAGGGGTCCGCCGAGATTCTTGCCTCACACGTTACGTGCTTCTAAGTTCTTCAACTGAGGGTTTTCGACCCTTGAGAGCTGGAGACCGTGAAAATAGTTATATTGCTCTCAAAGCATGTGACTGGGGTGAATGAGGATGCTGAATCTGGACTACAACGAGTTACTCGAGAGGTTGTACTCTAAGCTACCCTCAAGGAGGGTTGAAGCTCTAATTGAGATACCGCCCCTCGAGACCGAAGTAGTTGGCATGCACACAAAGATCAAGAACTTTAAGTTAGTCTGCGAGATTATCAGTAGAGATCCAAGGCTGGTCTTAAGGTACTTGCTTAAGAGTATGGGTGCTAAGGGTAGCCTAGACAGAGACGGTAACGCTGTAATACACCAAAACGTTAGTAGGGCGTCTCTCAACAAGTTGTTTGAGAAGTTCGTCGAGCAGTACGTTAGATGTCCTACGTGTCACTCGTATCAAACAGAGCTAAGAAGAGAAGGCCGGATATGGATTCTAAAGTGCCTAGCTTGTGGTGCTGAGGCAACAGTAAGACCTGCGTGGTAATATTGAGGGTTTACATAAAAGTCGTTGAAGTATATGAGAGTGGGTCTCTGAGGAAGATCGTTGGAGTGTGCGACGAGGACCTCCTCGGGAAGGTCTTTCGTGATGGAGACCTAGTTCTCGAGATTAACGAGGAGTTCTTCGGTGGAGACATTGTAGAGATAGATGAGGCCATAGCGTTAGTGGAGTCTTCAAACAGCGCGCTAGCTGTCGGGAAAAACATAGTGAGCAAGCTTATAGAGGTAGGGCTAACTCACCCCATGGCGGTTAGCAGCGTCTCTGGAGTACCGTACACTATAATACTTAGGTACGAGTCTTGAGAGCGTTTTGCGCTAGGTGCGGGCGCCAAGAATCGAAAGACAGCCCCCTCATACAGGGGCTCTGCGTTAACTGCTTTACCAGTACCAGGAAGCTAGTTCAGCTTCCAAACTCCATTGAGGTGTTTAGATGCGATTCTTGCAGTGCGGTAAGGTCCCGCGGGGGGAAGTTTCTCAAAATCGGTCTAACTGAGTACGTTAGGAACCTTGTTGAAGATTACGTTGCTAGGGGGAAAGTGTCTGAGGGAGTTAGTCGGGTTGAGGTGTCTAGAGTCGAGCTTCGGGACGGTGAAGCTGTAGTTGAAGTGGATGGTGTGTTTGGCGAGATCGTCTTGCACCAGGAACTGAGGGTTAGACTAATTACGAAGAGTGCTATGTGCCCAGAGTGCCGTAGGTACAGAAGTAAGAGCTTTGAGGCAGTACTACAGTTAAGACCCGGCAACTCAAGGGCCGTAGCTCTGGTTGCAAGAATAGCTAGTAACATTCACAAGTACCCAGGTGTAGTAGACATTAAGGAGTCTAAAGAGGGCGTGGACCTATATATAGCGGAGAAATCCTTGGCTATGCGGATAATTAGGGACCTAGAGTCCAGCTACATCACAAAAGTGCTGTCTACGTGGGAGGGATTTAAGTATGCTCATAGGAAACCTAAAGCTGTATATTCCGTTAGGGTTTACGAGATCAAGAGGGGAGACCTTATCGAGCTACAGGGTAGCATGTATGAGGTTGTCGAGGCGAGTCCGAAAGCGGTAGTTTTACGAGACTTAAAGACTGGAGAAACTCTTAGTCTCACTCTCAATAACCTGTGGAGGCGGAGGCCCGCAATACACGAGAGGGGTTAACACCGTTTTTAATGCGCTAGGTTCTAGGGCTCTAGAATCTTTATGTTGGCATGAGATGCTTGTGGAAATACCACTTTACTTAAAGCGATCTGCGGGATTCACGGGATAACCAGTAGGACTCTAGGGAGTAGCTAACGAGAAGAGAGTCCGGAATGTTTGTTGTGGGTAGGGGTTCCCAAAGGGGGTTAGAAGACTCCTCGGTCAACTAGTTGGGGAGATTTTAAAGACTAAACTGCTTAGAGCGGTTGCGTATGTCCGCGTGAATAGTATTCAGGAGCAGATAGTAGAGAACGCACTTAAGAACCAAGTAAGAGTAGAACTTGCGGACCCAAGAAGTGACGCCCGAGGGAAGGGTTGAGAACCAGGGTATGTGAAGTGCGAGAAAAGGGTGTTCATACACCATGGAGATGTGGCTGGAGCGCAAAACATTCTCTATATAGATGTAGGCTCGCATTGTTGGCCCGAAGAGAGCCTAAGACCTCGGTGGAGTGGTTGGTAGCCACAGCAAGTCGTGGAGCAAATGCGCAACCCTGGGGCGGAAAAACAGACCAGGGCATGTAATTGACGACCTGATGCGTGAAAGCGTTTTGATACTGCCGAGATGCGAAAAGCTTCTATAGATATAGGAGCTCAAGTGAATATCTAGTGGTGAGAAAGCTGAGTCAGGCTAAACCGAGTGACGTGCCGGTTCCGGAGAGTAAGACACAGGTCATTTGCGTGGTCAGCCAGCTAGTCGGTGCTAACTACGTTAAAGTAGTCTGTACCGACGAGCAAACTCGTGTAGCTAGGATACCCGGAAAGCTCAGGAAGAAGGTCTGGATATCTCCGCTCGACGTAGTTTTAGTAGAGCTATGGGCTGAAGTTAGCGACAAGGGTGATATAGTGTACAAGTATTCTCGAGACGAAAGAAAGAAGCTTATTGAGTACGGCTATCTCGATCCTAAGCTTATCGAGTATGCTGGTGGTACCATATAGGACGTAGTGACATCGATAGGATAGTAGACGAGTACTACAGGCTCACTTCTAAAGAGCCCCGTAGAGTAGATAAGGACTTGTTCGAGGTTGTCGAGGAAGTATTTGATGTAGCTACGGTTAAAGCTCTCTTGGAGCTCGTTCGCAGAAGGGTTATTTACGAGATTAAGGGGGTTGTAAGTGCCGGAAAGGAGGCTAGAGTCTATTGGGGCAAGAGTTTCGAGAGGAAAGACATAGCCATAAAGATCTATCTAACCTCGTCAGCAGAGTTCAGGAAAGGCATATCTAAGTACCTAGAGGCAGACCCGAGGTTCTCTGGAAGAGTGCCTACTTCAACTAGAAAGCTGTTCTCTCTTTGGGCAAGGAAGGAGTTTAGTAATTACATGAGGATGTATGAAGCCGGCGTCTCCGTGCCCAAGCCTCTAGCTGTACACGAGAACATTCTCGTCATGGATTTCATAGGGTGTGAGGGAGTTCCAGCACCACTACTTAAGGACGTTGACCTGAGTTTAGAGGAGCTCGAGAAGATCTTTAAGCGTTTACTAGAGGACTTAAGGAGGATGTATCAAAAGGCTCGGCTGGTTCATGGAGACCTCAGTGAGTATAACGTCATGGTTTGGAATGGGGTACACTACATAATAGACGTAAGCCAGGCCGTAACCCTAGATCACCCAAACGCGATCGAGTACTTAGTCCGCGATCTAGCCAACATAACTAGGTTTTTCAATAGGCGCGGGTTAACCACTCCATCATTAAGCGAGCTAATGAACTACATTAGCACCTAGTACTGTCAGTTCTCTTCGCGCATTGTGTTATGAAGCTAAGTAGTAGCAAGAAAATAGGGAACCCGGCCCTCCAAACCATCTTTGAGCATGTCCTTGCTCATCTTCGTGATCTAGGTAGCATTAGCTGATACTTGATGAAGTGTCCCAGCTCTGATGTAGGTTCATGTAAGTCGGGGTTCGGGTTTCGTGTGGTTGACGTTGTTTGTTGCCAACCCTCGGCTCCACAGACCCCGACCGCAGTCCCCCTCGCATGGTTTCGGTTCACAGCAGTGGGAAACCCCGCACCGGCTTTGAACGCCCGCGATGCGGGTTTGCGGTGGAGGCCGAGTTGGCTCATCCTTCGATAAAGCGGCTTACACCAGCTCCTACAAACCTCTATGGAAACCGAAACGGCTACGCTAGGTGTGCGGAGATACTTAGTCTACGCTCTATACTACTATACAGCAGTATAACAAATTTGGAGATAGGCGAGTAAAGGAGTTGATGTAGTGAAAGCTTTAGCACTACTCGTGTGTAGAACACTTGCCGACCCTTACGGGGAGAAGAGCTCAATCATTCCTCAGCATCCACTCAGGAACTCTCTTGGGTTCTATTGGGATTTTTAGTTCATCTAGCTTCTTGTAAAGCATGGCTAAAGCTTCCTCATCGCTTTTCACCGGCTTAGGTGGATGTTTGAAGTAGAATCCTGACGCCCAAGCTGGTCCCCCGTATATCCCGCGGCTCCTCAACGCCTTAGCTATCCTTATTACGTCGACTAGTACTGCTGCCGCCATAGCCTTATCGTCGACAGTTAGTTTTACGTCTATTACAACCGGAAGATTCATAAAGCCCAGAGCCTTTATGTAAATGTAGGAAACCTTAGTGTTCCCGAGAAATGGTATATACCCGCTAGGTCCGGCAAATATCCTATCAGCAGCAGCACTTGGGTCCGACAGAGTTGTTGCGACTGCCATGGTTTTGCTTATTCTCTTGCTATCGAGTCTCCGCAAATCTAGCATGTTCTTGAAGTCGGTATTGCCTCCTACGTTAAGCTGGTAGGATTCGGCTACTCTGCCTCCCCTCATAGTTATAAGGCTCGTAAGCGCTCTATGGACGGCTGTCGCCCCTATTTGCCCCTTGATGTCATCACCTAGAGCTAGAGATCCGCATCTCTCGAACAGGAGTGAGTACTGTGGATCGCTAGCTATAAGCTCAGGAGTGGCGTTTACGAAAGCTACTCCGGCCTTAGCGGCTACTTCCGCATAAAACCTAGAGGCTTCTCTACTACCCACCGGGAGTAGATTAATGAGAACATCGATAGAGTAGCTCCTGAGCTCATCGACGAGCTCTTCGAGTGTGGGCTGTCTCAGGTCAGAAATGGGAAAATCTTCTCTCATGTGTTCTGCGACTCCATCGAGAACTCGGCCCATTCTCACGACTACCCCGGTCTCGGGCAACTCTACCATCTTGGGAACTAAGTTGGGTCTAGCGAAAATGGCTTCCCTCAGGTCTTTACCTACTTTGTACTTAGAGACATCTATGGCGTAGACCACGTTGATGTCACTTACTTCGTAACCTCCTATTCTAGTGTGAATTAGCCCATCGGGTTTCTGGGAAGATGACTTGTAGAACTCGATACTCTGTACTAACATTGACGCTACATTACCAACACCTATTATCCCAACTTTGATCACTATTGCTACCCAAAAATATTTTTTGGTACAAATATAAATTCAGATAAAATGTCTTGCCTTACAAAGTTTTGGTGTATGTGGTAGTGAGAAGTAAAGCTTACAAACGCTTGGTCAGAAAGCTGACCGTTGAAGTCCTATGGCTTTACGTAGCAAAAGTCCTTCTGACATCGAAGCCCCTTAAAGCATACGAGGTAAAGAAAAAAATTGCTGAGACTTTTGGGATAAAACCTCATACGATGACCACATACACCGTGATATACAGAATGTCCAAAGAGGGACTGATAAGACCGCTAAAGCTAGATGGTGACGTAGTCTACGAGATAACGGAAACAGGAAAGAGGGAGTTCGAAGAAGCCCTGAAGTTCATTGATAAGGTCCTCAGCTCCCTAAAGCAATAATCGCTATCTCATATGTCCTTAACTCCATCCCCACTCAGGTCGGCCTTGAGGTAGGTTGTATCCAAGCTTCACGACCTCGTAATAACCACCGATAACTTCACGAGAATTTGGGAGTCCCCAAGCCTGATATAGGAAACAGAGACCGAACGCTAAGGAAGTCCTCGCATATTTAACTTGTGGTACTAACTATCTTGTGGTGCTAAAGATGGCGTCTGACGTCTCTAGGCTGGTTGCCCAGCTGAACTCTTTGAGCGAGTGGATCGAAATGCAGAAAGCTACTATCGAGACCTTCAAGGAGATCAACAATAGTGTTGGCGAGGCCGATAGGCTGACTCTTGTTTTGCTTATAAGAAAGGCCTTCGACCACATTTTGAAGACTATTCGCGAGTTCGATAAGTGGCTCGAGAACCCTCTCGTACTTAGCTACATCGATAAGGAGATGCTTCAAGAAGTTTGGAGTACCGTCTTTAGGCTACTCATAGAGCTTCTAGAGCTTGACATTAAACACACAGCATTAGTTAGAGACAACGCGATAAAAATGCTAAAGTCAGGAAAAATACCACCAATAATAATGGAGTTTAAGCGGGTAAGAGCTGAAGAGGATAAAGCTAGGGAGGCCGTAAGGAGGCTGTAAGGTGTCCTACGATACCTTTGGATAGCGGAACTCTTGCATTCACACCCGGGAAGAAGTTCGTAAGTTTATCGATCACCGGCTCCTGGTGCGCGCTCAAATGCTCATTTTGTCAGGGAAGATACCTCAGCTCGATGGTTTCGTCCGAGAGCCTCGAGAAACTTAGCGACATAGTACTGTACTACTACAACGCTGGAGCTAGAGGCTTTCTCATCAGTGGCGGTTTTAATAGAGATGGGTATTTACCTATAGGTAGAGAGTACATCAGCTACCTGAAAGAATTTAAGAAGAGGAACGGAATCTTTTTATCAGTTCACCTGGGGTTAGCTCCGAGGGACCTAATTGATAGAGCTCTTGAGGTGTTCGACTTAATCGACTACGAAGTTCCTCCCAGTCATGAGTATGTAAGGCGCGGTAGGGGGGTGAAAGCGTCGCAAGAGGACTACCTGAAGGTACTGGAGTATGTTACGAGAGAGTACGGTGAGGAACGAATTTCTCCGCATATCGTAATTGGCAGTCCACTAGCTTCACTACATCAAGAGCTGGATGTCGTAAGAGAAGTAAGCTCTATTCATAACAGGATGATTATCCTGCTTTTGCATGCTAATGGAGAAAGCCTTGAAGAATTGAGAGTCTTAAGGGTGGCCGAACTTTCTAGGAAGCTCTTTAAGGAAGTCTCCCTCGGGTGCATGAGGCCTAGAAAGGGTAGCGAGATTATCGATAAGCTCGTTAGTAGTAGACACATAGATAGAGTAGCCAACCCAGGCAAGAGCTACGTTGAAAAGTATAGAATGCGGATAGTTCATGCGTGTTGCAGTATACCAAGGCAGTTCTTTAAGCTATTCGAGTGAGACCTCAGCACAGACGTTTTCAAGCGTAAATGGCGGTAACACTCGCCTCAAACCGCTGTATGGCTCAACTCATTCCAGAACCACTTACACTGCACGTGGTACCTTATTGAGTTACTCAGGGAAATGCTTTTATTGTTATGTAAACCATAGAGCACTGGTGTTAGTGAGTGAGTATATCATTTGGTTCGGCGAGGTTGCTGAGATACATTGTTGTCTCAGCTTCCAAGTTCAGTGAAACCGCCGTAATTAATGTATCAGAAAGCGAGTTTACCTTTAAGGCTATAGACCCCTCTAGGACAGCGCTCCTGGTTGTTACTATACCTAGGGAGTCAGCTACGGCATTCAACGTTAATGGTAGCGAGCAGCTTGTAGTCAATTTAGACGACTTAAGTAAGGTTTTTAGAAGTGCCGAGAGAGACGACATGGTGACACTAAGTTGGACTCAATCCACGCTATCCGTCTCTTTTGAGAGGCGAGGCTTTGCGAGAACTTTCACTCTACCTCTAGCCACATCAGCGGAAGAGATACCTGAGATAGAAATAGAGTATCCCAATACTTACATTTTGTCTCCTCTCTTACTACATGATTGCATATCTGGCCTCGAGGATGTTGGAGAAGTCCTCAGAGTGGAGGGAAGGGAAGATGAGATCAAATTGAGAGCTGAGAGCGAGCTAGGTGAAGCCGAAGTCGTTCTTAGTAAAGAGAGGGGCGGCATTGAAGAATCCGATGTTAGGGAGCCTGGATTTAGTGTCGGTTACTCTATGGAGTTCGTTACGAACATTAAGCCTATAGTTAAAGTTGCGGAAAAACTTACACTAAAGATAGGTTCAGAGCTACCTCTATACCTGGAGTTCTTATCACACGGCTTGCTAGCAAAGTATTATGTGGCCCCAAGGGCTGATTGATTGGCCTTAAGTAAAGAGAACCTTAAGTTCGTTCGTGAGCTTTTCAGCCGCTACTATAGGCTCGCGCCGATAAAGCTCCCCAAGGATCTGGGCTCGCGTGAGTTCGCATTCCAGCTACTCGATACGGATTCATACGTTAGGCACCTAAGTTTTACGTCAGAGAGCGAGCTCAGGGCATACTTAGCGATCAACACTCCTAAGCAAGCTTACTATTCTACGGCGAAATACTCAAACCCGTCAGCACCCGACTACTCAGAGGCAGGCTGGCAAGGCTCCGAGATCATGTTTGATATAGATGCCGATAAATTGCCTGGATGTAAAACACAAGTCCTAGCAGAGAAGGTTGAAGTTGTGACTGCGGAGTGTATTGAGATAGCCAAAAATGCTCTCAGAAGACTTCTGCACATATTAGAAGAGCACATCGGGTTTAGTAAGGACGAACTGATGGTCTACTTCTCCGGGAATAGGGGATTCCATGTAATAGTAGCCTCCGATGACCCGGAATGGTTGACTCTAGGGTCTATACACAGGCTGGAACTAGTTGATTATGTAGCTGCGAGGGGTTTAAACTTGAGGAGGATCTTTAGGGGGACAACCAAGAGGGGGTTCCGCATCGCACCTCCGACTCCGCGGGATGGGGGTTGGAGGTCTCTCATAGCTTCATATTATGGTGGAGAGTTTAGCGACGAATCCGTGGAGAAAGCCGTGGAGAGCATAGCGGTGGCCGTAGACCCCTTAGTTACGCAGGATACCTCGAGGTTAATTAGAATTCCCAATTCACTGAATGGTAAGACAGGCCTTGTTGCTAGCTTGATTAAAATCGATGATGTGGACAAATTCAAGTTTGACGAATCTTTAACTCCGTTCGAAGGCTACGCCATCATCAAACCTAGAGCTAATTTAAACGGCGTCTTCTTGGGCAAAAAAGTCACACTTAGTGAGAACGTGATCAGTAAGGTGGATATAAGCACAGCGCTCTACATGGTATTAAACGGTCTAGCTAACGTAGTTAGGTATAGCTTAACTTCTACAAGAAGAGTGAGTGAGTACTACTATTAAAACTATAACTAAGGGCAGCTATTGATAACCCTACTTTCCTTCTTCCCAGCCGTTTCTGAAGTTAGCCGCCTGACTCGGTGGTCTGTCGAGGTGACTAACAACTCCGCGGGAAACAGTCAGATTTCTCCAGGTTCAACATAGAGACTGAGCAGAAAACCCTTTCAGTAAACGGAAACTAACTTTGCTACTCCCATCCAAAGGTTTCCATGGGTCTCATCGGGATGGTCGATAGCGGTCTCTCGAGCTTTCTCCCACGGACTGCCGTAGGTCTCGGGGAACTCGAGGTCTCCGACGGCAGTCTACATAGACGGAGCTCATAGACGTTGGCACACACCATTCGCACACTATGCTATATTAAGAGCTTCGAGCTCCACGGGGAGACCTAAAGAAACCCAGAGGAAAGAAGTTGCCGAACTACCCTGTCTTAATTGTTCACTCAGTTTTTCAGCACTCCGTTCGTGAATGGCGACGCAGAATCTGCCAAACCCTTTAAGAGACCTGTCTCTAGAGATCAACTCGTCTATACTCCCTTTCCGCGCTTTGTACGCCCGATTCGGGTTAAAAAGGGAGCGGAAGCTGCGAGTGTTCTAGGAGGGCAGGAGTTTTAAAAGGGAAGGCGGTATTCAAGCAATAGGGATGTTCATAAGCTTAAAAGTTTAGACGAGTCTAAAACCTGGAATGGTACCGCTGAGTGAAGCAAAGCCGGGAGCGTTGGTTAGGGTAGTAGAGGTGTCCGCCGGAAGGGGCTTAAAGCTTAGGTTAGAACAGTTAGGCCTCTTTCCCGGCTCCTTAATTGAGGTTGTGACCAACAACCATGGACATGTCTTGATTAAAGCTCGAGGCGCCATTATATCACTAAGCAGGGGGGTAGCCTCTAAGGTCTTTGTCGAGAGGTCTAGTACGAACACTTAAGAGAGCTAGGGCAGCGTAAGTGTTACTGGTGCGGATAGTCTAGCTCCTGGGAGAGTCCCTTCAGAAACTCTCTTGCGACCTCAATTCTACTCTTCGGTTTTCCCTCGATAGTGCACATCATTTCCAGCAACTTCAGTATTTAGCTTTAACATGTTCTATTACCTCGTAAAGGTCTCCTCTGAGCCCTCTGGAATACATCGATACCCTCCTAACCTTATAACGCCTAGAGCATCTGGCTTATCGACATCCTAAGCATTTTTAGCTTCAGCAGTATAGCCGCGCAACCTAATGAGTACAAGTGGGAGAGTACGTATTGACAACTTTCTCCATCTGTCCCCAGGATACCCCCAGTATGTCGTGTAAATATGTCGAAAGCGGTGGGGCTTCGCGGTCTACAGTTTCGTAGCTACCGGCTATGCGGCACGCTACTCTAGTGACTCTCCCCGCATGCTCAATCCCATGGACAGGAACCGATGGCATAAGAAGCGTAACTAACTTTGGGACTACGTTAAGCGCCTCGCCACTAGCCCGACATTCACTCAGCCCAGGGTGTGCTCACCACTGAGCAGAGCCTAGGATTTCTTTAAAGCACCGAGGCCTTCTGCCAGCAATCCTTCACTCACACGTGAGCTCGCTCTCACACTACAGCTTACTTACGGATGCCGAGTAGTGCGTGCATGCCATACAATCGGCGTTTCACTACCCCCGATGGTGCGAGCCTCGAGCATCCCCCAAGCACTATTAGAACCTTGCGGCAGTACTACGCTATAAATAGTTCGACCCCATAAATCGGTAGGAGGAATATCGTGAGATACAGGGGTACGGTGAAGATTGAGCTGAGTAGAGACCTAGCCCCAGACGACTTAGAAGATGTGAAGAAAGCCCTAGAGGAAGTGAATCGGTCGCTAACCAAGGGCTTTAAGGATCCAGGAGAAGGGGGTAAAATAGTTAACTGGAGTTACACCGGAAAGACTCTCCATCTCGAAATCGAGAGTCGGAAGCTGAGAATAGACGAGGCGGCTATGAGGATAAAGAATTCTCTAGAGGAGTCTCTTGGAAGCAAGAGAAAAATCGGAATACGTAATGTTAGGTTAGAAGACGCCTCGGTTGAGATAGACAGCGAAATTAGGATCAACGTGAGGCTACCGTTCGTGAGGAGTATTGAGGCATCAAATGGAAGTACTACCATATACTTAGAGGCCCTAGACGAAAGAGACCTTAAAAAACCCGTTCTCCTGAGGTTACTCAGGTTATTAAACGAGAAAGAAACCAGAGCAAAGTGGGGAGGCAAGGCCGAGCATTGGCAGCTCATCAAAAAGTCGAGAGCCAAGCCCGACGTCGGACTCTACGCTGAAGACCCCAATAAAATCCTAGAAGAAACCGGGTTGGTAAAGAGGTTCTCTATTGGCCAGTGGCTCTACACCCCTCTGGCTACTTACCTATTAAACATGTTGAGAGACATCTTTCTCAAAGAGGTGGTGCTTCCACTCGGCTTCGTAGAGGCCATGTTCCCCAAGATGTATCCGCTAGAGATAGGGCTCAAAACAGGACATCTGAGAGGTACGATAAACTCCATGGTTTTCGCCTCTCTCCCTAAGACCTACAACATTGAGGAATTCGAAGAGCTTACCGACTACATATACGTCACAAACGAAGTACCACCTGAGGAAGTAGCAAAACACCTGAGACACCCAGAGTACTTCCTCTGCTTTGCTCAATGCGAGCCTTTCTACTGGTTCTTCGGGAACGAGCTTTTAGACGACTCATCTCTACCGGTCAAGTGGTTTGACAGAAGCGGTCCGTCGTTCAGGTGGGAATCCGGAGGCATTTATGGACTAGAACGTGTTATTGAGTTCCATAGAGTTGAGATAGTGTGGCTCGGAAAACCCGAGCAGGTTATTGAGATCAGAAATGACCTGCTTAAAGCATACGAGAGGTTCATGGATGAAGTTTTAGAGCTAGAGTGGAGGTCCGCATGGGTGACCCCATGGTACTACGAGCAAAGTGGTGTTGCTGAAAAGATAGAAGAGTTCGACATAAACAGACCGGGAACCATCGACTTCGAGCTGTGGCTACCGTATAAGGGGCCACGTGAGGAGCGTAAGGCTTGGCTTGAAGTCGGTAATATATCTATACACGGAACTAAGTTTACTGAGCCGTTTAGAATTAAACACAACAAAGGAGAAACCTTATGGACGGGTTGCTCCGGGTTCGGGTCTCAGAGATGGCTGATAGCTTTTCTAGCTCAAAAAGGATTCGACCCCGAGAGGTGGCCTAAGATAATTAGAGAATACCTAAACAGAAATCCGCCTCCAGAGCCTATAGTCACGGTTACATATCCAAAAACTCGCGCTGGTAGAGAAGAGCTTAGTAAGTTGATTAAGTTCTTAAAAAGGTAAGTTACAATTGCCTAGTGCTACCCTCTCCATGCTCTTCCCCTAGCTCTCGCCTAATCGACTCCTGAAGCTCCCTTATTTTCTTAGCTTGCTCTAAGGCCCTATTTATCCATTCCTTACTGGACTCTATCCCTTTTCTCACAAAGTAGGCTATTGCCTCGCTCCTGCTCTTAAATATTCCGGCTTCAACGAGCTGGTCTATTACCTCCAAGTCCTTCTCTTTCATTCTTAGCGAAACGACTTGTGTTACCTTACTTAAAGACTGGTTTAAGCTGTCCTGCAGAGATTCAATGAATCTACTTACGCTTTCAACTATGTCACCTATAGACTCGCCTATACTCATGGTTATGCTTTTGATGATCTTTTCTGGCGCGGGAAGGTATAGAACGAACGCACGTCTCCCGTAGTCCCTCAACTTAAAAGCCTCTTCTTCGATCTTAGAAAGAGCCCCCTTGATCTCCCTCCTGAGATACTCTATAAGCTCCTTTATTTCCGATTCAGGTAGCTCAGCCCTTTTAGTGTGTGACTCTATCTTCTCGAGAGAGTCTTTAATTCTCTTGAGTAGGTCGATAGCCCCTTCAGCTAAAAGTTTGTACGCCTTATTGAACTCTCCCTTGTTTCTCAGCTCTTCTACTTTACTCACTAGAGCATCTATCTCTGACCTAAGTCTATCAACGAATCTCTCCAGCTCTTTGCGCAAATCTTCGCTCATTACGTCACCGGTTTTATGCTGTTACTGAAAATTTATACTACTAAACTACGCGTATTAGTGTAACAGTGAGACGACAAATCCTTTCGCCAGCTTTAGCGCTGGTTTACGAACCTGGCTACATACCACAGAGACTGTAGAGGAGAGAGTGAAGCGGGCATCTTCGGTAAACGTGCTATACCTACCTTAGTGCTCAGGATTCTCTATTCTGACTCGACTCTTCGGAGCGGGGCTTTCGGGTGTGGCCTGCTTTAGTCCACCTATGGAGAGCAAGCGACTGGCGTCATGCCTTCTACAGGAGTCCTTTGGTCTCTCTTAATAACTTCTTAAGCTCACTCTAACTAGCCCGCGTTAACCTCCGGCTGGGAGCACACTGAGCCCCGCATGAAGTTTTCGATCCGTGTCGTTACCATCTTAATGCTCGATGTTACTAAGTTTATTGGTACACCAGGCGCCCCATAGCCTACGAATATAGCGTTTTTAGTACCGGTGTTGATAGCGGCTACATCGGTAATTGTATACGGGAACACGTAAACAATTCTCCCAGAGTCTTCTTCTAGTACGATAGTACCGCGTGCGATGTAAATACTCCTTCCTCTGAAATCTTTGACTGTAGTATCTTTCGTTGAGTATACTAACTTAAGCGGTAACTTCACTCTATCGATGTCGATGGAGCTGATAGGCACCTTCGTCAGCGCCGAGACGGCGTTCACGATGTCTAAGACAGAGTTATAGCGTGGAATTGACCCAGCCGATAAGATCCTCCTGATAAGGACTTCTGGGTAGACTCTGACGGCCGGTTTCTTTTCGTACTTCTTTACGAAGGGTTTGTACTTTGAGATTATAGGATCCCTAGCTAGAGCTAGAGAGTCTGTAGACCTCTTTATGCTCATGACTATGCCTCTCGTCTCGATGATAATATCGACTTGTGTAGTCTTCACTTCCACATTGCGGCAAATCGAATACACCACCGGCACCTCCGGCAACCCCCGGACTGCGATCAATTAACGCACCCGTAAGACTCTACTCAGAGCCGCTATCATGAAGGGACGTACATCCCGACGTACTTGCAGAGTTCCTCAAGTTTTTCGCTCGGAGTGTAGACCTTAGCGTAGCCCTCGTGTGGAAGGTTCGAGCACTTAACTCTGAGCGGGCAAGATCTGCAAAGCAGCTTGCTTAGCTTAACTTCAACTATATACCCGGAGCTTAGCAAGGCACCAATAATTCTGTTGACCGTAGAATCGTCCGCCTTGACTTTGCGCTTTATTATCACGGGGTCCACTACTCTGTCTTCACAGATTATCTTAACGACTTCGGCCAGCAGGCCGTCTTCCAAAGTGTCACACCCCTGTTTGTCTCGCTTTCATCGATACCATCACTCACAACCACGTTCCCGTGCATAAGGTGTCTACATAGCCTAATAATGCGCGGCTTAAGGACCCGACCATGGGATTGGGGGACCTCAACTAGTGGAGTATTTTCCGCATCTATGCTTAGCCACGGAGCTCGAGCGTACCACCAAATCGATTTACGTCTACTTCGTAACTTTAGCCACTACGAGGTTTGATTACCGTTTTGTAGCTTTAATTATTATTTTGAACTTTGTAGTAGACTAGGATGCCTGAAGAAAGCTATGTAATAAGGGTGGAGAACGTATACAAGGTCTACTCAACTGGTAGTACGGCAACTTGGGCTCTTCTAGGAGTCAATCTAACTGTGAAGAGGGGTTCGTTCGTCTCTATTATGGGTCCTTCCGGGTCGGGTAAGACCACACTTCTGAATCTTGTAGGCCTTCTCGACAGACCTACTAAGGGGAAAATATACATTGATGGTGTTGATACCTCTAGACTTAAGGACCGAGAGCTCGCTGAGTTCAGAAATAAGAAAATAGGATTCGTTTTTCAGGCCTTCAACCTCATAAATAGGCTCAGTGTTATAGAAAACATAGAACTCCCCTTGATAGCCAGAGGAGTCTCTAAGGAAGAGAGGAGGAGGATGGCCATTGAAGCGCTCATGAAGGTCGGTGGTGACCTATCTTGGGTGAACAAGCGACCGAACCAGCTCTCAGGGGGACAGCAACAGCGTGTAGCTATAGCCAGGGCTATAGTAGGCTCTCCATCAATACTACTCGCTGATGAGCCAACAGGAAACCTAGATACCTCATCGGCCAAAGTTGTAGTGAAAACGTTTCTAGAGCTAAATAAGCATGGACAAACTATAGTGGTCATAACGCACAACCCCGAGGTGGCCCACTGTAGCCAAGGCATATACGTAATGAGGGATGGACGAATAGTAAGTACATTAAGCCCGGACCCAAGCAGGTGTATAATATATCAATAACTACCAATTTGGGGGTCGAATCGTGCGGACAGCTAGGATGCACTTAAACGAGTCGCCTTTCGAACCTAGTAAGTTGGTTAGTACGTACGTCTCTAAGTACGTTAGTGCGTTAAATCTGTATCACGTGGATGAGCTGGAGAGAGAGTTCTTAAAGAAGCTCTCAAACTACGTTAAGCTACCTGAAGAATACGTAGGTGTATTTCCAAGTTCCTCAGAGGCTCTTGCATCAATAATTAGGTTATGTAAGTCGAGAGGGCTTAGACTATCGTCCGTTTGGCCAAGCTTTCATGGGTTTATAGAGCTCGCTCGTATGGAGAACACTAGTGTCGAACTAATTAGCCTAACCCCCGAGTCGTTTGAACTCGACCTAGCTAAAATTGCTAGAGAAGGTAGCTCTAGTAAAGCTCTCTACCTATCTAATCCTAATAATCCGACCTCGAACATGCTATTTCAAGACCTTGAGACCTTAGAGTTTCTTATTAATAGATTTGGGCTCGTGATAGTAGATGAAGCATATTTCGAGTTCTCGAGGTTCACCGTCGCAGATAAAGTCAAGAACTACGACAACCTCATGGTAGTTAGGACCTTCTCCAAAGCGTTTTCGCTGGCAGGAGCTAGGGTCGGATACGCTATAGCTAACCCTGAGCTACTGGAAGAACTTAAAGGCCATACCCCCCTATTCTCCGTTTCGATAACTTCCCTTGCTGCAGCTCTGGGGGCCCTCGAAGACCTAAGATACATGGAGGAGGTAGTTAGTAAGACTATCGAGTTACGAGAAGAGCTAAGGAAAGGTTTGGCAAAAATCGGTCTTAGCACCTTAGACTCGAGGACTAACTTCCTATTCGTCAAGCTACCTACCAGCGGGAGGCCTGTAGCTAAATACTTAGCCGAGAGAGGCATTAAAGTGAGATCCTATGAAGACGAATCGATAAAAAACTACATAAGGGTTAGTGTTTCATCTAGAGAAAATAACTTGAGCTTTTTAAGAGCCCTTCACGAATACCTTAGGGTATAGCGTACTACGAGTCGCAAATGATATTAGCACTTAATCCTTGGGTCGTCCAAGCATATCTGTAGTCTCTCGATAAACCTGCACAGTTTATCCAGCGGGATTATAGCTTGCGAATTCCTCTCCGTTGTAATGAGAGCCACTTTTTCCTTGATCTTTATTGTAGCTTTCTCGCACATCGTCTATCTAGGTTTAGCCTTCCTCTCTTTTAGCTTCATGTCTATTAAGTACTGTATAGCTGCTGAGATGCTCCCAGTAGCTTCCACTAAGTGACCCCACCTTTTCCTGAACTTCGAAGGAACTAAAGGTCTGACTCTCTTCTTAGTCTTGATGGGTATATACGTCTCCTCCATACCCTTAAGACCGAAGGTGCCGTCTATCATCTCTACAATTTCGTCTCGCTCTATCAGTCGTATTAGGACTTTCCTTAACCTGTCTTCACCAACAACACCACTCAACTCCCTCCTCAACTCCCTCCACGATATCGGTCTCCCACGCCTGAGCACTATGTCTTTTACTATCTTTTCGAGTTCCTCGTCACTTGGTGCTCGGACGACGATAATGTCGCTGTCCTCATAAACAACCGAGGAATTCCTGGCCACCTACACCACCCCAAATACTATATACTCTGGATACTTTTAAGTTCATTATAGCTTATAAATTCTAGCATCAATCATTTTAAATCCGCATACGAAAACTTATTGGGTGCTGACAATTCATTAAAAAGCTTTTCGCGAGCCTTCGAATGGCAGCAGCATAACCACCCAGTAGAGGTGTGTACGCGAACTAAGCTTAGCGGCGTAGTACTGTCGCCGCGAGTGGTGGTGTAACTTCTATACGGAGTCTTTATGCTAGGTGACGTCGCCACCTCACATCCTCACATCTGTTCCCCGCGTTTTGCTCGGGACCTTATCTGGCTCGGTTGGCGCTCGGGCGTCTCGGCTACCCGCGCGCCCTCGGCCTCGGTCGGGGCCGCTCGGTCTCTGCGCGCAGAGAGCCCGAGGGCCTCGCGGTCGCCTGCGGTGGGGTGCTGGGCCGCGAAGCGGTCGTACGGAGTTAGCGCGTGCAAACCTTTATAAGTTAAAACAGAAACTCTGGTATGGACCCGCCGTAGCTCAGCGGCAGAGCGCCCGGCTGTAGTGTGGGGGCCGACACCGGGTGGTCGGGGGTTCGAATCCCCCCGGCGGGATATGGTGTGAAGCTTTTTACTCCGTCTACCTAGAGTGCTTGGTGGTCGAAATTTGTGCTAAGGATTTACAATACGCTTACAAAGGAGCTGGAGGAGTTTAAGCCAAGTGAAGTAGGGGTAGTTAAAGCCTATTTCTGTGGTCCAACTCCATACGACCACCTCCACTTAGGGCACGCTAGAGCTTTTGTCTCGTTCGACTTTATTAGAAGGTACCTGATATTAAGAGGCTATAATGTTTTCTATGTACAGAACATTACCGACATAGACGATAAGATAATTAGGAGAGCTAAAGAGCTTGGAGTCGAGTGGCACGAGCTCGCTAACAAGTACATAGGTGAGTATCTCAGTCTACTAAAGGAATTGAGAATCGAGGTAGATATTCATCCGAGAGTTACAGAGCATATAGCAGACATAATAGAGTTCATTAAGGTATTGATAGACAAAGGTCACGCATATGTGGCCCCCAGCGGTTCGGTATACTTTGATATATCTTCATATAGAGACTACGGGAGGCTGAGCGGGAGAGTGAGTGCGGAAGAGTGGAGACAGGAGGATGAGATCTTGCTAGAGAAGAGAAACCCGTTCGATTTCGCTCTTTGGAAAGCAGCAAAACCCGGAGAGCCGTTTTGGCACTCACCCTGGGGTCCGGGGAGACCGGGTTGGCATATAGAGTGTAGTGTTATGAGCTCGAAGTACTTAGGTGATATGCTGGATATACACGGTGGAGGGCAAGACCTAATATTTCCACATCATGAAAACGAGAGAGCGCAAAGCGAGTCGTACTTTGGTAAGTCTCCGTGGGTTAGATACTGGGTTCACGTAGGGCCTCTAACGATAGTAGGTGAAAAAATGAGCAAAAGTCTTGGAAACGTTATCAGACTCGTTGATGCGATGAAAGCTTGGGGTCCTGAGGTGTTGAGGCTGTGGATCTTCTCAGCACACTACAGGAAACCTCTGGATTATAAAGAAGAGGCGTTGGAGCAGGCCCGCACCGTCTTTAAGAAGATCCTAAACACTCATCACGTACTCGTGAGGATGGTGAAAGAGAGACCCGTAGAGCACAAACTAGGTGAGAAAGAGCTCAAGACGTGGACTACCATATCGCGCACGTGGGGAGAGTTCGTAGAGTCCCTAGATAACGACCTCAACACGCCCAGAGCTCTCGCCGCTCTTCACAAGCTCCTCAGTATAGCTAATTCGGAAGTGGTGACTTCGGACAGCAGCTCCCTGGCCTTTAAGGCTTTGACGACCTTAGAGTACATGGACAAGGTGATAGGCGTTCTACCCCCTAGAGAGGAGGTAGTTCGGACATCGGACGAGTTGGAAGAGTTAATCAAGCTGGTGGTTGAAGTTAGGTCTAGACTTAGGGCGAAAAAAATGTTCGAGGAGTCTGACTGGATCAGATCGGAACTAGGGAAGCTGGGGATAAGACTGGCAGACACCAAGAATGGAACGATGTGGTTTATCGAGAAGAGCTCGAGGTATCATAGAGAATGAAAAAGAGTCTGCTAGAACTTGGAGAGCTTAAGGTCGTAGAGCACATCTCGAAATTGGTGAGAGGCCGCCTTAAGGGTGGGAAACCCGAGATCTTCGGGATTGACGATGATGCTCAGGCCATCCTCGTAGACGGTCTATGGTTATTTCTGAAAATCGATGGGACGACGGCCAGCTCATCTATGTACCCATGGCTTACGTTTAGCGAGTTTGGCTACAGGGTAGCTCTTTCGGCAATTACAGACCTGGTAGCCAAAAACTCTAAACCACTATTGCTTGCCTCTTCTATATCGATAAGCGGCGACTCACAATTAGAGATAGTCCTAGACATAATAACAGGTATGCAGGAACTCGCCGAGGCGTCCGGGTCACTATATGTTGGGGGAGACGTAAATAGACTCAGCTATAGTGATGTGGTGATAGATGTAGCGTCCGTTGGGGTTAGCCGCAACCCTAAGCCAAGTACGCCATTTAGAGCGGATCTTATGGTTCACTCAGTAAAGTGCTTGGGCTTATCTTCTATACCGGCAGCGCTCTATTACCTTAGAAGAGACTATCGCACCTGGGAGGACGTGCTTAAGGCTATAGCCAAGCCAGAGCCTC
This sequence comes from Sulfolobales archaeon, assembly GCA_038832865.1. Classification (GTDB taxonomy): domain Archaea; phylum Thermoproteota; class Thermoprotei_A; order Sulfolobales; family NBVN01; genus DRZP01. The sequence continues at coordinate 24,601 of JAWBJE010000009.1, forward strand.
CGCTAAAGTTCTTCGAGTACTCCAACCTCGTGGAAGCGTCAACCGATATAAGCGATGGACTTAACTCAATACGCAAAGTACTTGAGAAAAGTGGTTCAGACCTTGTCTTAACACATGAAGCCGTGTGCCCGGAAGTTATAGAATTCTCACAAGAGGAAAGAGTCGAGTTAACCCGATTACTGAGCCTTATGGGAGAGGAGTACACCATCGTATCAGTAGCGGGAGACGTTGATTTACCTACGACTAAAGTGGGGCGAACTGTTAAGGGTGAAGGTAGAATTTACTTTGAGGGTCGCGAACTTAAAGGAGGTTGGGATAACTTCCTCGGCTATACATAATTAGCTTGATCTGTGCTCTAATACCTGAACACTAAAGCCCTACGCCTAATTTAAGACCTATTCTCCTGTAAGGACAAATTCTCCAATAGCTACCACACTGACTTGCTTCGTGAACTCCGAGAAACCTCTTAAGAACGAGGCACCCAACGAGATACTTTCCTTGCTCATGCTTGAAAATCTTAGCAAACTCGCATGATATATCTGGTGGCTTATCAATTCCATGTACCATGAGGAACGGTTTGCCAAATATGTCGTAACCCCCCTCCGAGACCTCTCGGGTCTCGCGATAGTACCTACACTGAGTATAAACCTCGCGGCCACCAAGACACTGAACTTTGTTGATTACGTCAGCTGAGGGTCCGTCCAGCGATGGGGAAGTGCAGTACCCGTCCTTATACCACGGGCAAACACTCACGTTTTCAGCCTTTCTCTAATTACTGCATAAGTTGCTCTCAAGTCCTCCGATAGCTTTTCTATCTCGACGATGTCTATGTTTAAGATTTCATCTGCGTAGCTCTTGGTATTTTCGTGTTTTCTGAGCAACTCCGCTACACTAAGCAAAATCTCTTTCTCCACGTGAACTCCGACGACATACATGTACTCTATAATCGTAGTCAAAGGTTCCTCGAAACCTTCGAAACTCTCGTACTCTCTAAGCTTACTCAAGATTCTAGTGAGAGACTTTCTCGACGTCCTAAGGAGTTTAACTTGGTCTAAGATTTTAGTCACGTCTTCATCCTTGAGAGGCTTACAACAACTTTTCTTCAACTTCTTGCTTATAGCATCTCTCCTGAGAACGTTGCTCTCCAGGTTTCGGTAGAGGGTTTTAACGTCCAACGACTGCACCATGCCTTTCGGCGATCATATTATGAGCTTCTTTAAATCGCTGTAGAGCTTTTCGTACTTGTTGACTATCTCACTAGTTAGAGACGGCTTCACGAACTTCATAGCCTCGATGAAGTACTTATTCTCGACCGGTCTCACCGAGAAGTTCTCTCTAAGCGCTATCATGACCGCTTCCCTTACTAGCGCCTCGAGGTCTGCCCCACTATATCCCTCGGTTAACTCAGCTAATCTTTCAAGATCTACATCCGCACCTAGCGGTACGTTTCTCGTATGGATCTTTAGTATTTCATACCGAGCCTTTTTGTCTGGCGGCGGTACGTAGATCACTCTATCGAATCTTCCAGGCCTGAGCAGGGCAGGGTCTATGAGGTCCACCCTGTTTGTCGCACCGATCACTACGACATTCTTTAAGCTCTGAATACCGTCCAGCTCGGCTAGAAGCTGGTTGACTATTCTATCCGTTACTTCAGTATCGTGTCTCATCCCTCTAACCGGGACTATGGCGTCTATTTCGTCGAAGAATATCACTGCCGGTGCTACTTGTCTGGCTCTCCTAAAGATCTCTCTTATAGCTTTCTCAGATTCGCCCACCCACTTGCTAAGGATCTCCGGACCCTTTATGGCAATAAAGTTTGCGTTAGCCTCCGTTGCCACAGCTTTAGCTAGAAGGGTCTTACCACAGCCTGGAGGTCCATAGAGAAGGATCCCTCTTGGAGGTCTTATACCCATCCTCTCGAAGACTTCTGGGTGCTTTAGAGGCCACTCTACGGCCTCCTTTAAAGCCTGCTTGACGGAGTCTAGACCCCCGATATCATCCCAGTGTACTTCTGGTACCTCAACTAGCACCTCGCGCATCAGTGTTGGGTGCACCACCTTTAGCGCTTCAAGAAAGTCCTGCTGAGTTACCTTCAACTTCTCTAATAGCTCCGGAGGTACTGGCTTGCTTAGGTCTACCCTCTCGTTCTTGAGAAACCTCCTAAGGGCATTCATAGCTGCCTCCTTAACTAAAGCCGCTAAGTCTGCCCCAGTAAAACCGTGTGTTATGTTAGCTAGTCCATCTAGGTTGACGTCCTCTGCTAGGGGTATATTCCTCGTGTGTACCTCGAGTATCGACCTTCGGGCATGCTTATCTGGTGGAGGGATTTCTATCTCTCTATCAAATCTGCCGGGTCTTCTCAGAGCGGGATCGATGGCATCAACTCTATTTGTAGCTCCAATAACGATAACCTTACCCCTCTCCTTAAGCCCATCCATTAGCGTGAGTAGTTGCGCTACGACCCTTTTCTCCACTTCACCTACGACCTCTTCGCGCTTAGGTGCTATAGCATCGATTTCGTCTATGAATATTATCGCAGGCGCGTTCTTTTGGGCTTCTTCAAATATCTCTCTGAGCCTTGCCTCAGACTCACCATAGTATTTACTCATAATCTCAGGACCGTTTATTGCTATAAAGTAAGCACCTATTTCGTTGGCTAGAGCTTTAGCTAGGAGAGTCTTTCCTACACCGGGCGGACCGTACAGAAGCACACCCTTGGGAGGCTCGATACCTAAGTGCTTGAAGAACTCCGGGTGCTTTAGTGGAAGCTCTACCATCTCGCGAATTCTCTCTTTTACTTCTTCTAGGTCCCCTATGTCCTCCCAGGTTACCCTCGGGACACCTCTTAGCCTCTCGAGGGCCTCGATCGTTACTGGCTCCGGGCTCACATCCAGCCTTGTATCGTAGTCTATGAACACTACTTGAGCTGGATCGCATGACTTAACAACGAACCTAAATGGCTCCGCGTAGTACGGAAGACTTACGAATATTATCTCACCTTTTTTAACTGCTTTGTTTAGAAGCCTCTCTTTAATGAAGCTGGCAAACTGCTCCGGAGCTTCTAACCTAAAGTCTATTGGGGCTATAACGACTCTCTGCCCTTTGACTACTCTAACTCTCCTGACAGTAACATAGTCTCCTATAGACACGCCTATAGCCTCTCGAGTATAACCATCTATCCTAATGACATTTGATCCTTCATCTTCCGGGTACGCGGGTCTTACTTGAAGTATTACTGAAGACCTAGGACCCTCTACTTCGATGAAATCCCCATAACCGACCCCCAAAACCTCCATATGCTTTCTAGGGACTCTAGCGATCTTTCTACCTACGTCGCGAGGTCCAACGCTCTCTACTCGTAACTCTACTTCGCCTCCGCTGATAACTCATCCCCAAACTCTATAGCCTATCAAAAAAAGATATGCACTGCGGAGAACGGCTTGTACGCGCATTAGCGGCTCCCGTAGCTCGTGTTGGAGTCTAGTCACAGCAGTAGCTATCCTTAAATATGTTTGCGACTCTATTCAGTATTTTGGTGGTTATCTATGGTAAGAGTACCAACAAAGCTGGTTACCTGGGACGAAATAGTCGAGTGGAGCATGGGACTCGCGGAGACCATAAAAAGAAGTGGGTTTAAGCCCGACGTAGTCATTGCCGTATCTAGAGGTGGCTACGTTCCCGCCCGCCTGATTTGCGACTTTCTGCTGGTGGATAACCTGATCTCATTGCAAAGCCAGCACTGGACCGAAGCTGCTAAAGTAGCTGAAAAAGCTCTAATAAAGTTCCCTTACAAAGTAGACCTCAGTGGTCTAAGAGCTCTTCTAGTTGACGACATAGTTGATACGGGGGACACTCTGATACTTGCTAAAGACTTTATAACTTCGGAGTGGAACCCTAAAGACCTGAAAATAGCAGCTCTTCAGTGGATATCCCCAGTAGCTAAAATTAAGCCAGACTTCTACTACATTGAAGTGAAGGAGTGGGTCTGGTTCCAATACCCGTGGACTAGGCATGAAGACACTACACAGTTCATTAAGAGAATTTTATTAGAGAAAAAGGAGGTAAAGAGAGAGTGGTCCTATGATGAGATCAAGAGAGAATTCGAGGAAAGCTACGGTATATTCGTAGGTGATACGTACTTCAAGTTAGCACTAAACACGCTCGTAGAGTTGGGAATACTGGAGAGAAAGAACGACGTATTTATCACTAAGATGATATAAAACGAAGACCTGAGTGTCCTTTCTCAAGGGTAGAGCTCTTAATGAAGCTTTTTTAACTCCTACCTAATGGAGTTAATTACTTAACTTACATGATCAAGGAGGTTAGCTAGCGATTTGAGAGGCTTTACTGTTATCTGTCTCGATGAATCTCTCTACCTCTTCGAGGATCTTCCTAGCGACTTCTCTGCGTACCGCCATTGCCTGCTGGTCTACGTCTACCAGTACCTCAGTCATGATGTCCCCTATGTCATCACCTATGTCATCTAAGATAGCCGCTACTTCAGGTAGACTTCTAACTCTCCTACTCAACTCTTTGAGAACCTCTCTGACAATCACCAGGTCCTGGGTCATAGCGTTTAGTGCGAGAATGCTCTCTAATTTAACCTCGAGGGCCTCTAAGGCGTATATTACGAACCTGATTTGTCTTATAGCGTTACTATACGACCTAATTATACTGCTTTCAGGTTCTCTACTCTTCATGCTCTCTAAGCTTCTCTCCAGCCTCACTTCTAGTAGCTCCAGCCTACGCCTCAACATCTTCATATCGTACAAAATCCTCGTTAGCCTACCTCTACCTACCAGTACTGGCACCGCTGAAGACCTAAGAAACGAGTACTTTTAAGTAATAACCCGAATTGGTTGGTTGCTCGCGACCACTTAGCTAGAACACTGTCCCCACACGCTCCGCTAACACAGCATTGCGGTGACCTACCTGAATGCTGAGGCAGCCTACGTTGCGGGTTAAGCAACGTCTCCGTCGAGACGTTCTGCGGCTCGCTTGATGTCCTCCTCCAGCTGGCTCCAGGTTTCCCAAACCGGGAGCTACCGTAAGTACACGGTCCTTAAAGGACGTCGAACACGGCCCACTAAGACAGTAAGAGAATAAGAAAATTGAAGTGGATTAATAGCGTGAAATGAGGTCGCAGTCGTGATGAAGGCATTATATGCTTGAGTGACCGGAAGACAACGGCCGAGTCTCGAGCGGCCGTTTCGGTTTCATATCTGCTCGCATTGGTTGATATTGATCGAGACGCTTACAAGCGCCTTATACAGCGATATACGTGGAGGTACCTCGATGAGGGGTCTAGAGCCGCCGTGATGCTCTAGATTACGGACCTCCCTGAAACACCCAAGATGTGGGGTACTTGGGGTCGCCCCGAATGCCCCCGAACTCGGTGAGGTCCCAAACGGAATGCGGGGGAGAAGGAGATAAGGCAATGAAGTCAACCGATATAAACTAAATGTAGGAGCTGAACTCCATACTGATATGCGTTTATTGGACATAGCGCCATCCTCCTGCTTTGATAGGTTCGCTGGAAACCGCTACTCGGCGGACGGCTTTTCATAGACTTTCGTGCTTTCGTGCTCAGTTTCCCAACTACATACCTCTCATAGGTCTCCCTGGGGCTCCTTAGCACAGAAGCTCCAGCACTGTCATTCGCGGCTCTAATCCGATAGCTCTCGGAGTTCGGGGCATCATCGACCAATAGAATGTAGGTCCAGGCAGAAAGACCATGAACGACTCATAGAGCTACGGAGCCTGAGTGGGCATCAAGAAGAAACGGTTCCACATAGAATCATAACGCGCTAACGTTTTAATAGGCGAGACCTTGTTAAGACGTTGGTGTACGGCGATGGAGCACCTACTTAGGAGCATACTAGACCTTTTCATCGCCTTCCTTAAAGCGGGGCTTATCATGTTCGGGGGTGGTCACGTAGTTATTCCGATCTTGAAATACGAGCTTGTAGAAAACAGAAAACTGCTCGAGGAGACGGAGTTCATAGACTTAATAGCACTAACAGAAGGTATCCCGGGTCCTATAACTGTCAAGATGGCAACATTCGTTGGGTATAGGATTGCTGGGCTAATCGGGTCTCTAGTAGCAATAATAGCTGTAGTCATTCCAACTTTCCTAATCGCACTCACGGTTATTACATTACTACATCACTACTATCAACACCCAATAGTTAAAAATCTGCTTAAAGGAATTAGAATTGCTGCACTCAGCCTCATCTTGGTTGCGGTACTCACTCTAACAAGAGGGATCTTTAGAGGACTGTCGCATTCTCAATCGATAGTTACTGTCTTACTGACATTTGCCTCGTTAATCCTCGTCGAAGTACTCCGAGTAGAGCCTCTTGTTGTAGTAGGCCTCCTCGCTGCCATAGGTCTCGCCCTTGGGTTCGTAGGGTTCTGGTAAAGCAATACCTTTTCCAACTCAAGAGAACCATTTCAAAAACTTCTTGGGCTTAGCGCTCAACCAGCAATGACATGCGCTACCCGTTCCCTCGCTTTTAGGGATAGAGCCTCAGTCGTAAACCATAAAGCTTTTAGCGTCTAGACACGCTTGATTAACCAGGTAAGACCGGGGTGGTCGCAATAGAAGTGTGGTGTTCACCTCTAGGTGGTTTCCCTAGAAATAGAGTTTTAAGGAAGACTCTCAGAGACTACGAGAAGGGTCTGGTCAGCTATGAGGAGCTGGAGAAAGTCCTGGTTAGTTCGTCACTAGTTATAATCGGAATTCAAATCTCGGCTGGCATGAAGTATGTGACTGATGGACTACTAGACTGGCACGATCTCTTTAGGCCGTTCGTTTCTGCCTGGCGTAATGTCACTCCCACAAGCCTCCTGAGGTATTTCGATAACAACTTCTTCTATAGGATTCCGCTCTTTACCGGTAAACCTGAAGCTTCTTCGTACGTTTGGGCACCTCGGGTCCGAAGGTACAAAGCTTTTACCGAACCTGCGGAAATTAAGGTAGTAATACCTGGACCAGTAACATTCGCATATATGTCGAAAAAAAGTGCTGGCATCAGCCGAGAAGAGCTTGCCTCTAGTATAGCTGATCTCTTAGCTAGCGAGGTCAAGCTCGCCGTAGAAGTTGGAGCATCCATGGTTCAAATAGATGAGCCGATCCTCAGCGACCCTGATATTTCTCCTGACGCCGGAGTGTTAGCAGCCGAATTAGTGAGTAAAATAGCTAGATCGGCTGGCTCATCTAAAACGGTCTTAGCTCTATACTACGGTACGCCTCAACCAGGAGTATACGATAAAGTCTTAGAATCTAAAGTTACGTGCATTTCCGTTGACATAGGAGACTCTCCGAGTAGCTCACTAAAACTCATAGAAGCTAAGGGCTTCGGCTCCCATTGCGCCGTTCTCGGGCTAGTAAACGCTAGGACGATCTACGATGACCCCCTCGACACACTAGTGGAGGTGGCTACCGAAATCCTAAGGAATTACGATGGCGGTGAGGTAGGTATCACAACGACTACGTGGCTAGACCTCATACCTTACGAGTACAGCATTTCTAAATTAAGGAACTTGAGGGTCTTAGCGGATAAGCTTTTGTCGAAACTAGGGTATGCAGAGACTTCAGGGTGGGGTTCATGACTCGGTACGAAGTACCAAAAAAGTTTCCTACGACAGTCGTAGGTAGCTACCCAAAGACAGAGCAAGCAGAAAACGCTATTAAAATGAGGAAGTCCGGGCGGATAACAGAGGAGGAGTTTAAAGAAATGATAAAGCCATCGATAAGAGAGGTGGTGACGGACCATTTGTGGGCGGGTATCGATATCGTGAGTGACGGCGAGCAAGCTCGAGACGATATGGTCGTGTACTTTGCGGAGAGGCTCAAGGGCTTTGGCTCCGGTGGGTGGGTTAGAGTGTTCGACAACGAGTACTTTAAGAAGCCTATCGTGGTCGGGAAAGTGGAGTGGGTAGAACCTATAACTGCTGATCTATGGAGCTATGCCTCTAGTGTGAGTAACGGGAGACCCGTTAAAGCGACACTAACGGGTCCTTACACTATGCTTGAGTGGAGCTTTGATCTACACTACAGGGACAGAAAAGAGCTAATAATGGACATAGCTAAAGCTATTAGGAGAGAAGTCGAAGAGCTAGTCAAGAGAGGGGTGGAGTACATACAGATAGACGAGCCGGCTCTATCTACGAAACCCTTCAAAGAGGAAGCCGACATGCTCAAAGAGGCCATCGACGTAGTGTTTAAGGGCATCGGCGCAAAGAAGATAATTCACGTGTGCTACGGAAGGTTAGAGAAAATTCTTCCATTTATCTTAGATTACCCTGTCGACCAGTTCGACCTAGAAATGAAGAACAGCAACTTCAGGTTACTACCATATCTTAAAGAACTAGGCTACGACAAGGAGCTAGGCTATGGCGTTGTTGACGTGCACAGCTTTCAAGTAGAGAGCGTTAGGGAAATTAAGGAAGCTATTGACAAGTTAATGAAAGAGGGTTTCATAGGGCCGGAAAAGGTGTATCTTGACCCAGATTGTGGCCTCAAGAGGTTACCCAGGGAAGTCGCTAAAGCTAAGCTCAAAAACATAGTGGAGGCAGCTCGACTGGCCAGGGAGGAATGGTAATCAAAGCAAGAAACTTGGAAGGAGCTGCGCGCTAGGCTAATCAATGCTACAATTATAAAAATGTCGTAAAGACCAAATTAGATGAGCCTGGTGATTTGCCTGGAGTTACTCTACGAGCTCACATCTATTAAAAGAAGAGAGGAGCTGCGCGCTAGGCTAAGTGTTCTTAGAGAGCTAGTTGATTGGGTCGACATCCCCGATTCTCCGATGGGCTCTACCTCTCAGTTTTCTCCTCTAGTTAGCTGCCTTGTTAAGGTTATGGAAGAAGTTAAAGTCATTGCTCACGTAAGAACCATAGACTTGAGCCGTGTAGCCTTAACGTCAGCGATGAGAAGCTTAGAACTTTGCGGAGTTGAGCGAGTAGTCTACGTCAGAGGTGATTTAGTGCCTGACTCTAGCGTTGTTAAAGACGTTGAACCGGAGGATGCTGTAAGTTTAGTCAAGCGGCTTGGCCTTAGCATAAGCCCGGGTCTAACCCTGAGTTTGAGAAAAGACCTAACCGAGATCCTTAAGAGAATGAGCTCCGGTGCGGACTTCTACCTTATATTAAACCTAACCGAAAAAAACACTGAGGTTTTGGAGAGAGTTTCTAGGATAGCAAGAAGTTCCAACGTTAAAATATATCCTTATCTGATCGTCGCCACTGAAAACAACTATGGAGCCTTAGTCAAACTCTTAGGTAGGGAGAAAGTATTCCCAGCAGAGAAAGCTCTCGAAATAGCTTCAAGTAGTTGCCATCTAGTCGACGGGTTCCTAGTGTCCTCCCCGCTGGACTTTAAGGGAGGTATAAACTTCTTAAACGCTCTTAGAAAGGTTGTTTAGCGAGAACCGCCGCCTCCTAAGGCTTTAGCGTCCATGTGTTACCTCGTCCTCCTCATGAATCGTACTACCTCTAAGAAGTAGGAGAGGTCCCATGACGTGTAATGGCAGCGACCTACGTTTCTTCTTGATGTAGTCAACACGCGCTTAAGTTTCCATCCTTCGGTTCGTGTATTGGTGCGGCAACATGAGGATGAAAAATGTAACGGAGGGAGTGCTCTTAGTCGACTTAGAACCATCGGGTACGACCGGGTGGTTAGCGACTTACGTCATATTGAGAGGAGACTCTGCGGCTATAGTGGACCCGGGTCCAAAAGCCTCCCTAGAGAGCTGTAAGGAGCTCATCGACGTATTGAGCTTAGACCGCTTTAAGGAAGTGTATATAGTGTTAACGCACGTTCACATAGACCACTCCGGTGTTGTTGGCGACTTGCTTGAATACTTGCCGAGCGCTAAAGTTCTCGTCCACCCGCGTGGAGTTAAGCACTTAACTGACCCTTCTAAGCTCTGGAGCTCGTCACTTGAAGTCCTCGGAGACGTGGCAAGGCTACTAGGGGAGCCGAAACCCGTTCCACAAAGTCGAATTTTAGTGGCAGAAGATAGGGTCGGACTTAATTTAGGGGACCTCGTGTTAGTACCCATCTACACTCCCGGGCACGCTACGCACCACGTATCCTACATGCTCGACCCCATCGGCATTCTCTTCGCCGGTGATTCTATAGCTAACTATTTCAACGAGAGAATATACCCGGTTACCGTTCATCCATTCAACGGAGACGAGTACCTAAGTAGTCTGGACCTGATGCTAAAGCTTCAACCAAAAAAGATAGCGGTAACGCACTATGGGGTTATTACTGAGAACCCGGACGTCTTCATACAAAGAGCTAAAGACAAGCTGATATCGTGGACTTACAGCATTAGCAACATGATCAACGGGGGTATTTTAAGTGTCGAAGAAATATACCACCGTATCTTAAGTAACGACGTAGAGCTAGCATACGTTAAACAGTTGGAAAACTCTATGCCTGCTTTTAGAGGATCAACATACAGAGTTATAGTCGGATTATACAATTACCTACTTTATAAGCTGAAAAGAGTTAACCTAGTGACTAACCCGCAAAGGTGAGGGGCCCGTAGAATAGAGGAAGCGCCGTAGAGCTCTTCCTTACTTCGATCTTATTAAGTTCCTAATCACATAACGAATTGGTGATGTCATGCCCTGTAAAGCCGGGAAGAAGAAAGAGAAGAAGGAAAAAGAAGAGAAGAAGTAAAACTTCCTTCATACTCCGACTTTCTCTATCTAAATATGGTGCGAAGACATTTTTAGATAGACTACCCACTATCCCAAGTAGAATGGCAATGACGTAGAGGTAACTTATGTCTAGTCTTTAAGCCGTTACCGAGTTTGAGCCTCTCGTTATGATCGCGCCTAGACCCGGTTTGAACAATGTGTTCTTACTACTTCACTCTCCAAGCATTTTACGAAACTCGACGGGTCGGTAAAACTCGGGAAGGCCTGAGTCGTAGTTCTTTAGCTCTCCATAGTAGCTCTAAATTCGGGTTTTAGCCACTTGAGCTGCTTATAGCTAGAACTGTATCTCAAATCTCGTTGGTAGTGTTTTGAGGTCGCAACTTCTTTCATCGATAGCTCTGTTAGAGCATAGCACCTTTCGAAACTACGGATGGAGAATGGGAGAAAGCATTTTAGGTCGCGTTATCATGGTGGTCCCTCGAAGCTCTTTTACGTGTTTATGCGGGCTTAAACCATGTGTGCGTTGAGTAAGATTTTCTGCCTGACTTGCTCTACGCGGGGTCTGTTTTGAGCTCGGTAAAAACGGTCCTCGTTGGAGCTGGCAGATGGGGGACGAACATCGCTAGAGCTCTAAAAGAGCTGGAAGTCGAGGGCTTAGTCGAGCTAAGCTATGTAGTAGATATAGACATTTCTCGAGCCTTAGAGCTATCCAAGAAGTACGGCTTTCGGGCAGCAGCTAGCCGCATCTGTGAGTCCTCGGGAGAGGCCTTCATTATAGCTACTCCAATAAGTGCGCTTTATCAAAACGCTTTAGAGGCCATGAACGCTGCTTCGTGCGTGTTCATAGAGAAACCCGCGGCAGAAACTTACGAAGAGGTTAACTATCTACTGACCCTCGCCAATGCTAGGGGAATAGTGCACCAAGTTGGATATCTCTCCAGGTTTGATTCAACTATCGTTGAACTTAAGCAACAAATTAGAGACAGATACGTTTATGCTTTACGTTTTAGAAGACTATCCAGGAGACCGCATTATATGCGGAGTTATCCGGTAACCCTCGACCTCATGTCCCACGATATTGACCTAGCGTTCTACATGCTTAACCCACGCAAGGTAAGACCTCTGTTTTCCCTGTTTGCTGTAGACAGCGGAGTCCCGCAGAGAGCTGTCGCCGAAGTCATCTACGACGGAGCGGACGTCGTGTTTGAAGCCGATGGGATCCTTCCCGTGAAAGTCAGGGAAGTAGACGTGTTAACGGACCAAGGCATTATTAGAGCTGACCTGGTATCGAAGATGCTGACGGTAGCGACCGAAATTGGTAAAACGCAGATTAGAACAAGTGATAGAGAGCCTCTAAAAGAGGAGCTCAGAGTCTTTATAGAGAGATGTCGCGGTAAGGATATCGAGGCTCCCGATCTCAGGGACGCCGCGGCAGTTCTTAAAGTAATAGATGAGCTCACTAGGGTAGCTAATAAAATGTAAGACATTCAAAGTTGGATAATATTCTGTCGTCTACAAAAAATATTTATTCAGGAATAAGCTAAAATTCGGGGGCTGACATGGTTAAGAGAGTGATTATTGCTGGCGCCGGTGGGAGAGACTTCCACAACTTTCTCACATACTTCAAAGACAGAATAGACTACGAGGTCGTAGCCTTTACCGCAGCTCAAATACCTGGTATTGAAAGAAGACGGTTCCCCCCGGAGCTTGCCGGACCGAGGTACCCTCAGGGAATTCCTATATACCCTGAGAGCGAGCTCCCAAAGCTTATTAAGGAGCTTAAAGTAGACGAAGTAGTGCTGTCCTACAGCGACTTAACGTACCAAGACGTTGGGAGGTTGGCATCGGTAGTCCTCTCGGCTGGAGCATCATTTAAGCTACTATCACCGCACGAAACATTCCTTAGGTCCTATAAGCCTGTTATAGCCGTTACTGCCGTAAGAACCGGCGCCGGCAAGTCTACGGTATCAAGAGCTGTAGTTAAGGAGCTGATCAAGAGGGGTATTAGGGTTGTCCCAATTAGGCACCCAATGGCATACGGTGACTTAGTTAAATCTGCTGTACAGGTATTTAGGTCTGAGGAAGACTTCATTAAGTATGGAATTACAATAGAGGAGAGAGAAGAGTACGAGCAGTACGTAAGGCTAGGTCTTCCGGTGCTCGCGGGTGTGGACTACGGGAAAGTACTCCTCGAAGCAGAGAAACTTGGAGACGTCATATTATGGGATGGAGGTAACAACGACACGCCATTTCTAAAGTTTGACTACATGATTACTGTAGCAGACGCTATGAGACCTGGTCAGGAGGTCTCTGCTTATCCAGGTGAAATTAACGCAAGACTAGCAGACGCTGTAGTGGTCAATAAGGTCTCTAGAGCACGTAAAGAAGACGTTGAAAGAGTGGTATCCAATATCAGGAGCATCAACCCTAGGGCGAAAGTGGTTCTAGCAGATATGGAAGTGGTTGCAGATAAACCCGAGCTCATTAAAGGCAAGAGGGTTGCGGTAGTAGAAGACTCTCCATCTGTTACTCACGGGGGTCTGCCGTACGGTGCTGGATATGTTGCTGCCGAGAAATATGGTGCTGCTGAAATAGTTGATCCTAGACCGTATGCTGTAGGTATAATCAAGCTAATGTTTGAGGAGTACCCGCACATGGGTCCCGTAGTACCTTCCACCGGCTACACTCCAGAGCAATTAAAAGACCTCAACGAGACATTAAGAAGGATGAATGTGGACTGCATAGTCCTCGGGACTCCGGCTGATATATCAAGCCTGCTGAATGTGGGTGTCCCCATAGTTAGGGTCACCTGGGAGCTTAGAGTGGTTAACGGACCATCTATTGCTGACTTAGTAGACGAGTTCTTAGCTCGGATAGGATTAAAGTAATTTTGTACCCCAAGGAAGATACTACTTCTTTTTACCTTGCGAAACTCAATACTGTTGGTGTAAAAATTAGCATTACATGTTGGAAAGTTTAGAGAGTACAACGTACACCTGAGGACCTCAGGTCATCCTCGAGTAGCTCTCGTTTATCCAAGCACGTACCGAGCCTCGATTACGAATCTATTTACTCACATAGCCTACTACTTTCTAATAGAGAAAAGCGATGCCCTAGTCGATAGATTTACGTTAGACAACCCAAGTGAGGGAGCTATTACCTCGCGTAAGCTTGATGAATTCGACTTACTTCTTGTCAGCGCTAACTACGAGCTAGACTTGCTATACCTATCGAAGCTGCTCAATGAATCTGGAATAGAGCTCTCCTCTGGTAAAAGGAGGAGGAGGCCAATCATACTGGTCGGCGGTCTCGCCGCAATGGCCAATCCAGAACCCTTTCTAGAGGTTGCTGACGCTTGCTACGTGGGTGACGGTGAGATACTGTTGGAGAAACTCACTCGCTCGCTCAGCCTACTGCCTGATAAACCGGCCGACTTCTTGGAATCTTTAGGTGAAGGTCTGTATACTGGTGAGGCTACAGCTAGGAGGGTCTACGTAGGAAACTTAGACGATGCTCCCCATCCGACAGCCGAGATCAGGTCGAGGAGTGTTGAGCCAGTTTACGGTGAAGGTTTCTACATCGAGATATCTAGAGGCTGTAGGTGGTTGTGCAAGTTCTGCCTCGAGGCTTACACGATGTATCCGTTTAGGTACAGAAGTCTCGAGACAGTAAAGAGCTTGGTAAACGAAGGATTGAAGTATGTGCGACGAAGGAGAGTAGTGGTTTACTCTCTTTCCCCGTTTGACCACCCAAGCTTTAGGGACTTCCTAAGCTATATGGTCGAGAACGGCATTGATTTCTCGATACCGTCGATTAGGTGGGACACCTTGAGACCTGATGATCTAGACCTCATATCACTATCAAGCCAAAGAACTCTTACTCTCGCGCCTGAATCTATGAACCGTGATTTAAGTTGTTCCATTGGTAAGTGCTTCAATTTCGACACCTTTAGCGAGCTAGCCGTAGCAGCCCTTAAGAAGGGGTTTAACATCAAGCTGTATATAATGGTTGGTCTTCCACTAGAGCGAGAAGAAGATATTCTAGAAACCATAAAGCACATCAAGTACTTAGTATCTTACTCACGTGAGCTACGCAGAAGTATAACGATAAGCATAAACCCGTTAGTGCCTAAACCACACACGCCACTGCAGGATCATCCCTTGCTTACCGAAGAAGAGTACCTTAGAAAAGTCAAACTCTTCAGGAAGGAAATCGGGGAATACCGCGTTACGTCACTTCGCTGGTTCTACTCTTTCCTTCAGTCCCTCATAGCTCTCGGTAGTAGAGAGATTGGAAAACTAGCTATGTCTCTGGCTCTCAGAGGCTTGTCGAAACGAAACTTAGTGGAATTATCGAGTACTCTCGGAATCGATATCGAGTATCCGCTTAGGCGGAGATCTCCGAGCGAGAGACCTTGGCATAAAGTAATCTTCCCCCTAGACCACTTAGTCGATAAGCTATCCTTGTAAGTTAAAGACTATGCCGGTTTGTCGCCTGGTCGAGTTCAGAGTCTCAGTCCCCGCAATTCAGCTATGAGGTGTTTTATTTCAGGAAGTACTAGCCTATCTAGGGCTAGTTCGACCGCATCAGGAGACCCTGGAGTAACGAACACTAACCTATCTCCAACAGCGCAAGCCGTAGCTCTTGACGCTAAAGCTACAGCACCATGCATTTGGAAGGTTATATACCGGAACAGTTCGCCAAATCCAGGGATATCCTTAGAGCAGATCTCTCTTACTACGTCAACGGACAGATCCCTAGGACCGAGGCCTGTCCCACCCGTTACTACAACGACGTCACACTTTCTGAGGCTTTCTGATATAGCTAAAGCTATGGCATCTCGGCTATTCGGAACTAAAGCGTGGCTCTTCAACTCACACCCGTACTTAGCGACCAACCTTGCGACTAAAGCGGTAACCTCGTCCGAATAGATACCACGGAGAATCTTATCGCTAGTAACTACAACACACACCGAAACTGGAACTTCGGCAGCATAGCGCCTGTGCTGCTCTATGGACAACTCGTCTCCCGTATTAAGCTTTCTTTAAATTCTTTCTAGAGTAAAACTCCAGGATATCGTAACCAAACAACTCTTTAAATCTCTTCCTTCCTTCCTCGGTCATCCTAGTTGGGTCCCACGGAGGGTCGAAGACTAAATCTATATTAACTTCGTTAATGTCTTTGATATCCGCAAGAGCACCATATACTGATTCCTGAACTTGGTGGAGCAAGAACGATACTATAGGACATCCTGGGGCGGTCAGAGTCATCTTGATCCTTACGTTACCGAAATCGTCTACGTCAATGCCATAAATCAGCCCTAAGTCCCAGATGTTTATCGGGATCTCAGGGTCGTACACGTTCTTAAGAGCATCTTTTAACCTGTTGATAATGATGTTCTTGTCGACTATCTTTAACACCCTTAATGATCTTACAATGAAGCTTATAAGTGTAGAGTAAGGTTGCTCACTCAACCTGGCGTCTTAGAAAATGAGGTATGAAGAGAAAACGGCCGCTTCTAGCTCAACGTACCTCTCCTGAGGACTTTACCGGCTCTAACCGAGGGAACCAGCTTACCGCCGTCAACAGCGACCTTGCCGTTTACTATTACATACCGTATTCCCTTCGGGTAAGAATGTGGATTTTCGTATGTAGCTGTATCCTCGATGCTGTAGTAGTTAAATATTACTAGGTCTGCCTTAAACCCGGGTCTTATCAGACCTCGGTCCCAGAGTCTTAGCTTTCTTGCCGGTAAAGACGTCATCTTTCTTATAGCCTCTTGTAGTGTTAGAACTTTTTCTTCTCGAACGTACTTTGCTATGACCCTCGGAAAAGTCCCGTACCTCCTTGGGTGGGGCTTTCCAACTCCAAATCTACCGACCGAACCGTCACTTCCTATGGCCACTAGTGGGTGGGATATCACGGTCCTGACGTCGTCCTCTCTCATGGTGAATGTAACCATACCTGTCGCTAGCTCGTCGTCCAAGAGTATCCTTATAACCGCCTCAACCGGGTCTACACCTAGGGACTCTGCTATCTTGTCTAGCCTCATACCCTCGAACTCTTTATGTTTCGGAGAATAGGATATCATGATATCAGACCACGAAATGTACCTCTCCTCGAACACCGCTTCTCCCAGTTTTTCCCTAATTTCTCTCACCACACTGGGGTCCCTAAGCTTCTTCAATACCTCCTCAGAGCTGGCTCCCCTTATCTCCTTCGGTAACAGTGTTAAAAGAGAAGTGGAGGCCGCAGGGTAAGGATAAGCGTCGGCTGATATATCGAATCCTCTAGACACGTAGTCTTCGATCACCTTTAAGGCTGCCACGACTTTTCCCCAACTAGGCCTGCCGCTGGCCTTCAGGTGTGAGATCTCGACGGGTATTTCGGCTTTAAGGCCTATGGATATCGTCTCGTATATGGAGTCGAGCAACCTAACACCCTCGTTCCTCATGTGCGTCGAGTATATGCCACCGTATGAAGCAGCTACTTTCGCTATCTCAACTATCTCCTCTGTCGTAGAGAAAGCTCCTGGAATATATATAAGCCCTGTGCTTACACCAAAAGCTCCTGCCTCCATGGCTTCTCTAGTTAACTCCTTCATCAACTCTATGTCTCTTTCAGAGGGTTTTTCCGGACCGAAACCGAGTACCGCAGACCTGATCGTTCCGTGTCCCACGAGCGGAGCTACGTTGACCGAGGGCTTAAGCTCGTCGAGGGCTTTGATGTACTCACCAAAGCTTCTCCACTTAACCTCCACATCTGGGTGCTCCTTTTTGATCCACTTTACTTCTTCCTCGAGGTTTACATCGGTTAGAGGAGCTGGGGAAGACCCGCAGTTGCCCACCACAATCGTCGTAACCCCCTGAAGTATGTAGTTGTCTGCTGTCGGAACTTCAAAGATCGTTATGTCGCTATGGTTATGAATATCGATAAACCCAGGCGAGACCACCATTCCAGAGGCATCAATCACTAAATCCGCTTCCTTTCCACTGAGGTCGCCGATGGACTTGATCCTATCATCCGAAATGCCTATATCTGCCCTAAACGGAGGCGAGCCGCTTCCGTCTACTACTATCCCCTTCTTGATGATTAAATCGTATCTCATATCACACACCGTAAGAGTAGAGTACCTCTTGAGCAGCCTTTACTGAAGACCCCATCTCTACTCTATACCCTAGTTTCGCTAGAGATCTCTCAAGTGCTGCTAGAGTAGCGATCACGTCGTTTGCTGTTACTTCACCCATGTGGCCTATCCGAAATATCCTGCCCCGCAGTTCCCCTAATCCTCCTGCTATCTCTACACCCCGTGCACGCATCTCTGCGTAAAGTTTTGGCCACTCCACGCCCTCAGGTATATAGGCAGCTGTAACTGTATTAGCCCTAAAGCCCTCTTCAGCAACGAGCTTAAGACCTAGGGCCTCGAGTCCCCTCTGGACGGCCTTAGCTAGGACCTCATGCCTCCTGTATCTTGCCTCGAGTCCCTCCGCAATTATCCTCTTTAGGGAGGAGTGAAGAGCGTAGATTAGGTTTACGGCTGGTGTGATGTAGTAGTTCCTAGTGGACTCCATTTCCTTCAGTAGCTTGGTTATATTGAAGTAAGTTGTCTCGTTTTCAGACAGGGGGGTAAAGCCCTTCCTATAGGCAACAATAGCTAGACCCGGAGGTACCGCGAGAGCCTTCTGAGACCCCGTTAAGCACACATCAACACCCCACTCGTCTAACTTCATGTCCATTCCACCAATAGACGCTATGCCATCTATTACGACCTTGGCCCCATACTCCTTGGCCTTCCTAGCTATCCTCTCGACCGGGTTAGCTACGGCTACTGATGTCTCTACGTGCTGAAGTAGTACAGCGCTGTAACCACCCTCCCTCAAGAGCCTCTCGACCTCGCCCTCATCGAACCCCCTACCGACAGGTGACTGTACGACTGTAACGTCGGCGCCGACTCTCTTAGCGGCGTCAGCAAGGTAGTCAGCAAAGAAGCCGGCTTTTAGAACTACTACTTTTTCACCCGCTCTCAGCGAGGTTCTTATCGCTAGCTCTATCGCAGCCGTACCGCTCCCGGGGATTACTACGACATCGCCTCCTGTTCCAAAAACTTTCTTAAGCATCTCGATAGACTCCCTGTGTATAGTGTCGAACTCCTGTGAAACGTGACTGAAGGTGGGTTTAGCCATGTCAAGCATGGTCTCTGGGTCGGTTATAGATGGACCCGGGATCATGAGCAGGAACCTAGTCAACTTAACTTGACACCTCATGTTATGTTTCATGCTTAACGATTTTAAAGTTAAGTTCTAATCTAAAAACAATCTAAAACAACATAAGCAAGAGTCTTTGCCTTAACAGCGGTTCGCCCTGACTAGTTTCCGAGTGCTACGGTCAGGGGTCACTACATACTACAAGACAAGGTGCGAAAGTACGTTTCGCACTGGAGTAAGACTTCAGCGTAGATGTCCCAAACTTATTAGCACCGCCCACTTATCCCGATCTGAGGTGTTAGGCGTTGCTTAAAGTTAAGGTGATAGATCATCCGTACGCTCAAGCTATACTAACAGTACTAAGGGACAGAAGGACTTCGCAAATAGAGTTCAGAAAAGGATTGGTGAGATTAGGTAGAGTTCTCGGCCTAGAGATGGTGAAGGAGCTTGAGGTAGAAGAGTGCGAAATCGAGACCCCTCTGGGTGTAAAAACCCGTGGTATAAGAGTAAAAGACCTAGACCAGGTCGTCATAGTTACTGTACTAAGGGCTGCATGGCCTCTTACAGAGGGATTAGTTAAGATCTTCTTTAACGCAAAGCAGGGAGTTATCGTAGCTAGGAGGATTGAAGAAAGGGGAATGAAGGACTACGAATTTGATGTTGATGTAGCTTACGTGAAGATACCGACAATAACCCCGGAGAGCATAGTGGTACTAAGTGACGTAATGGTGGCTACAGGGTCTACGGCGGGTAGAGCACTTAGAGAAATCGTAACCCATGGTAGAGCTAAGAAGTACTTTCTAGCCTCAGTTATTGTAACGCCAATAGCTCTCACTAGATTAAGTAAGGTCAGCGAAGAGCTTGGAATAAACCTAACGGTGTATTCTGTCGCAGTAGACCCAGAGGTGAACAGTAGGGGGTACATAGTTCCGGGGCTTGGCGACGCGGGGGATAGAGCCTTTGGTTCGTAGAAAGAGCTTGATTAGGGACATAGCTAGACAGAGGAGTTTGATTCTGTACACATTAGCTGTCCGCTGTGTTAAAGAGAATAAGCTTGATAGAGCTAGAAAATACGTTATGAGAGGTGTGAGAATATTGCTTAAAGCTAGGGCAAGAAAGCCTGTCTTGTACAGGAGGTGGATATGTGATAAGTGTTACGTCCCCCTGGTCCCCGGAATAACAGCTAGGGTAAGGATCAGAGGGAGTAGGTCGCACTTAACGATAGTCAAAAAATGCTTGATGTGCGGTTGGATAAATAGGACGGTAGTTAGCCGGAAGAGGCCTTCAGGCATCATCGATGGTGTTAACGTGAGGTGCTAGGTAGTGCTCGTATTGCTTAAACTACCTCTTGTATAGCACTCTCACAGCGTATCGGGCTTCATGAGCTCGCCAGACTCGTTTAGTCCGGCTCCGCCGAGCTTCTCCAGCATGTCCGGGTCCGATACTTCAGCACTAGCGTAACTTAAGATACGCTTAACTATGTCTCGAACACCTGTTTTTCGGAGGTCTATGACTTCACCTTGAACTATTAGCTCCGGGTTCTTGCCTCCTTCTACTAGTAGGTGAACCCTAAAGTCTAGCTCCTCGAGACTGCTGGCGACCTGCCTGACTTTAGCTATGTAACTCCTACTCTCGGCAACTGGTACTCGAACGACTAAGGTGATAGTCCTCAAAGCTTACACCGCAACAAGTCTGTGTCGCTGGAATTGATAAACAGCAACCCTTAATCGGCGAGGCCGTACCCTACGACAGAGGTCTGTTAGCGCTCTCTCGGATAGAGATATTCGCGCAGAAGCTTTCGTTGTGCTGTATGTATAGCCCCGGAGACCCGATATCTGAGTCTATTAAGGGCGCAGATTGTTCGCTGTGGGCAATATTGTGGGACAGCGTATAGGATACGAATAGCCGCTTTGGGACACCTCGAATCCGCATCTGGGTTGCGCCTTAACGTATAAAGGATTATTTATGCGTGAGCTGCAATGTTATCTGTGGGAAGATGGTAGCTTACGCGGATCCTTCCTTACTCAGTCTTGACGATGGAATACTACTCGTGAGAACAGCTAGGCGAGCTGTTGAAGAGTATCTCCTCTCGGGTAGAGTCATTGAACCGCCCGGTGTTGGTGGGGTGCTACAGGCTAAAGGCATGAGTTTTACCACGATCAGAAAGATATCTGAAGGCGAGTACAAGCTAAGAGGTTGTATCGGGTACCTCTCGCCAATAGAGCCTCTGATAAAAAACGTGATAACTACCGCCCTGGCGGCCGCGCTAGAGGACCCGAGATTCGAACCTGTGTCCACGGATGAGCTGGACCAGCTGGTTTTCGAGGTCAGCGTTCTATCTATGCCCAAAGCCATGGAGTCGACAGGAAGGGAGAGAGCCCTCGAAGTAGTCATAGGTCGAGACGGACTTGTAGTAGAGTACAAAGCGTATAAGGGCGTTCTTCTCCCGGAAGTGCCCATCGAGTACTGCTGGGACCGAGAAACGTTTCTATCCGAAACCTGCGTTAAAGCTGGATTGACTCCAGACTGCTGGTTGAACAATAAGGTGAGAGTAAAGACGTTTAAGGCGAGAGTCTTCAGAGAGACTTCTCCTAGAGGGTTCATCGTGGAGCTAGATCTAGTAAGAGAATACAGAGAGAGATGTCATGCCGTCCAACCTTAGTGGTGCCGCGGCCGGGATTTGAACCCGGGTCACGGGCTTGCCCCGGCGAGCACGAGAGGCCCGCATACTTGACCGGGCTATACTACCGCGGCACCGTTATTAAATAAGAAGCAAGAGTACTTAAAAGCTTTTTGAGGTACGTGAACTTTGAGCTACCGAGGCTTCTTCGGAATTGTTTCGCTCTATGCTACTCTAAGCTTTCAGAGTCTTTAGTCCACCTAATTGAGTCTAGGAGCTAAGTTTGTAAAGAAGAAAACATTTTACTACTTAAAGCCTGGAGGACGGACATTTAGCACGCTTTCGTTTACTAGCGTAGGCGGCTTTCGCCCCTCGTAAAACGCGATGAGGTTTTCGAGGACTACTTGAGCCATCCTATACCTTCCTTCAAGTGTAGCGCTACCTATGTGGGGAACCAGTACTACGTTTTTGAACTGCGTTAGTGGGTGGTCTCCTGGGATCGGTTCTCCTTCGAATACGTCGATTCCAGCCCCAGCTATCCAACCTTCTTTAAGCGCTTTAACTAGCGCCTGAGTATCTACTACAGCACCTCTAGCGGTATTGATTAAGATTGCGGTCTTCTTCATAAGCCTTAATCTCTCCTCGTTTATCATGTGGTAAGTGTCTTTAGTCAGGGGTACGTGTAAGCTCACTATGTCCGATTCTCTTAGGAGGTCTTCTAGGCTACTCCTGTACTCGACTCCCAGGATTCCCTCTTTCTCTTTGTATCTAACGATATCGTAGTATATTACCTTCATTCCAAAACCTAGAGCGCCTATCTTAGCAACTCGAGTTCCTATTCTGCCGAGACCGACTATTCCCAACACCTTGCCCTTCAACTCCGTACCCAACATCATCTTGGGATGCCACGGGGTGCCGATTCTGTACCACTCTCCCTGCCTAACAAATGAGTCGGACTCCAGGATTCTTTTAGCTACTGCTAGTATGAGAGCCCACGTAAGCTCTGCGACAGTGTCGCTCACGACGTCTGGTGTGTTAGTTACGTATATCCCCAGCTTTGTCGCACACTCAACGTCAACGTTATCGAAGCCCACAGCGTATTGAGCGACTATCCTCAATCTTGGCGCGCTCTGAAGGAGATTACAGTCTACTCTATCCGTTAGAAGCGTTACTAGAGCATCTACTTCTCTAGCTTTGCTCAAGAGTACGTCGTACGGTGGGTGATAGTACTTGTCCCATACTTCTACTTCATAAAGCTCCGACATCTTAGCTATTATGTCGTCAAATAGTTCCCTAGTTACAAAGACCCTCGGCTTCAAAACTCTCACCACTATTCCTGCCCTTATAACATTATAAGCGTTAGGCATCGAGGATTTCATGCCGATAGCCGCTGAGGCAACGTTGCCTACAGCGATGAAAAGTATTTAAGTGAGTGAATGCTTCAAACTAGAGGAGGGGCTATGGAGGACTGCGTTCCAGTGGTAAGGCTCAGTAGTGGTAAGGAGGTCCCTTTGACTAAGGACGTGGTGGCTCTACTGAATAGGTACGTGCACTCGGAGTATAGCTTAGAGAAGCTTGCTGCTGATATAGGTGTTGAAGACTGGGGAGAAGCGTACGAGTTCATTAAGAAGGTTCCAGCATGGATAATGTGGGTGCAACCATCTTATTACGAAAAAGTGGTCTTAAAGAAGCTCTGCTCTAGTAGCTAGGCTTCCTCGCGTATCTGAATCTTATGGCGCACCCCCCTCGCTCTACACCTAGGTATACGTACGTAGCTACCAGCCGCTACTCTAAGGAGGAGAGAGCAGCTCTAGAGCTCGGCGACACGATATACCCGTACGACAGCTCGGTGGAGGTACTCCTCCCGGATATCAAGGGAGTCGCGGTCGTTAAGAGCTCCCAACCCCCTGAGTTTCTGAAGAGCCTTCTCGCTAGATACTACTTCTCGGCTGTTGAATACGTAACCTACTTACTGTCCTGCATTAGCTGTTATGGTGCTCCGCGAGAGCGCTTGGTAGACCACGTGATCAACTCTCTCGGCAATCGAGTTTGCTTCCATAGAGTCAGAGTCCCTAGGACTGGGACCGTGGGTAGGGAAACACTCAACCGAGTTAGAGTCGAGCTTAGTAAGTACGCAAGGAGGGACTGCTCAGATACGCTATCTCTCGAAGTCTTCGGGTTCTTACTCTGCTTTGGACCAGTCGTCTACCCCTAAGGGGGCTATTCGACGAGTCGCTTGGGGCACCAAGAGTTTTCCGCCAAGTATGGTGAGGTAAGTATAGACTAGCTGGAAGAGCCTATCGGTCCGATTCACCGCTGTTGCCAGCCAACTCTGACACCGGTAGACCCAGACGGCATTGCGCGAGCTAACGAAGCGTGGGGGAACAACCTAGGTGCGTCGATCCCGCCTACCTTAAGACTCTCGGTTTAACTGGGTGCGCGTGAGCTTGGCGGGACAGTGTGGAGAGATTTAGTCGGTACTGGAATCCGCTGTTGCCGGAGGTAGCGCGTTAAACCTGTAGCACTCTACAGACTCGCCCAAACCGCGAGCTAGAGCACTAAGCACGACACAGATTGCTAAGAATGCTCGCTGTACTCAAGCTTCAGTAGGCGACCAACTGAGCGACTTATCGAGAGACCGTAAAGCCCGCCTGGTGGTCACACTACCTTGCGCGCCATGGAGACAGGATCGGTAGCGGAAGTACCCACCAAAGCAGTACTCTGCATAGCTAGCGAACCTCTGTTCAGCTGATGGAGATGCCATCCCCACTTTCAGTGGTCAAGACCGCCGCTCAGCTCCGAGGGTCCGATGGTGTAGTTAACCCGAGCTTAACTACACTTTGGTAAAGTTAACCCGAGCTCACGGTCTCTCCCTAACTCCATGAACTCAGATAGCGATGTCCTCAAACCTGTTAGCTGATTAACTCGCATCAGCTTGAAGAAGTACTGTTGTTGCTGTATCTAGCTAGAGGCTCTGTTTTCTAAAGTTGTTTGCTTCTCTAACGTATTCGTTTCTTTCAGTTATTGCTGTATAGGGTCGTCAGCATACTGCTTAACTGATTGCTTGGCTTAATTCGCGGTACCCTATTCTGTCTACTCGTGCACTCAGACCAATTCAGTTCTCACTGCTCTTAGTTTGATGAGTTCGCTGAAGCTTCATTAGGTTTGAGTATCGAACTCGGTGCGCTATTTAGGTAGTTTCTCGGTTAGTTGATGTCTCGGTATGCTCTGACTAATTGGTGAAGGCTTGTTTTGAGCTAGGTCATCGGTATAGTAGCTTATGTAGTTCGTGTTCCTAAACGGGTTAGGCTACTGGTCGAACTATCGATTGGTCGCTGGAGCGTGCTATGAGTGTGATACTCGAAGGCTTAACCAGCTTTGAGGTAGCTAGTGTTACTTATAAGTAATTAAGACGCGTGATCTCGGAGTGCAGATGTCTGAGCGCTTAGTCAAGAAAGTGAACGTGGTTGGTAAGGGTTCTCTATCTATAATAGTGCCGAAGAGGTGGGCTGACGCTCTAGGTATTAAACCTGGAGGTAGAGTTAGCCTCTACTTCGATGGCTCTAAGATAACTGTAGTTCCATCTTCGAGTAGTGAGCAAAGCGAGGAAGTCAACGTCTTGATAGAGTACGAAACCAGAGATCTAGCCATTAGGAAGCTAGTTGCCTCCTACGTAGAGGGAGTAACGAGAGTTAAGATAAAGTCGAGCTACGAGCAGTCTCTAGAGCTCTCTGAGAGCCTTAAGGACTACGTGACGAGCTTCGTCCTCATGGCTAACCCGGATTCGAATATCCACGAACTAATTTTTTCTGACGTAAAGACAGACCTCCCCTCACTCTTAAAAACCATCGAAGCTACCTCTAGCAAGCTCATAGACTGCATTGAAGAGAAAGACCCCTCTACTCCCGCTACATACAGAGAGTTCTACAGAAAGTACCTGTACTTCCTTAGAACCATAAAGCAGGGTGTTGCCGACGGCTCTATAGACCCCTACGAAGCTCTAGACCTAGCCGTATCGATCGAGTACATCAAGGAGCTCTTCGACATCTTAGTAGGAGTCGAGCAACATAAGCTAAGCGAAGACGTAGAGCTGTCGAGAGTCCTAGAGCTGTCGAGAGCGGCTATAAGTGCTACTCTAGTTCAAGACGTTGAAACAGCTGTCAACAGCGTGATCAAGGTCCTCGGCTTGTTGGGAGAGGTAGAGTGCCGAAACGAGATCTGTAGAAACATCAAGTACTTAACCTCTAGGATATCGGAGGTAGTCTTAGGAAGGTGTGTTAGAAACAAGGCGTGTAGGTGCAAGTACTTCTTCCCCAAGGTATAATTACACTTACTTACACTACTTACTCCTTAATTACCATAAATTAATCCTCGCTTTAAACAATGGTCGAAGATCTAGTTGAAGGAGGCGAGCGGATCCTAGAGGACTCGTTGAGAGCGTAGTTTTGAGGATCTGTGGCGGGTGGAAGTAAGCTGATTAATATTCTTCTAGAGAAAGCCTCGAAGAGGTATCTAGGTGCTTAGGAGTGTCTCTCGCTGAAGTCCTCAGTGTAGCTACTTTCTACCGCCAGTTCAGCTCGAGGCGGGTAAGTACATAGCACACGTATGCTTTGATACAGCGTGCTACTTGAGGGGTTCTTCGGAGGTTTACGAAGCGATGAGGAGAGCAGTCGGACTTAATGACGGAAAAACTACGACGGAAGACAGCTCTCACTATCGAAAAGGCGAGGTGCTTCGGTTACTGTAGTCTAGCCCTGCTTGCCATGGTTGTCTCCTCAGATGGCTCCGAGAGATACGTTCACGGAAAGCTCACACCGATTGAGAGTAGAAGGCTTATCTTAAGCTACAAGTCTAGAGCGGCTAGTACCGCGGGGTTCGGCTATATTGCTGCCGCAGGCTACTCTGAGAAAGATACTGTTTAGAATACGGGTGCCGATAGCCAGCTGTACTCTTGCCGCAGGTGCTGGAGAAGTATACAGAAGTGTTCGCAGAGCTGTCGAGGAGCTAAAGCTGGACGCCGAAGTGTATACGGTAGGGTGTACCGGTCTCTGCTTCATGGACCCCTGGATCGAGGTTGGCTAGTTGGCTAGAGAAGGACGGCCTCGGCATTATACGGAAACGTAAAGCCCGACCAAGTCCCACAGATCTTGAAGAGGTATTTAGAGGGTGACCTCCCTGGAGCTACTGCGGTAAGATTCAAAACAGACTCTAGAGACCCGCCGTCGCTAGACGAACTAGACTACTGGAGACTTCAGACGATGTACGCTTCCAGAAACTGCGGCTTAATAAACCCTGAGTCCATCGAAGACTATGTAGAGACCGGTGGGTACTCTGGACTTAAGAAAGCCTTGAGTATGAAAAGTAATAGAGGAAGTTAAGGCTTCCGGTCTTAGAGGAAGAGGAGGAGCTGGCTTCCCGACCTGGTTTAAGTGGAAGGTAGCATACGAACAAAAGAGCGACGTTAAGTACGTAATATGCAACGGTGACGAAGGAGACCCTGGTGCCTCCATGAACAGGCTCCTCGCTGAATCAGATCCCCATAGAGTTCTAGAGGGGCTCATAATCGCCGGCTACGCTATAGGGGCGACTAAAGGGTTTATTTTCGTTAGAGCCGAGAAACCCCTCATGGCCGACAGACTAGAGAAAGCAGTCAACGACGCAAAGAGAGCTGGATTTCTGGGGAAGAAGATCCCGAGCTCCGGGTTCGACTTCAACGCAGAAGTCTATAGGAGTGCGGGTGCGTTCGTGTGTGGAGAAGAAACAGCACTAATAGCAGCTATAGAGGGCCGCTCTAGACCGAGGCAGAGGCCTCTCTATCCTGCGACTAGTGGACTGTGGGGAAAACCAACTGCCATAAACAACGTGGAGACCCTCGCTTACGTCGCTACGATATTTCAGAGTGGTGTAGCAGAGTTCACTAAGTACGGAACGGAAAAGTCGAAAGGAACTAGGATGTTCTGTGTTACTGGGGCCGTCAAGAGGACTGGAGTTTACGAAGTGCCTATGGGGACTAAGATAAAGACCTTAGTCTTCGATATAGCGGGAGGACCTCCGGAGGGTAGGAAAATCAAGGCTGTATAGATGGGAGGTCCTAGTGGGGGCACATTCCAGCCGAGTTTATGGACCTAGAGATAGACTACGAGAGCCTGCAGAGCTACGGTGCCATAATGGGATCAGGAGGTTTAGTAGTCATTGACGACGGTAACTGCATGGTTGATGTAGCAAAGTTCTTCACCGGCTTTACTCTAGCTGAATCTTGCGGGAAGTGCCTCCCTTGTAGAGTTGGCATGAAGCAGCTCGGCAACATACTGGAGAAGATTACGAGTGGTACTGAAACGATAGACAATATAGAGCTCTCTCAAGAGCTCGGTGAGAGCATAGCTAAGTCAAGCCTCTGCGCACTCGGAGGAACGGCACCCAACCCCATACTATCGACACTGAGGTACTTTAAACACGAGTACGTAGAACACGTAGTCAATCGTAGGTGTCCAGCTAAAGTCTGCGCTAAGTTAGTTAAGTACGTTATCGACCCAGCCCTATGCAGGGGTTGCACACAGTGCGCTAAGACCTGCCCTACTGGTGCGATATCTGGCTCGCCGGGAGAAGTCCATAGAGTAAGGGAAGAGCTTTGCGCTAAGTGTGGTCAATGCTTGATTGCGTGTCCCTTTGGAGCAATTAGGAAGGTGTAAGAGATGGTGGACACGGTTAGAGTTTACGTAAATGGCGTACAGGTAGAGGTACCACGAAACGCTTTCGTAATAGATGCTGTTGAGAAGGCTGGGTTTAGAGTCCCCGTACTCTGCTATCTCGAGGGACTCTTCGAGGAAGCTACTTGTAGAATATGCGTAGTCCTAGTTAACGGGAGAGTCGTTCCCTCATGTAGGTTCCCGGTATCTGAGGAAGCTAAAATAGTGACAGAAGGTGATGAGCTCACTAGGTATAGAAGGACCAACCTAGAGCTACTACTATCGACACATAGAGTCAAGTGCTGGAGCTGCATAAGGAAGTCGAACTGCTCCCTACTCGAAGTATCGAAGCAGCTAGGTATCGAAGGGTTACCGGTGTGCTCTGAGTGCCCACTCATAGGGGATGAATGCCTCATCACAAAAGGTGAGCCGTGCTTAGGACCTCTGACTGTCGCCGGCTGTTCTGCTGAATGTCCTCGCTACGGAGCTCCGTGTGTGGGGTGTCGGGGGTACTTAAGCGACCCAAAGATTTGGGAAGACGCTACAGTGGAGCTATACAGGAAGTATAGAGTAGACGTAAAGGAGATCGAGGCTACTATGAAGTTTTTCTGGAGCAATCTACCCGAGAGACTAAGGGAGGTAGTCACCAAGGGTCGTAACCATGAGTAAGTCACTAAGCTGGGAAATACCTAGAGTGGCCGGTGAGTCCAAGGTAGAGGTGTTGATATACGACGGCTCCACAAGAGTCACGTATAGCTCAGTAGCAAGGCTGAGAGGATTCGAAAACTTAGTCATCGGGCGGAAAGTTAGTGAAGTACCAGCTATAGCTTCAAGGATCTGCGGAGTGTGTAGCCACCCCCATTTCTGGGCAGCGTCTTTAGCTGTTGAGCAAATCGCAGGTGTAGAAGCCTCTGAAGACACTATTAGATTGAGGGACGTATGCAATAAGCTGAGCTTTATTCAGAACCACGTAATTCACTTAGGGGTTCTAGCGCTACCGGACTACTTAGTAGGGAAGCTTCTGAGCAACTCGCGAAGAAGTCTCTAGAGATTAACACCTACTTAAACAAGGTCATTAAGCTCATATGCGGCAGACTTACGTCACCCAACAACTACTCTATGGGGAGGTTCCTATCCGACGTCAGCCGTAGAGTACTCACGTCAGCACTTGAGCTACTAAAAGCCGTGCGACCCCACCTCGAGGGCTTCACAGAGAGAGTGCTGGACGTCGAGCTTCCGAACTCTAGAGACCCATCACCTAGATACGTTGCTCTATCGGGGTCCACTAGGTCCACCGTCCCTAGAGGCCAGCCCTACAGCTTAAATACACCTACCGGAAGGTTCGCTACTACCTTAGAGAACTATAGAGAGCTCTTTAACGAACTACACGTTGAATACTCTAGTAGCAAAAAGTGCTTATTCTTAGGCTACCAGTTTTACGTCGGAGCTAGAGCTAGGCTCCTAAGTGCGCTAGAGTACAACGAACTCGACGGTGAGACTAGAGGTGTTGTGGCTAGCTTTGAGAAAAAGCTTAAAGAAAACCCCTACTCCAACATCTACGCTAAAGCGATAGAATCGAAGCTGATGTTCGACTCCATAGTTCAGGACGTCAGTGAGCTTTCATCTAGAGACCTAGAGCTACAGCCGGCTACTACGAGAGGTGCGTCAGCTGGTCTAGGTGTTGCGGAAGCTCCGAGAGGGTTACTTATACATTATTACAAGGTAGATAAAGACCTAAAAGTCGTTAGGGCTGATATAGCCACTCCGACAGTCATGAATACAGAGCACGTAGAGCTATCCACAACCTCTATAGCCAAAGAACTTCTCGCTGGAGGCGCTAGCGATTCAACTATACAGAAGTACGTAGAGGCGCTCGTTAGAGCTTACGACCCGTGTATCCCGTGTGCCGTTCACGTCGTTAAAGTGAGGTGATAGATTAATGAAGGTCGCGACCGTGGCTCTATCTGGCTGCGATGGCTGTCAGTACAATTTGGTGAGCAAAGAGTTTGCCGATCTTTTAGAGAGATGGCATCTCACTAACTTACTGGCCGGCTAGCTGGAGTAGGTAAAGAAGTCGATGATGTTGATGTAGC
>JAWBJE010000010.1:0-50185 GCA_038832865.1 Sulfolobales archaeon
CGCTTGGTAGAACCTTTAGTAGCTCCGTCCTCATTTTAGATGGAAGCTTGAAGAGGACATCAGCAATTTCGTCTACAGGTAGTTTAGCTAAAATCTTAGCTATATCGTCAATACCTTTAACAGAAGCGATTTCATACATGATCTCATCGGGTAGACGAGCTAAAACTTCGACCAGATTATCGAGTCCCGTAGCTGTAAACAACTTCATTCTTTCATCACTGTCAAGTCTTAGAGCAACATCCATAGCCTTAGGAGGGTCAAGAGACTCAAACAGCCTGGCGGCCTCTTCAAGTTTACCTTCTTCAATAAGACTCGAGATGGCGTCTACGATTTCTCCTATGTTGTCAGACACTGCTTTAGCCATCTCACCGCCCTTAGAGTAAAGATTATCCATAGTATTAAGGTTTTACAGTTTTGGAGTAGGTAGGGGTTAATTTATTGATCGAGACGCGTATCTGTTACCTAGCTAAGTTCTCTGCTTAAGCAGCAATGGATGTTAAGCTTCAGAACAAGCCTACTTCAAATTTTGGAAGAAACATCGCCACCGTCTTTAAACAATGCCAAAACGATATCCAACGGATGCAACATACAGCCAGATTAACGTATAGACCTCTATAGACTGTTTACCTCCCCATGATGTGATCCTCAAGCTTTTTATTCAAATCCCTATACCTGCTACCTCCTTCAAACCACGTCCACATTCTATCCCCGTATCTCTATACGCTTGAAGCGCCTTGGCGCAGAATTCGCGCTACTAATATCTAAAGCTCGTAATGGCGATATCACGCCACTGAGGACCGATCCATGTTGATCCACATAAACCACGCTTCTGGTATCTCTAGCTATCTCCAAAACATGTTGAATTTTATCGAGACCGTCATTGTATCCAGGTATTACAGGTCCATAGAGGACCTATGTCTTGAGACCAGGACTAGAGGGTTTCTTTAATGTGCTTATGTGTGCTGGAGGGGGTTATGGATATGGCTCAAAGCGATTCATAGGTGACGTATTTTCTGTGTAGAAGCAAAGAGATAACAACCACACCTATGTCTATCAATCTGTCAAACAGGTCTGGTCCCTCGGGATTTGCAGACTCTTGGTCCGGATGCTTACCTTGAGTACATGTCCAGCTGAATCTCTACAGCCTTTCTAGTGAGTCTATATAGAGCTTCAACAGGTTGGTAAGGACCTGTTATAGCCCCAATACCTACAGCTACTCCCTTGACTTTCTTAACCCCCTTTACTAAAGCCTCAATTATGTTGTTCTTTACAGCTACAGTACTACGCCATTCATCAACGATTTCGCGAAGGTCTCTGTATAATTTTTGCGCACGACAGTAGAACGGTCATGGGCACAACTTATGTAGGGATTCGATGCGTAACCTGCATCAAGCAGTCCTGAACTCGATAAAGCTCTCTACAGCGATCTCTAGCACCTCTATCCTTATCCTTATACTTATCCTTATACATTTATTACTTTAACTTGCCTTACAACCCGAAAGCCTCGCCCTTCAGGGCGAGGAGGGAGTCGGACTTAAACAAGTAATAAGCTTCAAATACAGATATGTCGACCAGGCTTACGAGAGTGCGATGATCGTAGGCAAGAGATCCATGATATTAATGTTGAATACCGTATCAAATCCTTTAAAAGGTATAAAGGTCATTGCCGTGGGTTTTCACGCATGTATGAAGCATGTACGTCTAGAGCTTTCAGAAAGTCTGGGTCTAGGGACCATAAGTGGATATGGAGAAAACCGTGCTGAAGCTTTCAGAGCGGAGCTAGATGATGTAGATGAAGCTATAGAGATTTTGGAGGAAACAGCTGGACTCGCAAATACTGCTGTTCGGTACCTTAAAAAGGTTAAAAGGTTTCTAGCCATTCTTTAAAGTAAACCTTCGAACACGTTTAATAGCTAAGTCCCCAAATAAGGATGCTGTACTGTGGTTATACACTTCTAGCGATATTCTCTATAAGGTTTGCGGAGATGAATATGAAGCGCATACTCTATATATAGCATTAACGAAATCTGGATAAGACTAGAAGCATAGGAACGTCTTGGAGAAGGCAGCCGAAGACGGGTTCCACCACTGTAGGTTTTGACGAGTATCGTAGGAAACTTGTTTACTACGGTTCTTCGGTAGACATGAGCTCAGCTCGGTGAAAGATTGCAGTCTACACGCTCTTGGTCGGGAGGTCTCTCGGTATTAGCTATAACCGGGTTATACGTTACGCAGGCAAAGAGGTCATTGCTAGGCCACCGGCTAAGGAAGACTCTAAAGCACTAGACCTAACGGATAGGTGCACGGTAGACGCCTTAGCTGTAGCCGAGGGTGACCACTATAGGTTCATGCCTAAACAAACCGAGGTGTTCGGGAAGAGCTCCTTGGTATGCTTGAGGGGCCGTTTCCTTCTCGATGATTTTAGGAAGTGCATGTTAGCGTTGCTTTTGCCCTGCGTCTATCGGAAGCCCCGGTGGTGATGGTGGTATCGCTCCAAGCCGCTCGGGGCTCAAGCCAGACGGGAGACCCGCGCCGTCGGGCTCGACCTCCACCCGTGAGGCCGCGCGGGCGGGGTGGAAGTCCCCGGGTACAGCCGTGAACGAAAACGAACTAATGGGAGTGAGCACCCAGGGGCAAACGGCGTGCTAGCGGTTAGGTCCGGTGATGCTGAATCGCCTACCCGCTAGCGAGAAGAACGACTCTAAACCCTAGAGACAAAGCGATAATTGCGTACCAAGAAGAGTTCTCTGACGAAGTAGACTCAATAACTTAAGCGGGTAATCTAAGCCGAGCGTGTAGCTCTTCGGAGATCGAGTATGTCGAAAACCAACTAAGGTGACTCTTTGACTGAGCAGTTACGCTCAGAACCTTCACAATGTTAGCGGAGCTTCAGCGTATAGCCCCGGAGCTCTATAGACCGTCACGTACGAACCCCTGCTTAGGCCGGTGACCCCACTCTCTAGTATAATGAAGCCATGAGAAGTCACGACCGCCTTCTGCACCAGTGAGGGTGCTTCAACGACCTCTACCTCGAGTAGCTCTTCACTAACTAGCTTTACGAACCTCAGTCTCTTGAAGCTAGCGAACCTGCCGGCATAGGAGTAATCTGAGGCCAGTCTATAGAGGCCGATCGGGTAATGAGCTCGTGGGCGAGCTCCCTGAAGCCTCTTGATCAGGGGCTGTAGGAGGAATATTGCTCCCACTACTGTTGACTGCACCAAGCCTGGTAGTAAGACTACCGGCTTGCTCCTAACGGTAACTAGCGAGGTCACTCTACCCGGTTGTATAGCTAGCCCTCTAACTACTAGAGCGCTATCGGGTAGCTCAAGTAGGGCGGTTAATGTAACGTCCTTACTTCCAAGCGACGCTCCACCTATTGTAACAACTACGTCATACATGTCTACGCCCCTCTCTGCGGCTACCTTTACGTCTTCAACAGAGTCCTCCACGGGCTTCGATACCTCGACTAAGGCTCCAACAGCTTGACACATGGCTTTTACTAGAACACTGCTAGACTCTCTTTTGGTCCCCTCAGTAAACTCTGAGCCTATAGGTACTACAAGTACTCTAGGTCTTCTATAGACCTTAACTTCCTCGATACCTAACTCGAGCAAGGCTCTAGCTAGTGGTGGAGTTAGTATCCAGCCTTTCCTGCAAACTGCTTCACCTCTAGATACATCAGAACCCTTCCTGATGATCTCGTGAAACCTCTCATAGCTTCTGGGGACAACTATCTCATTGCTCTCTAAAAACCTCACGGACTCTACGGGGACTACAGCTACCGCACCCTCCGGTACTGGGTGACCCGTTTCAACGGGTGTGGCCTCACACCGGTTGAGAGCCTCACTACTCACTACCTTAAACACTCTGCTATCGCATTCAGATACAGCAAAACCGTCTACATGCGATACGCTAAGCTCCGGCAGGTCCTTAGGTGACACTACGTCTTCGGCGAGAACTCTGTATAGAGCTTCAGCAACGCTAGCAGACTCTACTCCTAAGGGGGCGAATAAGCCGACAACGAGGTCCTCAAGCCTCTCTAGCCTTGTGTACTTAAACAACTTCTGTCTAGCAAAAACCGCGGGACTACCCGAAAGCAGGACCCCCTCCAACCCGTACACCCACAGGCACGCGATACTAAAGCTCTCACTACTATAATCCATAAACCTAAAAAACCACCCATCAAGACTAACCTAGACTTCAGGACCACTAGTTTTGTGTGCTTAGGCAAAGCTTTGTGATTAAGACGACCGACAATCATCTCCGAAGGTCACCCTCCAATAAATAAACACAATATGCTTAGTTTGCGCATATTCAAGAAGCGTTGAGATAGTAAATGACTGCGGACTTTTATTATGTACCTTTGAGTTGGAGCGAGGTCCTTCGATAAAGACAACACTCTATCGGTCGGTTGATTATGGTAAGTGGTGGAGGGCGCGTATCGTCCTTAGGGATGCGGTGAGTATGTCACTGCGATACATATGCTCTAGACCGGAGGTAAAGACAGGTTACGCTGGGTAGAAGTGCTTAGTAGAGTCAAGTTCCTGCTGCCGGCTTCAGCCTTACTTACACTACTCTTAACCGCTAGGTTCGCAGACGGTAGTAGTCTTGCTGTGCGCATAGCCTACGACTACAGTGTGTGGTACTCCACTGTTGTAGTAGGTGTGTTACTCGATCTTAGGGCTCTAGGCTGGACCTACAGCTATTGCTCTACACTCTTACCGAGTTTGCTTAGCGCTCTAGTAGTGTTGATCGGGGAGAGTCTCTCACTATTTCTAGCACCCTAATACTTCGGTAGCTGTTTGGTACAGGTTTATGGTTGGGGCAGCACCGATAGCTTTAACACTGGCAGGTGCTTGGGTAGCTAAGTTCTCAGGTGGGTGGAAGTTTCAGCTAGCCTACATCATCCTACTCATGGTTCTAGCGTTCCCCTTTGCCTACACGGTCTTCGGAGCGACTAAGTACGCATACTCTATGAGAGAGTTCCCATCACTGGGGCTTACACCACTACCTAACGACCAGAAGTACTTAGAGGACCTAGCGGAAGTAGCTAAAGTAGTGAAGAGCTTAGACCCCGGTATTGCGGTAGTAGTCCCGGACTGGATAGCTAGGTGGGTTCACCTATCTATGGGAAGCGCCCCTCACCCAGCGAGCTAGTGTGGGTCTGTCCACGCCTAAACAGCACTATAAACTCCATAGTGAGAGAGCTCGAACTCAGCAAAGCGTACCTCATCACGCCGCTTCAGCTGAAGAACTCCACTGACCTCACAGTAGTAGAGGTCTGGAGTGGGAAAGTCCTCCGCCTATACTATGTAGAGACTAAAACCAGCTTATAAAACCCTAAAGCACGCCAGGTGCTTTACCCATCTATCATAAGCATAAGTAGTCATTATATAGGGTGGTGTGGAAGTACCTAATCGGCGTGTGGAGCAAAAAGAAGGGGTAAACTTGAACTCTTAGCCTAGCTTAGTTTGCGTAAGACCGAGCCAGCTCTAACCCCAGTAGCGCTACCGTTTTCTACAGCAAGAGATCCGTTTACCAGCACGTAGTCTACTCCTTCAGGTAGTAGAGTAGGCTCCTCGAATGTAGCTTTATCCGCCACTCTCTCTAGGTCGAATACGACTATATCCGCTCTAAATCCTGGTGCTATATACCCTCGGTCTCCTAGTCTGAACTTCTCTGCTGGCATAGAGGACATCTTTCTTACTGCCTCCTCGAGGCTTAACACTCCCAGCTCCTTTACGTACCTCTTTATCACCCTCGGGAAGGTTCCAAAGAACCTGGGGTGAGGTTTCCCCTTGGGCAACATTATCCAGGAATCCGACCCGACCATGCTTAGAGGGCTCTTCAAGACCTCGATTACGTCTTCCTCGCTCATCAGGTGCACCACCATGGTCGATCTAGCCTCATCCTCGAGTATTATATCAAACAGCACCTCGTAGGGGTCTGCTCTCCGCATTCTACTTATCTCCGCTATGCTCTTTCCTTCGCAATCCTTACACTTCTCAGAGTAAGACACTACCATCCCCTCCCAGCCCGCAAGCTTCACAAAGTTTTCCCAAGTAGTAACCTCGGACTCTATGAAGTCTTTGATTTTCTTGCGGGCTCCCGCATCCTTCAGCCTTGATAATAGGGCTTCCACCCCGCCCTCGTGGACCCATCTAGGTAGGCATGCGGCAAGCATCGTCATACCGGCTGTATAGGGATAAACGTCACAGTTTACCTCAACACCTGCCGACCTAGCTTCAGCCATAAGCCTTAGGCTCTCTCTGACCCTGCCCCAGTTGTCCCTACCTGCTGCCTTGTGGTGACTTATTTGCACCGGCACCCCGGTAGCTCTTCCGACTTCTATAGCCTCCTTAACGGCCTCAATCAAAGTATAAGACTCTCCCCTAATGTGGGATGTGTACACACCTCCGTACTCGGAGACCACTCTTGCGAGCTCCACAATTTCTTCAGTTGTAGAGAAGCTTCCGGGAGGGTATATTAGGCCGGTAGATAACCCAAACGCTCCAGCTTCAAGAGACTCCCTGAGCATGCTCTTCATAGCCTCCAATTCTTCGGTCGTGGGGGCTCTGGCCTCGAAACCCATAGCGGCTATTCTGAGGGCCCCGTGACCGACTAGAGGCACCACGTTGACTGCCGGCCTGGCCTTCTCTAATTGCTGGAGGTACTCGCTGAAAGAAGTCCAAGTTATTTCGACTGGGAGAGGTCCTAAAGTAGACCAGTATCTCTCCAGCAGGCTTTTAGTCTTCTTTGAGACTGGAGCGGCTGAAAACCCACAGTTTCCCACGATGATAGTAGTGACCCCCTGGAGTAGGGCGCTGGTAGCATCTGGGTACGCCATAGCAGAGAGGTCTGAGTGGTTGTGCGGGTCTATGAACCCCGGGGTCACGAACTTTCCGCTAGCGTTTATTACTACATCAGCCTGCGGGTTCTTGATGTAGCCTACCTTAACTATTCTGCCATCCTTGATTCCCACGTCCGTGCTAATCCAGGGAGACCCTGCGCCGGTAAGGACTTTTCCCCCCTTTATTACTATGTCGTAGAGTGCCACGCTAACCACTCTCGGGTGGAGTTAGCCCCCAGAAGAGCTGAATGGACCTTCTCGACGGAGGAGGCGTAACGTAGGTAGCTACTAGAAAGGCTATGAGGGAGAACAGCATGCCGGGTATAACCGGGTCTGAGCCAGCGAAGAGTGTAGCCGAAATAGGCACTATCTTAAGTCTATCCACAGCATAAACCACCAACCCAACTACCATAGATGATACCGCTCCGTACTTGTTGGCTCTACGCCAGTAGAGCCCGAATATTATCGGCCAGAATAGTGCCGACATGGTTCCTCCTATGGCGAGTATTATGATGTACTCTAGAGCTGGAGGTGCTGTTATGGCGAAGAGGAACGATAAAGCCCCTACTACCAGGGTAAACCAGAAGGTCGCTCTTTTTTGGCGTTCGGGGGTGACACTCGGCCTGAAGAGAAGGTAAACATGCCTAAGTAGTGCGGAGCTCATCACCATGATCATAGTAGCTATAGTCGACTGTGCGGCCGAGATAACGCCGGCATAGACTATGCCGCCAAGTCCCGCGGGGACCATGGTTATAGCTAGTACGGGATTTATATGGTCCGGAACCGCTAGCTTCGGATAGTAAAGCCTCCCTACGAGAGCGACCCATATCCCGTAGGTCCAGAAAGTCACTATTGGTATGCCTATGTATATAGCTCTCTTCATGGCCTTCACGCTCTTATACGTTATCGTAGCCATGAGGCCATGCGGTAGTGCTAGAAGACCTAAGTTAAATATTATCCACTGCGAGAATACCCAGGCAATTCCAGGTGGAGTCCTGAACGCGTTCATGAAGGATTCCCCAGCTGTATTTATTAGGGCTTCGTTGATCGCAGCCAGGCTTCCGTAGTCAGCTATAGCCCTGCTCCAAACTCCTGCTACGAGAAGAGCGTAGCAAGCCGTCATGAAGGCTCCTTGAACGAGCAACGCTAGGCCGACTCCTCTAATACCTCCTATTGTCGCATAGAATATCGTTGCTATTGCTGAGAGGGCCAGCGCGATGTAGTAGGGCCAGCCGGTCATGACCTCAAATACTCTCGCCGAGCCAACGAACTGGACGGAGCAGTAGGGTACTAAGAATATTACGACGATCAAAGCGTAAATAAGTGCTACTAACTTGCTCCTATCGTATCTCTCGTAGAGAACATCGCCTAAGCTTATGGCCCCAATTCTTCTGGCAACTATTCCGAGCTTTTTGCCTAAGCCGTAGAGTATGTAGAAGTTCATGTATATTTGAACTCCCATCAAGACTGACCACGGCATACCTAACAACCAAGCTAGTCCAGGTCCGCCAACAAAGGTTCCAACACTACATAGACCCGCAGCAACTATGAAAGCAACAATAGCTGCCCCTAGTCCTCTCCCCGCTACGTAGAACTCCTCAACGTATCTATCTATAGCAGTCTTACCTAAAATCCTTCTTGCGTAAATTCCTAGTATAGTGATAGCTACGAGATATACTCAAAAACCGTAGCTACAGATATTCTCTCTTCAAGGGTTATCGGAATCTCGCTCATACCCTCACCTCTTTAACCAAGGTTCTAAGGGTTCCTCCTTCATGCCAACGGCAGTTATTATGATCAACACCGCGGCGAATATCACGGAAATTATCAAGAGATAGAACCACCAAGGTATCCCCCATATTAAGCCTCTCGGCTTTGAGCCATAACTAACTATTAACGACCAGTACGCGATACTGTACAGAACAAACCCAAAAAGGATCATAGTGATGAATTCGTTTCTGGCTCTCCTTAATCTGGGGTCTTCCTCGAAGTTATCGCTGGTTGGCGTAGTACCACCCAATATATACAATAAAAAATAGAGCATGTCGGAAGGTCCTCTAGGTCCTCTGAAGGTAGTGTTCGCTGACGGAGAGATAGTTATACCCGCAGTACCTGAAAACTGTCTGGTGAGAGTCTATCTCGGGGTTGCATTCAAGAAGCTCAGAAAGCTTCATGAATTCGTGGGTTAGGCTTTCCCGAGGTCTAGCTAATGCGAGTACGGTAGCTAGAGACCATCATCAAGGCCGAACGAACTTCGACCACGAGCAGTGACGTCGAAGCCCAATGTATGCGGAATCCCAAATCCACTCCAAGCGATAGATCAACACGTCAATACAATGACTTTAACATAAACAAATAGAAACATACCATAGATAGGCAGCACCGCATGCTCTGCGGTTGGTTCTTCTATGTGCTATTAATAGCATTTATCTAGTCGTCCTAAGTTGATAGCCTTAGTTAGGACCCTTTTACCACAAGGGGTCCTGGAGTCGAAACTCTCATTTACGTGAAGCTAGGGGCTACGGTACTAGCTCTAGAGTTGATAGCCTTCGCCGTTAAATTATGTTTGTAGTTTAAGTCTTGGTGGTTAAGGTCTGTAGGGGCTGCTTAGTAGCTCTCGATATCGACGGTACCTTAATACCTTTACTAATTGACTTCGAGACGCTGAGGGCTAGGGTGAGAGCGCTACTAGGTGTTAGTCACCCACTTAGACCGCTAGCCGAGAGTCTGGCAAGCCTCCCAGTAGATAGGGAGTTGAAGGAGGAGGCTTGGAGGCTTATTGAGGAAGCAGAGGTAGAGTCTGTCGAGCGTATAGACCTGAGGGATGTCTCCGAGAGCGTTGAGTGCGTTAAGAGGATGGTTTCCCTAGGAGTTGGAGTGGTCTTTGTGACTGCTAGGAGCTCGAGAACAGCCGAGCTAGTCTTATCGAGGCTAGGCCTCACTAGTGTCGCGGAGTCTCTTATCTCGAGGGATGTTACTCCCTACAGGGTCGAACAGCTGAAGCACGTACTAAAGCTCTCTAAAGGGAGGAGAGTGGTTTTCGTGGCGGACACACGGTACGACGAAGAAGCTGCTGAAGCCCTAGGTCTGCTTTTTCTAAAGGTTGAAAGCTATAGGGAGCTCCCGCACGTTCTGAACAAAGTCATCGATATATGCCGTACTTTATCCCAACCTTCAGGGCTACCACCTAATTAAAGCCCACTAGCTTGTATATAGCGTCGAGCCTCGGTTTAAACTTAGCTTCCATAACCAACTCTAATTCACTTAAGTACTTAATGCTTAATTGAAGAAGAGTTTGGTGAGGTAGGTTAGGGTTTAAAGGAGAGGTCGGGAGTATAGCTCTCCCGATACTCGTAGGCTCTATACCGGACTCTGTGATAAGCTTGATAGGTATGGTTGTTGCCTCAAGGATAGGTACTGAGGCTGTTGCGGGTACGGGACTAGCCTCATATCTCTTCTTCATACTCAACGCTCTAATGTCTATCTTCATGGTCGGTCTCCTCGTGTACTGCTCTCAAGCTTTTGGAGCAGGTAGGAGGGACCTTATAGAGAGAGCCGTAGGTGAGTCTCTACTACTGTCAATAATGCTATCGATGGCTATAGTGCTTACTTCACATATCTGGATAAGCGGCTATACGGGAATACTCTCGGGGGGGCAACAGGAGGTTAGCGCCGTTGCTAGCACCTACCTAGGCTTGAGGATTCTGTCTGTTCCGGCGATGATGGTTAACTCGGTCCTAGCTTCATCTTATAGGGCTGTCAACTTACCTTGGATACCTGCTTACTCATCTATATTCGCCGGTATTACTGGTGCTGTACTCATACCATCACTAGGTCTCGGCTACTTCAATATGCCCAAAATGGGTATAGAGGGTATGGGGCTCGCATCAGCACTTTCTCAGTACCTCGGCTTAACCGTTTACTCCATATTTAAGCCCCCATTCAGGTTGAGGCTAAAGCCTCCCTCAAGGGTCTTAGCTAAAGTCATGGCCATAGGTGTGCCAGCATCTATCGAGAGAATCGTCGGGAGCTTGGGGCAGAACATATACATAAACGCTGTAGCTAAGTCTGGAGTCGCTGCTCTAGCAGCTCACAACATAGGGTTAAGCGTGGAGGGCATCATAATAAACCCGGTTTTCGCAATAAACATTGCTGCATCTGCGAGAGTGGGGCAGAGGGTTGGGTCAAACAACGTGGAAAAGCTTGACGACTTAGTGCGTGAGTCACTGAAGATAGGTCTGTCGTGGATGTCTGTGGCAACAGCCATACTTCTAGCTTTATCACCATTCGTTGGTAGGGCGTTTACTGAAGACGCAAATATAGCCAGACTCGTCGGCACGTACTTAGTGCTAGCAGCTATCTCAGAGGTGGGCTTCGGGGGGTCGCTAGCTATATACGGAGTAATTAGGGGCATGGGTAGCACGTGGGTACCGCTAGCAGTCAACTCGTTTACTGTCATATTTCTTAGGGCACTTCTAGCTCAAGCTCTACAACCAGTTTACGGGATATACGGTGTCTGGGCAACTCAGATTACAGATATGTACGGTAGGTTCGCAGTATCCTACGCTATCTACAGGAAGTTTAAGTCAAAACTCTTAGTTAAGCTAGTATCTTGACTACAGCTACATGTACATCTTAACTCTGCTCTCCGCTTCTTTAACAGCTTCTTTAAGCATTTCCTCAGCTTCTTCAACTATCTTAGAGTGCTCCAGTAGCTCGGCTACGTCGATCGAGAGCCCCAGAAGCTTGCTGATTCTTTCCACAGCTACTGACGCAGCCTTCGGGTCGTATTTGCTGGGGTCGGTGTACGGTAGAACTATAAGTGTTGGAATACCTCGAGTTTCTAGCGCCATAGTAAGAAGGGCTAGAGGTCCGACTATGTAAAGACCTCTTGGGAGTGACGATTCCGGAAGCTCCCACCCGCACTCGTTTAAGCAGACCCAAGATAGCTCTTCTTCACCGGTTCGGAACTTGTAGTTAAGCCCGCCTATTAGTATGGCCTTACTGCCACCAACCGATGTAAACCAGTCAGCAACTGCTTCTACGAAGGCTTGTCTCTCTGGTGTATGCGGTATCACGTTATTCAGTAGGAACAGTATGCCTGTATCTGAATGTGCAAACAACTCGAAGGGTGTGACAATACCGTAGTCATCGATTCCAGTAAAATCCGGCATGTACTTCGTGAATATGTTCCCTACCTTCTGGGCCTTCAGCTTTTTGATCATGTACCTAACGGCTATAGTACCAACATAGCCGAAGCCCGGGAAGCCGGTTATGAGTAGCCAGTTATCCCTACTCTCTACTAGCCTTCTTCCACGATCTGAGAGTACTACTCTAACTGATTTCGTCAAGCATACACGCCCTAATTCTTACAGCGGAACCTCTAATAAACTCTAAAACCTCGAGTGGAGATAGCTTGAGTGTTCCAGTACAGAGTAGTTTATCGGATTCGTCTACAACTAAGACTTCATCACCTGCTCTAAGCTCTTCGTCCAGGTACATGATGTGCCTTGAGAAGACGCTGGATCCTCTCTCCACTAGGTCTTTTACGACATCAGATACTACTACACACCTAAGCCTCGGGTACTTAGCTGCTCTATGGAGGAGTAAGGCACCGTAGATAGTTGGAATTAGAGTGTGAGTATATGCTCTAATAGTGTATAAAACTCTACCAGCATCGTCAAGAACAGCTCTAACCCTACCCGTAGACTTCGAGATCCTTAAGTAAACAGCTTCGGGTACGACTTCCTGTCCTATACCGACTCCGAACTGGTAGTCAGCTATAGACCTGAGTATGCGTACCTCATCTCTTGTAGCACGCCTAGTTATATACATCTAGCTACTCCCATCGACACGTACCTAACCGCAGAGGAAAATTAATGTTTTCCACTACAGTTATCCGAAGTAATTGAAATACGTCGTTTAGTCGAGCGGTATCAGGTTATTGCTGCCCACTTCGAAGATGCTCTAGCCAAGCATAACTAAAATTCGAAAACTATATAAAAATTTTTAGGAAAGAGCGCTAACATCTGGGAGTATATATGGTTCAAAGAGACGAGCGCCTTGTTTTCGTAGCCTTAGGGGGGAACGCGTTTCAGAGTATAGGTGATAGAGGAACTCCAGAAGACTACTGGAGGAACGCCTTTACTGCGGCCGAGGTCATAGCAAGCATTGTAGAAGAAGGGTACAGGGTTGTAGTAACACATGGGAACGGTCCCCAAGTCGGGATAGTGTGTGAGTGGATGGAGCACCTGAAGTCTAAGATCCCACCTCAAACTCTCGATATAGCTGGGGCAATGACTCAGGGGTGGTTAGGCTACCTACTCACCCAAGCGATACACAACACGCTCGCCGACAAGGGGCTCCTCGGTAAGGTTAAGGGAGCTGTAACTGTAATCAACAGGGTAGCCGTTAGAGATGACGACCCTGCTTGGAGTAACCCAACGAAGTTTGTCGGAGGGTGGTATACGGATGAATCAGAGGTTGAGAGGTTGTCTAAGGAGAAGGGCTGGGTATTCAAGAAAGATCCTAGAGGAGGGTGGAGGAGAGTCGTCCCCTCACCTGAACCCTACAAGAATGTTGAAGTTGACGCCATCAAGACCCTACTAGATAGTGGGTGGATCGTAATAGCGTCAGGAGGCGGCGGCATCCCTGTAGCCGAGAGGGGTGGAGGTAGGCTGATTGGTCGTGAAGCAGTTATAGATAAAGACCTTGCTGGTGAAGTGCTTGCTACAGAGCTAGGTGCCGGTCACTTCATCATATTGACTGACGTAGACGGAGTCTACTTAAGCTACGGAAGAGAAGGGGCTCAAAAGCTGGGTAAGGTAACCGTTAGCCAGCTCGAGCAGTACTACAGAGAAGGACACTTTCCACCGGGTTCTATGGGTCCTAAGGTTCTAGCGTGCATAAGGTTTATAAGGCACGGTGGGTTGAGGGCTGCTATAGGACACCTAAGAGAGGGACGCGAGGTAGTCAGAGGCTCTAAAGGGACACAAGTTTTTCCAGACGTGTAACGCAGGCACGTAAACGTGGAGTGCTATACGTCTTCGCACAGCTCTACGAAGTCTATGCGTGAGCAGTCAACGCTCGCACAGATCCTTTTCCTCACAAGGTCCGGCCTAGACCACGCTAGCTTTCTACAGGTGAAGAAAACTACCTCATTCTTGTAGCGCTTAATTAAGTCGACGAGCTTACTGAACATCTGCGCAGAAAGCCTTCTAGACGCACTAAGAGATATCTCGCACTGAGAGTAGGGGTAGGCATGTGATACTTCAGCAGGAACTAACTCGAAGAACGGTATGTAGACGAGTTTTACGTACCGCTCGAGGTCTACCGGTCCTTGGCGTAGGTATTCGAGAGCTCTACGATAAATTCTCGACTCAATGAAGGGTCTATCCCCAGGGTCTCCTGGGAGTAAAGCCAGGGGCCTCCGGTGATCTCCCTCTAGAACGTGCTTTAAGTACTTCTCTAGGTAATCCCTATGCCTCACGAGCTCGGGTCTAAAATAGGATGTAGTATCAACGAGAAAAACGCCTCTTCCTGATCCTCTAAACCTGCTGTCTAGTCTCTCGATCCACCTCACGTACCTAATTAACCTCTCGAAGGCGTCTCTAGCTGAA
Organism: Sulfolobales archaeon; assembly: GCA_038832865.1. Taxonomy (GTDB): domain Archaea; phylum Thermoproteota; class Thermoprotei_A; order Sulfolobales; family NBVN01; genus DRZP01. Next base: position 14,470 of record JAWBJE010000010.1, read on the forward strand.
GGATGGGACCTAGCTAAGCGCTCCAATAGCTCCCATAACCTCCCCTCCTTAATAGCTTCTTTCACTTCCCTCACGGCCTTACTGATAACGCTCAAGTTGTGTTCTGCGAGTAGCCTTACTCTCTCGGGCTTACTCATCTCCAGTAGGTCTCCAGGTTCGAACCTACTGCAGACAGGGCAGTTACAAGGGAGGTAGCTAAGGTTGCTGAGCTTCAGAGTGCCGTAGTCAGTCATATACCTATCGTCTCTAGCGTAGAGGATATATGAGGCCGAGTCGAAAGTGTCTATGCCTAGAGCAACGGCTATAGGGATCAGCAACGGATGTCCACCACCAAATAAGTGAACCGGTTTATCCACTGGCACTACAGACTTAACTGCGTAAATCATGTCGACTACCTTCTTAAAGTCGTACTTCTCTAAGGCCTTAACAGGGCTTCCTACAGCGTATAAGCTGTAGAAATCTGACAGCTTTCTAGACTCTCCGGCGCTCCACCTAAGTAAGTCTGCGTAGACGCCGCCTTGTACCGGAAGTACCCAGGCTATTCTATCGGAACTCCGCCTAACGACCTCTAGGGACAGGTAGGCCCTCCTCAACGTCTCTTCAGCACTGAACCTAGCCTCTTCTCGAGTTGCCGTATCTGGAGTGGGAATGTCTACAATGACGGCTATATCCGGCTCTAGAGCCTCCTCGAACTCGACGAGCTCCAGGGGGTCTATAGCAACTCTCTCAGCACCGTACACGAGTAGCTGGTAAGCTCCTGAGTCAGTCATTACTATACCATTAAAGTTTAGTACTTCATGTACTTTCACTACCCTACCGTCCAGCCTCCTCTTGATTATGTAGGCGTTCGTTATAACCTGTTTAAATCCGAGCTCCACGATCCTCTCTAGGGGTATGTCTTCTGGTTGCTTAAACGGGTGGACTACGGGGAAAAAGGCTGGAGTCTCTAGAGTTCCGGACCTGAGCTTCAGCTTACCTACTCTACCAGCTAGGTCTTTATCCCTTAGCTCGAAGCTCAACTCACCGACGTCCTCGGCTTCGACTTAGACTCCATGTACTCCTGCCAGACGCTATACAGCTTTTCAGCAAACGGACCTGAACCTTCAACGCCCTTTTCACTCACTACGTATCTATCTAGAAACCTGACTGCGTTTAGTATTTCGTCTATCTTTACGGCGTCTGGCCTCACTTTCAGTCTATCAACTACGTATGCTGCGAACTCCTTAGCGTTAAATACCGCCTTCTCCTTCAAGATTATCTCGGAGATCCTACTCCCACTTATAAAAACCTTAGGTATCTCGTTTCCACTAGAGTCTCTTACGTCCTCTAGGACTGCGTGAAGAGTTAGCCCGTCTATGTCGATCCCCTTTAGCTTACCTTCGTACCTAGACCCATCGGACAGCCTAATAACTACGATACGATCCAGCAGAGAGTATAGTTCCTGCCTTAAGCGCCTAGTGGCTTCACTCACATTATCACCCAAAACTAGCTGTAGTCGATTTTATATGCTCTAACTTAGATAGCTCTCCTTAAGACGTTCCCGATATCCGCTATAGAGTTGAGTACATTATCACATTCACTTAAACCCTTGCAAGCTACTTCAGCAACCACTAGATTAGGTCTAGCTACCGCCAGAAACTCTACTAGCCTACCTAAGTCGAGCACACCTGAACCTGGAAACAGGTGCTTATCGGAGAACCCGTCGTTATCGTGTAGGTGAACCGACTTAACTAGCTCCCTTAGGGTGGAGCTGAAAGAAGTAAGGGATACCCTAGCTATAATGGCGTGACCCACGTCAACGCACACACCAAGATTAGGTGCGTCAGCGTACCTTACGACCGCCAGCAAGTCTTCAGGAGTTGCTCCAAGCCTGCCCGCGCTCGCAGTATTCTCGACGAGCACCAGAGAGCTACTGCTGACTAAGTCGGCGATATTCCTTAAATACTTTACAGCAACATCTATCGATTCTCTCGATGGAGGAAGGTTGGGAAGGTGCGTTACGTAGAAATCGACGTTTACTCTATCGAGGAGCTTGATCCACCTCGAGAACCTACTGATAGAGCTAGCAGGTCTAAAAGTGCTTAGCTCTAGGTTATCGTAGGGTAAGTGCACGGAAAACGAGTCCAAGGTGTACCTGGACACCTTGTCCACGACTTCATTAAGTTCCGCCATTTCCCCTACTCTATTGGTTAGGAAGTTATCGTAGCTTAACTCGACAGACTTAAAGCCATGCTGGAGAACCTTCTCAACGGCCCTAGACGGTGGTAGAGTTAGGTACACCATTGTAGAAACCCCGAACTTGAACGTGCTCCCACCTAGGTAGTGATGTATTGGAGTTAAGTTCTTTTGAGAGCTTTCATCGCCTTCTTCCTCGTCCCAGTAGTTGCGACGGGTATGACGAACACTTTTACTCCGTTTATCTCCTTTATTAGTGATAACATTAGGAAAACGTGGTTCCTCCACAAGTGCTTGAATGTCAGTATACCGGCTCCTTTGGACTCATCGTAGTACACAAGAGACGGCCTCGCAGCTCCGTAGCCAACTAGTCCGAAGAGTAGCTGGAAGCTCCTCTGAAGCGCTTTCTCTACGTGGTCTTTCCTAACGTGAGATAGGTCCCCGGAGACTGCTATTATTTCGAAAACTAGGTACCTTCTTCTAGGCTTGGCGACCTTCGCTTTACTACTGCTTAAAGTGGACCTCACTAAGGACGCTATCCCCCTCACTTTCAACCAAGAAGATACACCTAAGTATAGAGCCGCGAGCGAAATAGCTACAGCTGAGATCAGTAGGGCGCGCTCAAGTAACATTTGATATCAGCTCGCTGGGTAACTTAAATATAGCTTTAGCAGCAAGCGCCTCGGGTACTCCCAAGACCGAGACAAGTGCGAACATCGCAGTCGGGTGAACCATGCTAGATAAGTCCGTGGCACCACTACAGACGTAAATCCTTATCTTCTTGCGTACATACAGCCTTAGAATGAGATAGTAGTAGTCCAAAGGGTAGCCATTTAATAATCTATTGACCAGCTCTAAAAACTCTACTTCTACCGGGACGCCCAGACCTATCAATCTCCGCAGAAAGCCTTTATTAACCTCATCCAGCTGAGTGAAGTCTATTTTAACGGCATCTATGCTTCCAGCAAGCTTGGGGTACGCCTTTAGGTCATCGCTAGATCTCACTAAGAGAACTTTAAGGCCCCTTAAGCCACGAGACCTAGCGACGTCGTCTCTCTTCAGCTCGTACCTAGGGACCAGCTTAATCCCTTCGAGCACTCCAGCTGAGCTAGCCCCGCGGTAAGCTATCGCCCTATATCCAAGTCTTAAAGCGTATTTCACCAAGTTATCGTCGACAACACCTTTAAAGCATAGGTCAGCTACCACAAGTCTCCCCGATTTCCATTAAGACCTTGCTTAAGTCGACGCGATGAACACCCTCGAAGGAGGCCACCAACTTAATGACGTCGCTACCTTCACTCAGCACCACTTTCCCTAGGTAGAGGTCCTGCTTGCTTAAGCGAATGTGTAGTCTGGCCCTCCTACTCTCCACCCTACTCCCTAGGGTGTTGAGGAGTATCTCGCGGTCTGTCTTACTCATAGAGCACAAGACGTGTTTTAACACGCTGCTAGCCGCATTTCTGCCAACTGAGAGTTTAACTAGCTTAATGACATTTCCGTAATAGCCCTCGAGGTTCTGCCTCTTGACCTGATGAGTAAGGAAACTACGGAGTTCTGCTGGTACGGCGTTCAGTAGGGCGCTAACTACTTTCTCCTCTTCTTCAGTTGAATGAACAAAAGCGGAGAGCTCAATAACCACCCTTACCATAGCTTTACCGCTACTTCTCGTAGCCTAGATCCTCCATAACCTCTTGGGGGACTATGAGCCTAGCTCCTCTAGACGCTTCATGCCTCTTCTTAAGTTCTCTCTCTTTCTGCTTCTTCTTCCACTTGTAGTGGTGTGTACCCTTAAGACCCCTACTCTTCAGGAGACCCCTCATCCTCCTACCGGCCATAGTCTTACCCCTGAAGACCCTCCCTCTCTGGCTTGGGTTGGCCACCCAGTTTACCTCTGGGTCGGAGAGTATGGATGGGTGGTGTGGGTCGACCATTATGACCTCATAGAACTTGTACATACCGTCTTCTCCTACATAATAGCTTCCCAGTACCTCTAGGTTGGGGAACTTCCTGTTAGCCCTTTCTTCGGCTATTAGCTGGGTAGATTTTTCTGGTGCGTATCCGTAGACTCCCATTCTCTTAGGTCTCCTGCCCGAATTCGGCCTAGGCCTATTTAGACCCCCCTTTCTTACTCTAACCCTCACTACCACAAAACCTACTTTTGCTTTATAGCCTAGGGCTCTAGCTCTATTTAGTCTAGTAGGCTTCTCGATTCTAACTACAGCAGGTCCCCGCCTCCATAGGGTCAGTCTCTCTTTCATTAGCTCGGCTATAGGGCCATCGTAAGGCCTCTTCCAGAGCTGGGCAATGTAGTGGTACATTGATTTAGCCATCACTATTGCCTAACTACAGAGGTACAGCATAGCTTAAAAGCATTCCAAGCCAGTGCTAAGTCCGAGAGCTTAGACGCTGCGGAAGTCCAAGGGAGTACTGCCGAGGACTTCTCTTCTTTAGACACCTTCTGGAGAATCTCAGAAGAGACCCTAGCGTCTCTTACCACCCAAAAACACGGGGAGCGTGCCGCAGGAAATTGAAGAGTACCCTATGGTAGGTCTCTGTACTCATATGCCTTCTTCAGCTTAAGCTTCTTAAGTGGGGAATCTTGGACTCTTCGCTTAGGTGTTCAGCTCTACTCGCCCCTTGGCATTCCTCTTCAACGACTTGTCGCGGGAGTCCAATAACCATCTTACAGCCCTCAGTGCTCCTAGCTCTAGGAGTATTGAGACTCCATCGAGGAATAGCGCTCAATTTACTCCTAACCGAGAGCCTCATGTTGTCGTTTCGGGTTTCTCATCTGTTCGTACGGTTTGTGCGAGTGGAAGCGCTTACAAGCACCACGTGTGTGGGAGTAATCCGACGAGGGAGCAGAGCCCATCGAATCCTCGAGACGCCCGAGGCGCGGGAGCCCGGGGTGTTGCCCCGAGCGTTCCAGGGAGCGATACGAACTCGAGACCGACGCTGGGGAATGAGGACGAAGCGATGACACTAACTAACGCGAACCTGCGTGAGAGCTAAGCCTCGAGCGAACGAGACCGCAGAGGACTAGTCCTTAGCTTTTTCGAAGCCCGCTCGTAGAGCGTTGAGACCAAAGCCTAGAGTTAGGCGAGTAATTAATAACTGCATAAATAAACAATCTCGCCGACAAGCTTCGTCGAGCATCAGTTCGAGTTTGTTCTAGTTGATATACACCCATCGATACACAAAAGACGATAGTTTGTTACCTGCGGTACACTTGTTTGAGCGCAAACCTCAAGTTTCGTGCGCTTATCTTCTCTGGTGGATCGTACCCTAAGGATGAGATCGTCTGAGTGCAAACTAAATAGAGACGCAATAAAAAGGGTAGTCTCGTTGCTCAGTACGGTCTCGCTAAGAGACGTACTCGACATAGAGGAAGTAGACCCTCAGTACGAGTCTGCTTTAGCGGTGTGCTCTGCCGGTGGTCTAGCAGGTGCCGTTTCTTTCTTCTTAGTTGCTTTATCGGCCTACAGATTGAGGTGTACGGGTGAAGAGTTCTGGAAGAGGTTCGCGGAGTACTATCTCGAGGTAGGGTACGGTCTCGATCCCGTTAACGCAGCGTTGAGCTTCGTACTAATGGACAGTTGCAGCTCCTTTCTTAGAGAAGCTAAGGCCAATAGAATTAGAAAGCTCTCCGGTCACTCAGTAACGATAGGTGAGCTGATATATAGTTGCGACTTCAGGCGGCTGTGGAGGCTGACGTCTAGTGCGCTGAAGTCCGACCCCAGTAGCAAGACCGTAGTCTTCGCGGTGAAGATGGCGTACTACTGCGGGAGGGCCCTGAAGAGGTGTTACGGACCTCTACCGACGGATATCCCCATACCTGTAGATATTAGAGTAGCTAGAGCGACCGCAAACGCAGGCATAATATCGGGTCTGCCAGCCGAAGAAGTATTAAGTATGTGTAAAAAAGAGGTAGTAGAAGCCTGGAGAATCGTGGGCGAGGAAACCGGCATACCTCCGATCCACCTAGACACGCTGATTTGGGCACTCCAGAACCCCTCTACGCTATCTAAAGCTTTAGATAAGGTAGGCTCGGGCGGGTCGGCAGCAGCCCTCAGGATGCTGATGGCCGTAGTTCGGGGGTCGAGCACTAAGAGCTGAAGAGCTCATAGTACATCGGTTCTCCGACTACCATGAGGTAGACTTATAAAGTGAGTACATAAATCTATAAGTAATGGATAGTAAAAGATGTGCGCGCAGATACGTGAGATAAGACCCGTCAAAAGGATCGCCGAGATAAGTCTCCACAGCCACATAAAGGGCCTCGGCTTAGACGATAAGGGAGAACCCCTACGTGTGGCTGACGGAATAGTCGGTCAAATCGAGGCGAGGAGAAGTGCCGCTATCGTAGTCGAGCTAGTAAAGCAAGGTAAGTTTCAAGGTAAGGGCGTCTTACTCGTCGGGCCTCCAGGGACTGGAAAGACCGCCTTAGCTTACGCTATAGCGAGAGAGCTGGGCGAGGACACCCCCTTTGTAACTATCCACGCGTCCGAGGTCTACTCACTAGAAGCCAAGAAGACAGAAATCCTGATGAGAGCGGTAAGAAAGGCTATGGGTGTAAGAATTCGGGAGACCCGAAGAGTCTACGAGGGTGCTGTCAAGGAGATTAAGATTGCCTACGGGAAGCACCCGTTTAATCCATACTTGAGGATTCCGCGAGAAGCAAGGATAACTCTCGAGACCAAGGACGATAGCCTCTCTCTAACTGTTGGTGAGGAGATCACGTCGCAGTTGTTGAAGCTGGGGATTAAAAGAGGAGACCTAATATGGATAGACGCTGAAACAGGTTTAGTCCATAAGGTAGGCAGAGTTAAGGGGATTGAGAAGGCCAAGTATTATGATGTCGACGTATGGGACGTTTCGGAAGAGCTACCCAAGGGTCCAGTAAAGAAGGAGAAGGAGATAACGAGAGTGTTCACCTTTAACGACCTAGATGTTGCTGTAGCATCTCAGAGGATCTCGTTGATAGGCTTCCTGGGTATCGAATTGGAGAGGGAGATAGACGAAGAGGTAAGGAAAACTGTCAACTCCCAGATCAAGAAGCTCGTGGATGAGGGAAAAGGAGAGATCATCCCCGGGGTACTCTTCATAGACGATGCCCACATGCTCGACCTGGAGTGCTTCGCGTTCCTCTCTAAGATAATGGAGAGTGAGTTCGCACCCATAATAATAATGGCTACAAACAGAGGGATAACTAAGATATACGGCACGGACATCGAGTCGCCTCATGGGATACCTCTCGACATTCTGGATAGACTGCTCATAATCCCCGTGAGACCATACACAAGAGACGAGATCAAGGAGATAGTGAGGATAAGGTCCGAGGAAGAGGAGGTAACCCTCTCAAGCGACGCCTTAGAGCTGCTAGCGGACCTAGGAGTCAAGTATAGCCTGAGGTACGCCATCCAGCTCCTAAGACCAGCCAGTGTAGTCGCGTCGAAGAAAGGACGTAGTGAAGTTAAAGCAGAAGACGTGCTGGAGGTCAGCAAGCAGTTCATAGACACGAAGAGGAGTGTTGAGTTTATCAAGGAGTTTGAGGAAAAGTTCTTAAAGTAGTTACGGTTCCTCCGGCTGTAGAGAGCTTGGTCATACTAGCATCGCTTCCTCCCACCTCCCAGGAGCGGTGGAGTCGGAAGTCTGGCGGCGATCGCATACCGGGAGTACGCGGAGTATCTTTATCTCATCAATCTTCCCGCGACTCTACCGCCGAACGTGACGCTTGCTAGCAGTATCAGGAGCAAGAGCGGTAGCACTACTTTGAAGGCTACATCTGGCACCCTCCTTCACGAAGTCCTTAATAGCGCGAGGTATGCCGTGCTGACGATGTATTGCGCTGTCACCGAAGCGCGCGAGAAGCTAACACGAGAGGATACGATGCTAAGACTCCGTTAAGGTGCGTAAACTTTGCTAATGTAGCTTCCCTAATAGACTGGCTCAGTCAAGGTCAAGCTAATGAGAGAAGAGAAAAATAAGCCCCTTTTCCGGCAAACCTGCCCACCGTTCTTCGGGCAAATGCCTACAGATTTGGCGAAAATCGTGAAGCAAGTGTCGATGTGGACGCCAGCTTTTCCTGTTGTCGCACGGGCCTCCGGCCATCAAAACCGTCGTCTGTAGTGTAACCATTTAAAACCATACGTTAGGAGGGAGAAAGGGAGTTTCACGCTGTTGGCGCGTGCTACAAGCACGGCACGCGGGCCACTCCAGTAGGGGTTAAGCCCCCAGCGGAGGACCCTTACCCTCAGAAGCTACTGGGAGTTTTAGGTACTCACTCTATATGTCTGAAACACCCCTTACGTAAAGGTAGAGAGTGGCTTCTCTGTACCCGAGCGAAATCCTCATTATGTGTATTGGTCTCCACCCGGGGATCTCGAAGTCCAGAGTGATTACCCTAGCCCCAAGCCTGAGCTCTCTTTCTAACTTAGGTCTCAGAGCTCTGTTAACAGAAGTTAGTAGGTACATGTAGACTATGGTAGCATCTCTGAGGCTTACGTTAAAGAAGTCATCGTTTATGAAGACGATCCTATCGACTACCTTGAGTTTCTCAGCCGCCTCCTTGGCTTTCTTTATTAGCTCGGGGTTGATCTCTACACAAACTCCTTTAGCACCATGGAGAGAAGCCTCGATCACCACTCTTCCGTCACCACAGCCCAAGTCGTAAAATACGTCTTCCTTCGTGGGTTTAGCCAGCATCATTATATAGGGAAGAATCTCTTCTCTAGTCGGGACCCACGGAGCTTGGGCTAGAGGATGCGAGTAGACCACTCCGAGCAGCACCCAGAGATTTTCTATTTCACCCAAGTTTTTAAGGACATCATCCACGGGAGTATCACCCCCAGCGGGCGTCGTGAAGGCACTTATTCTTGGTACGCCGCGCGAGCTCAATGCTGAGAATGATGCTAAGAATAAAAGCGTGCGCAGGTGAGGAGTCAGCTAGAGCTAGAGACTAGTCTCTAGCTACTGAGACCAACCACTAAAGAGGTTAAGCCTGTATAGTGCTGGGGGAAGGTCAAGCTAAGACGATATGTCTTACTCTCACTTTACTCGTCTTCAGACCGTTTTCCTCTAGGTATCTGATTAAAGCACGTCTTATGATTTCCGACCTACTGAGGCCGGAGCTCTTCGCTACCGAGTCTAAAGCATTCAAGAGAGAATCGTCGATCTTCACCGATATAACTCTCAGCCCGGCTCACCAACAATTCCTGAGACCGATAGCTTATAATCGCGGGAAGTTTTCAGTCGATATGTACGATTGCTTTAAGAGGAATACATGTAGACAGATAATCTTATAAACCTCTACTAGTACTACTCTTGGAGGGTTCGTACATTCCGACGGTCCATATATCATTACCCGAGGGTGTGTACGAGGAGCTTAAAAAAGTGGCTACAAGCATGGGTATCCAGATAACTGACCTCATAAAGATGTATATAAGGTTAGGACTTCAAGACTCTCTCATGTCCGGACACCGCACAGAGTATTCAGATAGCTTCAGGGAAATATTTAGCAAGCTCGTCTACATAGAAGGTAAATTAGCGCTACTGGACGAAACCCTACGTGAGACCCTAAGAAAACTTCAGGAAGTAGAGGAGAGAGTCAAGGAGCTGGAGTCTCCGATACCGCCGGCAGTTTTGAAGAGGACCGGGGGTAAACTTAAATAGCTAAGTAGCTATGTGAGTATTGGTCCTACTAAGTGCCCCGAGTCACGGGGCTCGATGAGGTAGGAAGGGCCACCCCCGGCCCTTCTTAAGGGTAGGCAGACTTCGTTCTTAGGGTTCTAGTTATTACCGCATAGAGTGCCGGATTACAGAAAAGCGGTTTGGACTAGTGCTGGGTCGAACCTCTATTAGCCACCCCAAAGTTTTTTGAGTGTCCAGATCGAACAACTGTTATTATAGCCTTAGGTTCAACTATAGTGGACGATCCCTATGGATGTCGAATCTAGATTGAGGCTGGTACTTAGGGATACCGAAGAAGTCGTTACCGTGGATGAGCTTAAAGACCTACTAGAAGCCGGTGGGGGTAAGGGGTACCTAGGCTTCGAGCCTAGCGGTTTATTCCACATAGGTTGGCTTATATGGGCCTACAAGTTCAAAGAGCTGGTAGATGCTGGTTTTAAAATGGTTCTACTAGCTGCGACTTGGCATGCTTGGATAAACGACAAGCTCGGCGGCGACCTAGACCTGATAAGAGCGGCAGCTAGCCACGTAGTAGATGTTCTCAATGCGATAGGCTTGGAGGGGCGGTTTGGGGTGGTATATGCTGAAGACCTAGTTGACAGTAGTGAGTACTGGGCTACTCTACTAAAGGTAGCTAAGTCTACCTCAGTCGCTAGAGTCAAGAGGGCTCTCACTATCATGGGTAGAAAAGTGGATGAAGCAGAATCAGACTTCTCGAAGCTGATATACCCACTTATGCAGGTTACAGACATATTCGAGCTAGATGTAGACGTAGCCCTCGGCGGCATCGACCAGAGGAAGGCCCACATGCTAGCGAGAGATGTCGCAGAAAAGCTCGGTAGGAAAAAGGTAGTCGCAGTCCACACTCCGCTTTTACCATCACTTCAGGGGGTTTCCAAGATGGAGGTAAGGACCTTACCTAGAGACGAGATGATGTCGGAGATCAAGATGAGCAAGTCTAAGCCCGAGTCGGCGATATTCGTTATAGACTCTGACGAAGAGATTAGAGCGAAGATGATGAGAGCATACTGTCCCCCCAGAGAGGTCGAAGGGAACCCCGTTCTAGGCATAGTGAAGCACATAGTATTTAGAGGCGCTGAAGTAGAGTTTCGAGTCGAGAGACCAAGCAAGTACGGGGGCTCGGTTACGTACTGGAGGTACGAGGACCTGGAGAGAGACTACGTTGACGGCAAGATCCACCCGATGGACTTAAAGGTCTCTGTGGCTGAGTACTTAGCAAAGAGAGTCATAGGTCCCATACGGAGCTACGTTATGAGACCGGACCGAGAGGAGCTACTCAGAAAAATAGGTATGGCAGTTACGAGGTAAGTTAGAACGCGCTTAGCACGTAAACCCTAGTCTTCACTATCGACTGAAGACCCTCTGGGGTTACCGCTAACTCACTAGTTTGCATGCTCACCACCTCGTATACGTCCTTCACTATATCCACAAATATATCTACTGGTTGTAGCGGTAGGTTCATACCCTTAACCCAGTAATGCATTGGTATGACGACCTTAGGCTCAACGATCTTCATCACCTCGTAAGCCTCTCTAGCGTCTATCGTGAAGGTCCCGCCTACTGGAACTAGGAGGACGTCTATAGGCTTAAGCCCTAAAGCTGTACTCTCGTCGAAAACATGTCCCAGGTCACCTAGGTGAAGCACTCTCACACCGTCTACTTCGACTCTATATATTACCACCTCACCCCTCCTTCTACCCTTGACCTTATCGTGGTACAGCCTAACGCCTCTAGCTCTATGCCGTCCACCAATCAAGAACTCACCCTCTCTCATTGAGTGTTTTTCAGCGCCGGGTTTCGCCACCACGTTATACGCGTTGTGGTCAAAGTGCTCGTGAGTTATGAGGACGGCATCTGCCTTAAAGCTGGGCGGCTTTATGCCGAGACTATACCCGTCGTGTGGGTCGATAGCTATAGTGAACCCGCTGTGGTCGACAAGCTCAAAACATGCGTGACCATGCCATCTAATAATCAAGTTCTTCACCACGTACTTATGCTACAAGGGAGATAATAAAGCTTCCTCTTGTGAACCCCCAAGAAGCCAATACTGGTTCGCTGTCACTAACCCGCTAGTAGGGCTGTTCGAGATGCGGGAAATAGGAGGTAGGTCGGGGGCTATAGTGCTATGAGCGATTCTACCGTGGCTACCAGGAGCCTTCAATAACAGTTTCATACCGGCTTCCGTCGCTTGATTAATGCGTGGAGGTCACTTAATGTGGGGCGAAAGCCGCGTAGACAGAGTTCGGTCCACCGAGGATCGACCAATGTGTTGGTCTACGGAGCGTTCCCTGAGCGTTCAAGAGTCCGGCGTATTTCCAAGCGAAGTCTGGAAGAGGAGGGATGAAGCGGCAAGACCAGCATGTATAAGCCAACACGGGACTCGAGTTCCTTGTTTTAGCTTATTTTTAGCATAGTGAAGGTCTTAGGGAACGTTACGGTGCTCGGTGTTAACGTTATTCAAGCAATCGGCAGGTCGACGTACATGTTGATAAGAGTTAAAGGTGTTTTGGTAAGCAAGAAGTCTAAGTATCAGCAGATCGACGTGGTCGATACAGAGGAGCTCGGGAGAGTTCTCGTGTTGGATGGTCTAGTGCAGAGCGCTGAAGTAGATGAGTTCTACTACCACGAGTCTCTCGTGCATCCGGCAATGGTCCTCCACCCAAACCCTCGGAAGGTTTTAATACTGGGGGGCGGCGAGGGAGCTACCCTCCGCGAGGTACTTAAGCATAATACCGTTGAGAGAGCGGTAATGGTTGATATAGACGAGGAAGTCGTTAAGGTGTCGCGAGATTACCTATCGAGCTGGCACTCGGGAGCTTTCGACGACCCTAGGGCCATCGTGGTTATCGAGGATGGGAAGACTTTTGTGGAGAGGTTAAGGGAGAAGTTCGATGTGGTAATCATGGACTTGACCGATCCCTACGGACCCGAGATAGCTCGTGCTCTATACAGGGAGGAGTTTATAAAGAGGCTGTACGAGGTTCTAACAGATGACGGAGTCCTCTCGACTCAGGCGGGATCCTCCTTCTTCTACCCAGAGGAGTTCGACGATCTATACCGAAGTCTTATGAAAGTCTTCAAGAACGTTGCATCGTTTTCTGTATGGATACCGTCGTTTGGTTACTCTTGCAACTTCATAGTGGCATCTAAAGCCAGGGGGCTCGGCGAAGTTGCTGAGTATGAGGTAGACCAAATCCTCAAAGCTAGAGGAGTTGTGACGAAGTTCATCAGCGGGAAAGTCATTAGAGCGCTACTCGACCTCCCCGTGTATCGCAAGTACTACGCCAGGTAGAGGTTACGGTAAAATGTTCTTAATGAGAGATTCTAACTCCTTCAAGCTCGACACGTAAATAAGGCTGGAGCTGTTTAACAGTTTATCGCACTCGATTAGAGTGCTACTTAACGCTACTGGGTACCCGACGACTTCGAAAGCACTGCAATCCCATTCACTGTCTCCTACGTACATCGTTTCGAGAAGATCAACACCGTGCTTTTTGGCTATCTCTTTGATTACTTCACCCTTTTTGAGAGGGTTAACCACTTCAATGCCTTGGAGCAAGAGCTTGCCTTCTTCGTCACAAAGTAGTTTGTTTGCGTAAACCTCATCTATACCTAGGTAGTTAGCTACTCTAGTAGCGAGGAAATCGATCCCGGCGCTAACTATAGCTGTTATTACGCCCCTACTCTTTAGGTAGGTTACTAGCTCACGAGCGCCTTCAACAACTTCGACTTTCTCAAAGGCTTCGATAATCTGTCGACAGAGGACTGTTCCGCGAGCTCTTATTATGCTCTCAAGGTCCAACTTCATCCAGTCCGAGTAAGTTATCAAACCGCGCTTGAAGTCTTTAGCGTAGCTCGCTTTACTGACTAACTCGTATGTACCGAAGACCCTATGTAGGTATTCCCACGAAGATCTCTCTACGACCAGAACTCCATCTAAGTCGAAAACGGCGAGCCTTAGCCCTCTTGACATCTGACCACTACCTCTTCTACTAAGCTCTTAAATAGCGACTCTACCGCTTCCCTACTGACACCAGCTATGACTAACTTGCTCAGTAAGCGGGGGGTCAGGTCTACTAGTTTTAGTACGTGTCTACCGATAGCCTCGCGCTCTAAGTAGTCCACATACTCGGGGGGATACGCGAAGAAGTCTCCTGAAATCTTCAGCTCGAGTACCCTACACTTTGAATCGACGCTCAGTTCAACTGTAAAGACCTTACCACCCTCTTCTTTAACCTCTTTCCTAACGAACGCTGCTCTCACCTCATAAACACCCAATCGCGAGACTTATACTTCCACTCCAATTCGGACGCCAACCTCAGTTCGACCTCGGTGTAAGTACCGTCCTGGAGGTCTACTCCAAGACCTTTCTTAAACCCCTCGATTAAGGCTTTAACGGCCTCCTCCCTATCTATCCTCCTCCCTAAGTACTCTGATAGAGTAGTTACTCTAGCTCTAACGGGCCCTCTGGACGAGAGCTTAACTCCTCGGATTTTGATGACCTCGGAAAGGGTGTCTAGATCTGTAGCATACATAAACGTACCGTGCTGCAGTACGACACCGAACCTCCTGATCTGGGCTTGACCGGAGAACTTCTTGCCTGCTATCACACCGTCGTTTAATGGTACGAACTCAGCCGGTGCTCCTAAAGCTCTAGCAGCCTCGATAACACCTGAAGCTAGGTACTTAAAGGATTCCACTATATCCCCCGGGGCGTTCCGCTCGGGTACGACTATCGAGTAGGTGATTTCACCCTTTGGGTCGTGGTAGACCGCGCCACCCCCAGTAATCCGTCTAACAACGTCTATTCCCTCTCTGCGAGCGAGCTCGAGGTTTACTACCTCCTCGATCTTCTGGAAGTACCCTATGGTGACGGTAGGTCTACTGAAGACGTAGAGCCGTACTGTAGGGACGCCACCCATGGCGACAGAAAAGAGGAGGGCCTCATCCATAGCCATATTGTAGTATCCGTTACCTTCATCAACTATCAGTCTAAGCCTCAACTCGATCCCACGGTAAGCGGCTAGAGTGAAATAAATGCTTTGGGTTACGGCAATCGGGTTAGCCACCAAGCTCATGCAGTTTGTGAGCCTCAATAACACCGAGGTGCTTTAATAGGAAGGTAACCACGTCTGACATCTCCCTAGCGAGCACCTCTGGGGATGAGCCCGCGTGGCCCGAAGACGTCTCTAGCCTGAGGCATACTTCGTTTCCGTAGCTCGATAGCTTCGCATAGAACTTTAGTGCGTGCGCCGGGTGGACTCGGTCATCGTAGATGCCCGTGAACACTATCGTTGGTGGGTATCTCACCCCTTCCTTTATGTTGTGGTACGGAGAGTACTTCTCTAGGTATTCCCTGTCGGTCGGGTTGTCTGGGTCTCCGTATTCCGTGGTCCACGCAGCACCTATGTACAGCTTGTGAAACTTGAGCATATCCAGTACAGGGTACCCTATAGCCGCAGCATTCAGCAGGTCGGGCCTCATAGTGATTACAGCACCTATTAGTAGACCGCCATTGCTTCTACCAAAGCCGGCGACAGCGTAACCCATAGACTTGAACTTCTCGGCTACGGCTATATAGTCGTAGAAGACGTTAATCTTTTTATCGCGCATACCCGCCTTGTGCCACTCCTCGCCGTATTCTGAGCCACCTCTGAGGTTAGCGACAACTACGTCTATACCAAGCTCTAAGAGTAGCGGGATCCAAGAGTAAAACGTAGGCGTGAGGGCTATACCGAAACCACCGTATCCATAGATTACGGCGCTTCTACTACCCCTAGGGCTTCTAATCCAGAAGTAATGTACCTTAACACCGTCGTGAGACTCGGCAAAACCTTCAACAACTTGAGCGTCCACCAGCTTTTTGTGCTCGGAAAACTTATTGAACACCGGCCTATTCTCGTACTCTACGACCTCGAGGATCTGGTAGGGCTTCGTAAAGTACCTCACCTCTAGAAAGCCTCCGCTACCGTAGGAATACATCCTCACGATACTCGCCGGCTCCTCAAAGGAGATTTCGTCAACTAGCTGTCCCGACAGATCATATACCCTAACTCTTGAGGAAGCATCTCTAAGGTACGATGCGACTATATATTTTCCCACAAGTATAGCGTCCTGTAGTGTGGTGCTCTGTTCGGGAACCAGCTCAGCCACTTTACCACCCTCATCAATACGCAAGATCCTGCCGAAACCCTTAAGGTCGTAGGCAGAGATGAAGTACTCTCTATCCGTAGAGTCTATAAAAAACGACCTGAAGTCCCCTTCTAGAACCTTAACCCACCTGCTTGGATCCTCTATCGGGCCAGCATAAAGAGAGTTCCTCACCCAACCATAGCTAACTCTTACCAGCGCTTTCCGTCCGTCAGTAGAGCGAGCTAGAGATATGAAGTAGTTACGCGGCAGACTGCTTCCGAAGACCAGCTCTCCTTTACCGCTCTCTCTGAGGAATACTCTCTCACATGGGGCCTCAACTCCGTCTGGACATTTCCCTTCTCTGTATAGCACAGTGTAGTAAAATCTTCCATCTTCAGTAAACACTACATCAGATATGCTACCCCTAATTTTCTCTACGACCGACAGGTCCCCGAGGTCTACGACAACGAGTTCTCCAACGTCCGCCCCCCTTTCGGTGTAGAAGTAGGCGAAAAGCCTCCCAACACTGTCAATGTAGTAGTTATGGATTACTGCGCTCTCTCCTAGGTCCCGGCTGTCTACCAGCTTAAAGACCTCACCGCTTTTTTCTAGATTTATCGAGTAGGTAGTGTTCCTCTTCATGTAGAAAACTCCAGCGGGGTTCTTTTTGACGTTATAAACCACTGGTATAGTGTAATAAGCAAGGGCCTTCCTATAGACGTAGCTACTCAGCTGCCGTAGACTGCTTATACACTTATTGCTTTCAGATAGTGCCCAGTTTAATACCTTTGGGTCGTTGATGTTCTCAAGTTCATCAAATGGGTCTAGTAACACTCGAGACCCAACTATAGCTATACACCGTTAGGAAAAAAAGTAGCTTTATTACGGTTATGCGAGAACCTAGATGGTGTTGACAGTGTTAAGCAAGCACCCGGTAGAAGTTCTTAAAGAAAGAAAGCTGACGAAAAAGGAGTTAGCTGAAGCAGTAAGGCTCTCGATGGTAGCTGAACTAGATGCTATAAACCTATACCTACAGATAGCTGAGAGAGTAGAAGATGAGAGATATAGAAAGGTGTTCGAAGATATAGCTAAAGAAGAGAAGACCCACTTTGGGGAGTTCTTAGAGCTCCTAAAGACACTCGACGAAGAGCAGGTCAAGGAAATAGCGGCTGGAGCTAGAGAAGTAGAAGAGCTTGTAGGACTTAAAGCTAAAGGCGACCCAGATAAGAGCGAAGCGCAAAACATTGGTGCTGAAGTGCTGAGCGAGGAGGAGTGGACCACCCTAAAGAAGGCCTTTCAAGAAGTTTTGGATGTAGCGAGAGTCTACAGAAAGCATCTCCCAGTAGTAAGCGTAGGAAAAGGCGTTCCGGCCATACCCTTAGGTACTGGAACAACCACACTCGTAAAGCTGGAAGAAGTAAGTACAAAGTTTAAGATTGCACTACTCGATGTAGAGGCGTCCAGGAGACTTAAGACACCTGTTTACCTCGGACCAGTACAAGTAGCTGCTTACGAAATCGCTAGAAAAGAGAACGAGTACATAACTAAGTCCCTAGTGAGCTCGAGTGGAGTCAAGATTGAGCTAAGCGATTGGGGGACTCCCGGTAACCCAGTTAGCGATGTAACAAGAGCTGTTGCCGAGTTACTGAAAGCGGGGGTCGTTCCGCCGTTCGTCCTATTTGTTAGTCCATCTAGGTACGCTAAGTTAGTCGCGGTACACGAGAAAACAGGGGTTATGGAGCTTACTAGAGTCAAAGCCATAGTGAAAGAAGTTGTTGTGGTACCTGAACTGCCTGATAGCGTGGCTATAGTGGTAGCATCTAACCCATCAGTGCTAGACTTGGTTGTCGGCGCTGACGCTGAGATAGAATTTATAGGACCTGAGGACGGATTCTACGCGTATAGGGCTTGGGAAACCTTAGCAATTAGAGTTAAGAACAGCTCGGGCATAGCTGTTCTAAGTGAATCGCAGCGTAGCTATTAGCGGTATGGAGCTCTACGCGCGAAGACCTATCATTATTAAAGTGAAAATTATTTTTAGTAGGGGTTCGGTTCTGATATGAGTTTATGTAGGTTAACGTCGTTGCCTCATCTCCCTTCCCCCGCATTGATCTTGGGTCTGCTTTACCCTTGGGGGCGCTCGGGGCTACCCCGGCATTTCGCATCTCGCATATCTCGTGAAGAGATCACATCGCATACAGACTATCGCTCTCATCGGGTGGTCTCCACGTGTTGGATTACGCAAAGTCGCTTACAAACGTTTCTATGGTGTCCATCAAGCACTTCAAACCTATACAAAACCCGAAACAGATTGGAGCGGCGTAGCCTTCGTACCCCTACGGCATGTTGAGCCATTTAAGTTCATCCAGCTACTTACCTTGGTACGAACGCGTATGCGCGAATATCCCCAGTACGCAATAGCAGCTGTGGCAGCAGTTCTAGTGCAGAACGATAAAGTGCTCTTGATAAAGAGGAAATACCCTCCAGCTGCGGGGAAGTGGTCTCTACCTGGAGGGGTCATAGAGCCCGGCGAGGGTCTTGCTGATGCAGCAAAGAGGGAACTAAAAGAGGAAACAGATCTTGAAGCGGAACCCCTGGGGGTGCTATGGGTACTAAACAACGTTGTGTTGGACTCTAATGGGAAAGTTAAATACCACTACCTCATAGTGGACATACTCTTCGATCCCCGCTCAGTCCGCGGGACTCCAAGGGCTAGTGGCGATGCATCAGACGTCGGCTGGTTTTCTCTGGACGAAGTAAAGCGAAGAGACGATGTATCTCGAACCGTAAAGAAGCTGGCTTTGAGGATAGAGAGCCGTGGACTATTTTACATCCCTCTCGATTCTTGCGACAACATATCTCGTGAGCTAAACCAGTGGAGCTACTCTAGTCTTCATCCTTAACTAACTGTGGGGCGAGTCCTTCTAAGAGTTTCACCTGCGCACGACTGTAAAAGTATCGGTGTAGTGTTGGAGAGCGGGCAGTCACATGGTTATCGACTCTCGCTTTCACTGAGGTTTTCTGCTAAAAGCTTGGTGAACACTCCCGGCTGACCGATCGACTGCTCTATCCTTGCTAAGAGCTGTAAAGTCTCAACTTCAACTTCGATATCCTCGTCGTTAAGCACTATTACTGAGACCCCCTCGAAAGGGTTAAGTGGAGGGTCCGGTAACGATGGGTCAGGTTTTTCTTTCCCTACGTACACCCATGTTATTCTTTCTTTTCTCTTACTTAATCTATACCAGTATCTCCCGAAATAAACGTACTTTAACTTGACCCCGCAACTGTTTTTGTAGGTAACATGAATAGGCTTCACGTAGTACCCCGTGCTCTTTATTTTCTCATTGTAACTTAGTATCTTGAGCTTAAACTGTGTGTAGAGGTCGAGTAGGTGGCTCAAGCCTCCCTTAATCAGTATCCTCCTTCTCATAGTCCACACCACCGCAAGCTGACGGATCGAACAGCAGAGTCAGGTTCTTGAGGTTCTCAAGGACTTTCGCGACAGCTGCATTAACTCTACTCGGACTCACCCCTCTGGAGGTGGCTAGCTTCAATACTTCTGACTCTACGAGTGTGTACTTTTTCAGCGACTCGTTAAGCCTCCTCCAAGGGATGCCGGCGAGAGCTCTCTCAACCTCTACGTCTCTATGCAAGTACCCGAGGACCATCAATACCGACAGTATTGGGTACCCTGAGTACCCTCTATAAACTGTACCGTTATCGGTGCTGCAGACTCGGAACCTACCTTGCTCTATCATTTCGACATAGACTCGGTAAGTACGTGTCCTATCTGATGAAACGACTTTGAATAAGCTACCCCCCACACTCTCAATTCTGCCATCAGCTAGGGCGCCCATCGCCTCCATGACCTTTATTCTCGGGGGTAGAGAGAGCTTATTTAAAGTCATGAATTCTAGCCTACCCCCTCTCTCCTCTTTATGTACTCAAGGTATTCCTCAGGGTTCATCAGCTTCGGTAGAGCCCCGGTTATCCTCAACTTAACGATCCACCCCCTACCATAGGGGTCTTTGTTTATCGCGTCCGGGTGTGACCTAAGCTCCTCGTTAACCTCTACTACGACCCCATCGAACGGAGAGTAGACGTCCGCTATAGCTTTAACCGATTCAAGAGTGGCCACCACCTCGCCCTTCTTCAGCTCTCTACCGAGCTCTGGGAGCTCTACGCTAACTATGTGTCTGAGCTTCTTTTGGGCGTAATCGGTTATACCGATTACGGCTATATCGCCAGCTACCTGAATCCACTCGTCCGTATCTGTATACGAAAGGTCTTCTCTAACTAAGTACTCTCCTATTTTAGTCTTAACGACCTTCAAGTGCTCCACCGCTACCACTATATGAATGGCGGCTCAACTATTTTAGCCTCGAACACCCTCCTGTGGCTCCTGACATGTACCGTTCCACCTATGTATGCGTACCTGGTAGAAACATAGGCCATGGCTATAGCTCTATTCAAGTAGGTCGAGTAGGCTCCGCTAGTCACGTAACCTATCTCTCTATCTCCAACCAAGACCGGGTCACCGCGCCTCGGAACAAATCTCTCACCTTTCTTGAACCGCAGACCAACTCTTACTTTATCTACGCCTCCGAGATACCTCTCTCTCACGGCTTCCGACCCCACGTAACCTTCTTTTTCTACGTCGAAAGCCATCCAGTATCTGGCTTCGACCGGTGTAACGCTTTCATCAAAGTCCACTCCGGACAGCAGGTACCCAGCTTCCAGCCGCAGTATATCTCTAGCTATTAGTCCAGCAGGTCTTATCCCGGCCTCGACCAACTTCTTCACGATTTTTTCACCTAACTCTAAAGAACACCACAGCTCATACCCATAGGACCTGATTTCCTCACCTGTCCAACCAGATCTACTCACGAGAACTGCTTCCTGACCCAATAGGCTAACATTAGTGATGAACTGAAGTATCTTAAGCTTGTCTAAACCCTCTAAACCCAGAGAGCTCATAACCTCGAGTGATTTTGGACCCTGTATGGCTATGAGAACGCTCTTCTCTGTAACATCCTCTATCTTAACATCTTCGTAACCTAACTTATCCCTCCACATAGTAAGCCAGCGTAGGTCCTTCTCTATGTTCGGGGCGTTAACGACGGCAAACCACGTGTCGCTACTTACGTGGTAGAGCATTACGTCGTCGATGATTCCACCTCTCTCGTTTAATAATAGTACGGGACCGCTCATAGTCCCCCTACTCACTCTGGTTATATCTTTGCTGACCACTTTTTGAAGGAACTCAGCTACTCGGCTACCTCTAAGAACGAGGCGGCCCATGTGGCTAACGTCAAAAAAGGCCGCCGAAGTCCTCACAGATGTGTGCTCCAGAGTCGGGTCCCCGAAGTCGAGCGACGTGAG
Source organism: Sulfolobales archaeon (assembly GCA_038832865.1). Classification (GTDB taxonomy): domain Archaea; phylum Thermoproteota; class Thermoprotei_A; order Sulfolobales; family NBVN01; genus DRZP01. The sequence continues at coordinate 35,869 of JAWBJE010000010.1, forward strand.
CCAGCCGCCGAACTCCCCTAGGTTTCCACCCAGACTTTTGTGCAGTTCGAGTAAGGGTACTGAGCGCAATTCGAGCTCCCAGTAAGAGCTCTTTCCACCTATTTATGTGCTTAGGTCATGTGCTAGAGGGCTTTCTACCCTTCAAGTACCTCTCAATATAGCTTAACCTAGGGTCTCGCCTTATGTAGTCATAAATGTGCGTATAGCAATCCGTACACACCCTAAGCCCGGGCTGGAGCTCCTTAGAACACTGCCTACAGACCAGTTTTCCGCAGACAAGGCAGCTATCGACAGCTAACCTTTGGTTACATACTGTACACAGGTTCTCGAAGCATATAGCACAAATCCCTCTATCACCTATGTAATGAGCCTTACACACACGTCTTCGACATAGCCCGCACTCATGTACAGCTTCAGAGGTCCAACAGACTTCGCATACGCTCAAAGATATAAACCTCAAAACAGCGTGTTATCACGGGATGACCTGACGACGCTCTCTGATGAGTGATGTCGGTGGAGCGACTGGGACCTCGACTATCTCTACGCAATCGCCCGATGCGGCGTTTTTATTAAAGTCCTCGACAGCGTATACCTCAACGGTAGCCACAAGGTTTCGTGTGAGAATGCAGCTGGACGCTCCAACCCAGTCCGATGCTCTACTAGCCCTAACGTAAAGTCTTATCTTCTTCAAGCCTCTATTAAGGAAGTTTAGGAATACTCTATAGACTTCTTCACACAATTTCTCGGTCGATAGAGCACTATTATATTCAACGTAAATGCATCCTCGTTTCGACGACATACTCGTACCCTTCGCTGAATCACCGTTCCAGTTAATTCAGGTAGACATTAAATTAAGGTTTTCTGCATCTCGGCTCGGCTGTTAAATGCTTACTTGCTATAGTGTGACATGCAGAGGCACCTCATTAGCAGGTGTACTGTGGTTGATCAAGTCTCGCAGTATGCTGGACATGGCGTTGGGGATCGAGTACTACTCTAGACCAGAAGTCTTCCTGGGAGCAGGAGTGCGCGCCGAACTTTCACCTAGCTCCTTTAAGGTCTACGAGGAGGTCTACGGGCTTGGTGTAGCTGTAGCACCCGAGAGACCTCCAGACGAGGTAAAGTGCTCTAAGGAGAGAAAAGTGTTAGCAATCATGTGCAAAACTGGAATCAGCACTCTAGACGTTGAGTGGCTTTTGAGGGAGGTCGGGGTAAAGCTAGAGTACTGGGGGATTAAGGACGCTAGGGCCGAAACGTGCCAGTTTGTTACTCTAAGGTGCTTACGTGATGCCGTAATTCCAGCCGACATGGTTAAAGGTGTAAAGATTTACGCCTTGAAATCCGTGAACACGGGGTTCACTCCGAAGAGGCATCAATTAGCTGGAAATCTCTTCGAGGTTCTACTAACTTGCACCGGGTCTTCTCCGGAGAGAATCGTTAGCACCATAGAGTTATCTGCGGGTCTCAGCTACCTCAACTACTTCGGGTACCAGAGATTTGGGACAGTAAGGCCGATTACGCACGCTATAGGCAGAGCTATAGCAGTCGGGGACTACGACAGCGCGTTAAGCTACCTCGTCGGGTACTCGTCGGATGCGGAATCCCCCGATGTCAGGACCGCTAGGAAGCTATTTACCGAAGGTTATTATAGGGACTCCTTGCGCTCTTTCCCGAAATCTTTCGTAATCGAGAGGTCCGTCCTAAAGAAGTACATTGAAACCGGGAACTCCAGAGAGGCTGTAACTAAGGGTCTCCCACGGAACTTGCTAAGGTTCTTTGTAGAATCCTATCAGTCATACCTCTTCAATAAGGCGCTTAGCGTGCTGGCTGCTACTGCGGGCAGCATCGAAGACGTCGAAAAACGGTGTGAAGTACTCGAGTTACCAAGACCGGGGATCTCGCCACAGGGGTGCTCTAAGTACTCCCACGAGTCTATAGCGGAAGACTTGGGAACGCGGCTCGAGGTGGTGAATAAAGCTCTCTTCACAAAAAGCGTCAGAGAGAGCGTCTTCAGAGTCAGCGACCCACGGGTCACTATCTTGACGGATGGAGTGGTTAGGTTGAGCTTTAAGCTCGGCAGGGGCTCTTACGCTACCGTGTACCTAAGAGAGCTGCTGAGGGACAACTTAGTGATCTAGGTATCGAGCCGATGCACCCACGCGACTACCCCTGCGTTCGGTCTCTAGTACCGAGGATAGGCTAGGGGTTCGCGATAGTCCTTAGAAATGGAGCCACTCGCTATCGATTAAAGCATCGTTCCGCGTTTGGCGCGAGGCGCTGAGATCGTCAGGCCCCGGTCGTCTAACCGTCAATGGCATGTTCACCCGAAAGCAAATAAGCGCAGAAGCAGTAGTGTATCGGAAGTGATGAGTGGCGATGGCAATGATTAGTGATTAAGCTGAGCTTCGCTGATTCAGCACGCCTAATACCTCTGCTCCGCTTACGATATGGAGAGTTTATTGCGTAGCTGTTTATTTCCTCTCGGCGGATCCCTATTGTGCGGAGTTAAGCTTTGGTAAACGTACTAAAGGCTCCGGCCGGCGTTAGGCTTGCTCTAATGGGTAATGAGGCCATAGCTAGAGGTTTAGTTGAGGCTGGCGCGTCAGTTGTTACCGGGTACCCTGGCACACCATCAAGCGAGGTCATTATGACGCTACACGAGTTTGGTGTCGGGAGCGAAATTTATGTCGAGTGGGCTATCAATGAGAGAGTAGCGTTCGAGGTAGCCTACGGCGCGTCTATCGGAGGAGCTAGAGCTGCTGTTACTATGAAGGCTCCAGGAGCGTCTGTAGCCCTTGATCCACTCGTCTCGTCGGCCTACGGAGGTGTTGAAGGAGGGCTTATGGTTTTAGTAGCAGACGACCCGGGACCTCACACGACTCAGACCGAGCAAGACAACAGGTGGCTTGGGTTCCTAGCGAAACTACCTGTAGTGTCTCCATCTAGCCCTCAGGAAGCTAAAGACCTCACGGTCTCGTCATTCGACTTAAGCGAGCAGATCAAGCTACCCGTTATACTTAGGACTACGACGAGGGTCAACCACAGCATCGGCGAAGTGCGACTGGGACCTATAAGACCCCCGAAAAGAGCGTCATCGTTTAAGAAAGACGTTCCGCGGTTCGTTAGAGCTGGCATGTTATGGAACTTGGAGAGACATAAGTGGTTAAACAAGCAACTAGCCGTAGTAGAAGAAGTGTTCGAGAGGGTTTCAGCCGTCCCAAATACCGTGGAGGGCTCGAGCGAGCTCTGTGTTGTTACTGAGGGATCGGCTTACAACTACGTAGCCGAAGCCGTTAGCGAGCTTGGCGCCAACGTTAGGGTGGTTAAGCTAGCTCTCCTATACCCCATACCCAAGAGGTTCCTGTCGAAGGCTCTAGACGGTTGCGATAAAGTCCTCGTAGTCGAGGAGCTTGACCCCTACCTAGAGTTGGTCATAAAGAGCCTACTCGCCGAGCTGGATTCTAGGGCTGTCGTATACGGTAAGAGCACCGGACATCTACCTCTGGAGGGCGAGCTGGATAAGAGGAGGGTCTATAATGCAGTGCTTACAGCCCTCCTGGCTAGTGAAGTTGCGAAAAGCACGCAGGGCCTCTCTGTAGCTCATCAAGACGTAGGAGTAGCTCCTAGGCCTCCCCCTATGTGTCCGGGCTGTCCCCACAGAAACATGTACATAGCTCTCCTGATGGGGATCGCAAGGGCTGGATATCGGAGGGACGAGGTCCCGGTTTTCGGTGACATAGGTTGTTACGCTCTCGGCGTACAGCCTCCTCTGGAGGCCATATGGACTGAGCACTCTATGGGTGCGTCAATATCTATGGCCATGGGTCTAAAGGTGGCTGGCTACGACAAGCCTGTTGTAGCAGTCATAGGCGATTCGACGTTCTATCATGCTGGAGTCCAATCCCTCATTGAGGCAGTACACAAGCAAGTTGATGTACTGGTAGTAATAGCTGATAACTCTGCCGTAGCTATGACCGGTCATCAGTCAACGCCCGCGTGGTCGGAGCTTGAGTCCGGGAGGAGGTCTAGACCGGTGCCGATAGAGAACATAGTTAAGGCTATAGGTATAGACCACGTAGAGGTAGTCGACCCTTACGACATTGATAACTCAGTCGCAGCGTTCGAGAGGCTGCTGAAGAAACCGGGCGTTAAGGTAGTCATAAGCAGACACCCGTGTGCTCTCATGGAGGCTAGACTCAAGGGCGTCTACCGAAGGTATAAAGTGGTTAGCGATAGGTGTACTGGGTGTTTAGCGTGCATAAGAGTTACCGGATGCCCAGCAATGTTTTTCGACGGAAGTAAGGTGGAGATCGTGGAGGAAGACTGCTTGGGATGCGGTCTATGCGCTAGATTCTGTCCCTATGAGGCGATAGAGGTGGTGAAGCTTGGTTAAGACTGTGAACATAGCTATAGCGTCAGTAGGAGGTCAAGGAGGGCTTACGCTATCTAGAGTGCTAGCAGTAGCGGCCGTACTCGACGGTTTATCGGTAAGGACCGGCGAGACCCTTGGGATGGCTCAGAGGTACGGGTCCGTAGTTAGCTACGTGAGGATAGGAACGAGAGTGCTCTCACCGACTTTCTCGGATGGTGAGGGTGACTACCTCCTTGGGCTAGAGCTCTTGGAGACGGTCAGAGCTCTAAGGCTCTTAAGGCCCGGCGGCCTGGCCATAGTATCAGACACTATCCGACCGCCTGTGTCAGCCAGCCTAAACCGTGAGGTCTACGACAAGAGTAAGCTAGTAGACTACATAAGAAGATATGCGGAAACCCTAGTCGTTCCGGCACAAAGGCTAGCTACCGAGGTTGGAAACCCAAGGGCGGCTAACATGGTACTACTTGGAGTATTCCACAGGCACCAAGGCTTAATTACGGATACCTCTATGAGGAAAGCCATATCGGAAGTAGTCCCGCCTAAGTGGCTCGAGAGCTCCCTGAGAGCCTTTGAGCTCGGACTCAGCTTTACAGAAAAACGGTAATAGCTACTTCACCGACAGCAACACCGTTCACTCGCCAGAGCGTGAAAGAGGCATTGAAATGATAGTTAATAGAATGGAGTGAAGCCATGAAGAGGCCATATACGTGCGGCTGTATTAATGCCGGTACGTCTACGGTTAGCAATTCAGGGTACGAGCTTATTTTCCTCGGACAACGGATCTACTTGATGGTCAAGAGGAAAAGACTGATATTCAGGGAGGCATACGGGGACAGTATTGCCCTAGGAGTTAAGGTAGCTACAGTTAGGCTAAACAGTAGTGTAAAGGTCGGCGAAATCGTAGACATCTTTGCTGGGAGGAGCTACTTAGGTAGCGCAGTAATAACTGGAGTAGAGGTTAAGAAGGTTTCCCAGCTTACGGACGAAGATGCTAGACTCGACGGCTTTAGAAGTAGGGAGGAGCTGGTTAGAGAGTTGAGAAGCATCTATGGAAGAAGCCTCACGGACTCGACGGAGGTTAAAGTGATTAGGTTTAAGCTACTCGGGAGGTGAGGTCGAGTCATTGGTTAAGGCCATAGTCTGCGTTACCGGGATGCCGGGTTCCGGAAAGACCCTAATAGCTAAGTTCCTCTCCAACAGCCTAGGTGCTTACGTGAATATGGGGGACGTCGTCAGGTCTAAGGCGGCTGAACTAGGTGTCGAACCTACATCGGATAACCTAATGAAGCTCGCGGTTGAGCTCAGGAAGTCTCTTGGGTCAGACGTTATTGCTAGAGAGGTCGCGAAGAACTTTCCGAGCTCGAGTGAAGTCGTAGTTGTAGACGGTGTGAGAAGTCTTGATGAAGTGAAGTTTTTCTCCAGTATCGCACATACGGTCGTGGTAGCTGTACACGCATCACCTAAGACAAGGTACGAGAGGCTGAGAAAGAGAGGTAGAGAGGACGACCCCACGGTGTTCAGCAAGTTCTTAGATAGAGACTCTAAAGAGCTTGAGCTAGGTATAGGGTCAGTTATAGCTCTCGCAGACGTTATGGTCGTCAACGAGGGTAGGAATGCTCATGATGTATGCCTTGAGGCTCTCAAGAGAGTTCAAGAGGTTTTGGAAAGTGTTCTTACTTAGAGTGGAAGTTGAGGTTAGACCTACCGAGAGCTCGGATAAAGTCTCGAGAGCAGTTAAAAACGTGCTCGACATAGATCTTGTAGAAGTAGGGCTCTCCGAAGGCTACAAGCTCCTAGTTGGTGAGTCGAATAGTATCGAGGCTCTTAGAAAACTACATCAGTACCTTCGGCAGCAGAGAATACTGGATTCGGCTAGAGCCTATATGCTGAAGAACGTTAGGGGCAACAGTCTCGAGCTCAAACTACATAAGCAAGCAGCTTTTGCGGGTCACGTATCCTTAGTAACATACGACGAAGAATCACCTCTGGGTCCCATACGTATTATAGTGGTCTCAGATAGAATAGGCGAACTGATAGACTGGCTCGCACCACCCACTTCTCAGGGAAAGCCTTTGTGGGAGAAGCCCCCTCCCAAGGTGTAAACCTTGTTGTTCGCCGAGAATATAAAAGTACCTCTCCTGACCGTACACCAGGTGTGAGTGTTGAGTAAGCTCGTGAAGTGCGAAGAGCGGTGTATGTCTGCGTGCTCTGGTAGTAATGAAAGCTTCTTCGACTGCGTTAATGAGTGCGTAAAGATATGCCTAGCCAACATCGCAGGAGAGTTTTCTTAGAATGTCTTTAACTGGTGGGAGCAAGTCGGTAGCAGGGAAGTTGTAGGGCTCCCCCTTGGGAGACTCTGTGTAGTAAGGCCTATTACACGTAGGGCACCCGCTAGTCAGTAGGGCCTTGGACACCTCGCTTAGGTCGTCCAACTTATTTTCGCGAACGCACATTCTATCTAAGTCAACTAGATCCTCGACGGGCAGTCCGTTAGCCACCGCATAGTTGATTATTTGGACTATCCTATAGTACCTTAAGGGTGGTCTGGGCCAACTCTCGGCGGGAGTGCCTTTAACGGGTGTAAACGCGAAGAGCGATACTATAGCCCCCGCACTGTAGACCCGCTTAATGGTTTCCGCAACTTCCCTTAGAGTCTCACCGATTCCTACTATTAGGTGAATAACCACCTTACCTCGGCCAAATATGCTGACGGCCTTACTAATGAAGTCCAGGTACATACCGTAGGGATACGGCTTACCCACTCTAGCGGCTACACTAGGTGTTGCGGCGTCGAGGCCTACACCCAAGTAGTCGACCCCTTCTTGCTTAAAGAGCTTTAGGTCTTCGTCGGGTATTGGTGTAGTGGACAATGAGACCTTAAGCCCGTGGCGAAACAGTGTTTTCACGATCTCGTGGAGTTCGTCGATGAAGCCTGGCTTAATGACTGACTGCACGCAAGCTCTACTGAAAACTCTAGCCAACTTAGGTGCTACATCCTCTAGGCTCACTATGGGCCACGTCACTCTCGAGAGAAAGTCCTTACTGGCCGCAGACCGAGACGACTGAGAGCAGAAGTAGCAGCTGCCTAGGCAACCGCTATCGCTGTACTGGAGAAGGTAGGCAACGCCGGGTCGAACTGTGACCTTGGCATCTACTTCACCAATAGCCGCCAGAGTCCCTATAGACGCTCTGATCAGCACTCACCCCCCTAAGTAAGGCTAGTAAATTCGTATAATACCAACGTTCTTTTGAATGAGCAAAAATTAAATTAGGGAAGAAATAACCAAGAAGACGTGAAAAGTGGGACAAACGATGGGTGAAGCGCTTATTTGTTAAATCGTATAACCAACAAGGTGTTCTAAGTGACGAGGGTTACGCCCCCGGAAGAGTTTTTTGGGTTTAAAATAGGGGACGACAGAAAGCTAGCTCGCTGGGATAAGATCGTAGAGTACTTTAAGCTGGTAGCATCCGAGTCAAATAGGGTCATAGTTGAGGAGGTCGGTAAGACGACTGAAGGTAACCCGTTTATAGTGGCTTACGTGTCGTCTCCGGAGAACTTAGCTAGACTAGACGAGTTGCGCAGAATATCGTGCGCACTAGCGAATCCCGACCTACTGCCGAGCCCTGACGAGGTAGAGAAGCTCGTTGAAGCTGGAAGAGCGGTTGTAGTAATAACTAACAGTATGCACTCGACGGAGGTCGGAGGTACGCAGATGTCTATCGAGTTACTCTACAGGTTGGCTTCTTCAGACGACCCGGAGGTGTTGGAGATTCTAAGGGAGGTCGTAGTGATACTAATACCATCACAGAATCCGGACGGGCAGATAGCTGTAGTGGACTGGTACGCCAAGACCCTTGGGACGGAGTACGAGGGCACCAGTCTTCCCTGGCTCTACCACAAGTACTGCGGTCACGATAACAATAGGGACGCTTACGCTTTGAACCTGGTAGAGAGTCAGTACATGGCCAAGATAGTCTACAGGGAGTGGTGTCCGCAGGTCTACGTAGACCACCACCAGATGGGTCCTTACGGTGCTAGGTTCTTCCTCTCACCCGAGATGGACCCGATATACCCGGAAGTGGACCCGCTAGTCTGGAGGGAGACCCAGTTCCTTGGGATGTTTGCAGCCATGAGGCTCGAGAGAGAGGGGGTCAGCGGTGTTGAGACCGGCGCACCGTTCACACCGGATTTCATATCCGCGTTTCAAACCCTGGCGTACACTATGAACATCGTCGGTATACTAACCGAGTCCGCTTCAGCAAGGATAGCCACCCCGATATTCATAGACCCGCATCAGCTGAGGGGCTACGGAAGAGGTAGGCTGTCGGATAAGCCATACATGAACTACCCCAACCCGTGGAGAGGGGGATGGTGGAGGCTTTCAGACATAATCAGACAGCAACTCATCGCTTCTATAGCCATACTCTCTGCTGTAGCTAAGTATAGGCGCGAGTTCCTTAGGAATATGTACGTTAAGGCTAGGAGGAACGTTGAGAGAGGTATGTCGGAGCCTCCTTACGCTTTCCTTATTCCAAGAGAGCAGCACGACTACCTCACTGCGATTAAGTTCATCGATATACTGTTAAAGCTCGGCGTAAAAGTCTTCGAGGCGACTAGTCCAATAAGAGTCGGGGCCGTAACCTACCCCGCCGGAACTTACGTCGTTCCACTAGCCCAACCCAGGAGAGCCCTTGTCAAGAAGCTCATCGATAGGTTCCTCTACCCCGACGACGAGACAACGCGCGACCGTGAGGGCAAGCCCCTCAGGCCATACGATATAGCGACGGACACCCTGGTCGAGTTCATGGGAGTATCGGCCGTTAGAGTAGACGAACCCTTCGTTGCTGAATTAAAGCCGGTAAGAGAGGTGGCTAGAGTAGTGCCGAGTCTAGGTGATCATAGGTACTACGTACTTGACCCGAGGCTTAACGACTCGTACTACGTAATCAATAGAGTTCTGAGTAGTGGTGGAGAGGTGTATAGGGCATTTGAGGCAGTCGACATAGGTGGCTTACGCCTCCCTCCAGGAGCTTTCATAGTGCGTAGAGATGGTGTTAGTAGAGTACTGCTCGAAGCTGCCAGCGAGAGGGGAGTCCCGGTCTATGGACTCGACAACTTACCCCAGCTTAGGTTGCTTAGGGTAAAGATCGGGAGGATCGGTATTTATGAGAGGTACTACGGGGGCAATATGGAGGCAGGCTGGGTTAGGTACGTCTTAGACACATACAGCTTCCCCTATACCGAGCTAAGGGATGAGCCAATAAAGTCCGGGAAGCTTCAGGAGGTAGTCGACATAGTGGTATTTCCGTCAGATCCCTTACCATTCCTGACTGGTGAGAACATCGAAGAGGAGCTAGCGAAGAGGTGGGGTAGACCCATAAAACTCCCACCTTACCCACCAGAATACAAGAGCGGCTTCGGAAAGGAGGGCATAGAGAAGCTAAAGAGCTTCGTCGAAAATGGTGGTGTAGTCGTAACTATGGGAGAGTCTGTAGAGCTCCTGACGAAAGGGTTTAACCTCCCACTGAGGGATATAAGTGAGGACATCAAGGACCCGAGGCAGTTCTTCTGCCCCGGTTCCACTCTCAAAATCCAGGTAGACACCACACACCCACTAGGCTTCGGAATGCCTAAGCAGGCTCTAGCAGTATTCGTCGACAGACCGGTACTAGAGATAGTTCCGTCACACATGAACGAGAAGTTCAAGGTGGTGGCGAGATACCCCGAGAGAGACATACTGCAGAGCGGGTGGTTAATAGGAGAAAACATACTGAGCAGAAAACCTGCCTTATTAGAAGCAGAAATAGGGAGAGGAAAAGCGGTAGCCTACTCGTACAGACCGGTCTTCAGGGCGCAAGCTCACGGAACATTCAAAACGCTGTTTAACTCTCTCTACATCTACTACGAGTAGAGGATTAAAGTAGTTAATTTCTAGTCTCTAGACTTACGTACGCTAAACTTTTGTTTTCCCCAATTATCCCGAGACTGTCCCAGCAATAATCTTAACATCGAGATTCTCAAAGGGTCTTTAAACGATCTCTAACCTCTCTACATAACGAACAGCGGCGCGTCTCTTTGTTCTGTTCACCGTATAATATCGAGAACGGCATCGATATCGTTCTTAGTACTAAACAGCATCCTCTCCATCTAATACCGCTGCCTCTACGACCATTCTCTAGTTAGAGCGAAGACTGTGTTGCCTAGTAATGCAATGAAGTGCTAGCGCCTTATGAAGCATTTTCAATTAACTCCTCAGACTTATAGACTTATAGTATTTTCTACATGACAATCTACTTCGGAACTAAGGATATGAAGCCGAAGGTGGAAATCTCCTTTAAGCAGTTAACCGGTTTTCTCGTCAATAATTTTTAGATATCGTTTGTTCCTGGATATTCGTTTTGTTTATTTATGTTTGGAGACTTCCACCCCATCCACGAGGGCTGGTGTCTGCGTGAGTTCATGGTTGACTGTAGAGCCAAACAGTACGAGGCTCCCGCATAGTTTTAGCCTAGGGTGGCTTGGAGCACCACCTAATCACCACTTAGGTTTATCCCAGGTACAGCCTTAAGCAACGCTCATAAACATTACCCTCAAAACATCAAAAAGAAAACAATCCCATGTGAGTATCGTTCGATGACGTCGAGAGCTCTCTACACGGTGTGGTGTTCTCTTCTTAGATGGCGGCAGAAACGCTAGAAGAGCTTACTTCAGCGTATCGAAAGGATAGAGTTGGAAAGCGATGGTGAGTTGCTTTAGCGAGTCTCCTCGCTGATGACTTTTTTGACTATCATGCTGAACTCCTCTCTTGAGACCGGTCCCTTCTTTAGTATTGAGTAGAACTTCGTTTCTAGCAAGATCTTTACTAAATTTTCCGTGCTTACTTTACTCGAATCTATTCCAACTTCCTTTAAGGCCTCGACGATGTTCGTCTTACCCGACTTCTTTCCTAGAACTATCTCAATTCCTCCTTTCCTGCCCACTAGTTCGGGCAGTATTGGGAATACCTCGGTTGGTCTTACCTCTCTAGCTGAAATCCACCATTCAGCGATCATCCCGGACTCTACCCTGAACGGCGAATCTCCAACGACTGGTTTGTGGGGTGGTAGCTTAACACCTGAGAGTTGCTCAACTAGCTTAGATAGTTCGTACAGCTTGTCGAGCTTTACGTTAGTCCTCACTCCTAGAAGTAGTTCTAGTGCTAATACTGTTTCCTCTAGAGCAGCGTTACCTGCTCTCTCACCTATGCCATTGACAGTTACGTGAACTGCTGATGCACCTGAAGCTACAGCTGCTAGAGCGTTAGCTACGGCTAGACCGAAGTCGTTATGCGGGTGTACCTCTACAGGCTTCTTAGTAAGGGACTTTACTTGCTTAGTTAGGTACTCCATAACGAACGGACTAGCAACTCCGAAGGTATCTGCTATAGTAAGAGAATCCATGAAGTCTTGTACTGAGTTTACCACCTTCTTTAGGAACTCGTAGTCAGCCCTCGTCGAGTCTATTGCGAGGAGAGTAACGAAGAGTCCGTGCTTTTTTGCGTACTCAGCTGCCTCGACAACCATTTTTATAGCACTGTCTTCCGGGATGCGGTATCCGTATTCGATAATATGCTTACTAGAGGGAAGCTCCATCACGACTCCGGGTACTTCGGCCTTAATCGCTAGGTCTACATCTTGTTTTAAGCACCTCGAGAAAGCCATTACTCTTGCTTTAAGCCCCAGCTTAGCGATCTCCTTGACGGCATCGAAATCGTCTCTAGAGACTGAGGGCATTCCAGCCTCGATCCTATCTACACCTGCCTCATCGAGAGCTATGGCTATTCTAACTTTCTCGTCTCTTCTAAACACTACACCTGCCTGTTGCTCTCCGTCTCGCAGTGTGGTATCGTGTATAACCACTCTCTCGGGTAGCTCGAGTTTCTTCCTAACCTCATCATCAAAGTTAAGTGGACTAACAAACCAGAACTTAGAGGACCACATATACAAATGTTTCACCAAAACTATGATCGTAGAAAAGCATAAGTGTATACATTAAAGCCACTTATTGAGTGCAACATACGTCCATGTTCACGTACAATCGGTATCTGTTTAGTGATGCATCACCAAACTAACCTACTAGTAGCTATGGTTTGCTAAGAGCTAATTTAGTCCCTCTTAGGTTTGAGAGTATAGACGAGTCTGCTGAAATCTTCGGTATCCATTAACGCATTAGTACGACTCAGGCTGCTTCCCCATGTAATGTTGTGTAGTATATGCTTCTCATCGGCCTCGGTTCATACTCTTCTACTGGACCTATACTAGGTTACCTCCAGAGGTAACCTGGTATAGGTAATGTAATTACCGTGATTGAAATGAAGTCTAAGAAATCTTGGTTAGTGAACACATGGAGATGCTCGACATTAGCTATAGAAAAAGTTGGGAGTCTCCTTAGGAGTCGAGAGAGTTTTTATGCGCACGTGGAATTACAAGCTGGCGTAGACGCATGTCTGAGAAGCCTACTGTAACTTTAGTTCTCCTGCTCGTTGGAGGAACACTTATAGTTTTAGCTGGAGTTATCGGGTTACTAGTGAGTATAGAGCTCGGTATTTTAGGGAGCAGGGCTGGCGTAACGCATCAACCAGTTACTCTCACACTCGGGGTGCTACCTGTATTATTCGGGGCTTTAGTTATAGTAGGAGCAGTTGTGGCAAACAGTAGTGAACTAAGTAGAGTAAGAGCGGGAGCGACACTAGGATTGGTTTTCGGCACGTTGAGCCTCTTAGTAATGAGGGGAGTTCAGCTCTGATGTAGGTTTATATTAGTTGATTTCATCGCCTCATCTCTTTTCCCCCGCATCGGTCTTGGGTTTGCATCACCCTTGGGGGCGTTCAGGGCGACCCCCAGCCCCCACATCTTAGATGTCTCGGGGGGAGCCGCCATCTGTATTATCTAACGGCTCTCGATCCCTCATCGAGGTACCTCTACATATATCAAGGTGTTTATAAGCGTCTCTATCAATACCAACCGATACGAACAGATACGAGAAACGAAACAGCTTCACAAGGCTGAGGTACGCTACGACAGCGATGAAAGGAAGTGGTACATACACATAGCGTTCGAGGTCTCTGAGAAGCTGGTTAAGGAGAGATGGGTTAAGGTTCCAGCAAATCCTTTAGGAGATAAAGTTGCTGGAGTAGACATTGGTATAAACAACCTGTTGGCGGTGTACGTGGAGGATGGTTCTGCTCTACTCGCTTCGGGTAGACCTTTGAAGAGCACTAGCTTCTACTGGAGGAAGAAGATAGCGTACTACCAGTCCACTTTGAACAGGTACGGGTTAAAGACCTCTAGGAGGCTTAGGAGAATGTACAAAAAGTGGAGGAGGCAGATCAGGAACTACATCAACTGAGCTGTGAGGAACACCGTGGAGTGGTTGTACTGGAGGGGAGTATCAAGAGTACTGATCGGTTATCCCAAGTACATTGCTCAAAACAGCAGTAAAAGCTCCAAGGTAAACTTCGAGGTTGTTCACGCGTGGACGTACAGGTATCTGTTGATGAGAATTGCCGAGGTTGGAGAAGAGTACGGTATCAGAGTAGAGTTTGTTAGCGAAGAGAATACATCCACCACCTGTCCACTATGCAAAGCGAAGAACCAAGACCACAAGAGAGCGTGCAGAGGACTATTCAAGTGCTACAAGCACAACAAGGTATTCAACGCAGACCTAGTTGGAGCATACAATGTTCTACTCAAAGCAAGAACCATACCCCCGAGCCCCGCTCTATACAGGGTAGGGGTAACGCGCCTGAGACCGGGCGCGGAGCTGAACCCTGAAACTGGGGATGTAGCTCCAAACCTCCCCAGAACCCTCGCACTTTAGGGCGGGGAGGAGGCTAGTCCCAAACTTAAGCCCAGCCTTCGAGAGCGGACTGGTCCAAAAACGTACCTAAATCTACAGAGATCCACGGA
>JAWBJE010000011.1:0-48124 GCA_038832865.1 Sulfolobales archaeon
ATCCCTTTCAAGAATACTTCGTTGCTAGTGTTCTACTTGAACGCGGGCTTGACTACATAACCTACTTGAATCACTACAACAACTTAACACACATATTCTGGTATCCTTGGGGCAGAGACTTCACTCATAGTGTCTACATAGGACTCCCACTCTTTGCCATTGGAACTTATCATGTGGTTAGGTTGTTCAACCCTGACATTACTTTGTATGAGTGGATGATCTACTTGCCGCCGCTTTTCTTTGTGATATCTGTTGTAGGAGTTTATCTGTCCGTGCGCGAGCTATCGTCCGATTTGCCTGCCGGTATAGCGTCGTTGACCTACTCCTTGATGTTCAATAGCAGACAGCTCGCCGGATTTACAGTTAAGTACTCGATTGGTTTAGCTTTTCTCTCTATAGCTATTTTCTTTCATATAAGAGCTTGGAAGAGAAGGGACTATCTTGATGCCTCTTTAGCAGGACTCGCGCTAGGTCTAGCAGCTCTTGGATGGGCTGGCTATAACGTGGTGTTCGCAGCTATGGTTGCTCACATAGTGCTCTTACCACTCATGAGACAGCCAAACGTTAAAGACCTCACTCTTTGGATAATAGAATACGCACCACTATTTATCTTCCAACTACTAGCCCCTACATACGGAATCAGGTACGTCGTCAGATCGGTTGGAGTGCTTGGACCGGCATCCATACTCTTGCTTACGCTTGGCTATCTAGTGTACAAGCTAAGAGTGAGCAGGTTCTCAACTTACTTGGGAATACTGGCGGAAAGACCGAAGCTCGCGTACTTCACCGTTCTCGTAGTTGCTGGATTGCTGGGGGTATACGCAACTGTAGGGGGAAGGCTTGCTCTAGCAGGTAAAGCTCTCGCAGCTGTCGGTCTTGGTGCTCTCACACACGTACTAGTTGAAACTGTTGCAGAATACCAGCCTGCTGGGGCTCAAGAAGTCGTAGCAAGCCTAGGTGCTGCGATTGTGTACGCCACTATCTCTACAATACACATATTCTTGAGTAGTCTGGTAAGGAAGAGAGACTCCAAGTACGGATGGTACATACTTGTACTGGCGTTAACCTTGATTGTGGCGGCCCTCATTTACGGGAGACAGGGGCTACCGTTTTCTCAATTTGTAGTGTCAGCGGCTGTAGGCGTCGGGTTACTGGGAGCAGCTATAGGCTCTGGATTGAAAGACGAGTACTTCTTCTTAGTAGCTCTCTTCGCCTTCTCTATAGTGGGCACGACAAACATCTCATACTTTATTTACCTTCTTGCCATAGCTGCCACTATTCTCGCAGGTTGTATAACACACGTTTTAATTTCCAGTGCCGTGAGCCGTAGGTCTGGGCAACTAACCAAGCTCGTGTCCGTCGTGATAGTCTCCGTTTACGTGATCTCGATGGTCTCCCAGGGTTTCACCATGTGGGTCAGGGCGTATAACGCGCAACTACCGACTATAGTAGAGGCCTCTCTCGGCCTTAACGTAGAAGCTCCTGTATGGATAGATGGCCTTAGGTGGATAAGGGAGAACACCCCTACGGACTCGGTCATAGTTGCGTGGTGGGACTACGGCTACTGGATCAGCGTCGTCGGCCAAAGAGCATCTGTAGCTGATGGAGCGACCATCAATGTTACCCAAATCGAGCTCCTGGCGGACGCGTTAACTAGTACAGAAGAGACGGCTTTAGACATATTCGTTAAACACTTTAGGATAAGGCCGGAGAGATTGTATGTGGCGGCCTACGAAGTGTTCGTAGTTGATGTATCAACCAACTCGTTCCACCCGGGTCCGATTGTAATAGGTGGTTCGATCCTCGGAGCCGACGCAGCAAAGGGAATCGCAGCGATATATAAGATAGCTAATAAGACCCCTCCCGTTTACGTATATAGAGACCCCAACGCAGGAATAATTGCTGTCCTCCCGGATTGGGTATCTGAGAGTCTGACTTCGACCCTATTGTATAAGATGCTTATTGACGCTGCCTATAGAGTCTGGGGACCCAACGGATATAGAGCCGTGTTCGCGTATAGAAACCCGCAGTATCCACCGGAAATACCGCGACCTACGATGTCGCTCTTTGAGCCTGCCTACATATCAACATCTTTACTGTTTACTCAAGGTCCGTATTCTGTCTACGTGCTCTTAGCTATATATAAGCCGAGGATTGCCGCATGACGGAGGTTTGCGGACGCTATGTTATTGTATCTGCTAACGAAGTAGTTGAAAGCGCCTGCTTAGTCTTTAACGAAAAAATAGTCAGAATAGAAAAAGAAAGAGGGGTCCAAGAAAACACTGTGGTAACTCACGGTCTTACTAGCATTCACACACATCTAGGTCTATATCCGATTAGAACCACTCTCACAGGCTACATGAGGCTAGATGACTGGGTGGGAAGGTACGTGTGGCGCTGGGAAAAGTTCTTACGCAAAGAACCTGAGCTAAGTTATGCCACAGCAGTCTTAGCCCTCTCTAAAGTGGTTTTAAGCGGAGTAACAGCTGTAGCAGATATGCACTTCAACGAGGATAAGGTTGCTGAGGCACTGCTTAGAGTAGGCATTAGAGGAGACTTGAGCGTAGCAATAATGTCGAAAGGGGTTTATGATTCGTTTGATGTCGCTATGGAAGAGAACGTCGAGCTGGCTAAGAAGTATAGAGGTAGTAGCTTGATAAAAGTCAGGCTGGGACCAACTACGCCTAGGTTACTTTCCCCTCGCGAGTTTAAGGAAGTTGTTGAAAAAGCTAGGGAGATAGGCGTTGGGATACATACTCATATCGCTGAAGTCCCTGAGGATGCTGCATACGTTAGAGAAGCTTATGGGATGAGTATGAAAGACTTTATTGAGTTCGTAGGGCTTAAGACAGTTAACACCATTATGGCCCATGGAGTGTGGCTGGATGCGGAGACCGAGCTGGTCTTAGTCGACCCTAATGTAACTATAGCACATTGTCCTACATCAAACACTCTATTAAGAGACGGTGTGGCGCCAATTAAAAGATATTTAGACAAAGGGATTCGCGTAGGTTTGGGGATAGATGTTTCCCTCAGCTACAGCATTCTTGACGAAATCACCGCGGCAACACATCTTCACTTGGGTCGCGGTGACCTAGGTCCTCGCGAAATGCTCTATCTAGCCACGGCACCCGGATATCAGGCTCTGGGGATGGGCAGAGGTGTCATCGAAGTTGGAGAAACGGCTGACATAGTTCTCTGGTCTATTGATGAACCGTTCATCGACCCGGTTATCGGGTTAATCGCTTCTGGTAAAGTGATTCAAGCGTACGTTGGAGGTAAAAAAGTAGTTGAAGAAGGACGTATCTTAGGAGTGCCAAGTGATGAAGTAAGGGAGTTCAAAAGAGAGGTATTAAGGTACTTTAAGAAATGCTTTGCAACGTAGCACACTCACATATGTTGCTAGAGCTTACCTTTCTAACGATTACAGTCACCCAGACACCAGCTAGGGAGGTTGAACCTAGAACTGACTTAAGCTTCACCACGCTCGTCGCTATAGGCTTGACGTTAGTCGTAGTCGGATATTTGGTCATAAGCAGAAAACACAAAGAAAGTAGAACCACTGGCAGCTCGACAGGAAAACACGTTCTAAAGCAGAAATAGATAAAGTGGAACGGGTGATTAAAGTTGGTAAAGCGTCTTGACTTTGCTCGACGTGGTTGCCGGCTCGGTTGCTGAAAAAAATCTAGTAGAGAGTCTCTCGAAGTACCTCACGTTAAAGAACTTGTCGGTTGACATAGCTTCAATAGAGGTATTGGAATGGGGTGAGGTAGAGTGCTTTATAGATAACATAAGTTGTACTGCCCAACCGCCAATCGAGAGCGCGAACGTTTCAGGAGTTTTGGGCAGAGATATAGTCATTTCGTCGACAACCAAAGACCCTGATAATGTATGGGTAACCTATTGGCTGAGTGTAAAGAGAGACGCTTCTGCTGTGATATTTCATGACGAATATCCGTACGTACGTAAGAGGAGGATAGTAGTAAATGAGATTCCTAGCTATAGCTTCAAAACTAAGATGGTGGCAAAAAGGCCGGCAGTTCATGTACCCCTAAGCGTGCTACCAAAGCTTAAGAGGGAACGATACGTCACTATATCCGTGAAGACCTTCAAAAGACTTTCTCGAGGCTATGTCATAGATATCATTACTGGAGACAGGCTACCTAAAGTTGCCGTTATCACACATCACGACCGCTGGTTAACGGGTTTTAGAGATAATGGTGTCGGGGTCCTAACCGTTTTAAAACTTGCGGAGTTTCTAGAGAAATCGAAGATTCCTGCAAGACTAATTAGTTTTACTGCTGAAGAGTTTGGAGATCCCGCCGAGAGGTCTTTTTATTGGGCCTACGGGTCGAGAGTCTACTCAAAAAAAGCGCTCAACGACTCAAGTCTAGACTTAGCTATAGTGATTGACACAGCTTATAGAGAGCCCTTAAGCATGGACTCCGTGGGGATTTTAGGTCTTGAACGAAGTCTGAGGGCGGTTAAGACTTCTGAGTCGGAGATAGGTATAGGGTATACGGATGCCGTCTCCATGGTGGACAGCGGGATCCCTTCGGTCGTACTGCACAACCTTGATGCGATAAAACCCGTTTACCACTCAGACGTCGACACTTACCCAGGCAGGTCAGTTGAAGCTGTGGTAGTTAAGCTTGTGAGGGCTATTGCGAACGTAATAAGGGAGTACAGCGAAAAAAGAATGGATTCTCTATATAGAGCCTATATCGAGCGAATCAGGTCTGTCTCACCTCCAGACATGAGGACACGCATAGAGGTCACTTCAGACCCCATAGCCTTAAGCAAGTGTTTAACTAAGTACTACACTACGGTCGCTATTGAGGGGGCTTATAGTGATTTTAGCGCAGAGCTGAAGTTGCTTACGTATTCAGACATGATAAGAGGTGTTGAAGCTGGACGTAGATACACCATCCTCAGTAGCGATATAGCTGTAAATCCCGAGGACGTAGACCACCTTAAAAAGCTAGCTAGAACTATGCTCGAGGAGGCCATCAGATGCTCTAGAACTGGTTACTCATAGCTAGAACAGCGCTGTAATCGTGGGGTTGATATGATAAATTTCGCTTATCCACTATGTTACCTAGCATTACGCTGTCCTACTGACTCTAATCTTACCGTACCTTGAGATTATGTCAGCTAGCTTCTCAGCGTCGTTGGTGTAGATACGAAAGAGGACTTCTATACTTCCTTCACTTTTAGCAAAATCGACGAATTTTCTAGACGGGCACACTCTGACAGCGTACCCTTGAATCGGGAACTTTAGCGCAAAACCGGGCACTCCTATAATACCAGTAGTATAAACTTCCGCGCTCCTCAACACGTTAACGTACTTCTTGACCAACCTGCGGCTACCCATCTGGATGATTAAGGATATGACAACAGGCACTTCGTAGAGCGTTAGAAGCTTCAAAACTTGTCCGAGGAGACCGTTATCGGTCGTGCTAAAGTAGTGCTGAACGTATGTCGGATATACGACGAAGAACCATACAAGTATTATCACCATAGAGAGTATAGAAAATCCGGAGGCCTTTAGAAGAGGCTTCAACTCCTTAACTAACTCTAGGTCTTTTGACTGAAGCTCTACTACTTCCTCCTGTTTTATTACTAAAATCTTCCTACCGGTAACGATCTCTTTGACGTCACTGCCCTTTCTCCGCTGTCTTACTGCAGACAAGAAGAATACTGACATAAAAACTATGAAGTAGAGAGTCATAATTATCCCATGGTACTCTGGTGGGACGAATAAATTTATTATTACGAAGAGCGCTATTATTCCCTGGCTAATTAGTAGGGAGCGTACCATAGCCTTTCTCGTCAAGTAATACGACAGCTTAATACACCTCCTGTACTTAGTTGCGTATAGACTTAAAATCCTATGATGCACAAAACTTAAAAGATTCCCACAATAAGGAGGCCATTAGGTGATAAAGTTTAGAGTCCCTTCAGAGATCGATGTGCTAAAAGTAATAGCTAGATATGGACCTATTAAGGGCACGATAAATCTTCACAACCTAGTTTACGAGCTGCAGACAAGAGGAGTACTGAAAACCGAGTTCAGCTTCATAAAATACAGCTTTGGATGCTACAGCAAAGACCTCGAGGAAATTATATACTCTCTAAAGAAGTTAGATCTGATTAAGGTAAGTAGGGGCGATGATAGAGTCGAAATATATGAAATTACGGACAGAGGTCTCAAAGTTCTTGAAGCAGTCTTGAAGACGTAAAATTAGCGCCCTAGACGCCCTCAACACATCCTCGATATTCAGAATGCCAACAGCAGATTTTTGAGCAACATATAGATCACGTTCTCGCAATGTTACTGCTAAAACTGGAACACGATTCGCGTACCTGTCGGAGAAAGCACCAGTTGCTATATGGGGTATAGCGAAACTCTCTTCCACGGGTCCCCATAACTACCAAGTCTAACCCTAATTGAGTGGAACAACCTTTTTCTTATCGAGATCGGTGACCTAAGGATCTCGAGGCTGACGTTGTAGTAGGGCTCAACCCTAGCCCTTCTAATGCTCTCAAGAATTTCTGCGACGTTAGCGCTATCAGCATTTACTAACGTGTAAGCCGAACCTATCAGCTCTAAAATATGGGCATCGCTTCCAGAGACTCTGCACTCTTTGTCTTGAGTGGAGTAGATTGTGTAGATATTCGTTATTATGTCTGCAGAGGAGTTATAAACTTCAACACAGTCTACATACTTTAGCTCGAACAGTCTTCCGCTACCTTTTCTTATCAAGGCAAACGGGTGAGCCGCTATAGTAACGCAATTCTCCCGAGCTACCATATCCAATAAAGAGTAAAGCTCTATGTGCGTTGATGCGCCTCCTCTAGGCTTCAACCGTGCTACAGAATTTACCGGTATGTGCTCGCATAGAACCAGTATGTCACCAAGCTCCGTTCTAAATTCGGCACCCGGCACGACAGCGATTTTCCTTTTTCTTTTTAGAGCGATATACGACCCGAGAAACGTATTATGGTCTGTTATGGAGATGGCGTTCAAACCTTTAAACTCCGCACGCCTCACTACCTCCTCCGGGCTTAACTCCCCATCACTTACATAGCTATGAATGTGTAGGTCGGCCTTGAGCCTACCTATACTGTGTCCCCCTTATTTTCTTTTCGAACCTCTCTGCGCATAGTCTGAGAGCTCTTACCGCCTCCTCCCGACTTAAAGTACAGCACTCTTAGTTTTCTCTCCATGGTCTTCGCGTGCTTTTTCGTATACTCCCCTCCTTGAGCTACTGAAACCATGGGCTTGGTGGTCTTGTTGCGTACGTCCAGCAGCAACTCAACGAACTTATGTGGGTCGAACGCCGGCGACCGCGCTAGAGTAATTATCAGTACAGAATCGACGTTGATGTCATTAACTACTAGGTCTATAGCTACTCCATACCTTTCCGGTGGCATATCTCCCAGTATATCGGTGTGGTTCGGCGTGGAAGTCTCTGAAGGTAGCGCTCTCCTTAGGCCTTCGATAGTTTCTTTCAATAATACAGCCATCTTTAGTCCTTCTGCCTCAACGGTATCTACTGCCGATACTCTAACCCCACCACCGTTTGTCACTATTGCGATACTCCTACCCTTTGGAGGCTCGAGCCACTCGAGAATCTTTAAGACTCCGACCGTATCGCTCACGCTATCTACCGCTATAGCACCTGCCTGTTTCACCGCTTGGAGTAAGACCTCCACCGAGCTCGATAGTACTCCAGTATGCGATACTGCTACCTTAACCCCAGTCGGGGTTCTGCCTCCCTTAAGTACTACGACAGGCTCTCCAGCCGTAACAGCCTTCTTCAAACTACTTAAGAGCTCTCTCCTATTCTCAACACCTTCAACATAGAGAGAAATCATCCTTGACGTCTCATCGCGCGCTAGGCACTCTATGAGCTCCCACTCCTTTATGTCAACAGCGTTTCCATAACTCACGAACTTGCTCATCTCGATACCTGCTTCAGCTAGCCAATCTAGTGGAGCAGCTCCCAGAGCACCCGACTGAGAAAGGAATGCTACGCTACCTGGGCTTAGCTTAGACCGTCTATCACCCGGATTAAAGATAGTGTCAACCCACGCCCGAGCATTATGAACTCCAAGACGATTTGGACCCAATACTCGCATTCCACAGGCCCGAGCATTCTTCACCAATTCTACCTCTAGCCTCACACCCTCTTCCTTTACCTCCTTAAAGCCGCGCTTACTACTACAGAAACTCTAACCCCCAACTTACAAAGTTCTTTATCGCCTTAGGCGTGCTGGCTGTCGGAATAGCCACAACAGCTAGGTCGGGACTCTTCGGTAGCTCATTAACACCCTTATAGCACTTAAGACCGAAAACTATTTCGTATTTTACGTCAGCTGGGTAGTTCTCCATTTTAAACTTCCCTAGTAAGTTCTCCATTATGGTTCTACCAATAGTGCCGTGTTTTTCGGACGCCCCTACAAGTGCTATCGACTTCTGTTTGAACAGCTTCTCTGGGTAGCTTTGTCCCAGCTCACACACCACGAATTAGTGAACCAACGTATTTTTTAGTTTCGACTTAAAAATAAAGAAGAGAGCCTGAGGCGGATCGATTACCTCCCGCGCTTAGCGACTTAGCGTAAGATGCTTGAAGATTTTATACTTATGTAAACCGAAGCTTTCGATAGTTCTCTCCCAGCCTCCTTCAACTGCGAATATTGCTACGAGTGCTACTGGCTGAGCCCCACCTTTTTTGACTAAGGTAAGAGCTGCTTCCAACAACTCCTTGTTGTTGAGAAGTAGGGTGGTTAAGACAACTTTTCCTTTCTTTGGGATACAGCCCTTACTTACAGCTATAAAGTCCAACTCCATAGAGCTACTCCTAAAGTGCTCTATGAGGGCTTCACCTAATGAAACAGACTTCGTAGTTATGCAAACGTCTCCTCTAATCCAGTGTGCGATCACGGCACCTAAGACACCAGATTCTTCAGGGAAGGCTAGCACACAGTCAACGTTTTCCCCATTTAAAAGCTCTAGGGTCTCGAAAGCTACGAGGTCGAGAAAACCTATATTCTTAGTTATTGACCAGATATCGCTTAGGTCCTTAGCTTTCATGAAGTTCTTCTCGAAAGTGTTTTCTATAAGCTTCTTTTCCTTAATGATTTGTAGTAGCCTCTTAGCCGTTCCCTCCTCGGGAGTAGTTAAAAAGTTAATGTATCGCCATAGCATTTGGTAGGGTATTCCGAGCATCTCCTCTAGCTCCTTAAATGTGTAAAAGTCCTTAAGTGCAGACAGAAGCTTCATAGTAAGTACTTTAACGTCTCGCCTCAGTGGGTGAACAATCTCGCTTAGCTCACTCATCGCAACCATCCTAGTACTAGAAAAAAGCTTAAAAACCTCGCCAGAGAAGCTAACTGCTTACAAGGCAGGACACTCCGACTCTCAACCTGCCTTAGCTCAATTGGATAGCTGGAATGGGGCGGCACGCATTAAAGAATCTTACAGCCAGCGTTAACCGTCGGCAGGAGATAGAGATGTGTGGACAAATAGCTAGTGGTGGGGGGTTTGGTAGCGGGGGGTGGATTTGAACCACCGACCTCGGGGTCTCACAGGGCTATACCATATGAGCCCCGCGGGCTACCAGGCTACCCCACCCCGCTGTCTTGACCCCCCATAAGCTTTAGTAGTAGTTCGAAGCTTATAAGCTCGTGTCTCACGATATGGGTGCTTCTTATATTGTGATGTTATAATGGCGCACTATAGTAGAGATGTTCGGTTTGCTTTAGACAAAATTCTTACCGCGTTATAGTATACTATCGGCATTAGCTCTAGGGACTCTATCTCTACGTATTCGTCGTCCCCATGCATGTTACCTCCTCTAGGACCTATGTCTACAGCTTCGACACCTAGAGGCGTAAAGTACCTAGAATCGCTTGCCCCGGCCCCCTCTGCCAAGCGCGGTTCAATCCCTACCTCTCTGAGAGAGGCAATTATCGACTCGACGACCTTAGACCTTGGTGGAGTGTTTAGGTAGCTACCAACGTCAGTTCTAACATCAACGCTAGCGTCGCACAGAGATTCGCTAATTACCTCCTTAAGCGACTCCGCTACATCTTCTCTTAGAGACATCGCGCGGATATCGAGCACTACTTTGTGGTATCCATCCGAGAAGCTATAAACGTTTGGAGTAATCGAGACGCCGTACTCACTGTACGCCCTAGTTCTAATGGGAGTTTTTACGATAGGTAATAATGCTTTCACTAATTCCGTGAGTCCTTCATCTACTTCTACATCCTCTCCTCGAGGGTCCGGGATTATGTATTCGATTTCTACCTCTGGAGGAATCACGTTGGACTTTAAAAATACTCCCCTGATATTTCTAACAAAAGCGTTACTCTCTCTGACGAATACTGACGCTGCTACCAGCGGATGCGAATCGACACCACCTATGAAGTAGGCTGCGTGAGCGTGTTGAGAGACGGGATAATATGCTGTAAACTTAGCCGTTCCGAATTTACCCCTCACCACGGTCTTTTTCGAAGGCACGCGTACCTCAGCACTGAAGCTCTTTCTCCTCCTAATTATTGGAACCATGCCCACACCATCCCCATTTATTAGGTACTTTGGGACCATGCCTTCGGATTTTAATTTCTGAGAAACTACGAAAGCACCGTTACTACCACCTGTTTCCTCGTCTCCGGTGAAGGCGAACACTATTCCGCAGTCTAGTTGGTGACCTTTGAGTTTTTCGAGGGCTACGAGAATGGAGGCCACATTAGATTTGTCGTCTAGTGCTCCACGACCATAGGCCCTTCCATCGGCTACTGTGAGCTTAAACGGGTCGTACTTCCACCTCTCAGGTGCTGCTGGAACCGTGTCATAGTGTGCGAGAAGCCCTACGCATGGGGGTATACGCCCTAAGTAACCAAGGATGCTGTAGTAACCACCAGATTCGATGAGGTCGGAGTAAATCCCGCGCTTACTTAGCCACTCAGATATAAAGTCCACTATTTCACGAGTAGGCTTCACCCCTCTATTAGGGTCGTTTACCGTGTTGTATGATACTAGTGTGTCAAGTAGCTTAATTACGTCTGACCCAACAGTCGTACTAGGCACCGACCTACGCTATATGTAGAGCTTAATAAGTCAGCATTGTGGAGTTCGGTCTACCGTCCAAGTTCTTAGCTTCGCGGGTCCATCGGCTTATCTAACGTGAGTACGTACTCGGTTCGATTTTCGAACTTGTGTAAGCATGTTCTCGCAAGACGAAACCTCCACCGGTTTACGTTTAAAATGCGACATAAGGATTGCGATGCTCCGGTAGGCGTTTTTAATATGTCGCATATCACAGGTAGTAGTAGAAGGATGAGCTCGCGGAGGCATTTAAAAACTGAAAAAAGCGCGCCTAGCCTGGAGGCTTACGCGGTAAAGAATGTAGTCAAAGACCTTGGGAACTACGTAGTCAAGGTGAGAATAAGCAAGAAGCACTCGAACAACAACTACACGTCTAACCCTGTGCCGTATGAAGTATCCAATACTGTTCATAAAGCATACCTACTCGGGACGTACTATTCTGGTGAAGTCGGTAAGGCGTACATGAAGTTCTACTCTGAGGAAGAAAATAGAGTCTATGTGGTTTTTGACCCAACGGGACACAAGCCGTACTTTCTCACAGATTCAACGCCAGAAGAGCTGGCAAGTAATAGAAAACTCGTTGAGCACCCTTCTTTCGAGTCTTTTGAACTAGTGGAAAAGTTTGATTTGCTCAGAATGAGGCGCATTCAATTAACTAAAGTCGTAACTAAGGATCCTCTAGCCGTGAGAGAGCTTAGAAATTACACGAGCAATTCTTATGAGGCTAAGATAAAGTACCACCACAACTACGTATACGACCTGCAGCTCATACCCGGGATGCGCTACACTATAGCGAACGGTAAGATAGTTCGTATCAAAACTCCGATAAGCGAGGAGACTAAAGCT
Source organism: Sulfolobales archaeon (assembly GCA_038832865.1). GTDB lineage: Archaea > Thermoproteota > Thermoprotei_A > Sulfolobales > NBVN01 > DRZP01. Next base: position 11,966 of record JAWBJE010000011.1, read on the forward strand.
CTCCTATCAAAGCTCACTGAAGGATATCCGCCAGAGAAGAAAGCTTTTTTCATGGAGTTCGCAGAGCTTTTTGAAGAAAAGCCTCCTGAGCCAAGGATTTTAGCTATCGACATAGAAGTGTATACTCCAGTCGAGACTCGCGTTCCAAGCCCGGAAGAAGCTAACTACCCAATAATAAGTGTAGCTCTAGCCGGTTCGGACGGTCTCAGAAAGGTATTGGTCCTCTCTCGACAGGTAGAGTTCGGCGATATAAACGCCTTACCAAAGGACTGTGGCATAGAACTCCTGGACAGCGAGAGGTCCTTGCTCTTAGAGCTTTTTAGAATACTTGAGTCGTATAACGTAGTTCTAACTTTTAATGGGGACTCGTTCGACTTACCGTACGTAATCAACAGAGCTCTAGCTTTGGGGATCGAGAGGTCAGCAATTCCATTTGAGGTAGTTGAAGATTACATAACGCTAAGACACGGTGTCCACATCGACCTTTTCAGATTTTTTGATATAGAGGCGATACAGAATTATGCCTTTGGCTCGGCATACAAAGAAAAGACTTTGGATGCTATAGCGCGAGCCCTGCTGGGGGAATCGAAAGTCGAAATAGAGGTAGGCGTCTCTTCCCTTGCTCTATGCGATCTAATAAAGTATAATATGAGGGACTCTGAACTCACGCTAAAGCTCGTCACCTTCAACAATAACCTAGTTTGGAAGCTTATAGTCCTGATTATGCGGATATCCAAACTGGGTTTAGAGGAGGTTACGAGGAGAAAAGTGTCAGCGTGGATAAAGAGTCTACTCTTCTGGGAGCATAGAAGGAGAGGATATCTCATACCTAACCAATCAGACATTCTGTCGCTCAAAGGCGAGGTCAAGACGACGTCCAAGCTAGGGAAGAGGTTTGCCGGGGCCATAGTCATAGAGCCCATACCGGGAGTTTACTTTAACGTCACTGTACTAGATTTCGCTTCCCTATACCCGTCTATAATGGTAGTATGGAACTTGAGTTACGAAACCATAGACCCACCACCAGGTCTTTGCAAAAAGCTTGCCGACGTAAAAGATGAAACAGGCAACGTCATTCATAGAGTATGCCTAGATTTCGAGGGAATAACGTCTCAGACTATATCTATATTAAGAGAATTTCGGGTGAAGGTGTACAAGAGGCTAGCTAAAGACAGGAACCTCTCCGAGGAAATGAAGGGTTGGTACGACGTAGTTCAATCAGCGATGAAGGTATTCATTAATGCCAGTTATGGCGTCTTTGGTCACGCAAGCTTCCCCTTTTATACACCAGCACTAGCGGAATCTGTGACTGCTATCGGTAGGCACGTTATTACATCTACTCTGGAAGTAGCTTCTAAGCACGGTTTAAAGGTGCTCTATGGGGATACCGATTCTCTCTTTATATGGAATCCCGATCGAGACGCTCTCGAGAGCTTAATTAAAGAAGTTTCAGACAGGTTTAAACTGGAGATTGAAGTAGACAAAACGTATAGACACGTAGCTTTTGCTCTCAAAAAGAACTACGTTGGTGTTAAAGAAGGTGGAGGAGTTGATGTCAAAGGTCTCATGGGGAAAAAGAGGAACGTTCCCGAAATAGTTAAGAATACTTTCAACCAGGTTGTCGAGGCATTAAAAGCTATTGAACCAAACGTGGGCTCTATAGAGGCTGTTAAAGAGAAAGTCAAAGAATCTGTCAGAGCTCTTTACGTAAAACTTAAGAATAGGGACCTCTCACTTGAGGATGTAGCTTATAGCAATGAGTTAAGCAAAGACTTGAGTGAATATAAGTCGGAAGGACCCCACGTAAAAGCCGCAAAAATGCTATTAGCCTACAACAGGCAGATTAGGCCGGGTGACGTAATATACTACGTGAAGGTTAAGGGCAAAGAAAAGGTTAAGCCGATTCAGCTTGCTAGAATAGACGAACTAGATATAAATGAGTATATGGAGGACGCTAGGTCTGCTTTAGAGCAGTTGCTGATCCCATTAAGTATCTCCTGGGATGAAGTAGCAGGAGCTCTTCCCTTAGATGTTTACGTTAGGGGTACGCGCTAACCGCTCCCCAAGCTGTAAGCTTTTTATCTAGTCTTGTGATTGTGGACCGAGTTTTAACGTGGTTCTAGGAGCTCTCCATATTCCCCCTTGCTATAGCAGCATAATAAAGCGGCAAGATATCGATACCTGTGGGCAGAAGACGTGAACGAATCGAGGTTTCACTTAAAGGTAGCCGAAGAATTCCTAACTCAAGCACGAAAGACTTTGAGCCTTGGTATCACTTCCCTTAGTGCTTTAAGTATGGTATTAGCTGTAAAAAATTCTGCTCTTTCCATCATATCTTGCTTCAAACCGCCTCTTTTTATGGAAGACGTAGTTATTGAGCTCAAATTCCTGAATGAAGAACTCCTCAGCGCTTCCGAAGACTTAGAGCAGACTCTTGAAGAGTTTATAGAGATCTCTCGATACGCAATTTACACCTACCTTGATGTACTAATGCATGGAGACTTTGCTACCGGTAAGACTCCATCAGAGGTTTTGTCGCTAGAAGAACTCTACGACCTAATGGAGGTATCCGAAAAGGCTGTAAGAATGGCTGAAAAGCTTATAGAAGTACTACGCTGCTCTCAACAGTAAACCAACCCTCTCTCCCAATCGAGGGTTTTCTCAGGTAGTCCGATCGTCTCTCCCCCTCGAGGGCTTCACCCGCGAACCACTAAGAGTAAGACCTGGTCCTCTCCCGTGCCGGAACTTCGTGAAATCGGGTCAGAAACATCTAAATATAAGGCTCAAGAGGGTTTGCACTTGGGTGCGATAGATCGCTTCAGCAAGCAAACTATCGATTCTCTTGAATAAGCTGGTGGAGCCGTTTACAGGAAGAGATGAAGAGGGAAGAGTAATAGTGTTAACTCTCCTATCTAGAGAGCACGCCGTGCTAATCGGCGAGCCTGGCACAGCTAAGTCAGCTATGATTAGAAGAGTTAGCAACTTACTGAACGCTAGGTTCTTCTCTTACCTACTGACGCGATTTACGGAACCTTCAGAACTCTTCGGTCCGATAGATATAAAGGCTCTAGAAGAAGGAAAATACGTTAGAATAACGTCTGGGAAGCTTCCTTCGGCAGAGATAGCGTTTTTAGACGAAATTTTTAAAGCTAATTCGGCCATACTGAACGCTCTCAATACTCTTCTTCAAGAAAGAGTACTCTACGATGGTTATAGCGAGATAGCTGTTCCGCTCTGGTCTCTCTTTGGGGCTAGCAATGAGGTACCGGAAGAAGCAGAGCTTTTAGCTTTCTATGATAGGTTTCTAATTAGGCATTTCGTTAGGCCGGTACCCGAGAACCTTTGGAAGGACTTGTTGGACAAATCCTGGGCTATCGAGAGAAGCGCATACTACAATGAAGGAAGAAAATCTGAGGTAGTAATGGATATGAAGGAGTTAAGGAAACTACACGAAGCCGTACTCGAAGTTGACTTAGAGCCGATAAAGCATAAAGTAACCAAGCTTTTTGCAGCATTTGAGAGTAGGGGGATACACATAAGTGATAGAAGGAAGGGTAAGGCCTTGAAGGTTATAGCGTCAAGCGCTCTACTAGATGGAAGAAGCAGAGCTCAAGAGCAAGACCTTCTAGTCCTAAAGTACTTAGTACCGCGAGATTGGGATGAGTTGGAGAAAGTTAACACTATACTGTCCGAGGAGTTAAAGACCCCCTATAGATACTTAAGGGAGTTAAACGAGATAAAGACTAATCTTCAGGAAGTTCTCAACTATGTAGTGAGCCTTCAACCTGTCGAATCTAAGTATGTTGACTACAGATTTAAGCAGATATTGAGGGATATAGAGTTAACACGCGAGAGAGTGGCAGCAATAGCTATAGAGTCTCAAGACCGCACAGTTCAAAGAGCTGTAGAAGAAGTCCTCGACGTTATAGAGCAGATAGCGTCTATAATCAGAAAGAGGCTTCCGTAAACATGCCTAGTGTTCTCAGGGGAGTTGACCCTCGAGACCCAGTAACTAATTATAGGGGCGAGAAAGTTCTCCAAATAGTTAGGAAGGTCTTCGGTAAAACAAAAATCGTAGACTTAGCTTTCGCTATAGACAGTTACTACGTTCTCTATCTACCACACCCGCTACTTAAAGATGTTAGTGATATCCCTAGAGAGCTCTCTAGAAATTACGTATTCTTTAAGACCCTACTTGAGTCTGAGGAGTTTGCAAAAATTCGTTATAGCACTATCGGAGACTCCACTCTCAGCGTTCTGGTAGCGTCGTTAATAGCCACAGAACTTGAGAAATCCGTAGAGCAACTCCAGCAACTCTCAGGTGGTGGTTCAGAGCATAGAGAGCTCGGCGAGGAAGAAGCTAAGAACATAGCCGAATCCCTAAGCAAGAAGATTTCGGAGACCGTAAGCTCGATGAAATCCATAAAGAAGTTAATGAGCTTTGGGAGCGAGCCGGGAACAGGATCTGTGTTCGACCTGGAAGAAGAGGGTGAGGAAATAATAAGGCTAGCCCAGCTAGCTGATATCAAGGCTATCCTAGAGTTGCTTAGCAAAATACCCAATATTTCAGGAAAAGTACTTAAACCCTACGAGAGGTATAGCAGGGGCGAGATTAGAGGATTCGAGATAGGCGGCGACCTAGAAAGAGTGCATCCATCTGAAATCGCTATGCCCAAGATACTCTTCAGGTTAAAGCTGGCCGAAAATAAGCTCCTTCTCTATGATAAAGTGTTACCGAAACTGCTCGGTCCTATATACGTGCTTGTCGATAAGTCGGGTAGCATGGAGGGAGAGAAGATAGTGTGGGCTAAAGCAACTCTTCTAGCTCTCCTCATGAGGAGTAGAAGAGATAGTCGAGATTTCTACCTAAGGTTCTTCGACGGAGTTCCGCATCAGCTCGTTAGGGTTAGTAGAAGAATAAAGTCACACGAATTTGTTGAACTTCTGAAATACCTTGCTAGAGTAAAGAGCGGCGGTGGAACAGATATAACTAAGGCTGTAATCTCCGCTTGCGATGATATATCTGGTGGAACTACTAAAGAGGTATCGGATATAGTGCTAATTACTGATGGAGAAGACAGAATAGCTACGTCCGCTTTAAGCAAGAGACTCAAGGACGTTAATTGCCGTCTTCATACGGTAATGATCATGGGTGACAATAGGGATTTGAAGAAGATAAGCTATAGGTATCTGAGGGCAATTAAACTGTCTCACAAGGAGATAATACAGATCATCAGCTTTTAAACTACCAGACAAGGTCTGCAGCCCTGGTCTTATTAATGTAACAAAGAGCAGTTAATACGCTCTAGACTTTGATTTGTACGCATCAGTCTGATCCCCTACTCTCTCGATTCGCTCGCCGCCGGCTAGATCTATATCTTTATAGAGCTATTAGCCCCATGACTACAGCCTTTCGAGCGCCTGTCGCTCTAGGCACGTTATTAGGTATACCACTTAATGTTTCATGAGCTAGTATAGCCATCCCTAAGGCTTCTTTGAACTTAGAATCTATTCCTAGCTCTTCATGCGTCAGAAGTCTAAGACCCCTCTCGCGTAGCTCTCGCTCAAGCTCGCGTACTATAAACTTATTTTTCACACCTCCACCACCCAGGATAACCTCTGAAAACCTCCTGTGGGGGTTGTTTAGTATGTACTTGTCGTAGTTGTAGACTATGCTCTTTACCGTAAGCATAGATACCGTTGCGACGATATCTTCTTTTGTCAACCCCATTCTAGAGCTTTTTTTAATCACATAATCAGCAAACCTGCGACCGAACTCTCTCCTACTAGCAGTCTTTGGTGGTGGTGCCTTTATGAACCAATGGTTCATAAGCTCCTCTAATAAGGCATTATTCGGACTTCCTTTAGCGGCTGTAGTACCATCAACGTCTAACTCTGTAGCAAAGAGGGTCCTCATAACTTCGTCGATCACCATATTGCCTGGACCAGTGTCGAAGGCGTAAACTTCAGATATGCTGGCATTTGGAGGGAGAACGGTCACGTTAGCTATTCCACCGATATTTTGAACTAGTCTACCAACCGTTTTAGAGGTCAGTAGAGCCCAGTCTACATATGCTATAATAGGTGCTCCGTGCCCACCTGCGGCAATATCTCTACTCCTAAAGTCTCCTACGGTAACCAACCCAGTGCTCTCAGCTATAACAGACAGATTACCGACCTGAAGAGAGCATCTAGTTAGCACTCCCCCCATTTTAGTGTATTCTGGCATGTGATATATCGTCTGCCCATGAGATCCGACAGCATCAACTTCGGAAACACTTATGCCACTACTCTCTAGCACTTCGATTATGGCTTTAGAGAATATGCGTCCAATAACGAAGCTTAAGACACATATATCCTTAGCGCAACCCCTTTCCGAGCTGTAAAGTATCCTTCTCTTCACATCAGTTGGGTATGGTAAAACTCCTTTAGAAATAAGTTTCCACCGAATATTCCTCCCGTGACCTTTCAGGCTAACTACGACAACGTCAACGCCATCAGCGCTAGTTCCTGACATAGTGCCGACAATCAGCCTGCTTTCTTTACTTATTACCTGAGAAAGTCTGAGAGCTAGGTTCATAGGGTACTCCGCAAATAGCTATCTTCAGTTTTAAATTAACTTTAAGCTGGGCCACCTCTTTTGATACTTTCTAATCCCGTCTTATTGCGTAGTTAGAGATCGTCTCGACCGATGTGCTCTCAATCTCACGAACTGACGCAACAATACGGGTTCCATCACCATGGGGTTTAGGTCCCAATGTAGAGCTTGAACTACTTTTAGAGAGGAACTCGTTCGTGTCAATAAACAAGAAAGTAGTAGAATATTTTTAATATTTTTAAGTATAGGTAGAGTGGAGAACACTAAAACCGCGTCCAGGAGGCTTTCGTCTTATCGCAGACTTTAGCTAAATGAACTTGGTAACGTCGTCTACAGGTTTTCTACGCCTCGGGTTTGGAACTTCTAAAGGATAGCCTAGTGCTAGAATTCCCATGAGCTTGTATTCTCGTGGAACGGACATGAGCTCTTTAAACTTTTCCTCAATTAGTAGTGGGACACCTAACCAAACCGAGCCCACTCCCAAACTCCACGCGGCTAGTATAGCATTCTCTATAGCGGCAGCCGCACTCTGGATCTCCATTATGAATTCTGCTTCAGAGGATTTCCCCGTACCTCCAGAGCTAAGCCTGCTCAAGTCTATGTATACAGCTATATATACGGGAGCTAAATACATTCCTTCCTCCATGGACCTCTTCCACTTTTCTATTCTGTCCAAAGACATTTTAGCTATCTCTTTGGCATACATGACGTGGGCCTCAATTAGTAGCTCGTGGACCCTCTTCCTCAGTTCCTCGCTTTTTATTACGACGAAAAACCAGTTCTCGCGAGCACCCGCCGTAGGAGCTCTAGTGGCTGCCCACAGTATCGTTTTCAAAACCTCATCTGGTATGGGGTCCTGTTTGAACCTTCGAATAGACACTCTACTACCTATAATCTCCAAAATCTCTTTACTGCGCAACATTGTATCCCGTGAATACCTTAGAGCCATTGTAAAAAGAGTGTTTTATACCTTACCTATAAGTGTACTACCTCCGATTCTCGACGCACGAAGATTTAAAAACGCCCCTAAGGCTATATGGGAAGCGAAGCTGGTTCTTGTGTGGAGTATTGTTTTAATCTAGCAACTTTGGGAAGAGCCGATCACTTAGGATGAAGAGGAGTAGTGTTGGTCGAGAGAGAGTTTAGATAGTACTTCCGAGACGCTCATAGCTCCTAATACTTCAGGTATCGGATACCGAATACTGCTCGCCGGGTCTAATTCGTAGAGCATCCACTCTTTTACTAGACCTCTAGATTCGAGTAATCCAAGGAAGTCTGCTATCTTGGGGATAAGCCCGTGAGGTATGGATGCTATTGAATATGCTACACCTTCCTTCGCGTTTAGGTAAGCTTCCGTAAACCCTGGAATGGCTATAACAGCTCTAACTCCTTTGCTTAACGAATGGGGTGTGCCATACATAACCAGGAGTTTCCTTGTTACTATCGCATGCTTCTCAATAAACTTTTCGAGAGTGGGTCTTATCCCGGCTATTACACCTCTTTCAAGTATGTGCGACCTATAATGCTTTAAAAAGGTTTGATAGCTAGGAGCTTTGCCAACTTTCTTCATAGATCTGTAGACATCCTTTACTTTAACTAAGGCATCCTCTTCAAGTTTATTAACTAAGACCACATCTATGGGGTCGACGCGGCCGGAAGAATAAGACCTCCCAAGAGGGTGTGGGACCGATGCCACAGCAATAAGCTCACGCAAGTAAATTTTATCTAGCGAGCCCCGAGCTATTTGGGTTGACACATACTTTGGTGGAATTACGGTATCCAATACATATACCTCAGACGGCTCAACTCCGATACCTGATATAACGTAGTTAACAACCGATTCCACCTCATGAATTTTAGTTACGTACTTAAGTAGTGTTACCCCTTCTAAAGTCCTTATAAGCGACCTTAGAAGCTTCTTTGGTATTTTGTTTAAAGGTAGTCTGGTTCTATATACCAAGAGAACCTCAGTAAGCCCTAAATTAGCCAGGTTAGTGACGGCTTTAAACTTTATGTCCTGACTCCTAAGACTCTTGAGGATTCTCCAAGTTGTTGACGCACTTAATCCAACAGAGCTACCTATTTCTGCTATAGTAGGGATGTAGTTCACGCTGTTTAGGTAGTCTATCACTCTTACGGCTTGCGGACTCAATAACACACTCTTCACTACAGTTGTGTAACTATAACACCTAAAAATAATGTAGCGACGAGAAACTTAAATTCATGGGCTTTAAACTTTTAAACAACTAAGTCTTTATAGACGGTATGAAAGCTGGCTACATAAACCTAGACCTGACCCTGTATGCTAGTTTCTCCCTACCTATGTTTGAGAAGGACGGAGACTGCTGGATAAAGGTTTACGGCTATGGAGCTGGTACAAGAGTTTGTGTGAATGGAAGCTTGAAGTGTTACGGAGGTGCGTGCACTGGTCAGTTTCTCGACTACGTGACTGGATTATGGATTAATAAAGAGAGATTCCTCGAAGAACTGGAGGGTCCGGCTAGAGAAGTGGCTGAGGGATTGGTAAAAGAATTTTACTGCTTAAGCATATCTGCTTCACCGTGGGATACCTTTGAGATACTTACTGCAGCGTTCTTGTCGAGGAACACGGACTTTCACAAAAATACCGTAAGATGGGTAAAGACTTTTTTACGTGAACTGGCGAGTCCCACCGGAGTTTACGTCGACCTAATAGCGCAGGCCGCCATATCGGTGTACCGAGAATATAGGTCGTATCAGCTTCTACAATTTGTGGAAGTGCTCGATAAACTTGTCGCTATAGCTCGCATGGTACCTGCGATGCCTCCGTCCGTAACTAGGAGGAACTTACTCAAGGTGAAGTACTTAGGACCTAAGGTGGCTGATTCCTTTATTCTTCACAGCGGTCTCGACACGAGCAGAGCTCCCGTTGACATTCACTACATGAGATTTTTGAAGAAAAGTGGGCTGTTAGGCGGCGAGTACATACAGCCGCGCAAGAGCTACTGTACTACTTACGAGTGTTCTACCTGTCCAGCGTCACAAAAGTGTGTTTACGCTCACACTGTCCGCCTATTTAAGAGCTTGAACGGATTTACTCAAACTGCGGCATACATTATGGATAAGCTTCGAATAAAAAGATGCGAAGATATAGATAAATCCGAGCTCAGGGTACTGCTCGATGCTGCGACTACGAACCTCTAGCCCCTCCTACCATCTTGGGAGGGTGACTCCCCTCTGTCCTTGGTACTTGCCTTTGTAAGTGTTAACGGCTGGCGTAGTCACTTTGGCGAATACTACGTGAAGAAATCTTGTCCCCACCTTAACTCTTATTGGGTAGGGTGGGGTAAGAACTTCTATGGTTAGTTGACCCTCAAAACCGGCGTCCACTATCGTCGGAGGCATCATAAACCCTAGTCTAGCAAAGGTGGATCTCAGCTCTACGAACCCCATGAGCTCCGGGGGCATCTTCAAGTACTCTATTGTGTGCAATAGATAGTGAGCAGAAGGTTCTAGGGTTAGGTAGTCACTAGAGCTTCGGCAACTAAAGTACTCGTCAAGAGAATCTTCACCGACGGTTAACTCCCTCGTGCTTGGGTTAATTCGGCAGAAACCTTGTCCTAATCTAAGGTCTAAACCGTTTTCCCTTACTATCTCCTCTGAGAAAGGTTCTACCTGGAGTCTCTTACTTGACAGGTAAGCCCTTAAATCGAAATCAGAGAGTATCATAGCTTACACAACCTTATTCTAAATCAGCACCTCTGTTAAAAATTCGTAGCCTAGTGTTTAGTAGCAGAAAGACCGATTAGCGAAGTTGGGGGTTCAGTCCTTGGCACTATGGCCGCACACGGTAATCCGATGCGGAACCTACAAGGCAACGGGGCCAGAAACACTTATTACACTACTCCCGTAAGTTCATACGTGAAAGCATGTTGGGTAAGCCCATACACATGACCATATCTCCCGAGACTGTCGCTAGAAGAGCAATTATAGCTGGAGATCCTGCTAGAGTCGAACAAGTCAAGGAGCTTCTGGAAGACCCCAAGCTCGTTAATACTAGGAGAGCCTTCGTCACGTACACAGGCACCTATAGGGGTGTTCCGGTGACTGTCGCGGCGCACGGTGTTGGTTTTCCGTCTTCGGCTATAGTGTTCGAAGAGCTATCCATGGTCGGCGCTAAGTTAATAGTGAGGTTCGGTACATGTGGCGCTATGGTGCCGGGCATGCGTATAGGAGATGTAGTTATACCGACCGGTGCTGCGTACTATCCAGGCGGTGCGTACTACCAGTACCTTCATGAGTGGGTATGTTGTCCGGCAGTACCAGACTTCGACGTGGTTAAAGCTATAGTTGAAGAATACGAAAAATCTGGGATAAAGTACTTCACAGGTCCGGTGATAAGCAGTGATGCCTTCTATGCTGAGGACCCAGAGTTCGCAAAGAAGTGGTCTTCAAGAGGCGTAATAGCTGTTGAAATGGAATGTGCTGGACTATTTACTCTAGGCCTTATGAGGAAAGTTAAGACCGGTGCTGTACTGCTAGTAAGCGATTCTTTAGTAGAGCACTTGGGTTACGCGAGTGCCGAAGAGCTGAGAGAATACGTAATGAAAGCAGCGAGAGCCTTACTAGAATCTGTGACTAAGGTTAAACTAATCGCTTAGCTCTCAGCGAGGCAGGTTCTAAGGTATTTAACACCCTTATTCTCATTTTCACTTACTCCCCCAATCCCACTTCTTGGTACGTCTCGGCAACTTTGGTCGGCATTCTTGCGGTCTCAAAAAGAGTTCGGCAACGGCAGCAAGCACTCGCTTAAGGGTGATTCAAGGTGCTCTCACACTAAGCATGCTAGCGGGTCGGCTACTCTTGTATATAGCAAGGATTTTTTAAGGCTACTACCTTAAGCTCTTCAACATAGTACCCGAGGTTTTCTATAAAGTCCCTGAAGTAGTATATCGGTACTACTACAACACCCTGAATAGAACCTCTAATTGACTCGCTTATCGTAACAATCAATCCGTAGAACTTCTTGATCTTTCTTAGCAAGGGATAATCGAGTAGCTCGTAATTACACCACTCAAGAAATTTTCTGAGTTTTTCTAGGTGGACAAGCGCTACGTTCCTCATTCTGCCACTACTCGAGTATTTAGGTGACCAATGTTTGCAATCTATAGCTATACCTAGAGAAGAAGTCGTATTCACAGCTAAAACGTCAAACTCCCACTTTTTTACACCGAACCTAAAGTTCTTAAAGACTTCATAACCTCTCTCTAACAGAGCCTCTGCCACGAATGCTTCAAAATCTCGCCAACTCAAATAAGTTGATACCTTGGTGGGGTCACAACCCCGCTTTATCAAGACCATAGCTAGTTGAACTATCGATCTGACACAGAGCTCTCCAAATATCCCACTGTAAACCAGTTCAAGTTTAATCAACTCTTCAGCGACATCGCTATTGAGTTCTCTCGGTTTCACGCATGGTCTTTCCGAAAACAAGCGCAAGATACTATAGCAATCAGTCAATCGCATCCGTCTTCACCGAGTCTGAGATCACCTCCCTCATCACGAACTGGCTTAGCTACCCAGACGAGTAAGCTAAAACGGCAATAAATAACAAGCTCCAAGCTCCTAGAGCTACCGCTACGCAGCGTATAGAGGAAAGACTGTAGAAGTCGGCGAGAAGCTTTGAACCAAGCAGAAAGACATGAGCGTTCCAACTAGGCGAGCATGCGGGCGGGTATGTGTTTACCTCAGGCGTTTTACCAGAGGCCTCCACGCCGCTGGTAGGGCTCTCTGTTCAACTGCGACATTACCTGGTGGAGCGGGGATTCAGGTGGACGTTAAGAACCGAGAAAAGACTTTAGAGGACGGTACATGTTGGGAAAAAGCTGTAACTGCCGCCTACTCATCTTCGCTTAGTCTAACATCATTACTACCACCTCCCTGCCTGTATGCGACGTTATACTGCCGCATTCTCAAGTGGTGGGAACGTTTAGCTTATAAATCGTGTTAATAACCTTAAGTAAGGCTTGACCGTGTTCGGAAGGCTCTTTCGAAGTAGCGAGCAAGAGCTAGTGGATTCACTTAAGAAGCACTTATCTCTGTCTAAAGAGGCCATAGGCTACTCTCTCATTATGCTTACAGAGCCTTCGAAGTTAACTACGTCTCAGATACTTGAGTATAGAGCTAAGATAGTTGATTTAGAGAAGAAGGGAGATAAAATCTATGATGCCGTGATCTCATCCGTTTTAAAGGGAGCTTTTCCACTACCCCTCATCGCAGACCTTGGAGTTCTTCTAGACGACTTCGACGACATTTTAGACCTAATATATTTCCTAGGTATGGAGCTTACACGTGGGATTAGAGTGGGGCTTACTAGAAATCCTACGGTTATGGAGGTATATAGCGTCTCTGGTAAGATGGTCGAGAAAGCCATAGAGTCTATTGCGTCTCTCGACTCAGCATTGACTTATATAACCAAGAATATAGCTAAAGCTACTGTAGAAGCTTCACGCATCGACTACATAGAAGACGTAGTAGACGAAATAAAGAATATGGTAATAGAGGAAATATATGCTAAATCCGAAAAACTGAGCATACTAGAGTTCACCCATCTCATGGAAATAGTTAGAACTATAGATACTATAGTGGATAAAGTTCAAGACGCTTCTCAGGAGTTAGTCAGGATATTTTCGGCAGCGCTTTCGTAAGGTGCTCTGCGATATTGCTTTACGAAACTTTCGTATTTGTTAGCGTGTTTCTTGCTGTATTGAACAGCATGGGGCTTGTGTTAAGCTCTTCTTACTGCTTTAAATACGGAAGCAGAGTTTACATCTTCATACTTAGTGCGGCTGGATGGATTCTAGGGTATGTAATAGAAGGTCCTAACTTCAGTCTACCACAGTCTTCGCTTACATGGATCTACGTAATCCCCTTGATAGTGGTCTTAATGTTGACCCTTCTAAACTATCCGACGTCAATCACTCAGCTCTACATATCGACTCTCCTCGGCTACTCCCTAGCTACAAACTATTACCAAGGGCTTTCGGCAGTAGTCCGCATAGCTTCCTCGTGGATACTCTCATTCGTGGTGGGACTTACGGTATCCGCATTTCTTAGAAAGAGCTTGGTAAGAATGCTTCAGTCCGTAAGCGTGATTAAGGTTCTTCTATGGGTCAGAGTCCTCTCTCTTACTTACGTTTTCATGCTTTCGTATGTACTTGGAGGAAACCTTCTTGGCTCTGTAGCGTCGCTACTCGGGATAGTTAATAGCGCAAAATCTATCTTATTGATATCCACTTCTATTGTAGCATCGGTATACGTATCCCTTAGGTCAGGAATATCTCTCGGATTCACCAAGATACTTTTCCCCACGAGGTACCTTACGTCTCTCATTCCCTATACTGTTTCCTTAGTCTTAACTCAGATAGCTAACCGTCTGGGTGTACCCATAGTTATATCTCTTGTTATGTTCTCTTCGATGATAGGTGTGGGCTTGGCTTCCGAATTTAAAGTATTTCATAGAAGAAGAATAATTATGTACGTGCTGACTTCATACATAGGACCCTTCATTCTCTCGTTGTTACTTAGTTACGGCCTCACGAACATCTATATGACCAATCTAAAGAAGCTTTTAACCTACAGTCTAAGCACGCTAGAGAACACCGCGATGATGGATACGTCCATAGGATCACCCAACGGGTGAGTTACCGTAAGCTAGCTTCAATCAATTTACTTTATGTTCACCAAACCTTCGCATACGTAACCGTACAACCACTTCACAACCATGCCCACGCCTAGAGGTTCGTGCTACCACACCCAGTTCATAATGCTGCTGTTTCGGCACTGTGTAGTACTTCGCAACCCTGCTAACGCTAGGAAGTCTGAGGCTCGCAGGTTTCTCGAGAACGCTATTTTCGAATGTTCAGACGCCTAGCGCGAATGCCACTCAAGCTCCGATGCGTAGCAACATAATCGTGGATGACTTGACGCAGAAACCGAATAGAGAATGGGGCTCCGGCCGGGACTTGAACCCGGGACCTCGGGGTCCACAGCCCCGCGCTCTACCACGCTGAGCTACCGGAGCCACCGGATTTAGATTACCGTTTTGAAATATTAAACTTTCGTCTCCTACTGTTTTAGAGCCTTACTGATTCGGGAGACCTCCACACGTTTATGTCAAACACGCTTTCCGCTATCGATTCAAGAGACTTTCCAACTACGGCGAATCTCTCAAGCATATCTTTTATGCTGAGATACATCTCGTCCAACCCGAAAGTCTTGTACATGAGGTCAGCGTATTTCTTGAAGTGCCTTCTGTACTCGGCCACCAGGTCCAATAGCTCATTAGCTAGGGCTAGGTCCCCGTAGTTTAACGTCTTGATGATTCTGTCTATTATTAGCACGGCCATGTCTATACACTCGCTTAAGACACTTATTTCCTTCCTCATTTTCTCTAGTAAGGCCGGGCCGCGTTCCTGTAGTATAACGGCTATCTCGGATAAAGCGTCTGCTGCCTCCTCTAGGGATTTCGCTATGCTTCTGTACTCTGTTGCTAGAGTGTCCCTAACTCCTAATTGCTTCGCTAGCCCCTTATGCTTTATTAGGTCGACTAGCTGCCTCACGATCAGAGCATTAAGTCTGTCGACTTCTACCTCTAGCTCTTGGACTTCTTGCAGCAGGTGTATAGCTCCCGAGGCCACGTACGTCTCGATGTACTCAAACATAGATCGAATTAGCTCTAGCATTCTATTTATTACCGTTGCAGTTGAGTACTTGCTAGAGTCAATAAGTATCTGAAGCACGATTCTACTCGGGGAGTATTCGGTTATCTCCACGCCTATCAAAGTTTTGGCTATATTCTTCAAGGACCTAAGTAAGTTTTCAGGCATAACACTTTCCTCACTTAAGACCTCGATTCTATCGACCCCCAGCAGGTATAGGGCGTATATTACTCTGCCTAAAAGAGACTCGGAGGCGTTCCTACCTACACTAATAGATGTCGAGAGCTCCTTGCTCTGCTTACCTGCTGAAAGAGGAGACACTCTAACGGAGTTGTCTTCTAGTATGTCTATAGAGACCGGGTCACCTGGGCGTAGTCCGACCGACTTAACCCACTCCGCAGGGAGAGAAACCATTAAGGTCGATTTACCGAACTTCTGTACTCTCCTAACTTCTCTCATGTTAGCACCCAAATAGATCCATGCAGAGCTAAGTATATATTTTTTTAGCATGTATTCATCGACAAAAGCAAATATAAGCTAAAGAGACTAAACTTAAACCAATTAAAGAAGTTTCAAAACGTCTCGAGAGAACCCTCGGCTAATCGGTATCTCTAGGTATCGTTCTCTACGATAGCGTTCTGCCTTGGGAATGAGGAGTCTTGTGCCTCGATCGGTCTGCTCAGGTTGCAGCATATATTCTTTTAAAAGCGAGTACGTTGGGTAGCTTAGCAGTCATGATGTTTAGAGAGCGGGCAGACTGGGTCGACCCTCTAACCAAGATGTTTAATACGCTCAAAAAGCAGGGCTACCACTTAATAGGTAGTCATGCTGCCGTCAAGAAATGTCTTTGGGTTCATAATGCGCTAGTCTACAATAAGTTCTGCTATAAATGCCGCTTTTACGGAATCGAATCGCATAGATGTATTCAGTTCAGCCCAGCAGTATCGTGGTGTTGGAATTCCTGTCTCCACTGCTGGAGAGCGAGACCTTTCGACTATGGCTTAGAGGGTCCAGAGCTCGTAACGTTACCCTACGTCGAGGACCCCGAGTTTTTAGCTGAGATGGCTATCCTAGAGCATCGGAGGACTGTTAGTGGCTATGCCAAGAGGACGTCAGAAGAGATGTATAAGGAGGCTATAGACCCCAAGCACGTCGCTATTTCGCTCACCGGAGAGTCTACTCTCTATCCAAGGCTTGGAGAGCTAATCGAAGTTTTTCATAGAAGGGGGTTAACGACCTTCCTAGTGACTAGGGGCGTTAGACCGGATGTGTTATCCAACCTCGAGGAAGAACCTACGCAACTCTATCTCTCACTTGAAGCGTGGAACGAGGAAATGTATCGAGAGTTTAACAGACCGGCTGGAGCAAATCTTTGGAAGCTCACTCTCCAGACGTTGGAACTTCTTCAATCGCTCAGCACTAGAACGGTAATTAGGCTTACCATGATAAAGGGCTACAACATGAGATACGAGGATGTCATCGGATTCGCTAAGCTCATCGATATGGCGAACCCTACTTTCGTGGAAATTAAGGCATACATGCACGTTGGAGCATCTACAAGCAGGCTCTCCAGGAGTAATATGCCGAGCTACGAAGAAGTAGTAGAGTTCGCTGAGAAACTAGCTAAGGCGACTAGTTACAGACTAGTCTCTAGCTCTAGGCCCTCCAGAGTTGCATTACTGACGAGATTGGAGGGGCCAGTAGTAAGGTACGGAAAGGGTTGTCCAAAGGCGTGGGAAGAGAGAGACGCAGAAGGAGAGAAATACGTGGAGGAATACAGGTAAACTCTCTCTAGCGAGCACTTAACAAACTTAAAAACGCCGTTCCCACCCAATGGTCTCTTCGAGGCTCAGATTAGCTTGTTTTAGACGTTCTTTTGTTCCAAGCTGCCCCCTGATCGCCTCGCACTACCACAATCAGGTCCTCTCTAATATCGTCAAGTAGCTTCGGCATCTTCTCGCAGGAACACACCATTTCCGTGAGCTCCCCGGGACGCCAGCTAGCAACGTCAGATACGATCGTTAGCCTAGCGGTGCGGGCTCCGCTTCGACACCAAAGAGCGTAAACGTAGTTCTTCAGCTTAACCATTAAAGCTTCAGATGTTTTCGAAGACATTCGGATAACGCTTATTTTGCGAAAACGGGCGCACGATTCCGAGCTTAAGACTACCTTGACCCAGAGCCTACAGTCAGATACGTTCTTAAGTATATGCTCTACAAAGAACCTCTTCTTGTTCTCAAGGTCGCGAACATCCAGAATGTTGACTTTAAGAGTGCCCATAACCACACCTGTCCCTGGGTCATAGGACACAACGCGGCCGCCTACCATCTCTAGGTCCCTGGAGAACCTCACCGGGTTTCCTCGGCAAAGCCCGGAGAATTCAGCTATAGCTAGCATGCCGATCCTCCTATTGCCAGGAGTCTCGAAGCTGAAAAATAGTTTAACAGCTTGAGAGTTTTTGAGAGCTGAGACTTAGCCTGATTTGCCGAGGTCTTTAAATTAGTTACTGCTTAAGTCACAAAGTTGGGGCTTAAGTATGTCGCTTGAGAGGTACCTTATGGCTAGAGTAGATAAAATGACCGAGGAGGTAGAGTCTTTATTAAGAGACATGGAAGCCCTGGAGGACGAGTTGAGGTACGCTATATCTGAGAGTAAAGTCTCGAGAGACACGGAAAAAGCAAGAACCCTGGAGGACCTATCTGCTGGCTTAAAGGAAGCGTATGACGTACTGAAAGTTTTCTATAAGCAGCTATACTTTGTGAGACTCAAATATTCGCAACCGCGCTTCTAGTTTAGGTCGCGTCGGCACCTACCGGCATTTGCGGCCTACGAAGCTTTTTCCGACTCTTCGACGAGACGTAGTGGGATAAGATTTATAAGTGTTCTTTAAAGAAATCAGAAGTAGGCTGAGATTCAGGGTGCTTAAGCTTTGAACTGTGTGTCATCTAAAGCTATAGTGGGAGCCATCATTGGGATTCTGTTAGCCAGCTTTTCATTGATAGCTACGTACTGGTCATCAGACGTAGCTCACTACGCTACAGTAGTTCTTTATTTAACTTCTCCTCTTTTCGCGCACTTACCTGCCTCTTGGGTGTCAAGGTCTAAGTGCTCGGTCCGGGAGGGAATATTCTTCTATTTATCGATTACGTTCATCTCTTGGGTAGTCTTCTTCAACCTAATTTACGCAGCTTTCGGCTCGCTTTGAAGGTATCGAGTATGGTAGAATACTGCTTGAGTAAGTCATCTGAGCGTGCAGGTCGCACTCCTGCTTCCATAAAGCACTCGATAATGAGCTATTACGACACCATAGCAAGGTCTTATGAAGAACTTTACGGCAGTGAACAACTAGCTAAGTACGCTACTGCTGTTAAAGCTAGACCTAGGGGCAGAATTCTGGATGTGGGTTGTGGGATCGGGCTTCTCTACGACTACTTACTTAAGCGTTTACGCATAAAGCCAGAAATTTACGTGGGGTTAGATATCAGCTTTGTGTCTCTAAAAGAGTTGAGGCGTAAATATCGAGACTCAGGAATCGTGGAGGTAATAGCAGCAGATGCTGAGTATCCGCCGCTGAGGGAGAAATCTAGCTTCACGCATCTATATGCTTTCACTCTCTACGCGTGTGACTATGGAGTCCCTCAGCCTATATTAAGCGTGATCGACATGAACTCCATCGAGGAAGTTGTCGTGACGCTTTTATGTAGAGACGGGGTAGCCCGCTGTCCTGATGGATTAGTGAAGGCCGGGTCTCTGAGCAGAATAGAGATCTTATGCATGAAAGTGCCGCCGGGGGGATTTGAACCCCCGACACCCCGGTCTCCCGAAGACCTTCAGCCGGGTGCTCTCCCAGGCTGAGCTACGGCGGCACCGTAGAAATGTTTACCTGAGTAATTATAAACTTTTCGCTGGATATAGGATGCGGACGCTAATCCACTCCTCATCATGTTCATGTACAAATTTCGGAGTAGACTGCTTTGAGAATTGAAGGTCAGGGTGTCCTTGCGTAGTCGATAACCACGGAGGTAAAGCAGGACTCAAGCACGGGTTAACGATGACCATAGCAGTTAATTGAAGCTCGCTGGCTTAATGCCTCGGCCGAGACCCCGCCTGGTTAGTTAAAAACTTGTTTGCGTTAGCGTATACTGTAGTGACTAATGTGGTGCTGAAGGATCGAAGAGTTCCTGTAGAGGGAGTTATAAAGCTTAGTTACAGGGGGATGAAGAAGTTCTTTAGGTCAGACCTCGCTCAACTCGCAAGTAGAGCTTCTAGAATTTTGAGGTTAGTGGAGTTCATTAAGACCTCTTCCTCATCTCCGCTGACGTTAAAAATAGTAATGGGCGTTATCGGCAAGAACACCATAGGTCACAGCAGGAGTATACAAAACCTGTTCAAGGATTTCCTCGGGATAGAGTGTTTAGGCTGTCGCGAGGCGATAACTAGATTATCTATGGGAATACCTTTCTCTGAAGTGAGTAGTTCTGCGAGGATAGTGCTTAGGGGGTCTGAGTGGTTGAATGTATTAACTGTTCTGGAGGGATTACTTCGGGGGATTTTGAAAAATGCTGGTGTCCTAGAGGTTGATGAGAGCTATATAGATAGCCTAGCTGAGAGAGATTATTCAGCACTCGCAGGCAACCCCCTCAAGGCGTTTAGCATACTGAGAGGCTTTTACGCGGCTTCGCACAAGATACTGCCGATGTATAACCCGTACGCTTTCTTCATTCAGTCTCTCAGGGCAGTTCCGAAGTTCGTCATCGAGAGGCTGGTGGGCAACGAGATTATGAAGTCTATGCGAACTTTCAATATCGAAGTCAAAGAGCTGCTGCCGTGCGTAGATGACGAATATTCGTTAGTTTCACACACTCCTGGGTCCGTAGGTGACATGCTTTCTTCAGTCATAGACTCAGTCTACAAACTTCACGAGCTGGGAGCGCCGCACAGTTCGAGATACTTAAAGGTAAGTGATGAGATGACGAGATACTTAAGCTTCGCTATATCGGTTACCGACTCTGTGGCAAAGCTGCTGGCTATCGAAAAGGAGTTTGACCTTGTATCTACTCTGTTGCTAAATAGGGGGAGAACTATAAGGGATTATGGAGACTTCAAGATGGTTAAACTGAGAGTTAGAACCGAAAAGCCTGCCGAGAGGGTCGTAGCTGGGGAAAAGAAGCTAGA
The DNA here is from genome assembly GCA_038832865.1 of Sulfolobales archaeon. GTDB lineage: Archaea > Thermoproteota > Thermoprotei_A > Sulfolobales > NBVN01 > DRZP01. The sequence goes on from JAWBJE010000011.1 coordinate 32,438, forward strand.
CGCCGTCACGTTTTTGAAGGGATTATCGCCCTACCTCGTTCTTGGGCTAGGAAAACCCGAGGAGTTTCGAGAGAGCGAATCGATCGTAGAATTCGATTTAATGGCGTACGTGAAGTCGAGATAATGGGGCAAGCCGATGAGTTACTCTACAATAGATATAGTGTCCCTCATATACTCGTACGCTAGAGCTGAGAGGGAGAAGCATAAAAGAGAGAAGGGAGTTATCTGGGTAACTGACCTGATTAGATGCCCCCTCAAACTAGTGTTTGAGGAGCGATACCCCGAGCTCGCGCTGCGAGACGTCTTTAAGCCCGGTTTAATAATGGGTAACCTGCTTCACAGGGGTTTAGAGAGTTTATTGAAGGACTTAATTCAAGCTCAGGGCCTCATCGTCGAAACGGAAGTAGAGGTATCTAGAGATGTCGTACTGAATGACGGTACGTTAGTCTATGTCAAGGGAAGGCTCGACGCAGTTATAAGTCGGGACATTGGGAAAGTAACCATAGAAGTTAAAACTTCGCGGTCCGGTAGGAACATACCCCAAAAGCATCACGTAGATCAGGTCAGAGCATATAACTGGCTAACCGATTCTATCGGAACAGTGCTAATTTACATCACTCCATCGAGAATTACACAATTCTTTGTGGAGGACAGAATGGATACTAGTGAAGTAGTGAGTAGGATCACGTCTAAGAAGGCCCCAAGGTATAGCTGGGAGTGCACGTACTGCGCTTACTCTGTGCTATGCCCTAATAAGGTAGAGACGTGATTTATTGCGGGTACGCAACCTCTGAGTTGCTAGGGGTGGAGATGAAGCTCTTAAAAATCGACCCACTATACAGGGGAGTTTTACTAGACAGAATAGGAAGGTTTACCGTCAGCGCTAAGATAGGTAATGAAGTAGTTTTAGCTCATAACACTAACACAGGCAGGTTGCAAGGCATTTTGGTGCCTGGTAAAAGAGTCTTACTTACACGCGCGGAGAGCAGAATCAAGCATAGGCTGGTTGGAGTCGAAGACGTGGTAGAAGGGTGCTTTAATGTAGTAGACGTACATACTCAAGCAAGAGCTTTTGAAGAGTCCATCAAGTTGGGTTTACTGCCATACCTTAGGGAGTGCTACATTGTAAAGCGAAATCCTCCGGTTGGCCGGAGCAGACTAGACTACTTACTCAGGTGCGGTAGTAGTGACGTCTTTGTAGAAATCAAGAGCGCTGTTATGAGAGGACCTAGAGGTGAGGCCATGTATCCTGACTGCGAAACAAGAAGAGGAAGAAGACACCTAGCGATACTAGCAGAACTGGCGTCTAGCGGGATAGTCGCTTATCTGGTCTTCATATCAGCTGTGTGTTCTGCTAAGTGCTTTAAACCAAATGAAAAAGGAGACAAAGAGATACCTCGGCTCCTCCGTGGGGCCATGGAGAGAGGGGTTATTGTAAAGAGCATTTCTATCCACATGAACGATGCTGGAGACGTGATCCTCAGCAATCCGGACGTTCCTTTTTGCTTAAGTGAAGACTTACAGCTTTAAAAGGGTCCCCGGTAGATGCTTTAAGCTAGTTATTATAGCGTCTGGCTCGTATATCCTCTTGATTTTGAGCCATCTAAGGTATGGGTCAAACTCTGACCTCAACACGTGGATCGCTTTTAAGCCGAACTTTTTGGGGTAATAGACATCGAAGGTGTAGTTATCTCCGACTGCGATTTTCCGATCGGACTCCGCTGGTACGGCATAGAACTTCTCACAATTCTTAAGGCACCCCCTATTGTCCGGCGTGAAAATGTCGTCGAAGTACTTGTCCAACCCTAAAGTCTCTATAATACACTTTTGGTACTTAATCAGACCATTAGTAGCTAAAATTAGGGTTTCTACTGCGTGGGCAAGTTCCTCCAGGACCCTGCCTGCGTTATCTAATAGCTTAGAGAGATGACATAGCTCATGAAGCCTTTTCTCGATACTATATCCCGAACTTACGCCAAAGAACCTCGAGACTTCTCTGTAGACATAGTCCCAGTCGAAAGCTAGAGGGTCGCTCCTCTTTACAAGCTCTATGTGAAGTCTCCATAAGCGCTGCTCGACTTCACTCACGCTGGTGCCCGAGTTAGTGGCAATATAACTACAGGCCTCCTTAATAACATTTGATGTAGGACTTACGACAAGAGTGCCGTCTAAGTCTACGAACATTATCAACGCCCCTATCACTTCCTGCCACCTACCCGCAAAGGTTCCTAATATCTTCAACAATATTGACGTTCGTAATTATTTAAGAACACTTTTCGTTATTTATCGAAGGACTCCGTCGTGTTGAACCAGGGAGACCCTACGACCGAGCAAGCCATTTTGTGTTGAAAGGCAGTAAGTCACTTCTACTCTCCAGGCTTCGTAAACCTATCTACATCTTTCATGCTCTCAAAGCTTTCGGATAAAGTCTAGAATCTCGTGTAGCCACTTCGGATTTCCTATTTACTCGTTCATGTAAATGGAAGCTCTCATAAAGTACCCTATATGCGGTCAGCTCTATCGGAACGCGGGAGCGGTCTCGACGAGAGACGATAGCTCCAAAGGGAATTCTCCCAGAGCCACCCAATGTGTAAGGGTCTAAAAGCATCCCCCGAGTGCCCAGAAGATTGTGGGATCCAAGACCTATACGAGAGGCAGAGGTGGGGCGATGAAATAGATCAACACCAATCAACACAGGGCTGAACCCCTTGAGCTCTTACAGCACCATCTATGGTTCAAAAGTTTCTGATTGAAGATGAGATGCGCGCTGTTTCTTCTTCGTATTAAGGAACTACTCAGGTGGAGGCTCACGAACATAGCTGTCAGAGAACCTGTTGGACGTGGACGCGCTACGCTATGGAGAAGCTTAGAGGGATCTGCTGAAACATAGAAACATAGTTGAGAGAGTCGAGAATAAACAGCTAGGGAACAGCTAGGGCGCGGAACCTATCAGACGTCTCTTAGAGGAGTCCAAGGAGCTGTGGAGTAGAAGCGAAAGGATGTAGTGTTTCGGCAGTACACGTAAACCTGGGGAATACCTCTGGACTTCGCCCAGCATGTCGAACAACGACCGGGTTATAGCAACAGTTTGAGGGATACATCTGCGGTTCTGACTGTGAGAAGCAGCATAGACGTGTCGTTACCTGTTCTAACCCTCTCTTCAGAACTCTAGCGGTGATAGAAGTAATGACCCAAGCCGCCGAAGCTTAAACGGAGCGGGACTCAGTGTCGTTCGGCCCGACCGTCACTCGCAAACCTACGCAAATACCTAGGGCCTAGGTCCGCGTGGACGAAGCGAGGATTAGCTGGAGCAGAAGAACGCCAGCAAACAGAGACGAAATACTTAGAGACGAGCGGCCTGAGGTAAATGATCTCAAGCAGCATCACAAAGTCGAGCCTCGATAACTACGTAAGGATACTATGCGTTCTTGCGGGCTTGCGCGGTTAGGCAGATGATGGTATATAGCCTGTTCGATATCAAATTTTTTATTTTATAAAAAGCTTAATATCCTTCAACAACCATAACTCTAGGTGCCCCGAGTGTCTCAAAAAGCCGAGAAAACGGTATCGAAGGAGCTGAAGATAGTGGCTAGACCCGTTGTTACGTTAGATGATGCTATAAAAGATAGCAGAAAGGTCTGTGTGCTCGGTGTGGTCAAGAGCTTAGGTGAGATCAGTGAGCGGGGCTTGATAAGCTGTCTCTACATTCTGAAAACCGAGAAGAATAAGGACCTGGGCTACTCGTTCCAAGTGGTTGGTACCATAGTTAACAGTAGAGAACTGCTTGAGGATATAAGGGTTCTTCTCTACCTAGGTCTTTTGGAGGTTACTGAAGGTAGAAAATTGAGACTTACGTCATTAGGTAAAGAGTTCTTAGACAGGCTTACCGGAGATCAGAAACAGGTACTAGATGAGCTTACGAAAGTAGTCGAAGAAGTAAAGCAGAGGGTCCTCTCCGAAGATAACTTACTCAACATTATGACATCAGGAGGCAGAGGACGCAGGCGCAGATAAAAAGAGGAAAGGGTATTTAAGTTTAACGTAGCGATGCTTGATCAGGTGGTACTGAAGTGGTGAAGGCATCTCAAGGCTTAAGGCACAGGACCCGTAAGCTTCTTAGAAAGAGTGTGAGAGAAAGAGGGGCCGTACCTAGGCTCAGCTTGGTTATGCACGAGTATAAAGTCGGAGACAAAGTCCACATAGTTCCGAACCCAGCTATTCACGAGGCTCTCCCACATAGAAGGTACGTAGGAAAGACTGGGACTGTCATCGGCAAAAGGGGTAGGGCTTACTTGGTAGAGCTCCTAGTGGGCAATAAGAAAAAGGTAGTTATAACGGTCCCGGAGCACTTGAGGCCCGCACAAGGAGGCGGTTAGGGAAAGACGTCATGAGAATACTGGAAGTTAGAAGCATACCTTTGGCTATCGCTCTTGAGAAGCTTGTGGAGTGCGAAAAGAAGGGTCTTGTTTTAAAGGGGTTAGCTAAGAGGACTATGGAGTTAGCTGAGATCTTGCGCAAATGCGATAGTCCGCGGGAACTTTACGAGGAGCTGATTAAGCTGGGTCTCAACGACTTAACGGCATCCATGATAGTGGATGTAGCTCCGAGAAGTCGGGACGAGGTTAAGATGCTACTAAACTTCGAGTCCTCGAGTGTCGTTGATGAAGTGATCCCGAAAATCCTAGACTTGGTATCTAAGTACTGCCATAAGGCTTTCTAAGCTGTTAGTAAGCAAGTGATAGTATGAGTTTTAGAGAGAGAGACTATTGGCTAAGACTTGTAAGTAGAGAAGAATACGCTCTAGTCCTTGACTTCTTGCCTAGAGGAAACCCGGCAGACCCGCACCACCCGTCTCACCGAGACCGCCCGATAGCACAAGCTCTTGGGTGCAAGTACTTTACTCTAGTCGAGTTTCACCCCAAACCCGGAGTAAGTTTAGCTATCGAGGAGAGAGTCTACATAGGCTTCTCGAGAAAGGAACTTCGAGATAAAGTTGCTTACGTGTGGGGTGAACCCATAGCTTACGATGACCTAACCGCAATAGCTAAGTCTAATCTCCCTTCAGCCGTTCAGAGGCTTATTCTAGAGATGGAAAGAGAATTTACGAAGTTCTTCAACATAGCACCACCGCTGACTATAAAGTTCCATACATTGGAGCTGATACCCGGAATAGGGAAGAAGACCCTATGGGTGGTACTAGATGAGAGATCCCGCGGAGAGTTTAAAGACTTTAACGACATAAAGAACAGAGTTAAAGGGTTTGACCCCTTGAAAGCGCTAACCGAGAGGGTAATAAGCGAGTTAAAAGGCACCGAAAGGTACTACTTGTTCGTACACCCACCTAAGGCCGCAGCTACAGCTGTGTACCTAGATTACTTAAGTAAGCTCTACGGTGAGAAGTAGGCGGGTAGTGCTGCTTTGTCTCCGAGGATAAGGCTCGTTCTAGTCGAACCTGAAGGAAGAATGAATTTTGGTCAGATCCTGAGGCTCTCGAGAAATTTCGGTATAGACGATATTTGTGTTGTAAACCCGAAGTTCGACATAAGAGATAGAGAAGTAATCGATTTCGCTGCGAGCGGTGCGTCTCTAGTGGAGAAAGTAAGGGTGGTTGACGCTCTTGCCAAGTGTCTAGAGGGTGTGGATTACTCGGTGTGTACGACTTCTATAGCTGGTGCTCCAGAGGACCCTCTAAGGCAGGCTGTAGTGCCTCGTGCTATACCCCTACTACTCCCGCGCGACTCTAGGATAGCCTTGGTCTTCGGGCGCGAGAGTGTTGGATTAACGAGGTCTGAACTCTCTATGTGTTCTCTAGTCTCTACACTAGTGACCGCGTCCGATTATAACGTGCTAAACCTATCTCATGCTGTAGCAATATACCTCTACGAGCTAGTCGGTAGAGAAATTGGGGAATTAGTTGTAGGTGAGAGATGTACCAGTGACTACATGGGAATCATCACTAGGTACGTAGAGAGACTTGCCCTGGCTTATGGATTAAATCGAAACGAGATCTCAGCACTTAAGCACATCATAAATAAGGCTTTACTCACCAAAGCTGAGTGCAGAGTCCTATACAAGTTTCTCAAAACTTCGTACGCTATATGCCGCAAAGTTTACAAAAAGGAGAATTCAGCATCTCCGCAGCAGTGATGACAACTAATTTACACGGTCTGGCAGTCAGCACACTCTTATTCTAGAAACCATCCTTTAGGTTCCGCACACCAAAGTTATGCCATGCCTACGAGGGAGTTGAAGCATAGGCATCAAGTAAAGGGTTTTATCGATGACCGGGTTTAAATGTGGGTAGGAGGTGATTCGTGTTGCGCGTCTCGGTGATATTCCACGGGGATTGCGACGGGATTATAGCCGCTTATTTATACATAAAGAGGTATTTTCGGGATTTGTATCCCGGCGGTTTAAATCTTGCTGTTACGCACCCGTGGAGAGCGCATACTGACATCAAGAGGATGGCAACAGGTGGAAGCGAATTAGTTATTCTGGATATAGCCCTTAGTGATAAGCTTATAGAGGCTCTCGAAACCATAATCTCTAGGTATAAAAAGGTTGTGTTCGTCGACCATCATGCTACGTCGGAGTCCTTAATACCTAGGATAGAGGCTAAAGTTAAGGTAGTCTACTCAAAGGTTAGTTCTACTCCTCGATTGCTTACCCAACTGATGGGAACACCTCTCAATCCCTATGAGGACATGCTCGTCGAGGTAGCAGATATTTGCGAAGGTAAGACTCCTCATCCAAGTATCGACAAGTCGGTTCTCGACCTGGTGGACTCGATTAAAATGTCTATAGCTCTCAATCCAGGTGACCTAAATTTCATGAAGCACCTTATCGACTTAATGATGAAGTCGAAGAACCCATCCCAAGACTCCTTAGTGAGGGTGAGAGCTAGAAGAGCCAAATTCTTACTAGGAAACTTGCTCAAAATAGTTTCTGAGGATTCACTAGATGTCGGAAACGTCAAGATAGCCTTCTTAAACCTACCGCTGTCTAGGGCTTTCGCTGGGCTAATAGGTGTAGCAGCCACGGAGCTGTCTAAAGCTTACAGAAAGAGTGTCATTTTAGTTAGGGAAGAACAAGAGAAAATAGTTATTACGATTAGGTCTGCTCATAGAGATGCTTTAGTACTTTCTCAATTGATAGCAAGTTCTCTGAAAGGTGTCTATGGGGGGCATGCGGAGGCCTCGTCTATCACTCTTAGTAAGGAGCCTCTCGCTAAGGTGGCGAGTAGTATAGTCGGTAGGGTACTTAGCTATAGCACCTAGATTAAGTCTACTCAGGGATGTCATTCGAAGGGGGTCCACCAAGCGGGTAATAAAGCTAGTAGAACTCAGAGCCCATAGAGCTCATAAATATGTGGTTTGAAGGCGACTATCGTCATGGTTTCGAAATACTCGATAAGCTATAGTGGAAGAGCACTTAAGAATCTGCGAGGCTCGTAACCCTAAGTAAAGCGGGATGGAACTGTTGCGCCAAAGAGGTAGCGGGTGGCAATCCGCTGAACCAGTGACCGAGGTCACCAACTGTAGCTGGGATATCAGCAAACCTGAGGTAAGGTTAAGAGCACCTTAGTCAGCTTTAGAAAGGAGCCAGCTGTATGAACTACGGAAGCTCTCTAGTCACAGTAGTTGAACAAGGTAGTGAGGGTCAGACCATCCACGAGAGGGGGCGCGTAATCAAAGAGCCACGAATGGATCTTCGTAGCTCTAGACATTAGCAATAGTACACCTAGGCGTCGTAGAGACCTGGCTTAAAGTGCGTGAAGAGACTACCAAATGGTTCGGATTATCCGAATGGCGCTATTTTGAGCTCTAGTCTAGCTGTTATCCTCCACCAACGACTAGAGTTAAATCGATTATGTCTTCTTCGCCTAGTAGGGCTTCTTGATGTTCGTAAATTCTTTTTCCATTAACTAACACTATAACGTGCTTTTTGTACTTTTCTATGGATTTCTTGACCTCCTCTGGAAGATTCGCTAAAACTTCCTTCAAGTTATTGCCACTAACGGCGATCACGCCAAGTCCTGACTCTTCCTTAAGAATGCCGTGTAGCCTTAGTAACGGCATGGTCTCGCCTAGGCAGTTTGAACTTTCTGCTTAGCTCTCTAGCTACGTATTCTAACCCCAACTCTTCGAGAGTCTCTTCGAACGGTAAACCGCTCTCGTAATCCCACTTCCTGCTCTCATAGTACTCTCTCAACATGGGTTCTAAGTCACATTTGTGTCCTCTAGAGGGTCCGGTGGGCATGGGTTCCTGCGTAAATCTCGCAGGAAGAACTTCGGACTCCTTACCGACACCTTCTCTCAAGTTGAAGCATCTCTTGAGGTTAGCTATCCTCTCTCCGAGGAGCCTCAAGTACTTAGTGTTACCGAATTCTTCAACCCCAGTTAAGGGCCTCAGAAGTCTTGCTATGAAGTCGAAATAGTACATAGGCGGCCACATGGTGCCATACTTACACATGATGACCGAATCAACGACGGCAAAGAGGTCCTCTTGGTCCTTTACGATGAGACCTTTGTATTTCTCCGTGAGTCTATCGCACACTACCTCAACTTTATCAAGACCGAACCTTTCGGCGGCTATGTCCTTATATCCCAACTCATCTACTGTGGTGAGAGACCTTAGGTGGTCAGCTCCACGCACGGATGTAGCCCACGTACACCCGACGGACTTCTGTGCTCTCGGGTCTTGAGCTGAAACCTCCAGCCCCTTCACATGAAGAGCGTAGTACTCAGCGCCTTTGCCGATAGCTTTAGCGGCTCTAGCCACACCCTCAGCTAATAGGTCCCCTATTCCCCGCCTAAAAGTTATCATGTTTATCAGCTCTATCGCTGCCTCACGACTACCCCAGATGGGCTTTATACCCCCTAGGTCACTATCGGAGATAATACCCTTCTCGTAGATTTCGAAAACGAACGAGATCACCTTCCCTGTGGATATGGTGTCTAGGCCGTAGAGATTGCAGAGCATGTTCATGTGTATTATCGCCTCGATATCGTCTATCAGCAGGTTTGAGCCGAGGGCTACAATGGTTTCGTATTCTGGTCCGCCAGACATAGACCCTTTGTATGCCCCCTCGTTTACTCTAGTCATATGTTTACACATGATCATACAAGAAAAGCAAGAGCTCCTTGAAACCCTGTACTTAAGAAGCTCATCACCGCTTATCCTATCAGCGCGTTCCCAATATCCGGTCCAATGGTTCTTGGTCGGAAGCCTCCCTATGGCGTTCATTACTGTTACTAAAGACGATGTGCCATACTTGCCCAAGCTCAACTGTGCTGGAAGAGCCCACTTACCCTCGGTGTTTTCTCTTAAAAACTCCTCCATGACCTCCACGTACTTATCTGGGTCGTAGACCTCAACGGGTTTGGACCCCCTTACGGCTATAGCTTTCAAGTTTTTAGACCCCATGACGGCGCCCATCCCAGTCCTGCCTAAGGCCCTGTAGTAGTCGACCATAATAGAAGAGTACTTCACTAAGTTCTCACCAGCCTGACCTATAGTCATGACGTGAAAGTCCTTCCCGAATACGTCCCTAATGTGGTTAGTTGAGTCACGCGTGTTGGCGCCCCAGATTTCTGATGAGTCGTAGAAGACGACAGAGCCGTCGTCTATTATTATCGAAACAGGTCTAGCCGATCTTCCAGTGATCACTATAGCGTCATAGCCAGCGTACTTTATCTGAGGACCGAAGCTACCTCCAGCATGGCTCTCGCCCCAAATACCAGTAAGAGGGGACTTCGATGCCACCATGAATCTTCCTGATGAGGGTGCGAGGGCCCCGGTCGCCGGACCTGTGGCTACTACTAGGGCGTTTTCAGGAGATAGCGGGTGCGTATTTTCGTTCACCAAGTTCCACAGTAGGTAGGCCGCTAAACCACTGCCACCTAGATACCCCTTCGCCAATTCCTCTCTTAGAGGCTCAGATACGTACTTACGTTTAGTCAGGTCTATATACAATATCTTGCCGGCATACCCTTTAAGACACATGTATAGCCCCTCTAGTACAGTATTTAACGCAAAGAGGTCTACCGAAGCACAAATCGCACTTAAACGGTCTCCCGTCGACGGCGATCAAAGCGCCGATCGGGCAGGCCTTGACGCAGGTTAAGCAACCACTGCAAACTTCATAGTTGATGATAACAATATTGTTTACTATGGTCAGAGCACCGGTTGGACAGTGGCTTACGCAGTAACCGCACTGAGTACACACAGTAAACCCTTCAGCTCGATACAGTTCGTAGTTGTAGTATACCCTTATAGCAGACATCTTTGGGCTGAACTTCCTATGCTTATGGAAGCTGCAGACGAGTTCGCAAATTCTGCAACCAGTGCATTTATCTAAATCGAGAACTATGTGTTTACTCTGTAAGCCCACTTTACCGCCCTCTTCTCAACGATGCTTATCGTCTTGGATAAAACGAATGTCGTTAGAGCTAGCAACATTAGACAAGAGAAGGCTAATGAAGTATCGAGCCTAGATGTAGATGATAGGATAACGTATCCCAAGCCTCTGTCGGAAGCTATCATCTCAGCTATTACTGTGCCCACCAAGGCGCTCGTCAACCCCATGTGTAAAGAACTGAGGAAGTACGGCATCGACCTAGGGATAGCGACTTTTACCAAAACCTGCCCCTTAGTAGCTCCAAACGACGTCAACATCTCCCAGAGTTCTCTCTCGATGGTCACCATAGCAGTGAGCGTAGGAACTAGAATAGGGTAAAACGCTATGAGGAAAGCCGTGAGAACCTTCGGCACTCCACCAAGACCGAACCAAAGAGCTAGTATTGGTACCAATGCGGCTCTTGGAATGGCATTAAACCCGGCTATTAGGGGGTTAATAGCATCTCTCAACGTCTCACTGTAGGCTAACGGAAGGCTCAGTACGATCGAAAAAACTGCGGCTAATGAGAGCCCGATTAAAGCATGGAACAAAGTGTCTAGCAGATTAGCAGAAAGATAGCTTGAGTACTTCAGAGTAGTCTCGACTATCGACGAAGGTGGAGGTAGAACGTACTTAGGCACTCTTAGGAGGTGACTGAGGACCTCCCAAGTCACCAGGATAGCCAGTACAGTTGTAATACCGAGAGTGATGCTTCTCGTACTCAATCTAGGGCCCATGCTACTCACCCAGCATGCTCTTAATCTCAGCTACGTACTCGTTGAACTTCATCGTGTATTGAAGGTCGAGGCTTCTGGGTCTACTGAACGGGATCTTTACTTCCGCTTTTATCCTGCCGGGTTTACCGGACATCACGATAACTCTGTCAGACAGTAAAACTGCCTCTCTAATGTCGTGAGTAACCAGGACCGTCGTGTATTTTTCGTAGAGAAAGACCGATTCTAGAAGAATCCACATTTCTTCTCTAGTTATAGCATCCAGCGAGCTAAACGGCTCGTCGAGCAATAGTAGCAGAGGTTTATGTATGAGAGCTCTGCAGAGAGCTACCCTCTGCTGCATTCCCCCCGAAAGCTCCCATGGGTAGCTGTTTTCGAATCCTTTAAGCCCGGTCCTCTCTATAAGCATAAGTGCTCTTTCGACGTAGTCCTCGGGGTTCTCGCCTAATATCTCGATAGGTAGGAGGATGTTTTTGAGGACGGTACGCCACGGGAGAAGGAGTGGTGATTGAAACATAACACCTATCTTCCTTTTAGACCCGCTGAATGCGCGACCGTTTAGAAGGACCTCACCTTCGTCCGGCTTTATTAATCCGGCTATAACCTTTAGGAGAGTAGTCTTGCCGCAGCCGCTCTTTCCCACTATACTCACGAATTCTTCAGGCATCACACTTAGGTCTATGCCTGCTATAGCCGTGAGGACTCCTCGGCTGTTATTTCTGTACCTTACTGTAACCTTGCTTAATCGTATTACTGGCTCCATCACTTTTACCTTCGTTAAGGCAGTCTCTCCTCCCTAGGTGGCAGGAAGCTAAAGTCCACTATCTCGTTTAGTGAAGGTCTCCTCGGGAGACCGAACGCCGCAACTATAGCGTTTATGTTTTCTTCTATAACTGAGGGTTCGACGTACCCGAAGCCGTACTTGTCGGTGACCCCCCTTACGTAAATTATCTCTAGGGCCATCAGTAGTCTCTTTTTCTCTATAGTTTTATTAAGTGTGGGGTCCCTTATCAGCAAAACGTTTATTGCCTCATCTGGGTTTTGTATGGTGTACTTGATGCCCCTAATGACCGCTCTCAAAAACCTTGTGACGGCGTCAGGGTTCTTCTTTAGAAAATCTTCGTTTACTACTATTCCGTTACCTACGAGCGGTAGGTAGTCCCCGTATTTGAAGACTACTATGTCCTCCTCGCTTACCCCAAGACTTATTAGGTTTAGCACTACGGTGTAGTAGAACCCAGTTACTGCGTCTACCTCACCTCTCTTAAGCATAGGTTCCCTCAGGGGGATGTCCATAGTGACCCAGCTAATCTTATCTAAGCTTATGCCTACAGCTGAAGCAAACGCCGGAAACACCCTTCTTGCTGCATCACCTGCTGGGGCTCCCAGCCTCCTGCCCTCAAGATCTTTTGGAGTAGATATCCCGGTTCCCCGAAGTGTTACAACACTCAGAGGAGACTTAACGTGTATTACTGCTACTAGCTTAACCTTAGCGTCGGGGTTCTTAGACTTGAACTCAATCAGGGAGTTTATGTCACCGAAACCCATATCGAAGAGACCGGCCGCTACATCACTTATGACCTTAGCCGAACCGTAGCCCCTATCGATTGTCACCGAGAGACCCTCTTCAGCGAAGAAGCCCTTGTAGTAGGCAACGAGGAACGGTGCCTGAGGTCCTTGGTAAGCCCAGTCCAGGGTGAACCTAATGAGGGTAGACCCAGGGTGCTCTGGAGATGGTTTGGTGAACCAACCGACTAGAAACCCTCCGGCAAACCCTATCACCAGCAGTAGGAGCCCGAGAACAGTTATTCTGACTCTTAGAGGAGGACCCATGCGCCGCACCCACTACTACGGTAGTGTGTAAACTTATAAGCTTAGTACACCCCCGAACCCCAGGAAAATTTTACGTATTTGAATTAATTAGGTCCTCTGCTTAACATCTCCACACTAAAGGGTCTGGATTCTGCGACGTACTGCCCGAAGCTAAAAGATTTATTAGAGCTTACTCAATGTTTCAGTGGTCTCGGGCCCGTCGTCTAGCTGGCTAGGACGCCGCCCTGACGCGGCGGAGGTCCGGGGTTCAAATCCCCGCGGGCCCACTCCCCAGCTTCTCGTGGGGACTTACATGGATAAACTTCTTGCGTCCTGGGCTGAGATCGGCTTACCTCACTCATACCAACGAGCTCTAAGGCTTAAGCAGTCAGTGGTTAGAGTTAGTTTTTTCTGTCCTACAACCGATGTGCAGGCACGTAGCCCGCGCCACCGTCGGGCTCAGCAAAACTGATATCACGAGTTTGCTGTCTATAGCCCACGAACTTGGTGAGAAACATGTTAATCTCGCAACCCACAAACTTATGTTAACATACGTCTATAGCACCTCACCGTCAAAACATTAAAGCGGTAAACAAGAACGCTAGAGCGCGCTCCTAATCGATACTAGCTAAAAGCCTGACTTCTAGGAGGAGGCCGACTTATACGAGCTATTCTTCGGTTGTTCGGTTGTAGTAAGTGTGATAGGAGGTAGAATTTTATAAGTACCCCTAAGGGTTAAGCTATTTGTGGAATTTAGACGAAAGGTGTTTAAGTGCGGTGTTCGGCCGACTACCGCTTAAGAGGGTTGATGATAGGGTCGTGTTCGTTTCTCGCGATGGTAGGATAGCTGTTGTAAACGACGACTTTCTCTCGACCGACCTTGTAGAAGATAACAGCGTCGACCTGATAGTTACTTCTCCGCCGTACAACGTAGACATCAAGTACGGGGTCTATAGAGACGACATCCCCTACGATAAGTACCTAGAGTTCACGGAAAAGTGGCTCGCTAAGGCTTTAGAGCTCGCGAAGCCAGACGGGAGGCTCTGCCTCAACATCCCGCTGGACAAAAGTAAGGGCAAAGAGGAGGAGGGCTTCCAGAGCGTCTACGCAGACGTTGTTGAGGTGGCGAAGCGCGTAGGCTGGAAGTACTTCACCACGATCGTGTGGAACGAGGGGAACATATCCAGGAGGACAGCCTGGGGTAGCTGGTGCTCCGCTAGCGCTCCGTACGTGATAGCCCCCGTAGAGGTCGTGGTAGTTATGTATAAGGAGAGATGGAAGAAGGTCAGACAAGGCGTATCAGATATAACTAGGGAGGAGTTCATAGAGTGGACTAACGGGCTGTGGACGTTCCCCGGCGAGAACCCGAAGAAAGTTGGGCACCCAGCTCCCTTCCCCGTCGAGCTACCGAAGAGATGCATAAAGCTCTTCACCTACGTAGACGACGTGGTGATGGACCCCTTCCTCGGGAGCGGAACTACTCTAGTAGCAGTAGCCCTAACAGGTAGGAGAGGGATAGGTGTCGAGATAGAGAGGAAGTACTGCGATATAGCAGTGCAGAGACTGAAGAAAGAAGTCGGCATCGATCACATAAAGCTGTACGAGTACTTGAACAAGCACCGCAACGTTTTCAGCAAGAGTGTGTAACATGATTAGGAGAGGATATGGACGTAAGGGAGATGCTTCGAGCTATTTAATTAACTACTACGAGGATATAGTGACCAAAGACTTTCAGGGAGCTCGCTTACAGACCGTTAAACATCATTTTGAAAGTCTATCTGAGACCTAAGATTCGCCACAACTTAAACCTATTCTACAAGAACTCCAGAAGTGCCGACCAGGCGTGGAAAACATGCAAGGGAGCTTTATACGAATATGCCGTATTTAAGGGGTTCAGCTCCGATGTAAGTTTATGTAAGTCGATGTCATTGCTTCATCTCTGTTCCCCGCATTCCGCTCGGGTTTTCATCGGGCTTGGGGGCGTTTAGGGTGACCCCGAGCACCCCACATCTTGAGTACCTGTAGAACAGGTTTACGCATGCGATTACGTCTCTATCTCCCGTGAGTCCACACCTACCGCATCTCAGCACTCTACCACAGCTATCCTCTAACCTGCTTCTACACCTTGGACATGTTGATGATGTCTTCCTTGGATTAACGAACTTAACTACTAGACCCCTCTCGAGTGCTTCGTAGCTGATTGTGAACTGTATCTTTCTGTAGAACCACAGGGATAGCTTCTTGTTGAGTGAGCTACCACCATTGACTCTATCCCTCAGGTGGTTCAAGTCCTCCAGCAATACAACAGCTCTATACCTACCGTATCTCTGCTACTCTATCGCCCAGCTTGTGAGCATAGTCCCAAGCTATACTCCTTATTCTATTACCGTGCTTTTTGTAGCTTTCTTAACTCCTTTAACAAACCTCCATGACTTCGAGTACCTTCTTTGAATCCTCTCGACCCATATCCTATGCGTCAACATCCTCCTGAGAGGTGTTCTGTATCGCTTCAGCTTTAGTAGCTTTCCGCTGGGTGCGAACACAGCTAGTGTAACGTTGTCGAAGTTCACGTCAACAGTCATAACCGTCCTGGGCTTTCTAAACTTAACGGTTTTCTTGAAGTATACTGCTACGTAGACCTTGTCTTCGACAATCTTCACAGCTATCTCGTAGTTACTCCACTCTTTGTATTTCTCTATCCTATCAGTAGATGTCAGCAGTCTCAGCTTAACCTCCCTGTTT
>JAWBJE010000012.1:0-45746 GCA_038832865.1 Sulfolobales archaeon
GTGGGTTCGTGGACAACCCCTACAGAGGAGTAGACGTGATATCGATCCTCGACTTTGGAAGAAGAGAGCTAGAGCTTCTATTTGAGTATGCTGATAAAGCCCAGAAGTACGCGAGGTCCAAGATAGAATCCCTTAAAGGTAAGGTAGTGGCTCTAGCCTTCTTTGAGCCATCTACTAGGACTAGGTTTAGCTTCGAGGTAGCTGCTAAGAGGCTTGGCGCAGACGTTATATCTATCTCTGGTGAAGAGGCGATAAGTACGGCAAAAGGTGAGAACCTAGCGGATAGCGTTAGAATGCTAGACTACTACAGCGACCTGATAGTCATAAGACACAAGTACGAAGGGGCCGCCAAATTTGCTGCTGAGATAGCGGTAAACCCTGTTATCAACGGAGGGGATGGGTGGCAACACCACCCAACGCAGGCCATGATAGACCTCTACACAGTTCTAAAGCTCTTCGGGACTATAGACGGGCTGAAGTACGCTCTAGTCGGTGATCTGAAGTACGGAAGAGCTATCACGTCATTCCTATATGGTCTCACTAGGTTTAAGCCGAGCGCGGTCTATCTCATCTCACCAGAGCAACTCAAGCCCCGCGAGGAGGTCTTAGTTAAGTTGCGAGAGCTTGGGTTCAAGTACGAAATGCTAACGTCTCTCGACTCAGTAATAGATGAAGTAGACGTAATCTACGTCAGCAGGATACAGAGAGAGAGGTTCCCGGACCCGCTAGAGTACGCGAAAGTCAGGGGGTCCTACGCTATAAACCTCAAGCTCCTCTCGAGAGCAAAGCCCGGGGTCAAGGTCTTACACCCGCTCCCGAGAGTGGATGAGATAGCACTAGAGGTGGACAACACCCCCTACGCAGCTTACTTCTATCAAGCTTCTCTAGCTGTTCCGGTCAGGATGGCGCTCCTATCCCTTATCTTAGGTGGTGAGCTATGAGTAATGCAACGCTCACCGTCTCTAAGATCAAGAGTGGTACAGTCATAGACCATATACCCTCGGGGAAGGCCATAGAGGTGCTCAGGCTCCTCGGTGTGACCGGTAGAGAGGGTTACAGGGTGGCTATACTCATGAATGTCGAGAGTCAAAAGCTCGGGAAAAAGGACATAATAAAGATGGAGGGAAAATTTCTTGACGCTAAAGAGCTGAACCTGATAGCCTTAGTAGCCCCAACAGCAACTATAAACATAATCGAGGATTTCGAAGTCAAAAAGAAGTTCAGGGTCGTAGTCCCGGATGTAGTGGAAGAGGTGCTGAAGTGTCCAAACCCTACTTGCATTACTAACAAGGAGCGAGAGCCGATAAAACCGATACACAAGAAAGTCAGAGAACACCCCCTGGAGTTTCAGTGTCTGTACTGCGGAACCATCGTGAAAATCGAATAGCCTTTTCACGCCTAAGGCTTAGTGTTGTTCTCAGAGCTCCATTTTATTCGGAACGCGTGACGTAGCATCCGTAGCCGGGTGTGGTCTACGTGCGTTGAGCTAGAGCGGCGTCCACGTCCCCCTAGTGTAGAGCAGTTAGTAGCCACAACGAACTGCGGACGGGGGCTCAACCCGTTCTAAAACAACAAAAACATGTACGGAGAAACTGTAGCCTTGGGAGCGCCTTACGGCGCACGTGACGATGTACAACAAATCGTCTCCAAGATACCCGTTTCCTGTTGAACGGTCTACGGCTCTACGTCGAAGGGGAGTTCGAGTAGGTTTTTTGCTTGGCGGAATCTCGCTTTTCCGAGCACGATCCTCCCTATAAGCTTAGCTGAAGGTAAGTGTTGCTTGTTGCAGGCGTTTATGTTCCATATCTCGCCGCTTGTGTCGTACACGATCGTTATGTAGAGCTCTCTCACCGATTCGGGGACCTTAAACAGGTCGTAAATAACCTCCCCGTAGGTCCTCTCTGCTTCCTCTCTAGGCATTCTCATTACTTCGATTCTGAGGTCTTCCGCTATCTTGGTGTTGGCTAGTTCCTCGATCGCCTTAAGCTCGGAATCTGACGGCTTCCTAGGAAACTGGACGACGAGCCTGCCGTGTTTTCCCTTAACATACGTTGAGGCGGTCCACATAGCGTCCCTACCCAAGACTTTCACGACAGCCCCCTTGAGAATGTGAAGAGCTGTATGAGTTCTCACCTCATCCGAGTAACCTGATGGTCCAGACACCTCAGCATATCCCTATAGCCCCTTGCGTCTCAGAATAAAACAGCGAACGCTTTAGAGAGATTGGCTAAGGATATTAACCTGCTCTGCTCCTGAGTTGGCGGTGGTGGTAAATGAGGAAGTACGCTAAGCTAATCGCCATGCTCATGCTGCTGTCTCTGTTCTCACCTCTAGCTCCAGTTAGCTCGCAGACAAACCTTTTTTCAGTCGAGAGTACTAGCTTTAGGTCGTCAACAGGTGGGAGCGTCTACCCAGGTTCTGCGAACGCTAGGCTAGTAGTTGGTGTAAGATATCTGGGAGCCGAATCGGCTCGATCTGTTCACGGATGTATAGACCTCCCCGCAGGCTTTTCCGTCCAGTACCGCTGCGTGGGGGCTAGAGACCCAAACGGCTCTACTACTGCCTACGTGTATTACGGTGATGTTGTTTACTTCAGCTTCATCGTGGATGTCGATAGGTCTGTAGCTCCCGCCTCGTATATTGCGAAGTTGAATGTTTCAGCTAGAGTGGGGGCTTCACTGGTTTCTGAGCTACTCGAAGTAGGAGTACACGTGAGTCCATACCCGAGACTCCAGCTAGAGCTATCGGATGCTTATTGGTCGCCTGAAGCTTACCCAGGAACCGCGAACACGAATCTATACATAGTCTTCAGAGCGAATGATATTAGAATAGACTCAGCATCGGTAATCGTAGAGCTCCCGGAGGGTTTCTACCCTAGGGTTGCCAGAAGGTCCATAGGTGCTGTAGGTAGGTACTCGACTTTTACTGTGGTCGTCCCCGGGGTAAGCTTGAGTAAGAACCTATCGCCAGGATTATACACTGTTTTAGTTAAAGTGAACGCTACTGCGGTCACCGACGACGGTGTTTACTACGACACCTCATCGACCACTCAAGTGCAGGTCCAGGTAAGCGGCTCCCCACAGCTCTTGCTGAAGCTAGTGACTAGTGGGTGGGTCGGTCCCAGAGTGCCATACGGAAGTAAAGCCTCCGACTATAGAGCTATTTTTAGGTTGGAAGACTCAGCAACGATAAGCTCGATAGTTGCGACACTAAGACTTCCAGCGTGCGCTAGGTCGTCTAACGGGAGCTCGAGCATAGTTACCTACGTGAACAGACCTATAGCTTACGGTGAGGTTTTTGAGCTCTTGTTTAGTGGTATAACCGTGGAGTGCCGCTCGACTGCTGTAGCAGAGCTTATGCTGGAAGTTCTAGCATCCAAAGATGGGTCTGAGTTCTGGGTCACGCAGACCTACACAGTCCCCATGACTGTACAGAGTCCGTCTATTGACGTAAGAGTAGTCGCAAGCTACTGGAGCCCCGGCCCAGCTTATCCAGGAAGCTCTAGGCTGTCTCTCGTATTAGTTGTCGAGAACTACGACTACGTGTCTCTCTACGGCAGTGTAGTGAAGATGCTCTCAGAAATACTTGAACCGAGAGAATCGGCGGTGAGTAACATCGCCATAAGCTCCTTCAGTAGGTCTACTATAGTATTTAGCGGCCTCTCTATTCCGAGGACAGTGGCCCCAGGTGAGTACAACCTCGAGGTACTGCTGGACAGCTTAGTCAACTCGGGTGGAACTATCTACGCGATTACACTAGAGTTCTACGTGCGTATAAGCGTGGCTAAGCCGCCGACGCCTCACCTCGAGGTCGTAAACTACGGGTGGGCTGACGGCAAGGCCTTTGGGCATTCGATAGGCAATATTCTGAGGGTACACGTAAGGAACTCCGACCCTAGTGTAACTATTAGGAGCCTAAAGGCTTCTCTACACTTACCCGAGTGCTTCAAGATCGACGAAGTAAGCAGGACTCTCGCAATTAGCACGACAGTGGCATACGGGTCTACAGTAGCTCTCGAGTTCAAAAACATAGACGTGCTCTGTGACGGGGGTGCCTACCGAGCCAACCTCATTGTAGAGGTCATGGGTGAGATAGCCGGGTCATCGTTCTGGCAAGACTTAGCGTACAGCCTAGTACTATACGTCGAGAGTCCGACTCTCAATGTCGATGTCTTAAGTGCCGGCTGGGCTTCGGGACTGGCGTACAGCAACTCCAGCAGGCTAACACCGTACGTTACGCTCGTATCTTATACTAGGGAGAGCCTAGCTAGCGCCGTCGTGTACGTAAGGCCGATAAACGCGAGACTATCCGACGGCCGTACTGAGACGGCCGTCGCCGTAAGGGAACCCGTACCCTACGGCTCCTCATTCACGGTTAGGCTGCCTACTCTGGAAGTAGACAACGTTGATGGCTCGGTAAAACTAGAGCTTCTCGTCGCTGCTCTGGTGCGCTACGGTCAATCGCTTTACAACGCCTCTAGGAAGCTAAAGGTCGAGCTTCCACTGGTCTACGAAAACAACTTAGTTGTAAGCTGGTCTCAGGTCGAGTACGGCGGCAGTCCTTCGCCACTACTCCCTACCGCAAGAGGAGTTAGGGTGTCCACCCTAATAACAAACCTAAGGCCGGAACCTATAAGCATATCGAGAGTTAGGACCGCGACTCCACAAGGGCTAATAGTTTTGGGCATAGATGGTGACTGCTTGAGAGCCACTCTCGCCGGTGGGGGGACGTGCGCCTTGGGTATAGTGCTACAGGTTCAAGACTCCGTAGAACCCTCTACTTATACACTAAAAGTCGAAGTCGAGTACGTAAAAATCGTTGCTGGAGCCTCCCTCTATAACACTGAGGTACTATCCATCCCACTCCAGGTTGAAGCCTTAGAAGACTACGCTCCGAACGTCCGACTACTTGAGGCCTTCTGGGGCGCTCAACAACCGATGCCTGCGTTTCCTAACTCAAGGCACGTGCCACTAACCATAGTCTTTCAGAATCTCGGTAGGTATGACGCAGTAGGCGTGTCCGCTAGAGCTGAATCTAGCCTGCTCAACCCGGTAGTTGACTCGGCTGCGTGCGCAACTAGACTACCCCAGGGGGGAACATGCTCCATCGTGCTCTACTTCGATATACCTGCTAGTGCTAGAGGGTTCCTACAGCTTAACGTAAGCCTAGAGTACTATATGACCGCTTTTGGGACTAACGCAAGGGTCGCGAAGTTATATTTAGTGCAACTGTACGTAGAGCCCCTCGAGCACTACGGAGGCGCTCTGCTGCCAGTATCATGGGGTTGGTTAAACAACTACAACGTCTTCCCTAATACTGAGAACACTACTTACGTGGTTACGGTAGCCAACAGAATTCCTTACAGCGTTAGCGGAATAATTGCCGAACTTTACTTACCGCACGGATTTAGGGGGAATAGGGGAAGCGTTTCGATAGCTTACGTAGATGGTCCTGTAAGGAGCTACTCTTCCGTCAATATCGGCTTCAGAGTGTCTGTAGGTAACGTAGCTCCAGGCGCCTATAGTGCCGTCGTGAGGCTAGACTACGTAGTCTTATCAGGTGGACCAGGAGTCCGAGTTGTGGCAGAGTACAAGGTAGAAGTAGTCGTAGTAGACGATAGTAGAGCTGTGGAAGTCGTCAGCTCCAGCTGGCTAGAGGGGTCAGTTGAGCCGGGTACGTATGGGGCACTGCTAAACCTAGTGGTTAGGAACAACCTTGTTGACGGCATGACCGGGGTGTTTCTGCAACTAGAGCTTCCAAAAGGTATCTTCAGCTCTCTGGATAACACCAGTATCTTGAGGCTTCCTCCGGTCTCACAGCAAGTTATTCAGAGTTTGGCGGGAGCAGGAAGGCTTCATCAGACCACGCTCATCCAGCTTCTGCAACAGGCGTCTGCCGCACCGACTGTATACAGTAGGGGGGACATGATCAGCTTTGTGGCCCCCTTGAATTTGCTCGTAAACACTACCGGAACATACGTCGCCAACGCTACACTGTACTACGTGGATAGCTGGGGCACACCTAGGTATTGCAAGTTCGTGGTGCCTTTAACTATTCTAGGTAGCACTAGGTACATTGAGGTTTACCTTGACGGCGGTACTCTGCGGGTATCGTCGAGGTTTACGCAAGCTGTATTAAGGCTTCGAAACGTTGGCAGTAGTCCAGCGTACAACGTTTATGTAACGATCTATCCGCATGCCCAGTTGCCAGTCATAATAGCTTCTCCTGCGGTAAACTATGTCGATAGAGTAGACCCGGACCGAGACGCAGAGCTGCATCTTACACTAGTCTACAACCCGATGGGCGTCTACGTCACGGGGGCCCAAACAGTTGTTTCCTACGGTACCGTGCCTCTACTTGTTGGAGTGATATATAGGGACGTTAGCGGTAGGCCAAAGACGTTCAACACGACGCTTGTCGTCGTAGTAGAGCCGTTCGTAGAACTGGTGCTGAGAGACGCAAGAGCAGTGGTATCTGCCGGAACTATCCGCGCATCTGGAGTCGTAGTTAACTACGGTTCGGCAACAGCGTTTAGGGCCGGTGTGCGAATCTGTATGATGCACACAAACGAGTGTGCTGAGAGCTTCATAGGTGATATAGAGCCGGGAGCTCAAAGAGCATTCAGCGTGAGCTTATCTGTTCAGGCGTTTGTTAGAGATGTGAACTTAACGCTGTTCTACTACAATGCATACAACGAGCTACTATATTTCACGCACAGGCTACCGGTGAGCGTTACTACGACACCGACTCCGGCTACTACTCCAGCAGAGCAGCTCTTCGTTACCGAGAGGTGGGTGGCTATAGCTGCGGTAGCGGGATTTCTGGTAGTTGTAGCATTCATGATCTACAAGGTCGCATCAAGCTACTACAAAAAGCTAAAAACTCCCTCCGAGGTGATATCCTCGTGAGCGCGGTCCGTTTTCTACTCGACTCGATTAGCATGTCCATCAAGGTCTTAGGGGAGAGGAAGCTTAGGTCAGCACTAACTATATCCGGCATAGTGGTCGGACCGCTGATCATGGTAATGATGGGATCGATCGTTAGTGGCTACTCAAACTACGTATTGAGAGAGCTCCAGTCTCTGGGTCAAAACGTAGTCGTAGTGTTCCCTTCGGGAGCATACGACTTATCAGAGCAAGACTTAGACTTCGTCAGATCCTTTGAGTACGTAGAAGCCGCAGAGCCTTTCTACACCCTCCAGGGTGTTGCCAGAAGGTGCGGTTCCGATATTTCGGTTTATGTGTACGCAATCAGACCAAGCGTAATATTTAGAGCTATGGGTAACCTTAAGGTCAAGGAAGGAGACGTCCCGTCGGAAAACGACCTAGTGAGCGCTATAATCGGGTACAAAGTAGCTATATCAGACGACACTAGGTGCTTGGAAGTCGGCGATGTCTTATCCCTATATATAGCCGAGGTGGAGGGAGGGAGAGTTAAGAACATTAAAAGCGTTAGCTTTGTAGTCTCAGCTGTACTAGAGGAGTACGGTGGGGCACTCCTACTCAGCCCGGACCAGATGGTCATAGTGAACACAGAAGCGGGAAGGACCGTACTTGGAGCTAGAAAGTGGTCCGGCATATTTGTTGTACTGAGGAGCTCTGAGTTCGTGAGAGACTTCCTCAGGGAGATGAGGGGGTCATACGGAGGCAACGTAGAGCTAGTCTCGTTCGCCGCAATAGCGGATGCCGTTTCAAGCGTTACGACAGCTGTATCTTTCATTAACTACGTGACCTCGCTTTCCGCGTTTGCTGTCGCTGTAGCTGGAGTCTCTGCCACGATGATAACCTCCGTAATAGAGAGGACTAGGGAAATAGGTGTGATGAAGGCTGTCGGGTTCACGAACCGCCAGGTGGTGTTCATGATACTATCGGAGTCTCTTGTGATGTGTCTTTTGGGTGCCTCGATCGGAATAACCCTAGGTATTGTTGGCGCCTTCGCACTCTCCAGTGGAGGCTTGACGATTAGGGCGGGAACTGCTAGCTTGGTGCTTACTGCGAGACCCGACATAACATTTGAGCGCCTCGCTTCGACTGCCGGGCTAACGGTAGCCGTCGGCCTCGTTGGGGGCTCGTTCCCCGCGTATCTAGCAGCTAGAATACCTCCCGCAGTAGCCTTAAGGTACGAGTAGGGGGTACGATGTCCTTCGTTCGAGAGATCTCCTCTGAATTAAACAAGGTCATCACGGAACTCAAGAAGGCTCTCAGTATGGAGAGCTTGGACGTACTAATCACGCAGTCAGAAGTCAGGGACCTAGGTGGGACGAAGGTAGTAGTCAAAAGGTTTACTAGCGAGATCGGTTTACTGAAGTGGTTGCCTCCAGCCATCTTCCTCAGAGCTAGTTACCCCTTCGCTCTCACTCCAAGAGAGAGGTTTAAGCGCGAAAAGCGGTTCATGGAATACGGCGGGTGGCAGAGCTTTCGGTTGCCTAGGATCTATAGTGTTGACGAAGAAGAGCTCGTTGTCGTGCGGGAGTTTATCGACGGGGTGCCTCTCAGATGCGACAGGCTAGACGACGTCGTAATACTCGGGAGGGTTTTAGCTGAGATACATAGCAAGGGCTTCAGCATGGGAGACGTTAAGCCAACTAACTTCTTAGTAAGCGGTGGAGTGCCTTACGTTATAGATGCTGAGCAGTCTACACCATTTAAGCATGAACTGGGTAGTTGGGATATAGCAGTAGCGGCGTTCTTCATAGCACTAGCTAACTACGTAGAAGTAAGTAAGTTTAGAGAGTTGTTCGACAAATTCTCCAAGGCATACTTAAAGTTCGGAGGTTCCGAGGAATCATACTGTGAGCTGTTGTCGCCTAGGAATGCCGTGATGATAACCTTCATACCTCTACCCAACACATTCGTTCTATATGAAGTTCAAAAGAGGTACTGTCGCTGACCTCTCTTAACCTTCTGTAGGACGCTTAAGCGCGGGAGAGGCGCAACGTGATTACCTACCTTAAGCCGTTTTCGTTAAAGTCAGCCCGGATTTTCTAGAGCGGATCGAGCCTCAACCCCTAACTCATAGTTACTTCTGTTTGCCCACCATAGGTCGTTTCACGCTAATTACGAGCGGAAAGCCTCGCCCTTTAGGGCGGGAAGAAGGTCAGTTAAGTAATCCCGGTAGCAAAATGCTGACCAGGTCTGCTTTTAGTGTTGGAATGGTAGTTCGCACATGGCTCCTTAACTTAATACAGGTTATTTACCCTTGCGGAGTCATATGGTGGGCTACTCGATGAGGTACAAAGTACCCGACTACCTTCGCGTTGACGCTAAAAAAACCGTTGAGTCCATAGTGGACTTCATTAGGGGGTACGTTGAAGGGAGTGGGTCGTCCGGTGTTGTCCTGGGTCTTAGCGGTGGAACAGATTCGTCTGTGTTGGCCGCTCTCTCTGTGAAAGCCTTGGGGGTGAATAGGGTCACTGCACTCATCATGCCTGAAAGAGAGAGCTCTCCATCGAGTATATCAGACGCTGAGGAAGTAGCGAGAATACTGAAGTTAAAGCCGTTGAGAATAGATATAACTGAAGGAGTCGACTTCGTTTTAAGGTCTTTCGGCGACTCTTACGAGTCGTCTCCGAAGTTGGCTAGGGGGAACGTTAAGGCTAGGCTAAGGATGGTGCTGCTCTACTATTTAGCCAATAAGACTAACTCTCTTGTACTAGCTTCCTCGGATAAGTCCGAATGGTTGCTGGGGTATTTCACTAAGTGGGGTGACGGAGCGGCTGATCTCTACCCCCTACTGAACCTTTACAAGACTCAAGTTAGGTTGATTGGTGACTACTTAGGGATCCCGGAGCACATAGTCTGGAAGTCTTCGTCTCCAGATCTATGGCCGGGGCATAGAGCGTCTGATGAACTCGGCGCGGATTACGACGTCATAGACTCCGTGCTGTATCTCTATGTGGATGAGGGGATGAGTATAGAAGAGATCTCTAGGATCACCGGTATAGAGCAGAAGCTTGTAAGCAGTATAGTGTCGAGGATCTCTATGAACGAACACAAGAGAAGGTTTACTCCGGGTCCTCCACCTGTGAAGATTTCGCGAGTGTAGTTCGCGTGGATTTAGTATGTGGAGGATTTTCTACTCGATAGCTGCTACCTTAAACACCATTATGTGGGGCACATACTTCTCATTTACCCGTAGGTATATAGGGGTAGACTTAGGCGGAGGTCTACACTCTATACTCCTCCTAACAGGATTAGAGTGGCTCTATGTGCTCTTTGCTTTAGTAGCAGCAAGGTTTTCAAGGTCTATTGGAAAAAGAAACAGCATATTAGCTGGAGCTCTCGGAAGTGTACCGCTGGCTGTATCAATTATGGTAAAAGACCCGACAAGCTTGGCACTAATCCTCAGTACCACGTCACTCGCATGGGCGATTACTTGGCCCTTAGTCATGACTGCTGTGTTCTCAGGAACCAACGCGAGGTTCGGAAAGGTCTACAGCTTGTTTACTGTAGGCACAGGGTTTGGCTTCAGTATCGGTTCATCGATCATGGGGGTACTGCACTACGCAGGTGGACCCGCACTAGTCTTTGCCTTCTGCTCAGTTCTGTACGCAGTAACCTACGCTATATTCTATGCGTTTTACCCTAAAATCGAAGATACCGGAGATGCTAGAGAATTAGAGCCGAGAGCTTCCTGGATACGCAACCTTGGATACGTGATTGTTGCTTATACTCTCCTGGTTTTCTGTCGAGAGCTCTACTACGCTGTGGCCCCCATTAAGCTGAGTGCTGAGATCTCGAAAGTGATGAGTGGAGCTACAGAGGAGTCGCAGTACATAGCCTTTGGCATTCTTTACGGCGGTCTAACCGCTTTTCTCTCGATTCCAGTGAGACTGGCAGTAGGATACATAGTAGATAGGTACGACCCCAGAATTCTCATAGCTGCCTCATTCGTTCTATACACGGTAAGCTACTGGGCGTTCATACTCCTGGAGGGAATAGCTTCCATAATCGTGTGGCAACTACCTCTATACCCGGTAGTAGATACCTCAGTAAACGTGTTACTCGCCAGGAGCTCGTCGGGAGACGCTAGAACACACGCACTAGGTGCCGGGCTAGCCTTTAGTGCTATAGGGGGTCTAGGAGTCCTACCCTTAATAGCTAACCCTCAGATAGACCCTGCCTCGATCGGCATACTCGTAGCAATTACGGCCGTTTTGGGGCTTGTGCTCACATCTCTCGGGCTTACCCTAAAGCGCTAGTCGTAGTTTTGGTGTTAGAGCTACGAACATGTAGACCGAGTGTCTCTATATTCATGCTTGGAGCGTGGAGTCCCTTAAAGAGGCTCCGCAATGGAGTAATGGAACTCTTGATCTACCGCCACCAGTAGAGCTTTCCGAAGACGCTGTAAGGACTGCCTGTAGGTTGTTTAGTTTCTGGTTTTCCTGGTTACCTCTGCGGGTTTCAGGGTCTGACACAAAGGTGTATAAACATCATGGATATTTATATACCCATGAGTTTTAGTAGCTGGGATCCTGCGAGCTTGTGAGCCGTTGGTGGGGGACGCGGACCCCGTAGCTGTCGGCGAAGAGCGGCTCCGGAGCTCCGTCTCCCTGGAGCCGCAGGTGGGGAGAAAGGGGACAAGCAGATGTGGTGAACAGCGTCCGGAAAAACAAAAACAGCTAAAACAACCGAAAACCCTAGCTAGCGGACGCGGGGCAGCCACTAATAATAAACCCTTTACGAGTTACTGGTCTCAAACTGTCTTAACATCATGTTACTTAGAGTTAGGAACTCTCTTTTTAGCTAGCTCCCTCAATATGGGGATGGTGTTAACCTTGTCGTGGCTTAAGTAGTCCCATAGAATTCCTCTTGGTCTCCTTCTCTCGCCCTCGCACTTTATCGTCCTCGTTGGAGTGAATATGTAGTCGACAGTTATATCCCAAGGGGCTAGAGGGATTCTGAAGTCTACTACCTGCACGTCATGAACTGTTGTAACTATCGGAACATCCTCTGATAGCTTACCGTACTCAGTCAGTATTCCGTACTCTATCTCTGAATAACCTTCGCCCTTACCCAGTCTTTCCCCGTACCTGTTCACAACGACTGAGCCCGCGACGACCAGGTCAACTTCTGGCAACTGACTAGGCTCAACCTTAGTGCCATACCTAAAGGAGCCAGGTATGGTGGAGGCCTCACTATATAGCCGACTAGGTATCCTTCTTGGATCAAGAAGGAGGAACCCCTTAGAGATCCTAGGAGTAGGCATAACCAAAAGCTTGCCGGCTTTAAGAACGAGCTCTCTAACTTTTCTCTGAGGAGAATCTGGGTTCACCTTTACGACTTCGGCTTTCTTAAATAGCTCGGTTTCAGCTAACCTCATTGCGGCAGAATCTGAACCAACGAAGTTCGGTATTCTACCATAGACAGGTCTAGGAAAAGAGGCTATACCCGATTCCTCCATTAGTTTCCATATCCTATATCTTAACTCCTCTCTATTAAATCCTTCAGGCATCTTGTAACCGTTTCCACGGATGATGTTGTAACGCGCCTAAAACGTCTTACAATGATTGCGGTAACTTACATACGGATGGGCTCAGCTCTTATACAGGCTTATATCGGTTGACTTCATTGCCTCGCCTCCTTTCTCCAACATTCCTCCCGGATTTTCACCGGCCCGGGGCGACCACGGGCACACTACATCTTGAGTGTCTCGGGGAGAGCCGCCATCTAGGGCATTACAGCGGCTCTTGACTCTCCATTGAGACGCGTCCACGCATATCGCTATGAGGTGCTCGTAAATGTCTCGATCAATATCGATAGCCACGAGCAGATATGAAGAAGATATGAAGACAGAAACAGTTACGCTAGGCTAAAGTACGGAAAAGAGGTCTTAAAGGTTTTAGTGCTGTTAATTCACTATTTCATTTCCGTCTCTTACTCTGCGCGTAGAGTTGAGAGACTTCCGGGGCTTGTTGGAGTTTACTTGCTCTTCGCAAGCATAATTGAGATGCTTGCTTAGAGCGCTAGGAAACTCCAGGTTGAAGCGATAACTATGTGTGCGGCAA
Organism: Sulfolobales archaeon; assembly: GCA_038832865.1. Classification (GTDB taxonomy): domain Archaea; phylum Thermoproteota; class Thermoprotei_A; order Sulfolobales; family NBVN01; genus DRZP01. The sequence goes on from JAWBJE010000012.1 coordinate 13,007, forward strand.
ATACTGGTAAAGATATCTTCAACCAATTACTCCAGCTTATTCTCGTTTTGCGCCTTCTTTCGATTATAGATACTGCGACTATGTTGGCTGTTGAGCCAACTGGGGTGAGATTGCCCCCGAGGACTCCACCGAACAGTACCGACCAATATATCTCTTTAAATGCCATAACTTGAGCCACCAGCTTAACTGCGGGTATTAGAGCTACTACTAGGGATAGGTTGTCGAGAAACGCGCTAAGAATAGCTGAAATTGTTAGCAGGATAACGAGAACAGTGTGCGGACCAGGGTATATCGACTGAGAAAGAGTTATCGTAGCGTACGCAACCTTCACCATAGCTCCACTCCACGTCAAGCTGTAACCTAGCATGAACAAGAACATGAAGAACGTGAGCGACGGCCACTCGACACCCTTAGCTAGCACTTCCCCAAGCTCTGGAGCTCCAACGACGGGGAGCGTGAGTACTATGTAGAGGCATGGTGTGAGAGCTAGTAGAGAGTTGGGGTCTATGTGATAACCCGCGAAGGCAGATAGTCCTTCAGCTAGAACTGGGCTTAGTGAAACGGTAACTAAGAACATGGTGAGTAACACAACACCGTAGGTTCTCGCCATCTTCTCTCTTGGTGATACGTCAACTACTCTAGCCGTAATGAATGCCTCGAGCATGTCAGACCGTGAAGCAATAGCTTTCTCGAGGTCCTTAAGGTATCTTACCCTAAGCATAGAGAATATGAGTAGCGTAGATATAAAGCAGAGAAATGAGAGAGGTAGGGCGTACCTCACGAACTCCCTCGCTGTAAAGCCGGACGTAAACGCTACGTAAACTCCTATAGGGTTACCAACGGGAAGAGCGAGGCTACCGGTATTAGTTGCGAGAACTGATAGGATAACTAGGTCCTCGGTTTCGATTTTCAAGAGCCGCCCGAGCTCTAGTACGATCATTACTATGTACACTATGCTCGTAACCTCATCTACAACCATCGCTGTAAACCATGCTAGTGTGGACAAGAGAGCAGTGAGCATGAGTGCGTTTCCCTTACTGTACTTAACTATATATGCTGCTAGGTATGTAAACACTCCGAGTTTTCTTAGTATTGTAGCAAAACTCATAGATCCCACTAAGAAGACTATAAGAGCCCAATCAACGCTTTCTACTAACCTCTGGGGTGGTGTTACCCCAAGAAAGACTATTATTGAAACCGCTAGTAAAGCGAGAAAATACCTGTACCTCATGTCTAAAGCGATAACAGCGATCGTGAAGAGAAACAACCCTAGAGATACTATGCCTTCAAAGACTGCTATCGGAGAATCTATTTGCAAACCTCCTCTCATATTCTCCCACGTTTTTCTGAGCTCGCCACCAACCCCACTGCGAGGCACATTCAAGAACACCACGGTAACTGAAGAGAGCAGAAGACAGGTCGCAAGTATTCCTGCTATTTTGACTAGTTTTGCTATCGCTTTCCTCATTCAGTAGACTACCTTATGTTAGCTAATTTTTTAACCTTATAAGGGTTTAGCGTTAGCGTTGGCTAGGAGAAACCAAGTATGATGTATTCTATCGAAGCTGTAGCAGAGGCTTACATCGGTCGCGCGTGTATGTAAATAATAATTCTTGAAGGTATATTGTACGTTAGGGGTTTCAGTTGAGCCGCGGGTACTGCGAGATGTGCGGTAGACTAGTGTTGAGGAGGGAAATGAAGGTGATTTATGTCGAGAACGTGAAGCTCTCAGTGTGTCAATCGTGCTATAGTAGGCTTGCTAGAGGCGATGTAGCGAGGGAGATAGAAGAGGCAACAAAGGCTCAAACGCGCAGACCTAAGGTGTCTAGTGACAAGAAACCCGAAGAGAGGGTTTTAGACGAATATGAGGTTGTCCCAGATTACGCTGATAGAGTAAGGCAGGCTAGAGAAAAGCTAGGGTTGACTCAGAAAGCTTTAGCAGACATGGTTAAGGAAAGCGAAAACACCATAAAGAGAATAGAGTCCGGGAGACTGGTCCCTACCATAGCACTAGCTAGGAAGCTGGAGAGTGTTCTCTCGATAAAGTTGCTTGAGCCGATAGTAGACTCCGCACAAGTTCAGTTGCCGAATCCGGTGAAAATGAAGGAGCTAACCCTAGGTGATGTAGTCTCCTTAAAAAAGCGTGAGAAGTAGTTGAGCTCCGCGCTGGTCATAGCAAGAGAGGAGGATGTAGCTGAAGCTTTAGAGCTAGCTAGAGTGCTCTACAGTAGAGTTGAGGTTGTAAAACTCCCGAATAAGTATAGGGCCTCTACTTCCACCTACCTCACACCTAAATGGCTAAAGCTAGTTAAAGACAAGTTGAGAGAGGGTCGCTTCGATAGAGCCTATATTTACGACGTCCTTAGTCCTAGGCACGTGAGCTACTTAATTAAGGAGTTGAAGATTCTAGTTGAAGACAGAGTTATGCTTATACTCAGCGTTTTGGCCGAACACGCAGGTTCTAAGGAAGCTAAGATACAGATTGAGATGGCTAGGCTTAGGCACCAGTTACCTCTACTGAGGGACTGGATAAATAGGGCTAAACTAGGTGAGCTACCCGGCTTTCTAGGTCCGGGGGGATACGCTGTTGATGCTTACTATACGCACGTAAGAAAAAGAATGAGTAAGTTGCGTAAAGAGCTCGAGAAACTTCGTAAGATCAAGGACTACGAGAGAATGAGGAGAGAGGAGAGAGGGCTAGTTCACGTCGCAATAGTAGGATACACCAATGCTGGAAAAACCACGCTATTCAATGCCCTCACCGGTGAAAACAAGGCTACAGGTCCAGAGCTGTTAACAACAACTTCAACAAAAGCCAAGATGGTGCCCCTCGGAGAGTTGAAGATCGTCTTCATAGACACAGTTGGCTTCATAAAAGACATTCCTCCCGAAATAGTCGAAGCTTTTTACGCGACTTTAAAGGAGATCTCGACATCGTCAGCTGTTGTTTTAGTTATGGATGTCTCAGATAAAGAGGACATCTTCAGAGTCAAACTTAAGGAATCGCTGAAGATACTCGTAAATATAGGATACGTTGGTAGACCACTTATTGTGGCTTTAAATAAGTTAGACCTCACTGATGTCCATAGCGTAACCAAACTGAAGTCTCTCGTTGAACGAGAATTGAGCCGCGAGTTATGGCCTTACAGAATAGTCGAGATCTCAGCGCTAAAGGGAATAAACCTCGACGGACTTAAGTGCGCACTACTTGATGTCCTCAAGGACTCTGAAGCCATTATATGCACTAAGTCGAGAACAACTGCTCTATAGGCATGATACTAAAACATTGAGAAAAATATTCCTATAGAGATAAGGAGTGCTCCCAGTACTTGCCTTAACCTTGGCTTCTCACCAGCTATGAGCTTAGTCGACATCTGCGAGAGAACCGGAGTGAGTGCTGTTGCGATAGCTGTAGCCGAAACTCCGATGGCAAAAATCGAGTAAACAAAGAGGTACATTCCAATACCCCACCCCAGGACTCCAGTTATCGATGAAGCTATTAATAGAGGTCGCATGTGTGTCCTAGGAGGTAGACCCTCTAGCGCTAGCCCCAACGGAAAGAACGTTATTGCTATCACTAATAGCCGAACGAACGTTAGAGATAGAGTGTCGGCGTACGCTAGAGCAATCTTTATCATAACTGTCGCCGCCCCCCACAGTATTGCTGCACCTACGGCACAAGCTAGACCCTTGAGGTCGAGCTTGCTAGTCTCTTCACTCCTTAGTAATGCTACAGCTATCCCAGCAAACGCTGTCGTGGAGCCTGCGATTAGTGTATACCTTAGTGACTCCCCTATCGCCACCGCTGCTATGACTTGGGCTACGAAGATGTAAGTATAACTGATCAAAACTGCGAGAGAGCCGCCGATAAGCTGTATAGACTTAGTATATAGTGCGTCACCTAAGCCGGGTCCTATTATAGCAGACAACACAATCACTATTAAAGCACTCAGAGAACCGTCTTGTATACCGATACCACCCAGAGTTACTACAGGTGTTAGAAACAGTATCGCTGCTACCGCACGCAAAGCAGTGTAGGTAAACGGTTTTATGAAAGCCCTAAACCTCGAGACTACAGCAGGATTCAAACTCCACATTATCGATGCTACGGTGATTGCCGCATATCCTAGCATTCCAGCTCCTAAACAATAAATAAACAGTTCGAATTAAAGTGTCTAAAGTGTCATGTAGCTGTTATGTTTAAGAAGGTCTTAGTATACTGGTGATATGAGGTGCGCACGCTAGTAGACTCCCATGTACATCTTCATGAGTATGGTGAAGGCTGGACGAGGTATTGTAGTGGGGATTATATCTTACTTGCTGTTTCAGACGATACTTCCTCTAGTGTGAAGACAGTAGAGCTAAGCAAGAAGTGCGAGTTCGTTATCGCCGCTGTAGGAGTCCACCCCTGGAACGTTGGGCAAATCGATATAAATAGCATGCTCGACTCTATTGAAGAGCTTGTGATAAAGCATGACGTCTTGTTCTTAGGTGAAGTAGGACTCGATAAAGCTTTTCACCCAGAGACTTTCGAGTCGCAAATCAAGGTATTCGAGGGGTTTCTGAATATAGCTCGAGACTACGGTCTGGGTCTGAGTATTCATGCTGCTGGAGCATGGAGGAATGCTCTAGACTTACTAAAGGAATACAAAGTGCGTGCGGCAGTTTTCCACTGGTATACGGGCCCCCTGGAGCTACTTGACGAAATCATTAGAGAAGGTTACTTTATAGGAATAAACCCAGCTCTCTTTATTCAGAAAAAGCATGAGTTGGTGCTGGAGAGAGCCCCCATAGAGTTCATTTTAACCGAATCGGATGGGCCCTACAACTACAGAGGCTTAACTTTGGGCCCTGAGCTACTTGAAGCACTACTAAAGCGTATCTCAGAGGTCAAGTCTATAGAGTTAGAAAAGGTTTCCGAGCAGGTATCGAAGAACTTTCAAAAACTGGTCTCCCTAGTTACCCACTGAGACCCTTCGCTTAACTGTCTCGATGTAGAACAGCTTATAAGCTCCCTGAGAGATGAGGGGGCGAACATCGGTTTTGCTTAATTTTCGCCTCTAATATCTTGGTGAGGGAAAGCCATGAGAGCGAAGAGCTCTAAAGCGCTAATGGGTGCCGTAAGTCTCTTAGATCTCACTATTAGTGCTGCTTTAACGGCTCTCTCTTTCGTGCTATTCCTCTTTAAGTTTCCATACCCACCGGCGCCATTCCTTAAATTTGACGCTATGGGAATACCGCTTGCGGTTTTAGCTCTTTACTCGCTAAGGGCCTTACTATCCGTTACACCCATTATCTATATCGGACTACAGCTCTTGGGGGCGGACTTCATTGGCGCAGGGATGAAGGTGGCTGCTGAACTATCGACACTAATTCCTATAGTCTTCGGCTACAGACGCTTCTGCTCAAGGGAAAAGTGTACAAAGTCGTACCCACTAATCATAGCTTTCGGGGTACTGGGGCGAGTTACCGTAATGTCTATACTAAACTACTTAATAGCACCTCACTGGATGGTTATGGCGTACGGGTGGACGTTCGAGAGGGCTTATAGAACGACTATCGCTATACTTCCGCATATTGCTGTCTTTAATCTGATAGCTGCTAGCTACGTAGGAGCTCTAGCTCTAGAGGTCTTTAGAGTTGTGTCTAAAGCCTTAGGTGGTGTAGAGAAGCGGTGGACGGTACCGCCCCAGCGCTAAGGGCCCTAAGTTGAGTCAATCAGAAAATAAGTCTACAAGCAAGAACGTGCTCATGGTGAGAGACCTCTGGTTCCGCTATCCGACTTCAGCGGATTGGGTTTTACGTGAAGTTAACCTTACTGCTAGTCGGAGTGAAGTTGTCCTCATAATAGGTGCTAGCGGCTCGGGTAAAACGACACTTCTCCGCTCGATTACTGGGATAGGTGAACTAGTTTATGGAGGTGAGAGGAAGGGTACTGTAGTAATCGGTGAAAGAAGTCTTAGCGAACTTAGTATAGACGAGCTTAGGAGACTAATACAAATAGTTAACCAAAACGCGTACACTCACTTCATAGAACACTCCGTGCGGACCGACCTTTACCATAGTTCTATAGCTATACACGGGCTGGCGAAAGGTGAGAGATGGTTCAGGAAGGTCGTAAATATTTTTAAGCTTAGTGACTTACTAGAGAGAAGGTTTTTTGAGCTATCCGGTGGACAGCTAAGGAGAGTCGCTATAGCTAAGGCTATGCTCTGGGATCCTCTTGTGATAGTGCTGGACGAACCACTAATGTGGTTGGATGATGAAGGTCTTGAAGAGGTTAGAGAGGTAATAATCGCGCTAAAGTCTTTGGGAAAGGCGATCGTAGTATTTGAACACAGGTTTCTGAGTTTGCTAGACCTTGCTGACAGGATATACCTTCTAAAGAACGGAACCCTAGTCCCTATAGAACACGAGCAACTGAAGTACCCCAGGAAGACTTCCTTAGCTGCTATATCAAACACAGGTCTAAGTAGCTATACAGAGAATGCTGAAGACTCTCTACATGAAGAAAGGGTGTTTAGAGCTATAGACGTATGGTTTAAATACGAAAGAGGCGGTAGCTGGATCCTCAAGGAGCTACAACTCGATGTAGCTAGCTCAGGCGACAATATAGTCGTATACGGTCGCAATGGAAGCGGTAAATCCACTCTACTCAAGATCTTGGCTGGTTACTTATCTCCCACAAGAGGAAGAATCGAGAAGTCTTCAGAGTTCAGAGCTGTTTATCTGCCGCAAAACATATACCTGTTCTTTACAGAAGATAGCCTAGGCAAGGAGCTACAAGTCGTCTGCTTTCAGCGTAGAGGTGGAAGTAAGTGTGTAGAGAGAGGGATCAGGATTATGAGGAGCTTGGGAGTCGACTTAGACCTCGCTACATCTCCCTTTAACTTGTCTTGGGGTCAGGCCATCAGAACTGCCATATCCATAGCTCTATCCCCTGGAGACAAGCAGATACTCCTCATGGACGAGCCGTTCACCGGGTTGACTTACGCGGATAGGCTTGCTCTAGCTGAGGTTCTAGCGAAAATAGAGGTCCCAAAAGTTATAGCACTAAGCAGTAAAGAGACTGTTTCCCTAATGCCAAGGGCCCGAATCTACGAACTGAGGGATGGTCGTCTAGTAGCTATCAAACGGGAGGTATACCCTGAGGTATTCGAGGCCGCCGAAAAGTGTAGAGAACTAGGTATTTCCGGTGTACTCTAATGTCGCTATTGAGAGACTTCGCATATGCGTTCGTAGCGTCTAAGAAGGCGGAAGAATTCGGGTTGTTAGCTAAAGCACTTACTCCAGTACTGCTCATCTCTTTTCTATCGCTACCGTATGTGGTACCTGGGCTCGAGATCTCGACACTACAGACTCTATTAGCACTAGCTTACGAGGTCGTGGCTGCGACATACCTAGCGGGTAGCAGAAGGCTGGTAGGCATTCTTAAGCTCGTAGGTATGATTATAGCTTTAGGCTTTGCGTTAAATTTGGTCTCAATACTGCTAGGGTCGGATCCCGCAGAACCTGTTACTATGGGTTTAAGAGCTCTTAGAGTAGCCACAATAGTGCTAGCCCTCACGCTCCTTTTTCAGCTTCTAACTCTAGGCGAGATCAAATACCTACTCCTGAAGATGGGCTTAAAGCGGTATTCAGAAGTGTTCGCAGTATCTATGGCACTACTTCCTATAACTTTCATAAACTTTTCAGAGGCTTACGTAGTAGCGAGACTCAAGCTAGGTAAAAAGAACATAGCTTCACTAGTTAAGCCGCTCATGATAGACTCGATCATTAGCAGCAGACAGGTGGCTGAAGCTCTATACATACACGGCATCCCCCCACCTCTCAGACCAAAGCTAGTGACCAGTAAAGACCTAGCCATATTAGTACCTGCGATTCTAGTTTCGCTCTCGTATATTGTTCCTCTTTAGGAACTTCCTCATTCGCTCTGAGGACCTAGGACCTATTGGACGTCGGGCTTACCGAACTTAATATTTATCATAGGGAAAATGCCTAGGGTGCTCACTCATGTACGTAGTGGTCGGAGTCACCGGGAGTAGTGGCTTGATCTTGTCTCTTAGGTTAATCGAAGTACTGAACTCGATGAACTACCGCGTCGACGTTATACTATCGAGGGCGTCTATGAAGGTGGCTGAGGGTGAGTGTGTCTCGCCTGGGTTCTTTACTTCTAAAGTCCGCGAACTGGGCGCCAGAGAGGTCTACTGGGAGGACGAGCTCGACGCCCCTCCGTCAAGCTCTAGCTACACGGTCTACGTGGACTGGGTTGCTATCGTTCCGGCAACTATCAAGACCATTTCCGCTATAGCTTACGGCTTTGCGGACAACTTAGTTACTAGAGCGGCAACAAACGCCCTAAGGCTCGGTAAAAAAGTCATAGCTGTCGTAAGAGAGACGCCCCTAGGTGTAGTGGAGCTCAAATCGCTGTACATGGCAGCGAGGGCGGGCGTAATAATAGTTCCCGCAGTAGTAGGCTTTTACGCTAAGCCCGGTACACTACGCGAGGTCGTAGACTTCATAGTCGGTAAGATATTGGATGCTGCAGGAGTGAAGGACCACTCTCTTTACGCCAGGTGGCCTCAGTCTAGGGATTTGAAGAGAGATTTGTGCCTCGAGATGTACGGTGGAAGGTAGTTCCACCAGCCTCCTCGAGTTTTAACGAGGCTTTAAACGAGATGAATTATGCTATAACGGTTTAGCAGCACTATGTCTTTATAAATAAGTTCTGTAGCTAGTACTCACGTGGTGTAGAATGCTTGAGCTATATAAACAGCGATAAGAAAGCTAACATCTTCGAATACGTTAAATACCTAGAGGAAAGAGTGCACCAGCTCGAAGCAGAAGTAGAGTTCTTGAGGAGAGAGCTCAACTACTACAAGGGAGAGATAGATAAGCTCATGGCGTCTCCTCTCGTAGAAGCGGTCCTACTCGAGCTTTTAGAAGATGGGAGAGCTGTTGTAAGAAGCAGCACCGGGCCTACTCTAGTCGTTAACGTAAGTGGCTTTGTCGATACTTCGAAGCTTAAGCCGGGCGTTCACGTAGCACTCAACCAGCGGAGTTCAGCTATAGTCGAGGTTCTTCCAATAGTCGAAGACTACTACGTGAAAGCCATGGAGGTTGATGAGAGACCTAAGATCACCTTCAAAGACGTTGGTGGTCTTCACGAGCAGGTTAGAGAGCTTAGAGAGGTGATTGAGCTCCCGCTCAAGTCGCCCGAGCTTTTCTCTAGGTTAGGTATCGAGCCTCCCAAGGGTGTGTTACTATACGGACCTCCCGGTTGCGGTAAAACCCTCTTAGCTAAAGCAGTAGCGGGAGAGGTTAAAGCCACTTTCATTAGATTGGCAGCATCGGAGCTCGCGCAGAAGTTCGTGGGCGAAGGAGCTCGAATAGTGAGAGAAGTGTTTAAGCTAGCAAGACGCAAGGCGCCGACAATAGTGTTCATTGACGAGTTAGACGCCATTGGAGCGAAGAGAGTTGACATAGGAACGTCCGGAGAGAGGGAAATACATAGAACACTCTCACAACTCCTCGTGGAAATCGATGGTTTCGATCCTCTCGATAGAGTAAAGATCATGGCGGCCACCAATAGAATCGATATCATTGACCCAGCACTCCTAAGACCCGGTAGGTTCGATAGGCTAATAGAGGTGCCTCCACCCGACGCTGCCGGGAGGTATGAAATATTCAAGATTTACACATCTAAAATGGCTTTAGCTAGCGATGTGGACCTCTGGAAGCTGGCAAAGCTATCTGAGGGATTGTGTGGAGCAGATATAAAAGCTATCTGTACCGAAGCAGGCTACAATGCCATCAGGCGCGGAGCTGAGTCTGTCAACATGAACGACTTCCTCACGGCCATCGAGAAGTACCTGTCCGGAAGGCATACGAGTAGAAAAGACAAGTTTAACCAGCGGATAAGCATATAGGGGGGTAGTCTGCCACTAACGATCGTGCTCTCTGGGGTAACATCACCTCATAGATTAGTGGAATCAGTTAAAGTAGCGTACGGATTTAAAGGGGTCAATGTCGGCATGTTTGTAGTCGTCAGGTCCACCGGCCTCGCATCTCAGGTGGGGGTACCAGAGGCATACAAGGTCGCACTAAAGTATAGCAGACCCTTAGTAGTACTATCAAATATCAAGGAGGTGTTCGAGTACTTCAGCTTCGATAGAGCATACTTAGTCGTTCCCGGGCAGGACGGCATTCGGAGGCTGGAGGACATAGAGCTTAAAGAGTCCAATTGCGCGCTCATTTTTACCGGTGAAGAGCATGGAAGAAGCGAGATCCCTGTGGAGCCCCTCTCCGTCCCAGAGCTACCGAGCGATTCTCCACCCCAGGCGACCATAGCAGTAGCCCTATATACCATACTGAGGAAAATGTCGAGGGTCAGGTCAGCTAGTACTAGTTGACCCGAGGTCCACGCCGTGGAGCGTTCGTCGACTCACTTACCTGTCGGCAAGCACCTCTATGCGAACCTATACGATGCTGACCCGAGCCTACTGGGAGACGAGCGTATCCTAGTCGACTCTATACTAGAAGCACTGAAGCAGGAAGGAATAAATGTAGTCGATGTAAAGTCCTGGAGTTTTGGTGGCAAGAAAGGGGGTATTTCAGTAATCGCGGTCCTCGAAGGAGCCCACGTAGTAATACATACGTGGGTAGAGTATAGGTACGCTACTCTAGACGTCCTCGTAACGGGAGACCACGACCCAACTAGGATATTCGAGAGAGTTAAGGCTGTCTTAAAGCCGAGGTCGTATAAAGTAGGCTTTACGTACAGAGGCGGACTCAGTGGTGAGCGAGAGCACGCTACGAGTAGTTGAGGTTGATTCGCTAGACCACTTAGCGGCTTTAAGCATAGCCAAGCTCATAGAGGAGGAAATGGGGGGCTGGCAATCGCATTACGCTATGGCTTGCTTTAAGCAAGGTTACTGCCGCGGCCTAGTGGTGCTGTCCGACGCTCTGCTTGGAGCCTCCCTCTTCTATTCACTAGACTTAGAACCCCGGTACAGAATGGGCGTAATATACTACGTCGTAGTTAAGAGGGAGTACAGAGGGAGGGGTATAGGTTTGGTCCTCGTATCGTCGGCGGAGTATTTACTCGAAACTGAGGGTTCGGATATCGTGGTAGCCACGACTAGAGCTGACAACTATAGGTCGAGAAGGTTGTTCGGTAGCCTAGGATACGAGGAAGTACCTCTCCACTCTATCGAGGAGAGTTACGGCGACCTATTCACGAAACTAACTTGCAGTTACGAAGACGATGTGGCTTTGGTCAAGAGCATCAGGGTAAGCTTTGCTGAGCTCATAAAGGCTTTCAGATTCAGGCACAACAAAGATAGAATTGAGAGGCTTTGGTATTCTCTATGTTATAGACCATGGAGGGAGTTGAGAAGCTATAAGAAAAGAGAGTAGTAGCTAGGTGTCACTATCTACTTTCTCCAGCTCTCAATAGCGAGTGTTGCGACCACTTTATCTTTTCCTTGGGATACACTTATGTAGTCATCCAACGTGTCGATATCCTTCCATGGGCTACCAGTGACGTCTATGACCGCACTACGACGTGTGACTCTCGAAAAACATCCATATAGTGACGCTAGCTCACCTTCGCATCCACAACGTCCCACATATTTCAGCAGATCTGTCGAAACTACGTGTAAACCTGTGTCAACGTAGCTCCACGACTTCAAGCTCTTGCCTATGCTCTCTATAGCTCCATCGGCACCTATCTCAACGAGCGTGGCCTCCGATATTTCAACGTGCTTAGGCTCTCTATCTCCACCAACTCCGAGGGGGACTCCGCTGTATCCTCTCAACAGCCTTTCTACCAGAGTTAAGGGATAGACGTGGTCGGCAACCGTGACTAAGGCTAGCTCTTCTCTTATTACGCTCAGCCCTAAGGCTAGCGAGTAAGCATTACCTCTGCTAACCTCGTTGTTTAATACGAAACCGATTTCTACACCCATATCTTTCTCTATCTTTCTCTTGATGTGCTCTAGCTTCTTGAGCAGCAGACTATTAGTTACTACTAGAAACCTCCGCAACCCTGCAGACGCTATACTTCTTATCGGGTACTCGATCAGGTGATACCCGAGTATCTTAGCGAGCAGCTTGTGCTCGCTGCCTTTAAACCTCTCCCCCCGTCCAGCTGCGAGTACTATTGCTTCTCGAATCATGGTGGCTATAGGTCGTATATCTTTTTAAGTTCTGGGATGAAGTTGTGGACACTATACCTAGGTAATCTCGTTAGTTCTCCCATCCTCAGGAGCCAGTCCACGAGAATCTGGTAGGCTACAATCCTAGATATAGACTTTGACCCCTCAGGTCCCGGACTCTTCATATAGAAAGAGTTGATTTCGTAGAGAGTCCCCCTAAGCCCGGCGTTAAGGGCTATTTTGGCTAGCCTAACGAGGTCCACTAGAAGACCGGCTAGTGCTGGGCTGTCGTTTATTCTCGCATTCACAACTATCTCGTCGATAGATTCGTTGAACCCTACGGTCTCGATGTGCATGGACACGAACTTTTTGTCCCCTAAGTACTCCACGTAGCCGGTAGGCTTAATGAAGGTAGGCACCTCGAAGCCCAGAACGTCGGATACTACGGTACTCTTGGTCTTTTCCTTCGCTTTGTTCCTAGTCTCGTCTAAAAGTGCTAGAAAGTCGAGGTTTCCACCTATGTTAAACTGCACGATCCCCCTAGGAATCCTGTTTCTCTCAGCTAGATACTCCAGGATGTCGCTAGTTAGTGGTGTGGCACCACTAGCTCCGTCGTCTCCCAGGACAATGCTGTTTCTCTCCTCGAATGCTTTAACGATAGATTTACTCCTAGCTACTGTAGCGGGAATAGCGTTAATGAATGCTATCGGCTTCACGGTCTCAGCATAAACTGCTGCGGCATACACGTACGCGTAAGTCGCTGGAAGACCTCTGTGCTCACCGGACCTGATCAGCTTATGTAAGTGGTGGAAGCTCTCTAAAGGCTCCGTATACTCGGTCGTAATAAGGTTTACTAATACGTCGACACCACTCCTGTCCCACTCACCCACTATCTCGTAAATAGCGTTTTCTAGACCTACTTCGCTCTCTATCCCCACGGCTTTTATGGGGAGGTTCCTGGTACTTCCAAGATGTATACCCGGAGACACCTTAACCTTCTCTAAAGGCTCGTACCTCTTACTCAAGTTAGGGAAGTACATTTTAACGACGTCAAGGAGAGACAAACCTACCTTGTTAGCGTCAACATCTATACTCGACACTATCTCTATGTCCTCGACTCTATAGCTTTTAATGAAGTTCTGAAGCGGGATTCCATTGAGTCCTATCTCTCCCTCCTTGATCCTAGCTAATCCTAGAGCCAGAGTTGATGCTACGTATCCCTGCCCGATGATGCCTACACGTACCGTCATGGATATCACCTATAAGCGACTACTCTATTGTTGGTTCGGCGAATATAAGCTTTAATGAGCCACCGAGAAGGTTATGGAAGCCGGAAGGTGTATAGGATCCCCTCTGTCGGGCAGCAACACAACACACTAACTATGGAATCGTGTGGTATAGCCACACGTTAACTCTAGCAAGACTTCTGCGCTAACTGTCGTACAAGATAAGGCTTTCGGCTTAGGAAACCTTTCCCGAGGTGAGTGCCCGCTCTAGCCGCATAACTCGGTCAGCCGAGTTGTGTGATTACTCTAGAGACCACGCCAGGCAGCCCTGGCTTCCTGTTTACTCGAAAACTTTTACTAGCTTTAGTCTGCTTAATGGGTATGCGCGGAGCTCTTGCTAAACTGGGATCAACCCGTGTTTCTTTGGAGGAACCCACACCCTTACTTCTCTCTTCGTAGACAGCATGTCGAGAGCTCTTGCGAGCACGCGCCTAGTATCTCTTGGAAGAATCACTGAGTCTATATAACCCCGGCTGGCTGCTACGTACGGATTAGCGAACTTGCTTCTATAGTCCTCTGTAAACTTAGCTAGCAGCTTAGCTCTCTCCTGCGGGTCCTTAACCGCTTCAAGCTCTCTTCTCCAGATTATTTCGGCAGCCCCTTCAGGTCCCATGACAGCTATCTCAGCGGTCGGCCAGGCAACCACAAAATCGGCCCCGAGGTGTTTAGACCCCATAGCTATGTAGGCACCACCGTAGGCTTTTCTGACTATTACCGTCAACTTCGGGACTGTTGCTTCACTATAGGCGTATAGAACCTTCGCTCCATGCCTTATTATCCCACCGTGCTCCTGTCTGGTGCCCGGCATGTAGCCCGGGACATCTACGAAAGTAACTATGGGTATATTAAAGGCGTCGCAGAACCTTACGTGCTCTGCTATCTTGTCTGAGGAGTCTATATCTAAGACTCCAGCAAGGTAGTTGGGTTGGTTAGCTACAACGCAAACTGGCCTGCCGTCTATCCTGCCGAAGCCTGTTATAGCGTTCTTAGCCCAATGGGCCTTCACTTCCAAAAAGGACCCGACGTCCAATACCCCGTTTATAACTCTGTACATGTCGTAAGGAGCGTTAGGGTCTTCGGGAACTACTTCATCTAGCTCTGGAACGTCTCTATCGGGAGGATCACCAACCTTAATTACTGGTGGGTCCTCCATGTTATTACTCGGCAAATAGGATAGGAGCCTCCTGATTATTGATATGGCCTCCTTATCGTCATCGGCAATGAAGTCTGCCTGTCCGGATTTAGAAGCGTGGACTTCCGGACCCCCGAGCTGTTGCTCGTCGACGACCTCGCCGATAGCCGCTCTGACCACCCTAGGGCCGGTTATGAACATGAAGGACGTCTTTTTCACCATCACAACGAAGTCCATGAGTGCGGGTGAGTAAACCGCTCCTCCGGCACACGGACCCATGATCGCCGCTATTTGCGGTACCACACCGGATGCCATAACGTTCATGTAGAATATGTCTCCATAACCCTTAAGTGAGTCTACCCCCTCCTGTATTCTAGCTCCACCTGAGTCGTTCAAGAAGATTATGGGGATGCCCTGGCTGATCGCTAACTGCATTGCCTTAACTATCTTTGCAGCATGCATCTCCCCTAGCGACCCGCCCATGAACGTGAAGTCCTGAGCTATGACTACAGCCCTTCTTCCATCTATCTTAGCTAGCCCGGTAACTACGGCGTCCCCCCAAACCCACCTCTTATCCATGCCGAACTCTGTTGCTCTGTGTCGAACAAACATATCTATTTCGAGGAAACTACCAGGGTCTACCAGTAGCTCGATTCTCTCGCGGGCCGTGAGCTTGCCCTTAGAGTGTTGAGCCTCGATAGCTTCCTTACCTCCCCCCAGCATCGCTTGCTCATAGAGCTTCTTCAGTTCCTCTATCCTAGAGCTCATGAACCTTGCTCACCAAGTTTAAAGCAAAGTCTGGGTAAAAATCTGTTCATGCTTTAGACTGCGACTTTGTCCAACTTCTTGGAGAAGTGAATAGCTCGACAAAAGCCCTCCAGCTAGCTAGGTAGTACACAATAGACATAACAGCGAGGTACTTAAGCATACGAGTCGCACCCAAGTTAGACACCAGCACAGATGAAGCACCTAGCACGCAGGCAAGTACCAGAGCAACTATAGCGTACTTAGACAACGTGACGGTGGAACCCATGAGTAGTACTACTACACCTAGCAGTAAGGCTAGCGAGGAAGTTACTGTGGTTATGGGCATAAACCCTGTTACCAGCACTAGGGGAATAGACCTAGGTGCGGCACTTAGTCCGGTGGGTATAGACAGTATCCCACCCCGTATCCAGCGAGCTCTCTGTTTTATTAGGCTAGAGGTGTTTGCTATCGGTCTAGTCGTTGAAGGGGGTAGAGCCAGTAGAATCCTCAATCCCAGAGCCCCTAATCTGTAGGTTAGGTCCAGGTCTTCGGCTGGAGAGTTGATGTTAAACCCGCCAACCTCTTTTATGAGCGACGACTTGATGAAGAAAGCGGAACCGCATATCTCGGCTAGCCCCGTATAACGCATTAAGAAAGGCTGCAAAACCATGTAGTAAAAGTGGAAGTCGGCTGCTTGAGCTTCCCCTAGCGCTCCAGGAATTCTCGCCACCTCGCGAACAAACTGAACGGCGGCTACGGAGCTATCCTTGAGTAACTCAACAGCTATTGAAACGTGTTTAGGGTGTATCGAGTCTTCGGCATCATAGAACCCTATAACATCTGCGTTAACGTACTTAAGAGCGAAATTGAGGGCGGCCGGCTTACCGCGCGCTCTCGACTTATTAACCAAGTAAACCCCCTTAACGCCACCGCAGTCTAAGTACTCGCCCCTGATGTCGCACAGCTTCGCTACCTCCCTGTACGTCTCTACATCGTCTTCTTCTCCAACTATAACTAGCTTCAAGTAGTCTTTCGGATAGTCCACTTCCTTGAGAGACTGAATCACGTAGTGTATAAAGGGTCCCTCCCTATAGGCTGGTACAACTATTGCTACCCTAACTTTGGGTTGAACTCCGCTATGGTTTATTTCGAGTGGCCTAGACCTACTTAAAGAAGCTAGCAACATCAGAACAGAGTTAGACAGAACGATGATTGCGGAAACAGAACATAATATTGCGGAAGCTAAATCCAGCACTACCCACCACCGAACTACCATATAACAAGCTCAATTTAACTTAGATACGCAGCTTAGCACGCTAACGGAGCCAAGCCCCCTTCTAGGAGCTTATTAAGTTAATCTATTCTAGCTCAATAGGGGTCTGCTATTGATTTACCTCCGCTTGACGTGAAAAAGATAGAGGACGAGGTAAGGAAGTACTGGAAGGAGAAGGATGTACCGAACAAGTGGCGTGCTCTTTCCGGAAGAGAACTCTTTAGCTTCCTTGAAGGACCTCCTACTGCTAACGGTTTTCCGCACGTTGGTCACCTCAGGGGTAGAGTATATAAAGACTTCGTGCTGAGGTATTACAAGCTCTTAGGCTACGATGTCTGGGCTCAAGGTGGATGGGACGAGCAGGGTCTGCCGGTCGAGGTAGAAGTGGAGAAGAAATTAGGCGTGAAAAGCAAGCGAGACATATTTGAGAAGGTGGGGCTCGAGAGGTTCGTAGAAGAGTGCAATAAGCTCGTTGACTATTACCTCACATACTGGAAGTTATATGCGACCGAGCTACTTGGACTATGGTTGGACTTAGTCAACGCTTATGAAACTAGAAGGAGCAGGTACATAGAGTACGTGTGGTATATAATAAAAAGGGCCTGGGAAAGGGGGCTACTCTATGAGGGGTATAGAGTGCTTCCTTTCTGCCCTAGGTGTGAGACGGCTCTAAGCGATGCGGAAGTCGATATGGGTTACGAAGAGAAAGAGTCTCCCTCGGTGTACGTAAAGTTCAAGGTTAAAGGTAAAGACAGAGAGTACCTCCTCATATGGACAACTACCCCGTGGACTTTAGTTGATAACGAGGCGGTCGCCGTTCACCCCGAGGCGGAGTATTGCCTGCTGGATATGAGAAGCGAAAAGGTATACGTAGCTAAATCGTTAGTGGATAGAGTAGCCAGAGAGCTTGGGTTAAGTAGCTGGAGCTGCTCTGACGTCAGAAAGGGGATTGAACTACGTGGTTTAGCTTACGAGCATCCACTACTAGAGGAAGTCCCTCTACACGCAGAGCACGCGAATAGCCACATTGTTCTGGACGCGGAATTCGTCAGCCTCGAGGAGGGCACCGGGCTAGTGCACATAGCCCCCGGTCACGGCCCGGAGGACTTCGAGCTTGGAGTTAAATACGGACTACCGATTACCAATACGGTCAGCTCTAGTGGAGTGTTTGAAGAACGGGCTGGAACGTTTAGTGGACTAACGGTAGACGAGGCGTCTAAGCTCGTTATCGAAATCCTCGGGAAGAAGAACCTCCTAGTAAAATCGGGGAAAGTCGTCCATAGGTACCCACACTGCTGGAGGTGCGGCACTCCACTAGTGTATAGAGCAGATAGACAGTGGTTTATCGCCATGAGTCGCCTCAGGGAGAAGCTCTTAGAGGCTCTCAGCCAAGTAGAGATCTATCCTAGGGTGCATAGAAGCCGTTTTGAGTCGTGGTTAGCAAACGTTAAAGACTGGACTATATCTAGGTCTCGGGTGTGGGGCACACCACTACCTATTTGGAGGTGCTATGAAGACCCTAGCAGGATACTCGTAATCGGTAGTATTGAAGAACTGAAGAGCCGTGCCTCAGTTCTTCCCGAAGTAGATGACGACAGGCTTGTCCACAGACCATGGATCGACATGGTCGAACTCAAAACGCATGACTGCTCCAAATGGGTTAGAGAACCGTTTGTCGTCGATGTCTGGATAGACAGCGGTGTAGCGTGGATCGCGTCTGTCGATGGATTGAGGAACAAGAACCTCTTCGATAAACTATATCCGTACACTTTCATAACTGAGGCCGTTGACCAGACCAGGGGGTGGTTCTACTCGCTTCTAGCTACATCAGTTATAGATAGAGGCATGGCTCCGTATAAGCAGGTCCTCATACAAGGTCACGTTCTCGATAAATTCGGAAGGAAGATGTCTAAGCACTTAGGTAACGTAGTATTTGCTGAGGAAGCTATCAAGAGGTTCGGAGCAGACCCGGTGAGGCTCTACCTACTCTCTAGATATCCGCCCGGAGAGTCCTTCATGTTTGACCCGGACGAAGTCAGAAAGGTTTCAACTAGCACGCTGAACATACTGTGGAACGTTTTTAGGTTTGCTGCCATGTATATGGACTTAGACAGGTTCTCCCCTAAGGAACACGACCTCTCGAAATACTTTAGTAAGCTATCCGTCGAAGACGAGTGGATACTCTCGAGAATAAACACGATCACTAAAGAGTTTGTCGAGTTTATGTCTAAATACGAGATCCACAAGGCAGTACAAGTCTTAATAGACTTCGCTATCGAGGACCTAAGCAGGACGTATTTAAAGCTGGTCAGACCGAGAGTTTGGAGTGAAGTAGGCGACGATAGGTTTGCGGTCTATGCTACTCTCTACTACGTGTTGAAGAGGCTAGTTAAGTTGCTATCTCCAGCTGTTCCGCATATATCGGAAGCCCTCTGGATACGCTTCGTAAAGCACTTCGAACCCGAGGAATCCGAGAGTGTTCACCTAACTAAGATCGAGGAGGTGGATGAGGCTAGAATAAGACCAGAGCTAGAAGAGAGCTTCAGGACAGCTCTAAAGGCGGTAGAGCTACTAGCCTCACTGAGAAACAAGCTTGGAATAAAGGTTAGGTGGCCGATGCGGGAGGCCATCGTAGTATCGGATAATAGAGTCCTGCGCAGTATAGAGCCATTGACGGGCGTAATATCCAGGCTGTCCAACGTTAAGACCGTTAAAACGTCTACCGACGCTTCAGCATGCTCTGAAAGGGGCTTCGAGTCGATCCATGAGGGAGGAGTCATGGTTTGCCTGCCCAGGAGTATAGATAAAGATCTCTACATGGAGGCGTTAGCACGAGAGCTTGTACGCAGAATACAGGTCATGAGGAAAGAGATGGGTCTCGACGTCTCAGAGTTCATAGATGTCACTATAGATTCGGAGTCCGAGGATATTCTGGCAGCGCTAAGCTCCCACGGTGACTACATATCTAGAGAAGTTAGAGCCGTTAGGCTCACTAGAGAAGCCCCCAGTAGAGGTTCCTACGTAAAGACCTGGGATATCGAGGGATTCGTAGTCAGAATCGGAGTTAAGAAGTCACCTCCCGGGGATTCAGCCCTTACATAGGTTTGCTTCTTGGTTGATCTCACAGCCTCTTTCTACTCTCCAATATCTCGTTCGGGGCGTCGGATGTGCCCCTAGACCCTTCACGGGTATCCTGGGAGAACCCCTAGGTGAATTCCGAGCCTCTGTCGAGACCACTTCAACGCATCATCACGCTTAGAGTGCTTGGCGGATCCGCTCATCGACACGCGAATCTGCGTTCACGTTAGGCAAACTCCTTAAAGCTGGTAGCGCCATCTAGCGCAGTTCTCTACAAACAGACCTTATCTCTCTCTCATACTTTCTCACGATGTTTAAGAGAGTCGTCTCGAGCCTTTCCTTGCTCTGCGATGATAAAAGTGCTTCGAGCGCTTTTTCAAAGGCTTTCTTCTTGGGTAGTATAGACCTGAGGAGCTGTTGGGCCAGCTTCTCATTTCCAACAAGTGCGACTAGAGTCTTTAAGTAAGTCTCAGTGTCACTGAGCAGCCCAACGTACGGGTCGATCCCACGCATCCGAAGCCTTAAGAAGAGCAAAGCGTTAAGGCCGGGGTAGCAACTTCCGAGACCGTGATAGATAAGCGAAGAAATACACACGAGGAACTTATTTAACATCTCAATCTCAGTAAGCAACTCTTTGCTTTCGCCCATTTTAACCACGTTGATTGGTGAAATGGGAATATATGCTCTCAAGACAAACCGTCGAGTAGGCTCGTAGTACATTATAAAGCTTTAAATCAGTTCATCGCTTTGCGGCTTGACCTAATGAACCTCTTTGAAATCACATGAAATTTTGGTAGACTGAAGTTCTGCGCGCACTTGTCTAGATTTAAACTATTAAACACCCACACAGTTTTGTTATGGGGAGACATCATTAGTGCGGATGTTTTTATCAAACCTACTGATGGCCCGATAGCAAAATATATAAACAGGAAGGTATCAGCTAGGATAACAAAGCTAGTATTGAAGAGCAATCTCCCAATAACGCCGAACCAGGTATCGGTGGCCTCGTTTATACTATCAGTACTCTCAGCCGTAAGCTTCGCCATAGGTTTACCAGCTATCGGTGGTGTAATAGCTGAAGTCTCCTCTATTGTAGACGGAGTTGATGGTGAGCTGGCAAGGGCAAAGAGAATGGGGTCGAGATTTGGGTCGTTTCTAGACTCTATGCTAGACCGGTTCGCTGACGTACTTATAGTAGCATCGGCGTCTATATCGTCGAGTGCGTGCCTTCCGAAACCTCTTGACAGCATCGCGCCGACTTTAGCAACAAGCGGAGCTCTACTGGTGAGCTACTTGCACATTAGAGGTCAGTTCGACTTGGGCATCCACCCTATGACACTAAGACCTTCACTTAGTATAGCTTCTAGAGATGTGAGGATCTTCTTATTGATGGTCTGTAGCATAATTGAGCAAGTAGTACGGGGGGCTCTGGCGTACTTTGCGGTGCTACTAGCATGCGTATGCTATCTCTACGTGATTACCAAACTACTGCAGGTAGCATCGTTAGCGAGACGTAAGACGGCTGATAACGCTCAGCCTAACTAAAGGAGGACCTACCGCTTGCACCACGCTTGGGGACCTTTAAGTCAATCCTTGGTTGGTGACGGCGAGTCCATCCTTTCCACCATGGGGGTCCTTCGTTTCACATACTAACCTACTCTAGTTGGTAAGAGCGTTGATAGGTAAGGTTTTTTAAGCGACTGCTTAGCTACTGTGAACTACATCACTACGAGCTCTTCTGCTCTAGGAAACGTTAAATCAGCGTTGGTGCTTTCCGACTTGAATAATCTTTGGTCCAAAGCGAACTCTAAGCTCCGGTAAGGAGCTTCGGTACTTATATCGAACGATTAAAATACGCTTATATATTTCGCCTAAATAAGTTCCTGGTAGTCTTAGATGTCTGTCCGATTACCGGGCATCATGATTATGGATAACTTGCTGGTCGAGGTCTTGATCGCTCTGCTTCTGTTTCTCTACGTTCTGGGGGTTTTAGCTCTAACTAAATACGTCTACATAGCCCTCAAGAGAAGAGGGCTGAGCGATGGAGTGGCCGTTTACTACAATCGCAAAATAATCCACGTAATGACGGGCGGAGTGATTGCGCTTATGGTCCCGTACTTGTTTACCTCACCCCTCGTACCAGCTGTATTCGCTCTAATTCTAGCAGTAGTAACTTATATACCGCACAGAACCGGCAAGCTTTTCTACTGGTTTCAAGTGAAAGACAATATGTATGAAGTAAACTTCTGCTTCGCGTGGGGATTAGCCCTCCTCCTACTATGGGTTATACTCGGCAACCCCATATACGCAGTCATACCCCTAACCTTCATGTCCTTTGGTGATGCTGCCACTGGAATAATAAGAAACTTCGTCTATAAGAGGAGAACTAAGTCGTGGCTGGGTAACCTAGGTATGCTTGTTGTAACGCTACCTATAGGTCTCTACTATGCCGGACACGTCGGACTAATCGCGGCATTGATCGCTAGCCTCGTGGAGCACTACGAGATACCCCCTCTATTGGATGACAACGTCTTAATAACGGTGTCCACGCTGGCAGTCCTGGTTACGAGTAAGTTACTCGGTCTTCTTTAGCCAATAGGTAGGCAATTATTTGGGAGGCGGCTTTAAGACAGTCAACGAATTCCTCTTCCGCTGGCTCACTCACACCCTGTTGCGACCTAGAGACCGTCAGTTGAGCGCTAGCCAAGCCACCGGTTTTTTCCTGGACTAAAGTGATGACTACGTCTAGCTTCTTCATAGAGACTATATATTTACCCTTGTACATTTTAACGGTATACCAGCCGGCATCGTAGCTACCCCCGTCTGATATCTCTACACCGCCCATCTTCAAGTACTTTACTAAATTACGTTGAGCGGGCACTAGCGTTAGCTTGGCCTTAACTACGTAATCCACTTTGAGTAACTCTATTAGGCCCCCTAATCTCTTGAGTATCTTCCTCGATACGCTGGCTATCTCTCTAACCGGACCGATGAGGCACTTGCCCTCATCGTCGCAAGCTGAAGCGACTACTAAAACACCAACGTTGGACCTCGACAAATAGAGGGCCACAGAAGCGTTACCAACAGACCCCACGACTTCAGAGAAATATATGGTATCGAGCTCCGACGTCCCCATCTCCCTCAGTAGCTCGTGCATTTTCATAGCAAGATACTCCGCATCACTAGCTCTAAGCCTATAAGAAATTCCTATCTCAAACGCGGACACCTCCACCAAGCCCCTTTCTGCATTCTTTAAGTTCTTTCAAGCTAATTAATGTTTGTAACACTTCTCTGCTTCCACCTAGGAATGTAGAACTTAGTCGATACCCCCAGCGATACCTGTTCTCATCACGTTACGCAAGAAAGCTAAACAGATTACGGAGCTTAAGAAGACTCATAAGTGTTTAAGAGAAAGTGGAACTACGTGCTCTACGCCTCACGTTTCCCTCGGATAGCAGTCTATAGACTTCGGTGTCTGATGAGAGCTTTGCGATGAAATTCTCGAACGACTTAACTAATCTATCGTAGTGCTCTTGTATGTACTCTAACACCTTCCGTATGTTGCTATTCGGGAAAAGCTCGCGAAGCGGGGTGTGTACTACCCCCTGCGATAACTTAGCTGTTGACCAAAGCTTCAGAACTCTGTAGTCAACAATCTTCTCTAAATCGACATCCGTAGAAATCAAGACGTCTCTAATAAAGCTGTAAGCAACAGACTTGACTGACGACTCGAGAAGCTCTCTCTCGATGGCTTCTGCTCTAGATAGTAACACGCTTCTAATATAGTCTCTACTTAAGCCTGAGAAGTATGTTCTTGTTGCCATATCGGTGAACTCTGAAGAGACTAGGTCGTCGAGGCTTAACCCACCTAGGAGTACGTGGAGCATGATGTAACCGCTCGACTTAGCTGATTTAGTGAACCTCTCGATGACTTCGTGTTCTGATATCGGGACGTAGTTCCTTATGTTCTTCTTTAACAGTAAAGCTTCAATAAACTCTGGCTCAAGAGGGTCTACGGCGACTATCTTTCCGTCGCTAGCTAGTGCTGGAACTGAAGGAACTAATCTAAGTAGAGACACAGGATTGCCCGGATTTAGGGGGATTATCTCCAGCCTGTCGTGAAGACCTTTATCGAAGAGGTACTTGACTAACGCATAACTTGATGGACAGTACGCGTGAACTAAGAGCCTTAAGTCGCTCAACGTAGTCACCTAGTACTGTAGACGCATCCGAATTAAAGGAGCAGTCAACAGAGGCTCCCCCAAGTGGTTAGTCTTTCTCGTAGTAGAGCCTTACCCCGTGCCCCGGTTCTATGTCCAGCCTAAAGGCCTTCCTGTAGTGGTTAGTCATCCTAAGCTTCTTTATGATCATGTACCTCCTTATCTCCCTAGCTTTTTCGACGTCCTCCATCCATAGGTGGAAAACTCCGTCGGCTATATGTTCCAGCCCGAAACCGAACGTGCTCTTAGTGGTCATAGCGTACTGAGACACTAGGTACGCCGTCACGTTCTCTCTATGAGTAGATACCTTAAGGTCGTAGCTATACTTTCTAGCCATAGCCGGTTTATCCGCCCAAAAGGCACTAAGTGAGTCTACAACTAGCCTCACGTGCTTGGTTACCCCTCTACCTCCTTCTTTAAGTATGCCGAGGATTTTGTATGCTTCCCTAATAGCAGCAACCAGGGTCTGAATTTCGAGCGCGGCATACCTTCTACTCCCCTCCTCTCCGCGCTCCTCACTTAGCTGTCTGGCTACCTTGAGCAAGCCGAAGATATCTACTACGACGATCTGAGGAGGCTCCTGAGGTTCCCAAGAACTGGATATATCGTAAGTCGAGTAACTCTCAAAGTCCATACCCAACTGTCTAGCCTGCCTAATAACGTCTCTAAACTCCGC
Source organism: Sulfolobales archaeon (assembly GCA_038832865.1). Classification (GTDB taxonomy): domain Archaea; phylum Thermoproteota; class Thermoprotei_A; order Sulfolobales; family NBVN01; genus DRZP01. The sequence continues at coordinate 37,577 of JAWBJE010000012.1, forward strand.
TTCGGTGGTAACATATACAACCGGGTCTCCCGCTTTCAGACCCGCCCAAGCGTAGTGCATGCAGAGAATGGACTTACCAGTGCCGGGCTCTCCGGTTATGGCGACCCAAGAGCCCCGGGGGACTCCCCCCTCAATAGCTTCGTCTAGCTCCTTGATTCCAGTAGAGATCCTTACGACCTCATCTCGTTGCTTGGTTTTTTCGAGTGATCTTATAGTGGGACCACTGCCGGACGACATCTATGCTACCTCGAACCACTCTTTTGCAGGGTAATATAGCGATCGGGTTAAATGCGAAATCGGTAGCGCCAACCTCTTTCACTGCCACGTACATAAATTCGCAGGGGTCCTATCTATTGGGTGGGGGTGTGCGTACTGCCGTAGCTGTTGATGTCGCCGACCTCACTAAGATCTACCCCGGGGGCGTCCGAGGAGTAGATGGCCTTACGTTTCAGGTATACATCGGTGAGATCTACGGACTTCTGGGACCCAATGGTAGCGGTAAAACTACCACTCTGAGAATAATAGCGACTCTCCTCAAGCCAACGAGAGGCTCCGTAAAGGTATTCGGGTACGACACTGTGTTAAACGCTATTGAAGTGCGTAAGCTTCTGTCCTATCTGCCTGAGGAAGCAGGAGCGTATAGAGACCTCACGGGTCTAGACTTCATAAAGTTCATGCTGGGAATGAGGCTCAAGGGAAGGGAGCTAAGTGAAGCTATCGAGGAAGCCGTCAGTATTGCCGACCTAGGTTCAGACATCAAGAGACCGATTAGGGGGTACAGTAAGGGTATGAAGAGGCTACTGGCTCTCTCTACGGTTTTGGCCTCCGGGTCTAAGCTAGTGATTCTAGACGAGCCTACGGCTGGGCTAGACGTCGAGCGCAGTATAAGGATCCGGAGCCTGGTGGCGGAGTTCTCCAAGAAGAGAGGTGTAACAGTGATGCTCAGTAGCCACAACATGCTCGAGGTAGAACACTTATGTGATAGAGTGGGCATACTGTATAGAGGAAAGCTCGTAGCAGAGGGGTCGCCTAGCGACCTAAAGGCTAAGTACTCTGCGAAAAACCTTGAGGAAGTATTTGTGAAGGCTGTGGGGGGTCTAAGCGTTGTCTCTAGCTAAACTGATTAAGAAGGAGGTTATGGCGGTACTCAAGAGTCCTGCGTTTATCATGGGGCTAGTCTTTATGGCGATATACTTCGTAGCGCTCGGCAAAATGGTGGGTGTGGCCACGGAGCAAGTCGTTCGCGAAGCTGTAGAGGCTCCAGTAGGTGTGATCGTTGAGGATGAGGACCGCTTTACGGCTAGAGTCATGTATACCGTTAACGCGTCTCTTAAGGGTAGGTTAATAGCTGTTGGAACCGTAGAGGAGGGAATCCGAAAATTCTCAGTGGTTGTCTCTATCCCTAGGGGTTTCGGGGCTTCACTCCTCGGTCCAAACGCCACGGTGTTCGTATACGGCTACGTAGCGATAGACAGAGCGTCGGTGTTTCAGCAAGCTAGAGCCGGAGTTGTGACGGCAGTTGCCAGAGCCCTCGAGGAGACAGCAAAACTGCTTATAGCGATAGAGAGAGGAGTAAACATTTCTGAGCTGAGCAAAGTGGTAGCGGCTAAAGTCGAGACTAGGGTAGGCGGTAGAGACGTTAACCTAGATGTTCTATCGTCTCTTCTTGGCTCAACTATGATTTTCTCACTGTTTGTCGGAATACTCGCAATGATGACTTTGATGTACAGTGCGCAGGCTGTAGCCAGCGAGAAAGAGGAGAAGGCCTTCGAGATGCTCCTGGCTTTGCCGGTCAGTAGGTCGACTATCGCTATAGCAAAAATAGCTGGGTCTGTCATGATCTCAGTGCTAATGGTCGCAGTATACTTTGCCGGTTTCTCGTATATGATGTCGGCTATGCCTCGAGCGGACCAAACTACTGGGGCTACAACCTTTACTTGGTCCTTGTTGGACTTAGTCACGTACTTGGGTGGCGGCGGCATGTTTCTACTAGTAGTTTCCCTCGGTTTAATGCTGCTCTTTTCAGGTGCTCTGGGGCTTTTGATAGGCGTGCTTTCGAGCGATACTAGAGTAGCTGGAGCCCTCGCCGGCCCTATAGGTGCGATACTATACGTGGGACTCCTCGCGACTCAGTTTATCGGGGTTCCGCTCGGCATTGAAGCAGCTTTACTCGGGGCAACAGTCTATGGACTGCCTCTGGCTATAGCAGTGGCTTCTATCTCCGGAGATGGAGCGATAGCTTTACTGGCTCTACTGCTATCGACAGTAGTTGTGGTGGCCATCTTAACGGCTGTAGCCGAAGTTTTCGGTAGTGAGAGAATCCTCACAGGGATTTCCATAAGGAGGAGGCCTAAATAGCTACAGAAAGTTCTCTTTAGCTTAACTACAGGTTATTTTGGATCCTGGTACAAGAAGCTTGGATTTTTGGAGTTAAAGACGGCTCGTTAGTTTCAGAGATGTTAGCTGCCAGCTAGCCGTTTTTATATTTCTCAAATTAACTTGTTAGGTGGGATACTGCCAGCAATAGTAGTAGTTGGCGGGTTTTTCGGTGACGAGGGTAAGGGTAAGGTAGCCGCTTACTTAGCTATAAAGAGGGGTATCCGGCTAGCCGTTAGATGCGGGGCCATCAACGCCGGGCACACCGTTGTTTACAAAGGAAGAACTTGGAAGCTGAGGTCCGTTCCGTCAGCGTTCATCTACCCGGATGCTCAACTAGGCATAGCTGCCGGCAGCCTAATAAGATTAGATGTACTCTTTAAAGAAATTGAGGAGACCGGGTGCCGCAATAGGCTTTGCGTAGACTACAACGCTGGAATCATCGAGGAAGAACACGCCCTACGTGAGAAGTCGTCGAATTACCTCGCAACTACCATAGGGTCTACCCTACAGGGAGTTGGTGAAGCCATGGTCGATAGGGTCAGAAGGATCCTTAAGTTAGCTAGAGACTCCCCGGAGCTGAAGGACTACACTTGCGATCTCGCGGGAAAGGTCAATGAATACATCGATAGAGGTGGTGAAGTGCTGATTGAGGGGACTCAGGGGACATTCTTAAGCCTTTACCACGGCACGTATCCGTACGTCACGAGTAGGGATACGACCGCATCGGCGTTTCTTTCGGAGGTTGGAATAGGCCCTAAGAAAGTGAGTGAGGTTATCGTCGTGTTCAAGTCCTATGTAACCAGAGTGGGTCCAGGACCTCTGAAAGGTGAGATACCCTTCGAAGAGGCGGTTAAACTCGGCTGGATAGAGTACGGTACGGTAACAGGTAGGCCTAGGAGAGTCGCCCCGTTCGACTTCGAGCTAGCTAAGAGGGCAGTAACCTTAAACTCAGCAACTGGTGTCGCAATTACGAAGGTTGATGCTCTCTTCCCGGAAGTGAAGGGTCTGAGAGACCAATCTAAGCTCCCTAGGAGAGTGAGAGAGTGGATTGAAAAGATCGAGTCGACACTAAAAGTACCCGTTAAATTACTTGGTACCGGAGAAGATGTCGAAGACACTATATACCTAGGTGATGGGGATTGAGAGAGTTCGATGTTGCGGTAGTAGGTGCCGGACCCGCGGGCTTATTTGCTACCTACGAACTCGTAAAGCACGGGTTGAAGAATGTCATTGTAGTTGATGCAGGCAAAAGCGTGGAGAAAAGGCGTTGCCCTTTAATTGCTGCTCACGCATCGAGAGAACTCGGAGTGACTTGTGCTGGGTGTAGACCGTGCAACGTGCTATACGGAGTGGGAGGAGCTGGACTATTCAGTAGCGGTGCTATAAACCTCCATCCACAAGTTGGAGGGGACCTCGCTGTCCTTCTCAAGAGCTTCAGCAAAGCCGAAGAGATGATAAGGTATCTAGACAGCATACTAGTAAAATTCGGGGTACCGGAGGACACTCTGAGAGTTCCCAACCTGGAGTTAGTCAAGGAATGGGAGAGGAGAGCGGCTAAAGCTGGTGCTAAACTCATAGCCCCAGCCCAAAGGCGGCTGGGAACCGAAGTGAGTATAGAGTTCACTAAGAAACTCACTGACTACCTAGTCAGTGAAGGAGTTAGGTTGGCAACCGAAACGGCTGTCACAGACATAGAGCCTGTTGGGGGGAGGTTTAAGCTAGTAACCAACCGCGGAGTAATCGAAGCTAGGAGGGTAATACTGTCACCCGGTAGGTCTGGAGCAGCGTGGTTTTCGGAGATATCTAAGAAACTGGGCGTGCAGACAGTACCTGGTCCCCTAGACGTAGGAGTAAGGCTCGAGGTGCCGGATTACGTAATGGAGCCCCTCGTGTCTGTCATAGACGACCCTAAGGTGATCATGTACACGAAGACTTACGACGATAAGGTTAGGACGTTCTGCGTCAACCCTAGAGGGTTCGTAGTAGCTGAAAGATATAATGGCTACGTTGCCGTCAACGGCATGTCGTACAAGGAGCTTAGGTCTAGAAACACAAACCTAGCTTTACTAGTTACAGTCCAGCTAACCGACCCCCTTGAAGACACAGTAGAATACGGGAGACAAATAGCTATGACAGCTACCAAGCTAGGTGGTGGAAGACCCCTAATACAGAGGTTGGGAGACCTGGTGTCCGGGAGGAGGAGTACTTGGTCTAGAATCGATAGAAGCTCCGTTGAACCTACGCTAAAGGACGTAACTCCTGGTGACATAGGCATGGCTTTACCATATAGAGTTGTCACGGATGTTGTCGAAGCCATTGAGAGGCTTGACGATATGTTGCCGGGCCTAGCCTCACCGCAGAACCTGGTTTATGCGCCCGAAATTAAGTTCTACAGCGTGCGTGCTGTCGTAGACGACTGGATGCAGACGACGGTCGAGGGCTTGTTTGTGGCAGGAGACGGAGCTGGACTATCGAGAGGTATCAACGGAGCCGCCATAACGGGAATACTTGCAGCTAGAGGGGTCTTGAAGACTCTTTAGAACCGCCGAACGATAAGCACTATACCTTCTTTAAGAGTTCCTCGATAGCGTTCGCGAGGTCTTTTAGACCAACTCTTTCCGCATACTCTGCTAGCTTTATGACCGTGCTGACCGGGATGTCTATGGACACGTAGTCGGCACCGAGGAAAGAGCTATAGCTTTCTACAGTCTCCGCTACCGGCTTTAACTTCCTTCTGTCGAAACCTACGCCGTCGACTACTTCAATCCCGTTGTCCTCTAGCTCCGATTTAATAGCCTGGGGTACCTCTGACCTCGATACTAAGAAAGTTCTCTCCGGTTTATAGAGAGAAGTATAGACCTGGATTAGCTTGTACTCCTTAATTCTAAGGGGCTTCCCTTCTTCAACACTCTTCCTTATCTCGCTCTTCTTTACGCCTAGGGCATCAGCTAGACCGGTATAGAGCCCACTTAACCACTTACTCCTCCACTCTTCAGCTGTAAGTGGGCTCTTCTTGAAGTAGCTCTTCAGGTCCCTAGACCTCTCGTACCAGTCTGCAAGCTCTTTAAATTCTACCAACATGTTGGGTCTCTTAACGGGTGGGTTAGAGCCGAGTTCCACGATGTCCATCACTTTGCCGGAGTACACCATCATGTCCGGTCGGAGAGTCGTATATAGAGACCATACAGCCTGAAGGTCTTCGCTATCCTCCCATGACAAAGGTCGTGGGGCTTCGTAAAAGAAGCTGATGAACCCCCTCTTGGGGTTAAAAAGGACAGTGTTTGGGGGTATCTTACCCTGCTTTTGCTTTCCGGCTCTGTCTATCGTTAAGTACCTATGCTCTGGAAAGTGCATGCTGTAGCCCTCTTCAAATAGGTAGTTTAATATAGCAGAAAACCCCCAGACTTGGTACGCTGACCTCATGTTCGTCCTTAGCGAAGTGTACGCTGCGGATGAAGCCTTCTTAACGAGCTCTTTTAACCCTATCTTCCCTCTAGCGTAATCGTAAACGTATATGAAGATCTTCTTCTTTAGGTGGGCGAGCGGGTTCTCTTTAAAGGACTTGAACTCGCGGGGAAGACTATATCCCGATAGTCTATACCTAGTGGAGAGAATGTTGAGCTCGGCGTTAACGTGCTCAAGCCACTTTACCGCTTCGGCTAACTCCTGCCCTAATACGTCAATTATAAAGCACTCTCTGAACTTAGATATGAGCTCAGATACTTTCATATCGCGGATTGAAGGTATCAGAACATCATCTGCAACTTTGACCGAGAACAGCTTCCTCACCTCAGCCAGAACTTCATCCCATCTACAACTCTCAGTCAACTCTGTGCCCGTAAGATACTTAGCTATAAGTAGATTATAGTAGATATACCGTTTCCCGCTCTAGGTTTCTGTAGGTTTTCCTAGGGTGGGTTGTGCCTCAGCCCTGCGGTTCACCGTGGTCACCGACCACTCCACGCAGGAGTCATGGGCACCCTTCGAGCCCAACGGCACGGGGCTCACATCTAGCTCTATCTTTAAGTGGCTTGAAGTATCCCTCCTTATCATCACGAAAAATTATAAAAACCTTTAGACCTAACACACTAAAACAGTTGCGAGTCCTTTACGGGTGTGTTCTACTCTAAACCGCTCTGAAGCTACATAAAGATTGGCCGGTGAGAATAGCTGTAGGCCGACTTAGTGAAGGGTCAATTCTATATCTTGAGTCTAAGTAGCTTTCTTGTCTCGTCTACTAACACTATGATTGGCGGTATGGTAGCTAGATAAAGCCATAGGTGAGTAGGTATAGGTACTACCTTGAATACAGAAGATAGTGGCGTATAGAGGACTATTAGTTGAAGTACTAGTGAACCCAGTAGTGCTGGCACTATCCACTTGTTCCATGGAATCCTCCATATTGGCGTGTTTTCACTTCTCGAAACAATAGCTCTTCCAAACTCAGAGGTTACTAGAGCTGTAAAAGCTAGTGTTTGCGCTAGCTCGTAGGAGACTCCCAAAAACCTCCAGTAGATAGCGAGAGTTAGTCCTCCAACTATAGAGCCCATCACTAAGTAGTAAGCGATCTTTCTTTTAGTTATAAAGCCTTCATTCGGCGATCTCGGGGGTCTATTCATTATGTCCGGTTCAGCAGGCTCTAGGCCCAGCGCGATAGCTGGAAGAGCGTCTGTCGTTACGTTTACCCACAGTAAGTGTACCGGCTTTAGTGGAGGCGGTAAGAACAGAAGCTGAGAGCCGAAGAGAGTTGCAACTTCACCGAAGTTGCACGTCAGTAGATAGTTAATCGGTTTCTTAAGGTTCTCAAATATCGTTCTCCCCTCTCTTATAGCCTCAACTATCGTTACGAAATTGTCGTCTAGTAGAACTAGCTGCGAAACCTCTTTAGCTACATCCGTTCCCTTGATGCCCATAGCGACGCCTACGTCCGCCATCTTTAGAGCCGGTGCGTCATTAACTCCGTCACCAGTCATCGCCACCCTATATCCTCTGCGCTTTAGCGCCCGCACTATGCGGGCCTTGTGCTCGGGAGTCACTCTAGCGAACACGGAAACTCTATCGACGATTTTCGTTAGCTCTTCGTCACTCATAGAGTCAAGCTCGCGGCCCTCGACGACCAGTCCTCCGTCCACGTCGATCCCAACCATTTTGGCCACAGCAGTAGCGGTTAGCTTGTGGTCGCCGGTTACCATTACCACCCTTATGCCGGCCCTCCTAGCCGCTTCAATAGCCTCCTTAACGCCCTCTCTCGGCGGGTCGATGATCCCCAGAACGCCTAAAAAGGTGAGGTCCTTCTCGATATCCTCCGGGTTTAAGTCTTCTGAGTACTCCGCGAGGACCCTATAGGCTACACCTAAGGTCCTGTAGCCAGCTGAAGCCAGCCTGTCGATCTCCTTCACGATCCTCGCGTATAATTCCTCCGTGAGGGGGACCTCACTATCACGTAGAGAGACCTTCGTAGAGTTCTTGAGGAGTACCTCAGGTGCGCCGGACACTATAACTAAATAGCTGTTCCCATGACTATGGACAGTAGACTTTCTCTTTCTAAACCTGTCGAACGGATTGACATCAACCAACTTCAGCTCCTTAAGAGCTACACTAACCTCTTCCCTTCCTAAGTTGCTGTAGGCTAACACAGCCGCCGCAACCTCCGTTGGTGGACCTCTAGCGGTAATCTTTTTGTCCTCATGTTTTACTTCAACATCGGGAGCTGTGTGTACCGCCAAAAACTTTAGGAGCTTCTTCAACGTGTCGTCGGCTTTCTCCCCGCTTACTAGCACTAGGTCTACCC
>JAWBJE010000013.1:0-38525 GCA_038832865.1 Sulfolobales archaeon
TTCTCTACCCGTTGGGTGGAGACGAGGAGAAGATAAAACACCTCCAGGAAAAGAAGTCTACACACTAATCATGGCAGAAGGGTAGCAACAAGCGGTATAAACCTATATGTGAAAACTGAAACAGTTGCGCTAGGCTCTCAGGAGTTCTTCGTTGATATCGATTAGTGAGGTCAAATCTTTCAGTAAGTTGGATAATATCATACTTACTTGTTTTTCTATCTTTTCTGTTTTTGAAGCTTTCTCAGAATGTTTAAGGCCATATTCACATCCACCTTCTCCACTTCGCTTACATCCCTTAGGAGACTTTCGTTAGTTAACCACGGTATACCTATAAACTCAGCACGGTAATTCTCTCTCACGCCACCAACTATCACGATAGATTCTCTAAGTAGGTAAAGTGAGGTCTACTCTCCGTAGATAGCCACTTGAGCGATAGAGATAAAGCTCCGCGGAGGTCTTCTTTGCTACTAGCTCGTAAGGGTCTGCCACTAGGTTCTCAGACAGAGCCCAGCACTTGAGTGACTTGACTATAAGCTCTCGAGGCTCCTCAGCTCCTCCATTGATAGTACCTACGTGCAATAACGAATTAAGCATGTATAGCTCTCAAAATAATGCGTAATTCACGTACCAAAACCTTCGGTGTGGGAGCCTCGTTCTCGATATAGCGTTCTCAGCACGTGCGCGCAGCGATAACAACGTTCTGGAGAACGCCTGCGAACATCTAAGCAACCGCAGGTAGATGTCGAACTCAGCGCTACTAAGTTCTTAGAGTCTCGGCAGTAGAGCTATGCCAGCAACTTAAAGCAGTATCTTCGCGCCCACATTGCGTCGCTACGGGTTGTAGAAGCGTGCTAACCACTTTATGAAATCCCCGAGGTAGCCGTTTTCGTAAATGCTTGTGGAGACTTGAAAGCGTGGGAACTTCAAACTACAAGGTAGCATGCACTCAACAGCTATACCTAACTAGGGCGATTCGCAGCTTTTCTATGTTCATGTTCTAATATAGCGAATGAGGCTCGGAGACGCGTCATGTGCTATATTCGCGTTCTCGTAGTAAAAACATATTAAGTCAAGCGTAAGAAGTTCCGGGCGAACCTTATGGGGAGTAAAGTCGTTACTTTATGTTTGTTAGGAGCCTTATTGCTCTCGCTAACCACTACGGCTACTTTACCGGTGAATGCTACTATATCGAGGTACATACCTAACGCTTTAAGAGTCGCATACGTAAGCCACCTACTCTACGATGAAAGCTACTGGAGGTTTGGTGCCTACGTAGATGACCTAAGCGCCCTAGCTTTCGGTTTAGCGCACGAAGAAGGATTTAAAGTACTGAACTTGGAAACACAGGTCGCTAGAGCTATAGTAGTACTCGATAAGTCAACGCCTCCAGGAGTCCTCAGAGGAAGAGTTAGGGGATTCCTCGGGTCTTACCCAACACATCTCTATAGAATAGTCAACGTAGTCATCACTAGGGACGACCTCGACGCGCTCTCTAGACTACCGGGTGTAGTAGCTATACTCCCAGATATGAGGATGGACCCAGTCTTCATAAGGTCTACTAGAGCTTTTGAGGAACTGGGTAGCGCAACGCCCATAGAGCTAAACACTCCAGGAGGGGGCAGTGGAGGTGGCTACCACTACACGGTTAACATAACGAGAGCTATCGAAGTCTGGCTGGAGTACGGGACCAGAGGCGAGAAAGTCAGCATAGCCATAATCGACACTGGCGTCGACTACGGATCGCCAGCACTAGGACTAGACGCTATAGCTAGAGACGAATCCGGCCTCCCACTAGTATTCGACGTAAGCAGCCTAGGGCTCGTATTAACCCCTGTTGAAGCCGTAGAAGTAGGCGGAGGATACGTCCGCATAGACCCCGAAAAGCTCTACGTGTTCTACCCACCTTACTACGTCTTCAAGTGGTCTCGAGGTCTTTGGGTATCGGTGAGTGGGTGCAGGTCCTACTCGACATATATCTCGTGGCCAACCGACTACTTGTGGTACGTTGGTGACATACCCAGGTACGGACCATCCAAGTTCGGACTCATGATGTACTATGTAAGTACCTCCGTTGGAGGAGTACCAACAACTATAAGATTCACAGCTCCTGTTCTAGTTGTTGACTCCGACGGCGACGGGCTCTATGACACCGTTTACGTAGACACCACGACGGTTCTCTACCTCCTTCGGCTAGCACTAGCTCCCTCACCGTGTTCTGTCACCATACCGTCTGCCCCCGCAGCTCCTGACTACTCGTTTGCGGACGAAGAGCCTATACGCTACGGCAATGAGCTGGTTTCTAGAGACCTAGACGAAGATGGGATAACAGACTTCTCGTTAGGGACCCTAGCGGGTTACGTATACGACGCAGCGTACGCAATAATCTACGAAGTACTCGGATATTGGAGAGAACTAGTAACACCACTGCCCCACGGATACGGGTATAGGACCGATGCTCTACTTAATTTCGAAATATGGAGGTACGAGCCAGTAGCTATGGTTTGGCCCGGTCTAGACCCACACGGAGCTTACGTAGTGTTCCAGTACGACTACGGTAACCACGGTACGTTCTGCGCAACGACAGCAGCGGGTAGAGACTACTACGCTCAAACAGGTTACGGAGTTAGAAGTATGTCCGGACAGGCACCAGCAGCTAAGATAGCTGCTGCTCCAGCACTCTACTTCGGTACTACGATAACTGCGGTATACTTCTTCACGGGCTTCGACCTAGCAACACCCTACGGTGAAGGCTCCAGGTACCTCTGGCCAGCTCTTAGGACCAACCCGTGGATAGCGTTCGAGGGATTCACCTGGGAGTGGGTCTACACGGGTACCCCTAGGGTGGACATCACTAGCAACTCGTATGGAATAAGTGGCTGGGCTCTTTGGGGTTGGGCTTCCGGAATGGACCCCTCCAGCATAATATTCGACTACACGACTATGATATCTGGTGTACCTCATTTCGTGGCGGTCGGAAATGGAGGACCCGGTTGGGGTACTATAGCTTCACCGGCGTCATCGACGTTCTCGATAGGGGTTGGAGCCGCAACAGAGTTCGCTTACAGGCCTCTATACGGGTATACAGTACCTGGAGCCAGCAGGCAAGTGATATCCTGGAGCAATAGGGGGCCGACAGAGCTAGGTGTAGTGAAGCCGGATGTCGTAGCGGTCGGGTCCTTCGCCTGGGCAGTTGGGAGGACTTGGGAGGCGCTTGGAGCAAGAACTCTAAGGGGCACCTTGACTCACTCCCTCTTTAGTGGCACTAGCCAAGCGACCCCTATGGCAGCTGGAGTCGGTGCTCTCGTAGTGTCAGCGTACAAGTCCGTTTACGGAAGCAGAATGCCGGCACACCTCTTAAAAACTATACTAATGAACACGGCGTACGACATGGGCTTCGACCAGCTTTCGCAGGGTGCCGGTTTTGTGGACGCCTATAAAGCTGTTACAGCCGTTCTAGATCCAAGCGTACCTAGGGTTTATTCGTCTAGCTTACCCCAGGACGTCATGAGAGACCTAGCCGAGACTTACAGCACTATAGCATACAGTAGCCTGGGTTCACTCGCTTGGTACGAGCCCAAGATCTATATCCCGTACGTGAAACCCGGTGGACTCGAGTCGCGCACAGTGACTATAGAGGGTGTCGGAACCTTTAGAGCTTATCCAGTAATCTATGCGAGGACAAGCGTGAGACCACTTTGTGACTTAGTGAGGACAAACTTCAACCCGGGAATTGTGACTTACTGTGTTGGAGACAGCGTTATACTGAACGTATCTACAGCCACAGTCTACGGTCACCTAGCTATCGACCCGAGACCTTTACTGTCGGCGGGATTCTTCGAGATAGAGGTCACCTTCCCCTTCGAGTATTTTGAAAGCGGCGGTAGAACCGGGGCGTTTAACAATCTTATACCGACCATGGTCTTGGAACTAGCTTACTGGATAGACACAAACAGAGATGGAGTGTTCACTTGGGCTGAGACCGGGAGGATATACTACGACATCAGGAGAGCGAACTATGTTAGAGTGCAGATAGGCAACCTAGGTAAGCAGATCGAGGAAATAGAGTATCTAACCACAAAGCTTACAGGCATGAGCATAGAGGGAGCAGCGAGAGCATTAGTAGTTAGGATTGGTGTGTCCGGCGCGACCTTCCGCGGCTATCTACCGATAAGAGCGAGAGTAGTCACGTACAGCCTAATGCCCTGGAGAGATGTAACCGTCAGTCCAACGACACTGACTTCCAGGGGTACGGCTAGAGTCAATGTTATCGTAACTGGCACTAATCCAGGGTTCTACAGCGGATACTTAGTGATAGAGGAAACCACTAAAGCCCTAAGGTACCTCATACCTATTTCATACTTCATACCTATCAACATGACGTACTACTCAACAACGTATAGACTGATGCCTAGAATTGAGACGACTCCATATAGAAACACCTACCTAAGAGGGGCGTTCGATTACACATGGCGGTACGAGTCAGGAGATTGGAGGGTGTTCAAAGTCTATGTACCGATAGGAACGAGAGCCTTAGGCGTTAGAATCACTTGGCCTACTTACGGAAAGCCCGCGTATGCTAGCAACATAGATGTTATGGTCTTTGGACCGTGGACGTACTATATGGTCGACGACTACACTAACGAGGTATTTACGTATACGGTAAACGGTGTTCAGCTAGCAGCCGAACTTTCGAGAGACCCCCGCGGTTGGGGTGGCTACAACCCGACAAGGTTCTGGGACTCCACAGGTCCGGGGGTTTCGACCATACTGTCTCCGACGCCTCTACCAGGAATCTACAGAGTCGTAGTTAGAAACATACAGTACTCCGGCATGAGTTACGAGGAGGCATTAACTATAGAACTAGCTCGTATCAGCATTTCCGTAAGTATCCCCAGAAGAATAAGTAGCTACATAGGTGCTAACGGCTGGATCTACGTGTACGGTTCGAGAGATTTCCTGCCGGTAAGAATAGAGCCACCAACCGATGGAGCGGTCAGACCTACTGGCGGATCAGTCTTCTACTACATACCCTCAATAGCGGAATACGGACTAACTATAACGCTAGAGACTTTAACGACGACTCCGACTTCCTATACGGCTAGCGTACGCATACACCCATGCCCTACGGTTCAGTACGGTGGCGACTACATAATAGCATTTAACTACGTTACAAGAGTGCCGGTTACCACAGTAGGTTGGATAGACAGAGGTTTGCCAACTGTATACTTCGATTACTACGGTATCCCCATATACTCTATCTTCAATCTCTTAAAGTAGAAAATCTATTAAAACCCGTTTTTATTGAAGTTCGAGCTTGTTTAGAACTTTGTAACGTAGTCCCAAGCTGTATCGATTAATACTCTCCGTAATTTCTATCACAATTATTTCTAACCTGTAATTTCTAAGGTCTACTTAGTAGCTATTGAGTACCGCAGTAGCTGAGCAAAAAGAAACCCCAGAAGGCTAGCTCAAATCAAAAGCATGACCCGTCCTTATGTCGCTTACTAAGCCTTTTTCAACTTCTCTTCGTCGATATGAGATTTCTGAATGACGTTTTTATGTCCTGCTTCGTCCTCATTACCTCTTCCACTATTTCTTCAGCTCAAGGTATTCTCTAAAGACATGCCAGAACATCTCTCTATGTACTCTAAAGGGCGTTCTTCCACCTTGATGCTTGTTTCAATAAATCCATCGATATCGTGGGGGTTCTTATTTTACATCGTAATTATATCATAATATTTATTTATACATAGGTTGTTGTGACGCCAATAAGACGCCCGCCACAAGCATGGAACTTGCGGGAGTTCAAGAGATCTCCCTAGAGGAACTGCCAAGCGCCCTGAATAGGGAGGGCGGAGTCTACCGTTTCAAATAACGTGTGGGGTAACCGTAGTCGATAGGTCGGAACTCGAGAACCGTTCGGAAGAAGAGAGAACATAAAGTGGTCGCTGAAATGGTATTCGATGAAGCAATAGCGGCTGAAGCAGGACCTGCTGACTAGCCGTCGAATACAGGTTATAGTGAGTTAAGCATAGGCTCGGAGGACCTCAGGGGTTAGGACTGGAGACAGCTATGCCAGCGCTTTCTAGGTGCGACCGCGAACGAAAATAAAGTAAAGTACACCTAAGGACGAACGGTACACCATAGTGGAGACGTAAGAAGATTGGAGACTATGGAAGCAATAAAATAGCGTCAGTTTACATAAAATTGATGTGCGAGTAGTAGGAACTCGGGTGGTCGCAATGAGTAGTGAGATAGATGCTAGAAGAGATATTAGGAGAAAGCTGATTGAACTGGGTCTAAATCCCTATCCTCACACCCTTAAGGGTAGAGCCACCCCAGTGCGAGACATAATTAAGTCACCGACTCTCGGCAGCGATGTTGGAGTAGCTGGTAGAGTTGTCGGGATTAGAAGACACGGTGGTCTGATATTTTTCGACTTAGTAGACGACGGTCATAGAATACAGTGCTCTATATCTAGGGGAGACTCTGGCCAGGAGGTATTCGAGTTCTTTGACAGGTTCATTAACTTAGGGGATTTCGTTTACGTAACCGGCTCGCTGTACTACACTAAGAAGGGTGAGCTAACGATAGGTGTTAAAGACTTACAGATACTGACGAAAGCCTTGAGAAGCCCACCGGTTAAGTGGGGCCATAGAATCCTCGACCCGGAGGTTAGGTACAGAAAGAGGTACCTGGACATCATGATGAGTCCGCAGGTTAGAAGGATCTTCGAGATACGCTTTAAGACGATCGAAGAGATAAGGAAGTTCATGTGGGAGAGGGGGTACATTGAGGTGGAGACCCCCATTCTCCAGCCGATATACGGTGGTGCCGCCGCGAGACCTTTTAAGACTTATATATGGGCGCTAGAGACTGAGTGGTATTTGAGGATAAGTCTCGAACTCTACCTAAAGAGGTTCATCGTCGCCGGATTCAACAAGGTCTTCGAAATAGGAAAGAACTTTAGAAACGAAGACATAGATGCGGAACACAACCCGGAGTTCACTATGATGGAGTCTTACGAAGCTTACGCAGATTACAACGACATCATGAGGCTAACTGAGGAGTTAGTCTCTACTGTAGCCAGAAAAGTCCTCGGAACCGACGTAGTTGAGTACCCCGTGGGTAAGGACCTAGTTAAGATAAGCCTATCACCACCCTTTAGGAGAATCTCTCTCTACGATGCCTTTAGAGAGTTCGCTGGAATAGACGTAGAGGCGTTACCTGATGGAAAAATAAAGGAGTATTTGGAGAGGTACTCGATCAGGCTTGTTGGAGGATACGATAGAGGACGGGCCATAGTAAAGCTCTTCGACCGAATTGTAGGAAGAGAGCACCTCATACAGCCTACATTCGTTACCGACTTTCCCAGGTCTTCGTCCCCCCTAGCTAAACCTCATAGGAGCAGACCGGATCTTGCTGAGAGATTCGAGCTATACATAGGGGGAATGGAGCTAGCGAATGCTTATACGGAGCTAAACGACCCAGAGCTACAGGCCTCCTACTTTAGAGGGGAAGAAGAAAGAAGGATCATGGGCGACATAGAAGCGCACCCCTTCGACTGGGACTTTGTGGAGGCTCTAGAATACGGGATGCCTCCAACAGGAGGTCTCGGCTTAGGTATTGATAGGTTGGTCATGATATATGCTGGAGTAAACTCCATCAAGGAAGTGATTCCTTTCCCGATGATTAAACCGAAAGAGTTCGACTAAAAAATCTTCAACTTAAATTTATAAATTTAAGCTCTGCTAACTATACCCAGCTAATCAAGCCCACGCTATTTAGTTCGGAGAGGACCATGGCTAGTATCTGCTTGAGTTCGACCTCCTCTAGCTCCCCCTCACCGCTTTCCTTTAGGTCAGACTTTACCTTCTCCAGTATGTCTCCAACGGATCTTTCTCCGTCGCAAAGGTTCCATATATAGTAAGCTGCTGGCGTCAGAGCGAACACTTTGTCTTTTCCAAGGCTTACTATGTACTCCTCGCCGCTCAGTCCTACATCAGTTCCGTGCTTTAAGGGCTTCCTATTTACGATACTATCGTACAACGATAAATAGTCTGGTCGCTCTGTATCTCCAGGACCCTCACTCAAACTCATCGCCTCCGCTTCTACCGAATCTTCCTCTCCTCTGCTGAAAGCCTCTACGTCTTGGCTTCCTCAACACTTCACCTTCAGCTTTAGGCTCCTCCTCAGGGATGTCCTCTGCCGAGGGTAACTCACCGGAATCTTCAACTACCTTAACGTTCTCGGACCCGCCTACGTTAAGCTGAACCTTTCCTTTGAAAACTGTAGTCCAAGCTCCTGAAACCTCGATCACATCTCCACGGGTTAACGACCTAATTGACTTACCCCACATCACCAGCTTTACTCTACCGCTCTCGTCGCCAACGGTCACTTCCCTAATTGTTCTCTCTCCGGCTCTCGTCACGATTTTTCTTATCTCTCCTGGGTCTATTACCCTTACGAGAATGGATACTTTCTCCATTCCCGGTCTTAGTTCCGATACCTTTAACTTATCCTTCGACATACATTCCAACTCTGTTTGTTTTGCGCGTTTCAATCGCGACAGAGTTTTTAAGCTTATTTGTTACCGATACTAAGATGTGGTGTAACGCTCCAATAAGAGTACTTCCTCGCTGTCTACCAAAATCAGCATGGGTGCTTAGAGGACGACGTAGGTCTATTTTACTGTTTTAACCGTGGTAGCGCATATTACTTCGCGAGCAGTAATTCGATTAAGCAACTTCCTAGATTTTCAGCTAGAAATAGGATCTCTCTAAAGGTGTCTGGGATTTTGAAGTTTGAGAATTTAAATAGATGCGTGAGGTGTTTTCTCCTATCAGTCGTGCCGAACTTGGGGATCGCTGCTACGAACATCCTGCTACTAAACACGGCATTATAGAGGGATTCTTCAGATACTCCGTACAGTAGCACCCCAGCTATTGGTTGAACATTCTTGTGTGACGTCAACTTGTCTATGTGCCAGCGGATTCTTTTAGCTGGGGTGAAGTGTCTTAAGACCCTTGTGTACGGTTTCGCTAAGCATGCCGAACCTAGGTAAGCATAATATCCGTCATCTAGCACCCATTCTCTTCCTGCTATTTCCACCCTTAGTCTATCGAACACCTTTAAGATCAGGAGGTAGGACGCCTCCACCGAATTGCTCATATTACCAGCCGACTACCCAAATGGGCAGATCCCCCGGGTAGGGCCTAATAGCGCTTAAAGTTTAAACCAACTCCGGGAAACTGGTAGGGGCTATTGCTTGAGTTCGGGTGCGTTAGTACTGTACGTCGGTAGAGACGGGAGGACCGAAGTGCGGTTCTTTGACGATAGGGGCATGCTGAAGCGGGAAGTATCCATGGAGTTGGTTAAGCACGTTGCGGTGTATGTTAGCAAGTGCTCGATCGACATATCTTTTGCGGAATTCGAGGCGGCGGTGATTCTCAAGATTTCAGGCAATACGATTTACAAGCAGAAAAACAACGTGCTTGAGGTTAGATGCGTTGAAGACTAAAGTGAGAATCGAGAAATCTATTAGTAGAAGTGGGCTACACATGAGGATCTCAACTTACTTTACCATCAGTAAAGACTGCTCTAAGGTTGCCTCACGGGTACTAAATAAAGCTCAAGCTAAACCTACTTATGCTAAAGGTGAAGCTTACGACGTGCTCATTGAGATACCTCCTGAAGCCTTCCTCGTCACTATAGACTTGAGAAGAAACCCAAGAAAGATGGTTAGGGGAGAAATCTCTGTCTACGGTCCGGCAGGAACAGCTGTACTTAGAGCTGTCTACAGAAAGCTCAAGATAAGAATCGTCGAATGTCATATAGACGCGGGGCAAGCATATAACATGGTCAAGTGTATCGCGGACTTACTTAAGCTACCGGTGAAGAGGTATGGGCTCTCAAGATGTAAAAGCTGAGGTAATAAAGGCACTCAAATGGTACGGCTTCTACATATTTGATAAAAATAAACTGGAGGCTGTCAGAGAAGTGATGAAAACCATCGGAGACCTTAGGTCTCTAGTCAAAGTTCGAAGTCTTCCGCAAAACCCCGACTTCTTCATTCTAGAGGTAGACACATACACGTTTGAGGCAGAGTGCCGCGAGAAGTGCAGTAAGAACGGCATACCAGACCCTTACTGCTATAGTAGGTGTTTAGCTGATTACAGTAGAAACATCATCGATAAACTGGTAGTAGCTCTGAGTAAGTATGAGTAAGTGAGTGAAATGAAGCAGGTCATCATAGTTAGGTCAGACTTGAAGATGAGCAAGGGGAAGCTGGCTGTTCAGGTAGCTCACGCAGCAGTATCGGCAGCACTAGAAGCGATGAACAACAACCCGAGTTGGTTTAAAGAGTGGATTACCGAGGGACAAAAGAAAGTCGTAGTAAAAGTTTCATCTGAAGTAGAGCTCTTAAAGTACGCCACTGAGGCACAGAAGATTGGAATACCCACAGCTATAATACGTGATGCCGGTCTTACAGAGCTCCCTCCGGGAACTTTGACAGCTGTTGGCTTAGGGCCGGCACCCAGCGAGCTATTAGATAAAATCACAGGAAAGCTAAAACTTCTCTAGCTTGTCTCAACGGGCAGAAGTAGTAGGCCCGCATCGTAAGCTGCTGAAAGGGATTAAGCACACGTATTACGAACGTAGCTATACATCTAGGACTATTTAGAGTCGTAGATCATGCCGCTTAAGTCGGTGGGAGGAACCGTTCCCGCGTCCCCGCTGGTTCAGTTGCCGCGGGTCGGCGCGTTCCCGCAGTCCGCGGTAGCTGCGGGAGCTCCACGCTGGGTCGTGGTACGGCTCGAACCGAACGGCACAGGGTCCGCGTTCGGTCTCGGGGGACCCCGCAAAGCCGATGAACCTAGCGAACTAGAGCTGTCCTAAATCCAAGTATGGTAGCACGTCTTGTTACAGTTTTTCTGCTACAGTCTTTAGCACAGGAGACGAGAGCTTTACCTCATTTAAGATATTTAGAATGTGAAGCGTCAGGCTCCTCTTGAAGGAGTTTTCCACAGCTTCTACTACCTCAAGCGCCTCTCCTAAACTTTTCCCAATGCCAACTACTCCATGGTTCTTTAGGATTACGACCTTGCAACCACTCGCGACCGCGCTACTTACTGCTCTGGCAAGCTCCTTAGACCCCGGGAGTAGTTCGCCTACGTGACATATTCTAACTTCAAAAGTCTTTAATTCGAGGTCCTCTACCGGACTTAAAAGCCCTGCTAGTACTGGAGTGAACAATCCGTGGATATGCACTACGGACCCGCAGTCGGGGCAATTTAAGTAAATACCTATATGCATCTCCGTTTCAATAGAGGGTCTTGGACCAGCTAAGTGTCTACCGTCCAACGATACCACAGATATGTCTTTGGGAGTTAGCATGAACTTCGTTTTACCAGAGGGAGTGATAGCTATCTTGGTTTCGTCTAGTTTAACACTAGCGTTACCACTAAGAGCAGTTATTAGACCCTTGAGATACAGGTATCTCATAGCTTGGCAAAGCTCCTCGAGAGGATCGCTTAAAGTCATTTAGAGCACCACACCAGACTAGAAGATCGAGCTATTAAGGTGCTCAGCGTCTTCTGACCGTTGCGACCACTCTGCTACCTTAGAGGTATTGCTTAACTGGATAACTGCAGAACTCTCACCTCGGTAACAGATGGTTACCGGGAGTCCTAAGTGCTGAGCCCACTCGACTGATCGCAGTGATGCTAGGGGGTGGAAATAGCTCATCATCAATTTATGGAAGAACCCAAGCCCAAAGTTAAAGCTAAAAGCAGCCTTCATTCGAGACTTTTTTAGCTTGCTCGGCTATCTCAACCCCGTGGCTTGTACCAACAACGTGCGCTCCTAAGTAAAGCATTAGGGCAGCATCCAGAGCTGTCCTAATACCTCCAGATGCCTTGATTTTACATCTTCCAGTTATAGACGACTTTATAGTCAATATGTCTGATGGTAAAACTCCTCTGGAGCCGAACCCTGTGTTCGTCTTTATGAAGTCCGCACCAGAGTCTTCAACTATTTTAGAAATAGTCTTGACCTCATCTCTACTTAAAACCGACGTCTCGATTATAATTTTTGTCAACATTCCATATTCCCGGGCTCTCTCGACGATTTTGGAAACTTCGTCGGTCAGTTCTCGCCACTTACCGCTCTTGGCCAGAATCGTGTTCACGACGACATCGACCTCACGCGCCCCACAATTGGCAGCAAAGTCTATTTCACTAAGCTTCACCTTCAAAGAGCTGTACCCGCTTGGGAACCCGGCTACCGTACCAACAGTATGTTTAGTTATTGGCACCACTAGATATAGAACTGCCTGAGGAACTATTATAGCCCTAAACCTGTACTTCTCCGAGGTCTCGACGAAAGATATGTATTCCCTCTCGGTTGCGTCCATTCTTAGCATTGTTTGATCTATAGACACCTCAAGAGACTTTACGAGGTCCAGTAAGTAGCAAGGGACTCGGTCACTCAATCCAATCTCCTACCTCGATTTTCTCTGGAACATATTTGTCTGCTAGAAACTTGAGACCCTTGCCCGCTAGAGCCTCGATCTCTAGCTTCACCTTCCTATCTAAAAACTCGTTTAACTCTATCTGCCATCTCTCGGACTTAAACCAAGGATATTCCTTCAGCTCCTTAGCCCTCTTGATGTCTCTCTCTTTAGCCCTTATAATGAAGTTCCGTCTTTCTTCTTCAGTCAGATACGGCTTTTTTCCGAGCTTAGCGCTTCCAAATATGTCTGTCATCATAACCCCAAGGAACCTAGCGTGTGGTGTGGCCAACCTCTCGCTTTCATAAGACAGGGTTATTGAGCCAGTCTTAAAGACGCTGTAAATGTAGTAGCCGTAGGGATCGGAGTCAGAAATTACGTAAACAGGTAGGCCGAGCTCCTCATTAAGCCTCCTAACGAATCTCCGAGTAGCCCTATCGGGTTGCCCAGCGCTTGTAATCAGTATAGCGCGATACTTCCTCCAGAACCCAATTCTATGGAGTTGTTGAAAAACGGCATCTTTCTCTACAATAAGAACAAATTCGGCATTAACTTCAACGAAATCTATAAGGTCTGGTGTAGGTTCGATTGAGTAGGCACCGTGCCCCATTTTACTCAGGTCTATGATATCGTCACCGGACCTTATCTTTAAGTCACCTACTACCTTACCCTTCTCCTTGCTCAATATCAGCATCTCTTCTCTAAGTACGTTGGAAAAAACCTCTATATCTCTGAGTACGGAGTCCGATTCTGCCTGTTCTTCCCAAGTGTTCTCCTCTCCAATAGACTTCGTTGGTAGCTTCCTGTACCGTATAGTATGCTTCCCCCTGTAGTAGAGGTCTCTTATGGTTGGATACTCACCGTTGGATAGTGCTTCGTAGATTATGCCAGCCATGAGTAGTGTCTGCATAAATTTACGGGCCTCGCGAAGGTCTAAGAGAGACCTTTCAAAAGTTGCGTCGCCGAGAAGCAATAGCTTTCTCTCCGCATCGTAGATGGTGTTAGTGAAGGTTCTCTTTTTTATCACTAACTTCGGCGGCCTTCCTTCCGATATATCCTTGAGAACGTCGTAGAACTTCTCGTAGAGGATCTTAAGGGCTCTTTCGCGAGCCCTTGTGTCTATTCGAGACGAATAACTACCGGTAGTCAAATCAGACCACCACGCTGCTTAAGCTCGGTATTTTGAATGACTTAAGTCTGGAATTTAGAAGCTCTAGAAGCTTGATAGATATCTCTTGCGGATCGACTTTGTATATTTTAGAAAGAGAATTTGCTATTTCAGGTATGTACTTTGCTATAGCTACGGCCTTCTCTATTTCTTCTAGCTCTTTTCTCTTCTTCAATATGTATGACCTAAGCTTCCTTAAAGCTTCGCGGAGAGCGTTTTCTACTTCTTCCTCTATTTCCGGAACGTCGGCTACAGCCTCTTTTCCAACTCCTCTATAGGGGATCTTGGTGCTACATATATGGGTTAGTATTACGAGCGGTGATGGAAACTCTATTTCGTAAACTTTGAAATCGATGCCCTTCTTTTCATCTAAGACTTTAAATACCACGTCGCTACCTTCGTCGTACAGCAAGGGAACCTTGTTAGCGTATCTCAGGACTAAAGGTTTTTCGACTACTGGTACCTTACCCCCGTAGGCTACTCCGACCTCAACTATAAACGCATGGCCTTCGAATACTGATGGTCTCCTGGTGACGGCGGTAGCAAATTCCGGTTCGAACGCCTTCCTTAAGCCGGCAACTATGATCTCCTCACCTAAGTACGACAGGTGGTCGGCCCTGGGTGGCTTCACGTCTTTAAGATTCCTCATCACTTTGACGAGAGCCTCTACCTCAGCATCCGTGAGTTCCCCCGACCTCTTCTCCTGATTTATCCTTGCTTCCGCGAGAATTCTTTGTGCCGTAATAACACCGATTCCTTGGAAACTCTCCACTAAGCTTTCGAGGATGGGCCTGTTCGCTAGGGACTTAAGTATACTTTTCATGGCTTCTATGTCTACTCCATGTGGGTGAGGTAACGTTTCTCTCGCGGGAGGTGGTAACTTGTCTATAGTTCTCTCGAATAGTAGGTAGTTATTGTCAGGATCTCTAAATAATATCTCGGCATAAGGAGCTATTATCGCAGTCCTCCTTATGTATTCGTATATTCTCTGTTTAGATCTAGTCCAATCGCCTAAAGTGATCAACCTAACAGTAGTGCCGTGTCTGCCCGAAATATTCGATGTCATAGTGAAATTTAATATAATCGGCTTATTCTCTCTTATGTCTATTTTTAGCTTAAAGCTATATATGTGTTTAGACCTTATCGGGGCTACTATGACTTCAGCCGGATAACCTGTAGTTATTTGAGCATAAAGAACAGCCATTTTGGCCCCTAGACCAAACATTCCCCTTGACTGCCGCAAAACATACTTGGAGCTAAACAGCAGTTGCGCAAACGCTTGCGGGACGTATTTTGGGGGTATTCCCACACCATTGTCCTCGACGACTACCTCGTAATACGCTCCCTCTGGGACGACATCGAGTTCCCTAATTGATATCTTAATTGTTGGAAGAATGCTATGGTTTTCAGTTGCGTCGAGAGAGTTCTCGACAAGCTCTCTAACGGTTTGGTATAAAGCTCGCGCTGGGTTTGAGAATCCGGCTATTTCTTTGTTCTTATAAAAGAATTCCGCTGGCGAAATTGATTTAAAGCTTTCTTCGACTACCGCCACGCTTCCACACCTAATACACTCTTTAGGTATATCATCTTTAAAGCCTGTTAGTTAATCAGAGAAGAGAAGATACATCAACCATCAGGAGACCGTCGTTTCATCACTATGATGCACGAAGCTTATAGGTATATTAGTTTTGTCTCGGTGCGCTTCTGCAACAAAATTCGCAGCCACCGCAGATACGGTAAGAGCTACTGTATAAGCGATGAGGTTTTCCGAGTATTCATCGAGAGCAGATATCTCGTGAGGAGCGGGCACCTGGTTGGGTCATAATAACCTCCTATGCTACACCTATTTATATGCTTGCACGCAAAGCACGGCACCTCAACCACGGGGTTTAAGTTTATGAAAACGTTGATTGGAGCTCTCGTATTGTCAGCGTATCTTAGAATGTAAGTCTTCTTTCCCTTATACGTTATTGCTTCCCTCGTTAAAAGACCTTTCCTCATTAGCCTAGCAATAAGCTTGCTTCCCTCTCTACTGTCTATTCCTAGAATTCGCCACAACTCACTTTGGATTATCCCCCCACTCTTTTTGGTCGACTCTCTGATTATCTCTAGTACTTTTTCCTCAAAGCTCATGTCGCTCTTAATCTGCGATCCCGGTAGATCAGGAGTTACAAAGCAAATATAGTTAAACCCTAACAAAGCGAGACTGCGAAAAGCGGTTCTTTGCATCATCCAGAGAGATTACCACAGGCTTAATAGCTCGCGCGCTCTAGACGACTAGGCGGGTATGTCGAGTATTGATAGAATCGCCCTAGCAGAGCTAGTAAGCGAAGAGCTTTCTAGACTAAGCCATGAAGATGTGATGGGTATCTATAGGGACGTATCAGCAGGGCTTTCGTTTTGTTTAAGCCGGATGCTACCATGTAAGGAGCTCATCGAACTTCTTCGCAACTTAGTGAAGTCCTTGCCTCAGGTCAGATTATCGAAGGTCGTTTCCGGAGCTGTACCGGAGCGTGTAGATGAAGACTCGGTCGTAGACCTTAAATTCTTAATCGAGATGTCTCGAGGTTTGTATACTTTTTACCTAACACTACTCTTCGGGTTCGTAGATCACGAGCTCAGAATACCCGTGAGATTCGAGGAAGACGTTGTTTTGGGTGAGCGCAGGTATAGAGCTTTTTCCTCGAGGCTAATGAAGATTTCGGAAGCCATAGCGCTCCAACTCTCTGGGGCCAAAATCAGGATGCTAATACCAACGGTTCTAGCAAAATACGTTGATTCACTACTTCGAACAAGGCAGTAGCCGTGAGCAAACGCTTCGAATCTGTCAATAGTAACTAGAGAGCTCTAGGGTCTAAGGTCTTTAACCATATACGGGCTATCACCAAGCTTATGGTATCCACGTTTCCGGTAATACTCTCTAGCGCCGACGCCGGATAGTACAAGTACCCTGTTGCAGTTAAACTCGTACCTAGCTATCCTCTCAGCTTCTTCTAATAGCTTTGCCCCCCATCCCTTGTGCTGCCAGGAGTAATCATGGTAAGCACCCACCGGGGTCTGTAACCCGTATACATGTAGTTCTCTTACGACGGCGGACCTGCCCCTAAGCTCCTGTCTGTGTGCTTTATCTGAAGGAATCCGAAGCCTTAATATACCCACGACTACGTCGGATGTAGGGTTTTCTACGGATAGAAATACCTCTACACCCTCACTCGCATCATAGTACTCTCTCACAATGCGCAACTCTGAAGGTTTCACTCCTCGATAGAGTTCTTGGCGGCCTACCTCCCTGAACCTAATTTCCCAGATTCTAATTCCCTTCGAGAGGGCTCTAAGTTCTACGAGCTCGCGTAGGTTACCCTTCTTGGGTCCAGCTATGATGTACTGGGCTGGAATGTCCCTCTGAATTCTCATAACTCTTACCCACTTCGGTATGTGACGATAGAACTCGGAAATCAACTCAACCGCTTCTTCGTCAGTATAGGGCCGGTACCTACCTTCGAGCCACCACTTGTATAGCTCCGTACCCTCGGTTACGACGGTTGGATATATTTTGAGCATGTCTGGTCTGAAACTGGGGTTTTCAAAAATCTCCTTAATTGCTTGAATATCTTTATCTGGGTCAGACCCCGGCAAACCAGGCATCATGTGATAGACTACCTTAAACCCGCTGTCCTTAAGTATCCTCGTGGCCTCGATGGTGTCTCGCACCGTGTGACCTCTCCTTACTAACGCTAGAATTTCATCGAAGACTGTTTGAACTCCTAACTCAACCTTAGTAGCACCAAGATAGAGCATTCTATCTGCGTGTTTTTCTTTAGCATAATCAGGTCTGGTCTCGATAGTTAACCCGACTATTCTTACTTTAGCTGTTTCGTTTAACCTATGAGCCTCCTGCAGGTCAGGAGGGCTAGAAGACCTCGGCTCGGGGTACCGGTTGGCAGCATCAAAGACGCTAGCTATAAACCACTCCTGATAATCCTCAGGTAGAGCCATAAAGGTGCCACCCATGACTATCACTTCTACCTTGCTAGGGAACGTCCCCAGGATTTCGTACTGTTTCAACCTCACTCTTACTTGTTCGTATGGGTCGAAGCCGACTCTCAAAGCTCTCATGAGTGCCGGCTCCTCGCCGATGTAGCTTTGGGGGGTGTTGAACTCAGGTCCGCCCGGGCAGTAAACGCACTTACCGTGTGGGCACCCATGCGGCTTAGTCATAACAGCTACTACGGATACGCCAGACAACACCCTCGTGGGCTTCCTCACACGTCCTATGTAAGCAGTACTCATCTCAGCAGTTATACCCAGAACAGCTTTTAAAGCTTCACCGCTCACGGTAATGCTGCCTCAAGTGGCTGTTTTCGGTTTCGTACTGGTTTATGTCGCTCGGGCTTGATTTACGTATAGAAGTCGCTCAACAGAGTGAGAACCGAGTGGGACTCTTCCCGGGGTGAGGTGACAAGTCAACCCATATAATCCGGCTTCCAACTGTAGTAGGAGAGAGCAGAACCTTTGGCGTTGCGACCCACGAACGCTCTTTAACCGATTTCTCAACTAAATCTTCAGGACCGCTGGAGTTGAAAGGCAATAGCGATGCTCTCTACGAAGCAACTTCTACAGCTATTACACTAGCCGGGGGAAGCTTTCTTTCAGTTCTCATCGCCGGGTTGGGGTCTCTCGTGCTAGCAAGAGTGCTAGGTCCCGAAGGCTATGGAGCTTACTCTCTAGTTCTAGCCGTACCAGCATTCTTGGCATCCTTCGTTGACTTAGGCGTGTCCGCAGCAATGGTGAAGTACATACCTAGATATCCAGGGAAGGCGGCATCCTACGTAACTCTAGGCATAGTAGTTGCTCTCTCTACTTCATCTCTCGTAACGATTATTGGGATGCTTGCGAGTAGCGCTTTATCAAAGACTCTAATCAATAGGCCTGAGTACGCATACCTTGTATTAATCTCGATGCCTTACCTCATGTCGTACTCTCTTCTCAACGTCTCTAGGGCGTCACTAATAGGTATGGGAAGAAGGGTCAAAGCAGCACTTCTCGACCCCGTCTACAATTTCCTCAGAGTCTCTCTGTCTATAGCTCTAGCGGTTGCTTTTTTTACTAAGGGTGCTATCCTAGGAGTTGTTATAGCTTCCGTAGTCACTTCCTTGATTGGAGTAGCTCTGATAATAAGGTCTTTGAAAAGACCTAAGTTAAGTCTTAGTTATAACGATGTGTTCGAGCTTCTCCAGTTCTCGATCCCACTGTATGCTACCGGCTTGGTGTCCTCGGTGACGCAGATGTACACTACTCTAACGCTATCAAGATTCTTCACGGATTTCGAGATAGGTAACTACAGAGCGGCCCTCAATCTTTTAAGTGTGGTCTCTATAGTTATCGCTCCGTTCTCCACAGCCTTCCTGAAAGTTTTCTCAGTGCAGAGCGCCCAAGATTTTAGGGAGCTTTTCACCGACTCCGTTAAATACATAGTTCTCTTCTCTACACCTTTAGCTCTATTCTTATCAGCTACCTCGCACGATGTGGTTCGCGTAGTTTACGGACGGAGATATACAGAGGCCAGCGTATACTTCAGCATAGCCGTACTCGTTAACACGCTAACTCTGCTCGGGTCCCATGTCGTGGGACCGGCTTTAAGCGCTATTAACAAGACGAAGTATATTCTAGCGTCAAACATTCTAGGGTCATTAGTCTACGTTCCACTACTATACATCCTCGTAAGTACGTATGGACTGCATGGAGCGGTTATATCTTTCTTAGCTTTCAACACTATAACTACCTCAGCTCAACTATACTTCTTAATGAAGTCTACTAACATCTCTCTGGATTACGCATTCTCAGCTAAAGTATTGGTTTCAGCAACCATACCTTCTCTTGCGCTATTGCCAGTAGTAAGAGGCCAGGAGTTCGCAGATTCTCTGCTTCTTTTAACATCGAAATTCGTGGCTTACGTCATGGCCTATGTGGCTCTGCTCGCTATCTCTAGAACTATTACAGAAAACGATGTATACAGGCTTCTCGGGTTATCAAAGAGCTTAGGGCCTCTCTCAGAGATGGTAAACATGGTCTTAAAGTATGCTACCTTTTTACTTAGGCTGCTACAGAGATAGGGAGTGGCAGTTTGTGGTTTGCTCACGTAACTGGTCCCCTAGGGACATACGTGAGAGTGAGGTGGATGTATGTCGTCGACATCGAAGATTGCTCTAAAGTCAGCGATTTAGCTGGCTCGCAAAGTTCTCTGCTCAATTTGAGTAAGAGTAGGGTAGACGAGATCATGATTATATCATCTCTGGACCCAGACTTAGTAGACATATTCAAGACTTCTGAGAAAGACCACGTCTGTGTGTACCTTTATGGCAGGTGACAAGCCATCTAGCTAGGACAACCCGGGCGCGCAGTTTAACTTGAAAAGCTCAAATGCTCCGTAGAGGAGTGCACGCTGAACTGCATGAGTAGACTAGATAAGCGAGCAGTAAGCGAGTTTACAGTGAACCTAGCAGAGCTTCCTTCCGAGAAAGCTATAGATGCTGTAATGGAGAGGCGATTAGTGAAGCTTTACTGCCATAGAGGAACAGACGTCGTAGAACTTTACGTATTTCAAGGCAGAGATAGGAGTTACATTCTGTTCCCGGGGATGTACTGCAGTTGCAAGGACTTTGAGTTGAACGTGATATTAAGAGGACATAAAGGGTCCTGCTATCATTTAGTGGCCCTAGAGATAGCAAAAAGGCAAGGTAAACTCAGAGTCTTCGAGGTTACATGCGAGACTCTTAAATCTATAGCCTTAGAGCTTTTACTCAAAGAGGACTCTACGGTCCTAAGGAAAATCGTGCATTCATACACGTCCAGCAGACATGATTGTGGCGGGCCCGAGGGGATTTGAACCCCCGACATCCGGCTTCCACGGCGTTGCCGAGGTTCGACTCCCGCCTTTAGGAGGCCGGCGCTCTATCCTGGCTGAGCTACGGGCCCACCGAAAAGGTATACCGCGTGTAAGTTTTTAAATAATAAAGAGGGGCAGTGATGCTCATACCAAAGTTAGTGTATGTGAAAAACAGTGATGCGGGGGGTGGGATTTGAACCCACGCAGGCCTACGCCATCGGGTCTCTTAGCTTTGGCTACTGCCGGAAGGTCTTAAGCCCGACCCCTTTGACCTGGCTCGGGCACCCCCGCACCACTAAACGTTTAGACTGGTAACTTAAAAGTGCTTCTTTAGCCGCACTACTCTTGGTTCTCCTATGGCTGAGTCTGTGGCCGGAGAAGAAGCGCTCGCTCCGCGTTTGGTTTTGTGCTAGATATACTTCAGTAGCTAGTGTTTGCTAAGTTCATGAGTTGGGGTGTAAGGTATCACCAAAGCAGCTCACGAAAGTATAGTAGGCTTAAGCTTATAACCTCTTGAATAAAGTCATAACCAGGCACACGAAAGTCATGATAGGCGAGTCGAATGAGAGTGATGTTAAAGCCGCTGGAGAGGTCGTGATAGTCCCGGATAGCACTGTTGTATACAACGGAGTCCTTAGAAGATTAATAGTTAACGAGAAAATTAAGAGCGTGATTGCCATACCTAAAGAGCTAGTGATGTATTTTGATAATCTTAGTAGAGAAGGTAGAAGCTTGGGTGTTGTCGCTCTCGAGGAGCTCAGGTTGATCAGGAGCCTTGCGGATAAGTACGGCGTAAAGCTAAGAATAATTTCACTAGGTAAGAGAGTCGACGATATAGACGTAGCCATAAGAGAATATGCCTACGAGAACGATTACACACTAGTTACCTCATCTAGAACACAGAAACTCGCTGCCGAGATCTTGGGAGTAAAAGTTCTGTACAAAGAGCCGGAGAGAGTACAGCTCAAAGAGCTTGAGAAATACTTCGTCGGCGACGTGATGAGCGTGCACCTCAAAGAGGGAGCACCGCCTCAGGTAAAGAGGGGTCGTCCAGGAAGGTGGGTTCTCGAGAAAGTCTCAGATATCCCCCTAACGCGCGAAGAGATCGAGTCCCTCTCTGAGGAAATCATAGAGGCGGCAAAGACTCTCTCTGATGCCGTGATAGAGATTGAGAGAGCTGGTTCCACTATTATTCAGCTAGGAGACTACAGGATCATCGTCTCCAGGCCTCCCATGAGCGATGGTTGGGAAATAACGGCAGTAAAGCCTCTTGCGAGACCCAAACTAGAGGATTACAACCTACCAGAGAAACTCATGAAGAGACTTAACGAGAAGGCCGAGGGAATAGTGATTGCTGGAGCTCCCGGTATGGGTAAGACGACGTTCGCTCAAGCTCTAGCAGAGTACTACTCGAGAAAGGGCAAGATCGTTAAAACCGTCGAATCCCCCAGAGATATGAGGCTACCACCCCAGATAACGCAGTACTCAAAGGTTTACGCTACTCCCAGCGAGCTTCACGATATCCTTCTATTGAGTAGACCGGACTACACGATATTCGATGAAATGAGGAATGATGAAGACTTCAAGCTCTATGTAGACCTGAGGCTAGCCGGGATCGGTATGGTGGGTGTAGTTCATGCGTCATCCCCGATCGATGCTATTCAGAGGTTTATTGGTAGAGTTGATGTCGGCATGTTACCATCGGTCGTTGATACGCTAATATTCATAGACTCCGGCGAGGTTAAGAAGGTATACGAGCTAGATATCACGGTTAAACTCCCGACGGGTCTCAGAGAGTCGGATTTGGCTAGACCAGTAGTTGAAGTAAGAGATGCGTTAACGGGAGAGCTTGAGTACGAGATATACACGTTCGGCGAACAAACGACCGTAATACCGGTCAAGAAAGTGTACAGCAGTAGTATAAAGAAAAACATCGAACCACTAGTAAAGGCCTACATCCCATCGGCTAGGGTTGTATACAATGGTGAAAACGTTATTGTCAGCGTACCTAAAGAGGAGGCCAAGAGCCTTAGCAGGCTTAGGCGGAAGATCAAGAGAATTAAAGAAGAACTAGGAATCAACGTACTTATAGAAGTTAGCTAGACAACGGGGGTCTACTTCTCGCTTAAGTAGTTTGAGAGAAGAAGAGCGAGAGTTAATGGCGTTATTAAGTAAGAGAGGTCGACACCATCCCTCAAGAGCTCCTTGTCGAGGTCGTAAAGGCTTTTCTGATCGATTTCGGAGACTCTTCTCAATTTTTCGCACTCCGTCTGCGCTAACCTGAGGAATGCCCTCACTGCTACGTCATTAGGGTCAGCCCCACTTGATATCATTCGAGCGACTTCCGTCCCGACTTCGAACACGTAATCCATTCTCTTTAACGTATACAATAAGTCTCTAGCTTTGACTCCCATCAACAGAAGTACGTCCCCTATGGAGGGTTTTTCGGTCGCCAGCTTACTGGGGGTCAACCCTTGCTCTACGAGAACTACTGAACCAATACCATAGAACTGCCTTATTCCATCGACCAAGGCTACTACATCTTTAGGGTTGTTTACTTCCAGCACGGCGGAGAATATCCTTTTATAGCTGTTAACGAAATGTTGCTGACGCGTGGAGTAACCTATGGAGAGAGAGGTCGGAACTAAAACTAAGTTAAGGGCTTGATAAGCCCTTATTCCGAGTTTTCTATACGACTTAGCTAGAGAATGATAAAAGAGGCGGCCTATGCCTATAGAGTACAGAGTCTCTTTTCCAGTACTGATATCCAGACCAGCAGTAAAAGCTTGGCTGTAGACATCTAAAGACGATGTTGCTGTAAAAATGATTGTCTCCAGGTCCTTAAACCTTGAGGAGAATCTATGCGGTGCTGCTGGCTTAATGTATGAGTAGACCGCTAGATGCAGCGCTTCTATGAGCTTAGTTAAGTACTCTATTACCAGCTCGACCAGCCGACACTTTCTTAGGCTGAGGCTAAATAACTCCACTAAAGCGGTAGTCTTCCTCTACTTCGAAGACGATATCCTTATAAAAGCGTTCTCAGTTTACCCACCACCTTTGAAACAAATAGGGCTCTTACCGAGTTATTTATGCTTTCTGATATTTCCTCAACGCTGGATACATCCGTCTCAATGAATACCTTTACCATACTGCCATCTAGAGGAGTTATAGCTATCAACCCACTCAAAACCACGCCCCACATTTCCTTGAAGTTAGCACGACAGTATACCACTATTTCTTTCTCCCAACTCTTGTACTCAAATTCCTCGAGTTCAAAAAACTCATTAGTCTCGATGGCTTCTCTTACTATGTTAACCAAGTCGCTAGGTTTTCCGATCTTCGTGATCGGAAACACGAGTTCATGCCTTTCGACCGTTGGAGTATATGCCCCGTAGCTTGCCGTCCCAGCGCTCAGCTCCCTCAGTAAAGTTAGGGCTGCTAAAAGACCTGAGATCAAGCTGACTATGGTCGAAACTACAGCTTGCCGTGTCGCTAAGAGACATGAGGCTAAAGTTGATGAAACTAGAGCTCCAAGAGATACGACTACAGTTACATGCATCAATAGGGTGATGGTGGCCCCCCAAGGTGGTAACCCTATGTAATACAATCTCTCGCTGATAGTTTTGAACTCCGGTAGAAGAGACCTGTATGCTACGGCTACGACGATAGCGCAGGAAATTACCACCAAAAGCGTTGAGATGATGGCCTCTGGAGTCATAACTCGTACCGAACCTATAATTAGGGCGGTAGTATTGAAGAAGTACTGTAAAGTGTCTACATCTAATACTTCGAGCACTCTCTCGACTGTACTACGTCCCACGTTATTCCCGATTAACAGAATGTCGGTAACTAAAGGAGCTCTGAGATTAAGTAGCTCAGCGATAGTCTCGATGTCTGATATGATGACTAAATCTAATGAGGGAGTGATGGGCTCTATCCCAATATAGCCCAGAACCGGCAAGAGAGTCTCGAGCGGGGTTATCTTAAATCTGTTAATACTGTCTTGAGCGCATGTGACCTTAAATCTCGATGGGTAGCGAGTTTCTCGTGAAGAATTTTGACAACCAGTTAAGACCTCTCCTTCAGATATATTGAGTTTCGAGAGCAGATCCCCGTATACGCCAATAACTACCCACTTAACTCCCGGCAAGCCGTCGATAGATATTCCCCTCTCCAGTGTTACCCTATAGAGATAGGACACGGACTCCGACTCCTCTATTACTTTGTGAAGAACCCCTACGAGTTCCCGCATGCTGACCGGATTAGGTAACTTAATGAGAACTGTCGGCACTTGGACAGCCTCCTCCATGGTTTTAACAAACTCGGTTCTCTTATCACTGTAGGCAGTAGCAGCTATGAGAGACGACGTTACGATACACGAGAGAATTAGTAGAGTCGTTATGTTTAATAAGGTTATTTTCAACACTCTGCCGAAAACTCGTAGCTTTGTTGCGCTATGTCTAGTATAGCGATGAAGAGTGGACACAGAAAGCTCCACACTCACGTTCATAGTTTTAGCTAGGTTTATGATCACGTACACTAAAACCATGAGGTATGTCGCAGAAAAAACGAGAAACACTAGGTCCATGGCTCACACTCCCGTAGTTAATAGTTCAAGTATAGTGTAAGTTATTATTGCTAAGGTGCTACCAAGAAACGCTAGTGATGAGTAGGCAACTAGAGACTCATAAGTATCGGGTCCTACGCGCAGGGCTAAGTACTTGATTAGCGACGCCACTACAAATAGTATGCCTATATCCGGCGTTACGGTAATCCCTACCAATATAGCGAATGGAGAAAGCCCCTTGATACCTAGTACTCTAGCTACAGACAGTATACTTAGAGCTAAGAGTACACCTAAGATGAAAGGCTGAGAGGGCAACGCGTGCACATTGCCTGTGTAAATAGTGTTCATCCATGTGACTATGGGAAGCCACCTAATAAGGGGGAACTTAGGTGATGATGTCCCGTAGGTCATTAGTAAGAGATTCCCGTAGGCTAAAGTTAGTGGGGCTCCAAGAGCTATTCCAAGCATTACTAGAAAACCTACAAAGCTTGGTCTAACTCCATAGTACTTACCGAGTTTGATTACATTCATCGATGTAGCAGCAACAAATTGAGGCATGGGAGTTCCGGTGTACGGGTCTAGAAGAACGTAAGGCATGGACTCTCTTATTCCGGCGGCGAACATCAGTCCTGTGACGGCTGGCAGAGTAGATTGAGAAACGATACCGACTTCACCAACCACTCGACAGGTTAGAAGCGTTATGATTAAGTATAAAACTATTAGAACCGGCAGGATTATTAATATTCTAACAGTATCTTTAGAAACCAGCAGGGCAGGGATGACGGGTAGGGAGATAAAGAGGATGCCAGCGAAGAACGTAGACCTATACTCCTTTATCTCTCCAATAAGAGTTAGCGAGTGAACGAACATTCTTCTATACTTAACTATGTAGTAAGACGCTACTAGTGAGAGGTAGCCTATCAATAATGAAGCTGTAGATGCTGACGCAGATGTAGCTAGGTCATACGTACTCATTGTCGGAAGAGGTACCAGAACCCTTAAAAAAGCTAGGGCTGGTGTTATTATCAAGAACATGACGATGCTTCCGAGTCCGACGCCTGCTGAAGAACTCACCGGCAATAGGAGAGCTAGAAGCAGTATCAGAGGGTCGAAGGTTACGGCAAATGCCGCCCCGGGAGCAACAAGATAGAGCATTTGGGCGAAATCAACAGACAGGTTTCCATGGAGTGCTAGTAGCTCTAGAGTGAATCCTACAGCTATCGTAGAGATTATCTTGCGTGTTTGGAAACTCCTTATTACATTTACTGCTCTCCAGGCCCCTCCACCAACAGGAAATATAAGTCTTTCTCTTTCAATAAAGTGGTCGCTTAGCGATAACGCTATTAATACTCCACCAGCCGAAACCGAGGACGCAAAAATATAAAACATCATAGATTCCATACTTAAACCTCTATACACCCACGGCGCCATGTTTACTGCTCTCGGGTCGGCTCTTTCGGCGAACATCGTGTAGGTAATCAGCATACCTGAAGTTAGGGTAGTGGTAATGTCTATTCCTACGGCAAACGCTATAGCAGCGACATGAGCAAGAGGGCTATAAACGCCTAGCACAAACCTCAGTAGAAGGTACGTTAGAACCCCAGCTATTATGGGCGATAACTCAGATGTGGTGTACCCACTTACGGCGTAACCGTAGGTATTGCTAAACCCGGTCAAAGCTCCAATGATACCGCCTGCCACTAGAGACTTAACTAAGCCGGACTTAGACTTCTCCTTAGAAGGTGGTTGCTGCCTCCTCTTCTGAGCACTAACGTTTAGCTGTCGACGCTCCTCGGTTATTGCGCCTAGCGACTTCAACACGATTCTCAGATACGCAGACCCTCTGGCAAGTTTGCATGTGACTGTCGGATGTTGCTGCGAGAGGACTTCGTTTTCGACATCGAGATCGCTTGCTGAGAGGCCAGAAGGCCTACCTCCATCGATGCCAGAGTTAGTTACGTATGCTAAACCCGTCACCGAAACTAAGTAAGCTCGAACGCTATTATTAGCTCACAGTGGAAACTTTAACTCTGTATTCGTTTCCCTAAGATACCAAGAGTATTTGTCGAACGTAAATACCAATAGGAGTTCTGCGCATGCGCAGGAAACCAGGTACTCCAAGCTTGGCTAAGCTGTTAGCAAGAGAATATAGCATAGGGTAAGTAGCTCCACGAGATACTCATATACTCGCATCGCCATAGCTGACCGATTGTGGAAACGGTAAGATGGCCGTTTTTATGTTGCACGTTGTTATTGTTTTAACGGTGAGCTAAAACAAACGCTTAAAATATCTTCTAAGCTAGTTAAGTACGGGGCCGTCGTCTAGCTTGGCCAGGATGCCAGCCTGGGGACGTACCCCGCCAGCACGCTGGTGGTCCCGGGTTCAAATCCCGGCGGCCCCACTCCTGCCTGAAGCGTCATTGGGAAAGAGGAATAGCGTATGGTGATAGTCAGTCCTGGGCTGGTGAAAAAGTTTATTGAGAGTTACAATACCTTGCGAAAGGTATACGAGTTTTTAGAAACGGATGAAGAAGTGCAGAGCCTCGTTGAGATGGCTAACATTATGGCTGTGGGTAGGCTCAGGTACAATGATCACGGAGCAGTACATTCTAGGATAGTGAGTGGTGCGGCTCTTGAGATACTCGACCTACTTACTAAATCTGGAGTTAAACCCACGTCTATCGAGTTCGGCATTACTAAGAACCTGGAGGAGAGCATGGTCATAGTTCTCGCATCAGCTTATCTACACGACATAGGAAACTCCGTGCACAGGGTAAACCACGAGCTCGTGGGCTCTCTGCTCGCTAAAGATATAGTTGACAGAATGTTAGTCGACGTTATGCCTAATATTGAAGGAAAGAGAAGGAGAATGATTAGGCAGGAGATTTTGCACTCGATATACGCTACGGAAACAAATACTCAGGCCTTAACGGTTGAAGCAGGGGTCGTCAAAGTTGCGGACGGAACAGATATGGCAGAAGGAAGAGCCAGAATACCATACAAGCTTGGAAAGATAGACATGCATTCGGTATCCGCTTTAAGCATCAAGAGAGTAGACATACTAGCCGGTGTTTATAGACCAGTGTCTATCGAAGTCACGATGGACAATTTTGCTGGTCTCTTCCAGATAGAGGCCGTCCTCAAACCTAAGATAGTGTCTACAAGGATTGCCGAGTACTTCGAGGTACTTATGAAAGTAGGCGATAAAGAGATAAGGGTCTACCCCTAGCCGACTATGCCGGAGTTCTCAAGTAAAAGATTGCAGAATGACCGTGGTTCGAGCACCACGTATTATATTAGCTACACTGCCCCGCTTAATTCGCACTCGCCGTTTTGTCTATTTCTAGCGTAATGCGCTTCACGTCGGCTGGTATACCTTTAAGAGAGCTCAGAAGTCCTTCAACTACGGAGCTTATCACGTTCTTTACAAAGGGGTTCAGACGTACTTCTTGGCCGTTGACAGTGAGCCTTACACTAAGCGTAATGGGGCAAGTTACTTTCACGCCCTTAATTATTTTCATGGCCAAAGTTCTGCAGTAGCTGTAGCCGCAAGCACCACAATTCAGACCTGGGAGTTGAGACGTGAAGTGTTCTATCGACCTTTTTATTATTAAATCAACTAGCGAACCTATCTGGTTGCTAAAGAATATGGGTATGTTAACACCTTTCTCCAGTCCCGGGTTTAAAGGCTCTTTACTTAAAACTATGGCAATAGTGTCGCTGCTGATAATTCCAGTCGCTTCCTCTATGAACTCGGCTACTACTATGCTATCACCTATATGCGCATCTTTAAACCCCTCTACTATAATTAGTGGCCTAGAGATGTAGTTAGCTATCTCGCTAAGGTCGTCTGTTATTGTTTTGCTGTAGAGTAGGACTAGCTCTTTGCTTGCTACCGCCACTTCCATAGCTCCAGCCCCAAGGTACCGCGCACTATCTTTTTCTTCGAGACTTATGCCGCTTGCTGAGTGCTTAACTACAGCCACGCTATAGCCGGCTTTTACTAAAGCCTCTACTACGCTGGATGCTATAAAGGTTTTACCTACACCTGATTTTTGAGATATGAACCTTACGATATACGGTCTCAACGTTCTCCCCAATAGTGTTAATAGGCTTCTAACAGCTAAATTAGAACTCACCTTCCCTTAGCACTTGCTAGAGCTTGAATTCGGTATCTGCATGCTGATGTTCAAAGAACCCTTATAACGGCTATAACTAGTTTACAGCGGTGTTGAGGCTGCCTCTAGAGCTGTCTTTTAGCAGAATTTCGGTGGTGGCTAAAGCAATAAAGGAATCCTTCGCTACGGTTGTTAGCACAATAGAAGACTTTACTGACCCTCGCTACTACCCCCCTAGGTATGAGGAGAGGGAGAAGGTTCTCAGGTACTTTTTCTTTATGGTAGCGATCGATCACAGAACATCGAGGTCGA
Source organism: Sulfolobales archaeon (assembly GCA_038832865.1). Taxonomy (GTDB): domain Archaea; phylum Thermoproteota; class Thermoprotei_A; order Sulfolobales; family NBVN01; genus DRZP01. Next base: position 29,563 of record JAWBJE010000013.1, read on the forward strand.
AACCTTTCGAAATGCACATTAACGGAGAGCGCTACCACGGAGCCGATTTACTTTACCATCTTGGGATCCTAAAGTACAGAGAGGACCCAGACTATTTTAACCCAGAGAGGATGGCGGTGATATCACGGGAGGAAGTTGCTAGGTGGCTACAAGCCCGGAGTGGGGAATGTGTTTGGGATCCTGAAGTTCGCGCAGAATTACTTCGTGACGCAGGTCTGAAGCTTGTTAAGTTCTTTAAGGGATCGGTATCCGAACTAATTAGAGTTTCTAGAGGCTATATTAGACATCCCGCGGCTCATGGGCTTGGGAGCCTACTTAAAGTGTTTAAAGCTTATTCAGACCCCGTCGAAAAAAAGACGTTTCTCTTTATAAAGTTCGCCCTAAGGAGAGGTCTCATCGAAGTTATCGATACCCACAACATAGAAGTGCCGGTCGATAACCACCTGACTAGAGTAGCGCTAAGGTTAGGACTAGTTAAACTCGACGACTATCTACTGCACAAAGTCCTAAGCAGGTCTGAGTTCACGCATGAAGAGGATATAGAGCTGAGAACTGCCGTAAGGAGAGCTTACAGATACATCTCTAAGATTTCATCTATTAGACCAGACTACCTTGACGACTTTCTGTGGAGCTTTGGTAGAAAGTATTGTACCAGAGAGAACCCGGCTTGCGAGAGACCGAGCTTCTGCCCACTATCTTCGGTTTGCGTAAGCCGCGGGAAAGCGTCCAAGATAGTAGAACATAATTACGCTAGCACGTTCTACTACTAGGCGACCTCAGTTGACTCAGGAAACTCGAGGTGGGAGGGATCTTGCGGTGATCCTTAAAAGCCTAGGAGAAGAAGAGCTCGCAACCTTGAGGTACTTCCTTAAGTATAGATCGGTGGGAGAAATACTCGCCTCCAGAGAGCTAAGAGCCATGGGAATAAAGAACCCGTCTAAGATATTAGCTAAGCTCGTTTCTCAGGGCCTAATTAAGCGAGGCATAGGATGCTATACTATTTCTAAAGAAATTCTCGACGCCTTTAAGAGGGGAGAAATAGAGATTTAGTCTTATCTCGTTATTCAATTTCTTGACGTTTAACGTCGATTTCTAATTTACCGCGACCCTAAGGATGTCGATCATAACAATATATATCTGGGTAACACTAAGCTACGGTGTTGACCTTGGGTTACGTCTTTGAGGCAACTGTGCCGAGGCGTATGCCATTGATGACTATCGCTATAGTAACTCTAAATGCGGTAGTCTATATCATAACGTCGTCGACGAACTACTTTACTAGCACATCATCGAGCTATATCTACAAGTTAGGCTATATCCCGGCTCTTCTCCTCTCAATCGAGGGGATCATTAGAATGTTTACATCTATGTTTATTCATGCCGATTTACTACACATAGTCTTCAATATGTACTTTCTCTACGTCTTCGGCAAGGGAGTCGAGGACGTTGTTGGTTCTCGCAGGTTTTTACTTCTGTATATAGTCTCTGGAGTTGGCGCAGCACTATTTCATACAGCCTCCACCTCGATATCTGGACTAGAGGCTTTAGGTATCCCGGCAGTCGGTGCCTCAGGAGCTATCAGTGGCATTTTGGGAGCCTATTTGATGTTCTTTCCCGGAACGTCTTTAGTTGCGTGCTTTCCGCTGTTTCTCCTACCAGCGTGTTTTACCGTCAGAGCGTCTGTGTACCTAGTCTTCTGGTTCGCTATGCAGGTGCTATATGGGTACATGAGGATAGGTGGAGTCGCTTTCTTTGCACATGCCGGAGGCTTCATTACGGGTATAGCTATGGCTTGGGTCCTCGGTAGGAGTAAAGTCATTGAGCTGAAAACGTTCGGAGGGGGGTTCTTCTTCTTTAGAAGATACATAGTCTTTAGTCTATACCGAGAAGGTTTAGGCCTTTTCACGAAAGTCGTTTTGATATCGTTAATCGTGATGACTGCAGCAACGATGCTCTACTACTCCGTTAGCACAGACATCAACCTCGTAGCTGTTTACTCTGGAAACGTGAGGATAAACGGGTATTCAGATGCAGTACTACTGAAGATAGTCGCCGATGGAGGCTATAGTTATAGCGGATTCGAATACGTTTATACTGACATAGTACTGCTGAGGCTGTCCAAAATAGGGTTCCTCGTAAACCCCGAACTCTCGGGCAAATCCTTAGATTCTCTTCAAAACCCTCTCTCTGGTAACGTCGAAATACGGGTCGAGGCCTTCGGAAGGTATATAAGCGAAAGGGTGCCAGTGATTCTATACGCTAAGGCTGTGTACGATGAAAGAGGGGTCGCAAGGTTAGCTGAAGGCCGCATGTACACGCAAGTAGTTCAGGTCTCGCTAGAGGGGAGAGCGGTCAAGGTCAGTAAAGTTCCATCAGTGTTTGATTTCTCCATAGTCTTAAACGGTCCACATACGGGAGAACCGGTAGCTGTAGCATCTATACCGACGGTGTTAATGTCTCTAGTCGCAACATACGTTGTCGCTAGAAAGGACAGCGAGCTCTCCGTTTCCTAATATGAGCTAGTTCCTAATATGAGCTAGCCAGGCTGGCTAGAAGAATGCTTGCTCCACACGTATCTTAGTGCTATCTCGACCTGCTTTATTGCTATAGACGACGGATTTAGCAAGTCTATTTGAGTTATGTATCCTCCACTCTCTTTCAACTTGAAATCGTCTAAATCCTTCCTCTCCTTGAGTTCCTCTAGGATTTTGAGTAGAAAATTCGTCACTACCTCGTCGTCAGACCGGATTCCACTTCTAAGGACTATTTTAACCGTATTATCTGCTACTATCTCATTGGCTATTATTTCGTCGCCAGAGTATATCACCCTAATCTTCTCTTGTTGGGCTACCTTAGCCTCTTCGCTGTAAGCCGGTTGCGATACTCCCGGCCTCACGCTGGATAATGCCGAAGCTATTTGCTTTAGTATCTCAAGCTCTTCCGATAACTCCCTGATTTTCTTCTCGATCTCCCTAATTTTGTTCTCGAGGTATTTCGATATTTTTTCTTGGCTCAACCCGCTCCACCACGACTTTTTGTAAACTTAAGTAGTCCCTCTTGGCCTCTACTTGAGTCTACAACTGTCTTAAACAGTTCGAAGTCTGACTTTATGGCCTCATATAGTTGCGGATTATATAGAGCAGCAGCAGGGTGATATGTTGGTATTACTGCTCTCCGAGTTCCGAGAATGGACAACCTGTATATCCTACCTCTCATTTTTGTGACACCTGCCCATTTAGTACCACCTCTTAGCTCAAATAGGTAGTAGCCAGCATAATTGCCGAGTGCTACAATAACTCCGGGGTCGACTAGCTCAATTATTCTGTCAGTAAAATACGAGCACGTCATTAATTCATCCAGCTTAGGTTCTCTGTTATTTGGAGGTCGGCATTTGACTACGTTGGTTATAAACAGGCTCTCCCTCTTAAAGCCTGCCTCTTCAATTAGCTTATCAAGAAGCCTGCCGGCAGCTCCTACGAATGGTCTACCCTCCTCATCCTCGGTCCTTCCTGGTGCCTCTCCCAAGAGCATTACACTAGAGTAGAGATTCCCCTCTCCCGGAACGGCTCTAGTTCTCGACTTAGATAGGGGACACTTGATACACTCAGAGATTTCCGCCCTTATCTTAACCCATATTGACTCCTTGCTCATAGACTCCGCTACCAGTACGTCTTTCTTAACGAGGTAATAGCTTTACTACTCAATTACATCTAAGCCGTAATCGCCTGCGATAGAGTTAGCGACCCGCCTCACGTACCCTGGTACTTTGCCTTCTAGAACGATTTTCCTAGTTTGAATGCTCGACCTAGTCACGGCTTGCCTCAGTATAGACTCTAATAACTCGGGAGATTCGCGGAGGTCCTTTAAGGCATGTCTCGATATTATATGACCGTAACATTCGCCCTGGTGTAGAGCTCTTCGAGTGAACTGATGTGCGTAGTGACCTCCCCCTATGCCTACCGAGGAAGTGCAAGAAGGCTCGGGTTCGGCTACAGCTTTATAAACGGCTTTAGCCAAAACCTCTTGATATAGCTCGTTCGACCACTCGTCAATCGTAGAACCTATTTCGGCAAAGGTCAGAGGCTTTTTAACTTCTGTAGGTCCGTGGTGAGTAACTTCGTAAGTTACTTCAATACCCGCTATCCCGCGGTTTACAGATAGGTTATTCAGCTCTTTCAATATCGAAAACGCTATTGGTGGATTAGCTATAGCAAGCTCCCTTGGTCTACCTCCGTACTCGGCTTTAGTTGACGGATTTCCGGCGTGATGAACGGTAAGAGACTTTATCCCTGAAGTAGCACTGTGCCTCGACACTATAACGTAGTAGTCGGCCTCAAATAGTTCGTCCAAGAACCCGAAGTACAGTACGTCTTCATTGAATCCGGCGATTATTACCTCATTGCCACCTATTTCAGTAGCACAAGCTTCCGAACTTTTCTTTATGGTAGTCTCCTGACATCTAATCGCACTAGCTAATTTCATTGCGATACCGCGACCGGCCATATCCAAAGTGCTATAGGCTACCACCACTCTCTTCAAGGCACTAAACCCGTACTTATAGCTCGAATACCCAATTTAATCTCAACCTCTAACTGAAGGAAGTGGTTGTTACGAAGCGGTAAGCTATGTCGTGCGAGTATGTTGCGCATCAACATAGTTTCAACCTTAACCTCATTCTTAGCAACCGCTTGACTTGCCGGTAGCCGCCCCAAGTTCTTGGGCTTTGAAATGCTTTAGGTCTCAATAGCTACCTCTCGCCGATTTCACTACCACTTACGACTTTCTTCTGTATCACGATATGGCTCCAGCTAAGACGAGCCCTTCCTTGAGCCAGCAGCTTTATGCGAGCATAAGCAACTCTGTGCTGAAGTCTCGAGGGCTACCGTGGCTGGTGACGCAAGCCGTTGCTTCAGAGCAGTCCTCCACGCTTTCTGAAACACTTTTCACCGCGCCCCAAGCCTCATTAACCCCTTCATAAAGTGTTGGGTCTTGACGACATATACTCAAATAAAACAGTCACTCCCCCAATTAGTAGGTGAGGTAGTTGAGCTCGAAAGAGTGGGAAATATCGGTAATGAGTACTCGAGAGCAAATAGCTAGTGTAGCTAATGTCGTAATAAGCTACTGTAGCTCTGGAATCATAGCCTTTATCTATGCAGATACATGTATCGACAGGACGATAGTAGGCCTCGTCAGCAGTCTATGTCAAACTGAAGTAGAGAAGGAACCCTGGGAATGCTTGATTAGTGGTATTAAAATCTCGAAAGGACTTCCGCTTAACATTCCCCAGGGGTGCACCTACTTTGAGTTCTCTCAGGGCTACTATATCGGGCTACTACCGGGCTACATTGACGTTCAGTGTGTTTACTGCCAAGGAGAATTAAGGTGCAGATACGGCTTACAGAAGACGGCATGCTTTGGGTCTAGAACTGAGACAGTAGTAAGTCATATAGACCTCGAGTACGTTAAAGAGCTAATAATGAAGCTCCTAAAGATCAAGGGAGATTTCATTTGGTGTATTACTAAAAGCGGAGAGACCAGGTTTAAGTTCTTCGGCACATGTGTAGAGACAAACACCTTCGGTCCTCGTTAGCGAGAACTCCTGACCCAGTCGATATAACACACTTTTAACCAGCTGGCGGAATGTTATTGTAGCAAAGTGTAAAGTGAGAAGTATCAGTTAGACTGGGTGCCGACCTGATGGTAAAGTATGTAGTGAGGGCTAAAGTGGAAGTAGATGGTATTGTAGATAAGCACGACATTGTAGGTGCTATCTTTGGCCAAACCGAGGGGCTATTTGGTTCCGAGCTGGACCTTAGGGACCTGCAGGAAAAGGGAAGAATCGGTAGGATCTCTGTTGAAACAAGACAGCAGGGGTCTAAGGTCGTCGGCGAGATACTTCTTCCCTCAAACTTAGACCGAGTCGAGACGGCTCTTATAGCAGCAATGATCGAGTTCGTCGATAAAGTAGGCCCTTTCAATGCTAGAATTAAGGTAATAGACATAGTTGACGTACGCAGGGAGAAAATCAAGAAAATAGTCGAGCGAGCCAAGGAAATAATGCAGACCATGATAAAGGAAAAGGAGGTAGACGTTAAAGAGATACTGCAAGAAATAGAGTCCTCGGTTAAGACCGCCGAGTTGGTATATTACGGTCCAGAGAAACTTCCAGCGGGACCCGACGTCGAAAAATCTGATACCTTAATCATAGTTGAAGGAAGGGCTGACGTCATAAATCTCCTAAAGTATGGGTATAGAAACGTCATAGCGCTTGAGGGCGCTAGGGGTGAAATTCCTGAGACCATAGTGAAATTGTCCCAAACCAAAAAGACTATAGCGTTTCTTGATGGCGATAGAGCCGGCGACATGATTCTTAAGGAGCTGGCACGTGTGGCTAAAATAGACATGGTGGCAAGAGCTCCTCCAGGCAGGGAAGTTGAGGAGCTGACCGGAAAAGAGATAGCCAAGGCCTTGAAAAACGCAACACCTTTAGAGACGTACTTACAGCATTTTGCTAAAGAGGTTGCCGAAAAAGCAGAGGAGGTTAAAGCACCTCCAGCCGTCACCGTTCCGGAGGCTGAAGCAGTTAGCGAAATAACCGTTCCCGAATCACTTGTGAAGGCCGTAGAATCCTTGAGAGGTACTTTGGAGAGCATAGTATACGATAAAAACTGGAACGAGACTCTGAGAGTACCGGTAAAGGACTTAGTAGACAAGCTCATTAGTGATGAAATCAAGGATGCTTACGCTATAGTCATGGATGGTGTTATAACACAGAGACTGTTAGATATAGCTTCAGCTAAAGGTGTCGGCATTTTGATAGGTGCCAGAATCGGAGCTATAAGCAAGAAGCCTACCGACATAATCATACTAACTTTTGATGATATTAGGTCCTAGGCTCGGTAGGCTGGTAGCTGCAGGCGGTAGTGAGCGGCTAGCAAGGCTATGTCTCGGCCTCTCACGTTTGGAAGTTAGCTTTTTATCTATTTACATAACCTCTCGTCGATACCTAGGTTTTTAGCTATGAGGTTGAGCTCTTCGCAAACCTTAATATGAAGGGGTACCCCTATTTGTAGCCTTGTCATCATAGTATTCCAGGCTTTCTCCCCGGGAATCCATATTCTGTCAGCGTTCGGATGCTTCTTTAACGACTTGAGTTCGTAGATGTATCTCTCTATTCGCTCATAAAACTCCTCCTTCGGCATGAATGCGTCAATATCAATAGCGGCAAAAGAATGTCCGACGTTTGCCGGCACCGTATCAACGGTATACCCGACATGAAGGCCCCACGCAGCCCCAGAGAGAACTCCCGATATCACGTCTATTATAAAAGCCAGGCCGGAGCCCTTGTGCCCGCCGAACTCCTCACCTAATCCTCCTAGTGGAAGGATCGCTGCTCTGCCAGCCTTTATCTCCGAGAGTATTTCGGCTGCGTCACCGCTAAGCATTCTGCCTTCATGATCTATTACCCAACCCTCAGGGACTTTTTTCCCCAGCCTAGCGTATATCTCTATTTTCCCAACCGGAACCACCGACGTCGCGGCGTCGAAGAGTATCGGTGGGGGAACTTTTCTAGGGATACCTACAGCTATCGGGTTTGTTCCAAGGCTTCTAGTGACAGTATTAACGTACGCCACAAGCTTTTCAGAGTTCGTTGCCGATATGCCTATAAACCCTCTCTCTACAGCTCTAAGGGAGTAATAGCCTGCTATCCCGTAGTGATGACTGTTTTTAACTAGAACCAGTGAAACGCCGTACCTCTTAGCCTTTTCTATAGCTACCTCCATAGCTTTCACTCCGGCCACATGCCCTAAACCGTTGTCAGCATCTATTAGAGCCGTAGCGCCAAAGTCCCTCACTACCCTCATTTTTGGTTTTGGATTGACACAGCAGTGAAGCAGTCCGTCAACGTATCTTCGCACCCGCTGGACACCGTGACTCGAGATTCCCATCAAGTCGGCAGTGACAAGTACGTCAGCCACTATCCATGAGTCACTACTGGATAACCCGGCGGCAACGAAGATTTTGCTGACAAATTCTCTAAGTACTGTATGCTTGACCCTTATGTACTCACTTGGAGGGATGGGTGGCTCCTTTTCATAAAGGCTTTCTCCCTGGGGCACTGAGGTCCCGCAGGCATTTATTCTAAAAAGACGTCTTTTTTGCCATACCTTTTTACAAGTCTACTTTTTGCCGAGAACTTTAGTTCTTCTTTCTCTAGCTCGTTAAAGAAATCCTCTCCGTCTTTAAACTTTACAGTAAAGGCGCAGCTACCATTCGGCAGAAGCGCTTTTCTATCGCAGTAAGCGAATTGACAGCCATATCCGATACACTGGTCTCCGGTTAACCTACACATGGCCACTTTCTGGGTGTAGCCCTTTATAACCTTTGTGGAGAATACTAAGGCATTTTTAACGCATTTGAACAGCGGACAGAGGTTGTTGCACATATTGCCTAAAGGCTTCGGCTCAGCTAACTCTCTGTCCCTAAATTCTCTCTTTGGGTAAAATTCTCGTTTATCGGGATTTTTCGACACTGAATCCTTACCCAATATCTGTAGTCCCACTAGCCTATTAAATTTTTAAAGTTAAGCGAAAACCGCCAACAGAAGTTCCCGTGTACCGAGCTTAGGACCGTAGAAAGCGGAAAACTGTGTTACCTAGGCATTAAGTATCTTGAGTAGCTCTATTAGATCACTCGCGTCTCTCGGACACTGTGCGTCAGCAAGACTGCCTCCCAATTTTACGCTGAGTTCCTATTTTCCTCGGTCTACGCTCCTGACTTAGTAGTCGCCTATGTCCACCGGTCAGCCGCCTTCGGCTGCCCGCCTTCCGCTTGCGACCCAACCCACCCGAGGCCGTCGGCTGAGAGCGGCTCGCTGCCTCACGACTACCGGAGCACGCTCTCGGGTCTTCCCCGAAGTCCCCGGAGGTTACCTAAACAGCCGAAAGGCAGAAAAACGG
>JAWBJE010000014.1:0-32119 GCA_038832865.1 Sulfolobales archaeon
GCCCCGCTCTATGCGGGGTAGGGGTAATGCGCCTGAGACCGGGCGCGGAGCTAAACCCGGCGAGAGCCGGGAATGTAGCTCCAAACCTCCCCAGAACCCTCGCACTTTAGGGCGGGGAGGAGGTCAGCTAAAAGTATAAAAGCAGGTATTTGGGTAATTAGAGTCCGATAAGCTGGTGAGACGCTCTTCGCAGACAGCCCTAGAGATTTGGCGACCCCTCGTAGCCGCAAGCGGGAAAACAGGGACGAGTAGGTGAAATAAACCCGTACCCGAAAAATCCAAAACAGACAAAAACAACTAAACCAACCTAGCTGATAGACGCAGGCAACCACTACCTAGATTAGTTCTTCCCTGACTATGTCTCTAGCCATTGAGACCTCAAAAGTTAACTTAGCTTTAACGTAGCCACTTGAGTATCCGGATATGTGTGGGTACTTATCTATTCCAACCTTTTTGGCTAGTTTAAGGAGGTTTATGTTAGCCATATGCGCAACTACGAGCCTCCTACTTGATAATCCTTCGAGCATACCTAAAGCCTCAGTATCTACCCTAGCGAGTCTGATAATAGTAGCGCAAACCTCTGGGATGAGATAACCCAAGGACTTAGCACAGATCTCTACGCGCACACTCCTCACTCTAGCTCCGATCCCAGGTTCCTTCACGATTCTATAGGACCCCCTCTTCGGGTCGTAGACCAGCCTCCAGGAGTGTAGCTCGAAAGAGGCCCAGGAGAGCTTAGCTGAGTACCTGCCGTTAGAGACGTTAATAATGCTCTTAGCCGCCGAAGATTCCTCAACTATTTCAATCGACTCTTATTCAACGTATTGACTTCCAACGGGTCTAAGCATGCGATAAGGACGTTTCTGAATGGTTTTGTTGATACCCTGATGGCTAGCGCATCTAGGTAGCCGTTGCCCTCACTGTCGATGGCTAGTAAGTAACCTCCTGAGCACAAGTCTCGGTAGCGGATTTTGCCTAGTAGAAGCTTTGATGAAGGTGCGAACTCTGTGAAAGACCTATAACCACGCCTACCGTTCACTCCAGTGACCCTTAGTCTTCCGAACTCTACGTCTAGATCCCTTGAAAGAGAAACGCCATCTTCGTCGGTAACCAACATTCTCCTAATAGCGGCAACGGCTTCAGCAAGCTTCGTGTTGTGAAGCTCTTTGAGAGCCAATACTAGTGCCGGCTAGGTTATGATCGCAAGTAGTCCTACTATGGCTATAGATGTTGCTACCCCCACTATATCATGCGCTGAGTACTTATAGTACCTAACTTATCTCTCACCATACCCTTGGTATTTACCGGCTATGCATTTCGACTCCAGCAGACCTAAACAACTAGTTTGTTGAACGTTCAATAACGGTTATTTCGCGAGGTCTAAGTATGTGCTGGTGGTAGAGAGTTGAAACTAGTTGACTCTTACGAGTTTATCGAAAAGCTTCGCGACTTGATATACCAGTTACTGGAAATCAGGGACAGGTCTCGTATGGGTGGTGACTCATTTCTGCGTATTAAGATGGGGACGCCTCTAGTCAAGCTTGGCTTCATATCGATGCTTAAGGGAGGCGTGATAATGGACGTTACAAACGAGAAGCAGGCCGAGATAGCGGAGGACGCAGGCGCCGTTGGAGTAATGGTCCTTGACAAGCTTCCCTACGACGTCAGAGCGTCCGGCGGTGTCGCCCGAACAGCTGGGCTAGACGTGATCCAGAGGGTCATGGAGACCGTCACGATACCCGTATCAGCTAAGTGTAGGATCGGTCATACGGAAGAGGCGAGGTTGCTTGAGGAAGTAGGTGTAGACCTAATAGACGAAAGCGAGGTCCTCACTCCTGTGGACGAGAGAGCCCACATAAACAAGTGGGAGTTTACGGTACCCTTTGTAAACGGGGCCAGGAACCTCCCAGAGGCGCTGAGGAGGATATTCGAGGGGGCTTCTATGATAAGGACTAAGGGGGAGCCCGGTACTGGAAACGTTGCGGAGGCAGTAAAGCACATGAAGTTGGTTAACAGGGATATTGCAACTTTGAGAGGGTACTACCTGTCGGGGGACATCGAGGCTCTGTGGGTGTATGCGAAAGAAAACAAAGCTCCATACGAACTGGTTATACTTACCGCAAGGCTCGGCAGATTGCCCGTAGTGAACTTTGCCGCCGGTGGCATCGCTACTCCAGCTGACGCAGCCCTCATGATGTGGTTGGGAGCGGACGGAGTCTTCGTCGGCTCCGGCATCTTCAAGAGCTCGGACCCGGAGGCTAGGGCCAGGGCTATAGTGCTAGCTACAGCCTACTACGATGACCCGGAGACGGTTGCTGAGGCCCAGAAGATGGTATCTGAGAGGTCTGCGATGATGGGTATAGACATCAGGAGGCTGAAGCCTGAGGAGCTTATGCAGGTCAGAGGTGAGTAACTTGGTAGTAGTTGGAGTGCTAAGCCTCCAGGGAGACTTCCTGGAGCACCTGCAACTCCTCTCCGAGATTGATGGAGTTAAGGCTCTGCCAGTCAAGTCGCCTAAGGACCTAGCTAGCATAGACGCTCTAGTCATACCCGGAGGGGAGTCTACGACCATAGGCCTCCTGATGAGACTCAGGGGGCTCGACTCGGCTATTTTTGATCTAGCGAGAGAGGGAAGACCTATCATGGGGACGTGCGCTGGAGCTGTACTCCTAGCTAAGAGAGTAACCGACAGAGTAGTAGGCGAAACAGGGCAGCCTCTTCTCGAGATAATGGACATAGCCGTCAAGAGGAACGCCTTCGGTAGGCAAAGGGAGTCCTTCGAAGTAGAGCTCTCCATAGAGGGTATGGGCTCTGTGAAGGCGGTCTTCATTAGGGCCCCGGCGATAGTCGAAGCATGGGGCGACGCAAAGATAGTGGCTTACGTCGACCACCCAGGCATCGGCAGGGTTGGAGCGGTGGCCACCCAGAAAAACATCCTCGCAGTTACTTTTCACCCAGAGATCTCTCGGGAGACGAAGCTATACGAGTACTTAGTCTCGCTAGCGAGGAAGTAGTGGGCCTCAGTCTTGGATGGTAACACGAACGAGAACTTGTTGACCTGCGTCAAGTGCGGGAGGGTGTACAGCGATGAGGTCTTGACCTGCCCTAGCTGCGGCTGGCCAACGGTCTTCACGTATTCGAACAAAGCTTTCAGAATAGAGAAAGCGGAGCCCGGAATCTGGAGGTATAGGTCCGTTTTGCCTAAGGTAGACAGAGTCGTCTCCAAAGGTGAGGGGCTCACACCAGTCAACAGCGTTGGTGGGGTGCTAGTAAAAAACGAGCGCTATAACCCCACGGGTACGTACTCTGATAGGGCATCCTCAGTCATAGCGAGCTACGCTCTCTCCAGAGGATTCGCAACCGTTAGAACGAAGTTCGAAGAGGACTTCACATACTCTCTCGTTTACTACCTCAGCGGCGTCTCCTCCGTTGAGGTAGTTGTGGAGGACCCCCTGCTGCTTGACTACCTAGACGTAGACATGCTACTGCGGGCCGGGAACGTGAGGCTAGTCTTCGGCGAAAGCAAGGGGACCTCCCTGTTGGGCTACGCTTCACCTCTTACCATAGAGGGGTTGAAAACCATCGCCTTTGAGATATATGAGAGGAGGCTCAGAGTAGAGAGAGTAGTCGTTCCGATAAGAACGGGGCTGCTAGCTTACTCGATCTGGAAGGGTTTTAGGGACCTAGAGGACGTGGGTATAAGCACGTCGTATGAGGTGGTGGCCGCATCGATTAAAGGCGTGGGAAAACCCTCTCTACCCGTGTTCGCCAAGTCGATCAGGCTCGTCGAGATAAGTAGGGATGAAGCGTTTGACTCCTTGGTCAAGCTCTGGAAGAACGGTATCAAAACGAAGTCCCTATCTGCATCCGCTTACGCTGTAGCCGAAAACTTAGGGAACTCCGTAGCAGTCGTAACTATGGGCTTCAGACCCCTTTCAGCTAGCAGGAGGACGGATAGAGAGATGCGTAAAGAGATAATTCGCGTACTAGAGAGGGTAGGAGAGGCCACAGCGTACGAAGTGTGGAAGGTCTTCCCCGCCTATTCCCTCCGCGGGACCTATAAGGTCCTAGAGTCGATGGAAGAGATAGGCGAAGTGTGTAGCGAATTCAAGTCTAGGGGAAGGCGAAAAGTTAAATACTACAGGGTGTGCTGAGGAATTCGACCCTAGGTTAGTTCGTATTCCGCTAGTTCCATCGCTTCGTCACGCCACACTCTACTCCGGGTCCTGTTGAACTCGGAGACCCCAAGACGACCTCTAGCATTCTGCGTCTTAGATAACTCGGGAGAATTGCTCCACAGGACTCTCAACCCGTCGCCGAGTCCACTCCCAAGGACAATACGTATACGGTACTCACGAGAGTTTAGTTCTAAGCCGGTCAACCCGGTCGACGTGAGCTAGTGTGAGACCTAGAGCCAGTTGCATTAGGCTCTTGAGCGGGTTACTCAAGTCTCCCGGCGGTCCGTTCTGATTGGTACCCGAGGGTCTCTCCGCATATCTGATGACCAAGGCCGTGAATCTGTAAGCTCTACGTGCCTCGGACTCGGAAGGTCCATAGGAGTGAAATACGTGTCTGAACGAGCGCTATGGGAGCGGGCTTGCACACCACTTGGGACGCTTTTCGCTACTGCTAGCTCCTAACAGCGCCACCTATTAGACTTCCTAACGCTGTAGGTAGAGCTACACTGGTAAACAACAACCGTGCTCCCCCAAGCCGTATCACCCACTTTAACAGCGCCCCTATCAGTCCAATAGTAGTACTCCGAGTAGACTCGGCGATATCCCGACGGGACCACCCTGAGGATGTCTGCTAGAAAAGAGAAGTCGCAAAGCCGCCGCAGAGGTCCCGACGCGTGTACCCAACGGGATGCGAGGAGTGTTAGAAGTCCACTAGGCTCCGAGGGGGTATTTCCTCCTCTCGGTCGCCAGCTGAGTAAGTAATGTAGAGACTTAGAGGTTGTGTAGCTAACACCGAGACCCACCCTGGCGCTCCTCTGGAGTCCACTACGTCCTTAGCCCTATCGAGGCGAGCTTTTGCGGGTTTACCAATGTGAACAGTTTCTGCGCTACGTCCGGATTAGCTTCGCTTATCTTTTGCAACGCTAGCTGATACAGCGTAAACCTCACATCGCTCGGTATCTGCGACAAGGCGTCGGCGTAATCTACTGGCGCCGGAAATCCCGTCGCCTCGCTTACAGACATTACCGAAGAGACTAGCTCATCGTCGCTTAGGTCTACCGGGTCGTATTCTATCTTGACTGCCGTAGTGCTCACCCCGGAATGGGGCCTGTAGAACGCCAGTTTCATCCTGCTGGCTACGCTCGAGTACCTAAGCATGCGCTTTAGCCAAGCGAGCCTGTACCTGGCGGGTGAGGTCTCTCTAGGATAAGCGACTCCGTAGTTATCAACTAAGCTCTGGTAGGCGGACGCTATAGACTTGTAGTCTCCTATGACGGCGAACTCCCCGGGCTCTAAAACGTACGTCATAAAAGCTCTATCGCTTAAGTCAACGTCCAGGAAGTATCCGAGTGCCGCCAGCGCATCCTTAGAGTAGCTCCTCTTGAGCACTCCCACGACTGGGGTCTTAGTTTTTTCGGCCAGAAGGACCATGGTGTCGGTTAGTCTCACCAGCTCTCTAGCCTTCTCCGACTCTACGCTAGTCCCGGCGAGTACCCTCGGTGACAGCCTGGGTAGAACCTCACCATCGACCACGATGATATCGAAGTGAATTTCTCCTCTAGACTTCCGCCTTAGGGCCTCTATGGCCTTCTCCCTTTCGAGTCTTCTGGCTTCGATCCTTGTCAGATCCCTAGTCGGGTCGTACGTTACATGAGCTACGACCTCGAACGCCGACGAGGTGGGGTGACACCCCTTGCCGTAAAGGGCGCTGACTACGAAGATGAGGCCTAGGTATCCCCCGACAAGCTCTAGAGGAGGAGAGGTGTAGCTCGAGTCTATGCTTAAGAAGCACTTTTCTCCAGCGTAGATGGCCCTCCTTATGACATCGCTCGAGATTAATCTCTCCCTAGCTTTAGATGCCAACCCGGCTACCGAGGCAACTCTGCTTATCTTGTTGACTACGGAGTCGAGAGCCTCCCCCAGTAGCTCGGGAGCTATCCCGGCAGCTCCCTCCGCTTTAGTCTGCTCTTCACCCCATGGCGGGTTCTCCAACCTCCCTCACCCGCATTAGTATAGGGAACCTTAGGGGATTCCCGAGGCCGGCGAAGAAGAACTCTCGGACTCCGAGAACCGACAGGGACTCCGGACCCAGGCCGCCTAAGTCCAATACCCCCCGAAGGTTCTCAAAGTCGCCGGGGGTCTGCAACCTGCTGAAGTAGAACGTGTTTATGTTGTTTCTAATATCGGTCGAGAAGTCTATTATCCTCTGACTGGCCAACACTAACCCGATTTCCCACTTCCTCCCCTCTCTAGCAGTTCTCTCGATCGAACGTAGAGAGGCTCCACACCCCATGCAAGCATAGTTGTGCGCCTCGTCTATGACCACCAGGGTCCTGGGCTTTTCTCTTCGCTCGTCCACGATCCTCCAAAGCTCGTCTAGAACGGATTTCACTAAATACCTCCTTACGACTATTCCGACGCTACTCAAGTCGACGACGACGATCCTCTCCCTTAGAACCCTATCGACCACTTCACGCGACGTGAGCTTCTTCTTATTTAGTGACTCTATCAGCCCCTTGGAGTACGTCCCTATGAGTAAGCTCATCTTAGCTACAGTCGGGTCCTTTGCCCCGAACTCTCTGCTCACGTTCTCGACACACTTGCGGAACGTGTGTACATCCCAAATTATCTCGGTCATAATCTTCTCGATGTTTGTGAGATCTAAGCCCTCGGCGAATCTCATGCTACAGGCGAACGGGGTTCCAGATTGGCTAGCAGCCTTATCGATTCTCTGAGGACCGTGAGTTGTTGCGAAAGTCCTCTTGAAGTAAGCTATGTAAGCATACACAGCTGCCAGTATGTACTCCTCCTGTCTCTCTAGCATGGACTCCTCCGCTACTAACTCGCCTAAGGTTATGGGGTCTGGCATAACTAGGGATGCGTCCACTACGTTGCTGGGGTAGTAATATGTGTAGTCTACTCCGGAGTGATCAAACACTACCACCTTCCAGTCAGTCTTGGTCAGCACCTCATCTATGAGGGCCTTCACGAGCCTCGACTTACCGGTCCCAGTTGCCCCGACCACCCCAATGTGGTAGGATAGGTATTTGGGATCCAGAGGTATTCTGACCCCCGAATACTTGTGTTCCCCTATTGTCAGTCCCCCGCCGAGTTCGAGCACTAAGTCCTCGGGGGACTCGATTAGTAGCACCTCGCTCCTCGGAGTCGGTGGGTCTACCGTAGGTTCGAGCCTTCCGCTGCTTAGCTCCCCGATGATCCTGACGTATGAGGTCTCAAATGGAATGTTCGTAGCCATTTCCGCGAGCCTAGGGTTGTCCACTACCCCGGACCTCTGGGTCGCAGGCAAGAGGGGGTCTATTTTGGACAACCACCTTATCAAACCGAGGTACTGCTTGCCTGTTACTCTATCTCTGATGATAGCAAGAGACTCCTCGCGGAGTACTCTCTCGGCGTCTTTGTACACCAACACGGGGGCGTAAAACGACTTCGAGCCACTAGCAACTACACCAACGGGCTTCAAGACCGTCGCCACACTCTTAGAGCCACTTGACCTTAAAGCTTTTTAGTAACTGATCTCCCACTGAGAGGGATCGACTCTCAGTCGTACCACCTTGGATATCGAATGCTTCTCTTCCTGGGACCGCATATCCCCCTCTCGTGTAATTAGGGGTCAACCGCTTCCTGAGGGACAAAGCGATAGACCTCCACGGGACCTGCCAGTCTCCATAGTGCGGATCCCGACTTCCGAGACGGCTTGGGCTTTTTCCTTCTCGATGATTTTAGGAAGTGCATGTTAGCGTTGCTTTTGCCCTGCGTCTATCGGAAGCCCCGGTGGTGATGGTGGCATCGCTCCAAGCCGCTCGGGGCTTAAGCCAGACGGGAGACCTGCGCCTTCGGGCTCGACCTCCACCCGTGAAGCCGCGCGGGCGGGGTGGAAGTCCCCGGGTACAGCCGTGAACGAAAACGAACTAATGGGAGTGAGCACCCAGGGGCAAACAGTATAAGCTAGAGTGACGAGCTTTGAGCTTCGTGTTGCCCTACGACTAGTGTAGCTAGGTGTTCCAAGTGTGGAGTGAGTCGCCAGAGTGAAGGTTTAAAAGCCTGTAGAACATTAAGGTTATAGAACCCTCCAGACACCCCCTGAATGGGGGAGAATGAAGGACGGGAACTAGCGGGGTCGCGCCATCACGCTCGACCGGGTCTAGTCTAGACGGGGCGGACTGCTCTAATTAGTACGTTAACCAACTCTGAGCGTTTAGGCTAGAGTACACTATTGGTACTGCGGCCCGTAGAAAACTAGAACTGCCTACACCAGGGCATCGTATGTATGTAATAATATGTAAAAGGTATTAAGCTAAGACTCACCTCGGGAGTAGTTTAGCCTCGGAAAGCCTGTCGGCTAACCACTTTAAGTCTAGTTCCTCCAGCTTCGCTCTTGTCGGTCTGCCCCTCACCCAACCTCTCAAGCTGTAGTACTCCGGGAGCATCTCGCTCAGTCTAACTACATGTCCTTTGGCCGGCCCCTCGGGCATAGGCTCCTCTAGTAGCCTCTTGGGCAATGTGTCGTACTGTTCTCCGTCTTCGAAGGACAGCACATTGAAGGCTCTCTCCGCGTTGTATATTCTCTCACCTATTCTCTCGAACTCCTCCTTGGTTATGTCCCACCCTGTTACCGCCGATAACTGCTCGGCCATGACGTCCGACCAATAGGCGAACGTAACGAACTTGCAGACAACTAAGCTATCTATAGTTGCGAAGACGT
Source organism: Sulfolobales archaeon (assembly GCA_038832865.1). Lineage (GTDB taxonomy): Archaea > Thermoproteota > Thermoprotei_A > Sulfolobales > NBVN01 > DRZP01. Next base: position 8,902 of record JAWBJE010000014.1, read on the forward strand.
CCTGGAAGTGCTTAACCCATGCTGCTTTACCTTTAGTCTCGAACCTGTCGAGCAACTGCGGTACTCCCAAGACCTCTGGGGAGATCATGTAGGCCCTGAGGTGGCAGCCTCCCCTATTGCTCGTGGCGTACGCCAGCCCGTGACCCTGTGCGCCTCTCGGGTCGTAGGCCGGTAGCTCCTGGCCTCTAACGACCATGGCTAGCTCGGGTGCTCCGTACTTTTGGGCCAGCCTTAAAGCTCCCTCGGCCAGGTCGTCTCCTATGCCACTACGGTAGGCGGTCCTCCACGTTAGCTCGACTAAGGCCTCCCCACTGCCCCATGTTACTCTCAGGCCGCGCAGCTTCTCCGAGGGAACCTTCCCTTTTTCAACTAGCTCCATGAACGTCCCAATTACGTGACCCATAGATATGGTGTCCAGTCCCAGCTCGTTGCACAGGTAGTTTGCCTTAGATATGGCTGCTAGGTCGTCCGTACCGGTTTGCGCACCGAGAGCCCAAACAGTCTCGTACTCCGGCCCCCCTCCCTCTCCAGTGAACGGCGGCTTAGTTATCTTAGTATACCTAGCGCACGCAATCGGGCAGCCCCAGCAGATTTCTTCCTTCTGCTTCTCCCAGTCCATTATCTCCCTAGCAATAGTTTCACCACTAGTCTTATCTGCCGTCGGGAACACTCCAGTCTGGAAGTTCCTGGTTGGGTAGATCCCGTGGGCGTTAATTATGTTGACTAGAACGGCCGTACCGTACTTCGGCAAAGCCTCACTAGTAACTCCCGACTTCTTTATGAGGTCCATAGACTTTGCGACGACTTCTCTAAACTTAGCCTCGTTGGCTATGGGGGGCTTCATGTGTCCTCTTACTGCTATGGCCTTAAGCTTCTTGCTACCCCAAACAGCGCCGTGTCCTCCTCGACCGGCGGCCCTACTCTTGTCGTTGATTATGCAGGCTATCCTAACCAGCCTCTCGCCGGCGGGTCCGATGCAGGCCACCTTGATTTTCGTAGCTTCGTCCTTACCTACTACAGGAGCTAGTTCTTCCTGTATGATGTCGGTAGTGTCGTGAGTATCTCTACCCCAAAGGTGCTTAGCGTCCCTAAGCTCGGCTTTTCCGTCATGGATCCAGAGGTATACAGGTCTCTCAGACGCACCCTCGATTACTATTGCGTCGTAGCCGGCAAACTTTAGCTCGGGGCCGAACTTCCCACCACTGTGTGAGTCGTGTATGGTGTTGGTAAGCGGGGACTTCGTTACCGAGCACCACCTACCGGACGAGGGTATCCCAACTATACCGGTGAGGGGTCCTGTAGCTACGATGACTTTGTTTGCCGGGCTGAGCGGGTCAACCTTAGGGTCAACCTCCTTGAGCATGTAGTAAACCCCTAGACCTCTACCGCCTATCCACTTCCTCAGGACGTCCTCCGGAGGAAGCGGCTCGTCAGTAACCCTCTGGTTCGTCAAGTCTACTCTGAGAACTCTACCCATATAACCCCCGAGTGGCAAAGATTCCACCACATCTACAAGCTACACTAGCAGTTTTAAACTTTCTATTACCAAGACTAGCGAGGCAGGCAAAGGTGGATAGGTTCGAGACTGCTGACTGGGTCATAGAGCTGAAAAGAGGAGCGCGTCCTAAAGAAGTTGTCATGGAAATATCTACACTGTGCGAGTTTAAGTGCGTCCACTGCTTTAGGTGGAGCGCAAAAAACTTCAAAGAAACCTATATGGAGATGGATAAGTTCTCCAGGATCCTAGAGAACCTAGTCCGGTCCGGTGTCGAGAAGGTCGCTCTGACCGGCTGGGGTGAGCCCACGACTCACCCTGACTTCGAGTGGTTACTCAAGTCCCTTAGAAGCCGGGGGCTTCGGGTAGTGCTGAATACCAACGGATACAGGTTGTCTAAACTCTACAGAGTCGTAGCCGAGAACGTTGACGAGATAGTAGTTAGCATCGACGCAGCTACTCTTGAGCTCTACGGCAGGATGCGCGTTGGGGGTGTTCTACCAGAGGTAGTTGAAAGCCTAAAAAAGGTCGTAGAACTAAAGAGGCTTGAGTTAGTTACGAGACCAACCATAAAGGTCATTTTCACTATCACGAAGCTAAACTTCCACGAGGCTGGTGACCTACTCAAGCTAGCTAGAGAGCTGGGAGTTAACGAGGTGATGTATAGCTACTACATACCATTAGAGGGAGAGCGTGGACTAGACTGCGTAGGCGATACTTACTGTATTAAGGGGTTCGAGGAATCTATAGAGAAAGCAAAGAGAGAGTATCCGGAGCTGGGGCTGAGGATCTCAGTACCCCAGCTTCCACTCGGGTCGTATAGGTCGTGTCCATTTGCTCAAAACAAAGCTCTCTACATTCGAGTTGATGGATCGGTTACTCCATGTCTCTACTACTCGCGCACGTGGAAGACCAGGCTGTTCGGTGTTGAAAGGTCTATAAACGAAATCATTCTAGGTAGCGCGATCGAAGAGTCCCTCGCGGACATCTGGAGAAACGAATACTCTAAGCTCTACTACAAGCTATCCTTTAACGAAATGCCGTCGTGCTTTACATGCGTACTAGTAAACTACTGTGCTCTAACTAGAAGCAACGATGGAGACTGCCTAGGCAACACTCCAACGTGTGCGCATTGCCCGTTCTATCACGGATTAACGTTCTGCCCTCTTTAACGATTACGTAAGTACCATCAATTTCGGAAAGCAGTCCCCATCTACCGCACCGACTTATATCGATTAACGTCGTTAGTAACATCGAGAAAGGTCTATAAAGGTTTTCTGCCGCTAATTTACAAGAGTTGGTCACTTACATTAAATAACATTAAATAACCTAGCGGAGTTCCTCCTAAGTCTTAATCGCCGTGGTGGATACTTAGAGTACCCAATAGCACTCTTAAGGTAGTGCGAACTCGGAGCCCTGAACCAGCTCTACTTATTAAAAACCAGCCAGCTCATTGGCTAGAAATACTGAGGTTTTGAAACCTTTATCGGGTAGTTAGCTATTCATGAACTGTCGCTCGAACCCGAGCAGTTGCGCACTGAGTCGTAATACGTCTTTTACCCTCCTCCTGCAGGAGGGAAGATGTCTACGACGTCACCATCTTTGACTCTAGCGAGCAAGCCCCCGGAGAACCTAGAGTTTACTCCGTTTATTAAAACGATAAATCTCTCAGTAAATTCCCCATTAAGGAAACTCCGGAGTTCTTGGATTCTTTCAAGAACTTCTCTAAGAGTAGAAGACTCGCCATGAACTACTATATCGTTTTCCTTCCAACCAAGTTTGGTTACTAGGTCCATATAAACCCTTATCTTAACTCTCAACCTAACAGCCCAATAACCATACAAAAACGCTATATTTAAGGTTCATACAAGACTGTGTCTTCTGTAAAAGTTTTTAAGCTGTTTTAGCTACTGTGAGTGTTTGAAGGATATATCCCGCCTCAATGACGGCGGAGTAGCCATCAGGGGCGGGGGATACATGTATACCTCGAGGCGGGCTCTGTGGTGCCCGCCGATGTAGCTCCCGATGACCCTGCGATAGGTGAGCAGGTGACGAGGGAGAGCCCGTGTCGGCAATACCCAAGATAATCAAAAACACCTAAACAAACCAAGTAAACGACACGGGCAACCACCATACATCCCTTTACCTTATATGAGAAACCAACCCGAGAGAACTCCTGAAGTACCTCAAGCAACTGTTTCGTGTTTCGTATTGGCTTGTGTCTCTTGATCGATGCGCGAAGGCTACTATGTGGGGAGGTTGGAGCCCTTTGATGAGGTGCGGGCTCTCCCTGAAGGCGAACCGAGATGTGGATCGCTCGGAGCTGCTTTAAACACCCTAAAGCTTGACGGATCTCGGAGCAAAACGCTGAGGAAAACATATTATACGTAAGAGAAGCTAGCTCAACTCATGTAGACTAAAACGAGAGCTGAAACTTCAACTTCTTGTCTCTCCAGTGTATTCTGTTTGGTGAGAACTAGCTAGTAAGGCCTCGTAAGTTGTGTAGCTAAAAGTAGAAAGAATATAACGCAGTTGGCGCATCGTTCTCAGGGGATAGTGTGAGTCCAGGGGATTACATTAAGTTCCTTACGACTCGAAGGAGTATTAGGAAATACGAGAAAGAACCAGTAGCGTTAGACCAGCTAATTAAAGTTATCGATACCGCCAGATTCGCTCCTAGCGCAAAAAACGGTCAGCCGTGGGAGTTCATAATAGCAGTAGACCCTAAGACAAAGCACGACCTAGCATCGGTTTACCCTTGGAGGCAGGCACTACGAGATGCACCAGCAGGTATAGTAGTTCTCTGCGATGAGACCGCTTCGCCTATGTTCTACATGCTAGATTGTGCCAACGCTGTTACCTATTTAATGTTAGCAGCACATGCCGTCGGCTTAGGGACGGTGCGGTTAGGTGTTGGAGAAAAGGAGAAGCCCATTATCCAGGAAATAGTGGGAGCTCCTAAACACAAAGTTCCTATAGCCATAGTTGCCATAGGCTACCCTGACGAAAGCCCGAAGCCGAGGTCCAGAAAGCCTGTTGATGACATAGTTCACATAAACAGGTATGGGAATCGTCTCACCGTCTCTAGTTAGAGTATGAAATAGCTGGTACACTAAGTCGAAGCGCCTCTGTGTGTGCGGTGATTACCTTGAAAAGCAGGTGTAGTGAGGATTGATTGAAAGCTTAGTGTTGAGAGTCGTAGCCTACGGCCTCATACCGACGATAGCAACTATTCTCGGTTCTGCTCTCATTTTTCTCCACGTGAGCTTAGACGAGAGGTTCGTTGATGTAGCTTTAGGGTTCGGCTCGGGGCTCATGGTTTACGTAGCTTTCGTAGAGCTCCTTATTCCGTCTATCGAACTCGGAGGACTGGGGCTATCGCTAGTAGGGTTTACCATCGGGTTTATTTTGATCAAGTCTCTAGACACTTTCGTCCCACATACACGAGTCGTTCGCAACGCCGGACGCAGAAACCTGACTTTAATAGCTTTAGCTATAGCGATACACAATATTCCAGAAGGTCTAGCCGTAGGCTCTACATCTCTCCATAGCCCAGAGGCGGGTCTAGCTACTGCGATAGCTATAGCACTTCAGGACGTTCCCGAGGGTTTGATAGTCTCTCTATCGGTCGCTACCTCTTCAGGGAAAATCCTATCAGGCTTTCTAGCCGGAGTACTAAGTGCTGTGTCCGAACTGGTCTCGGCAATAGCCTCTCTAGTGGGACTTATCGATACCGCAATAACACTACCCGTGCTCCTAGCCCTCTCTGCTAGCGCTATGGTGTACGTAGTTATACACGAGGTTGCCCCCGAGATCTTTGGTCACGAACACGACGAATACGCGACTCTGGGGTTTATTGCTGGGTTAGTAATAGGTATGATACTGTAGCTTTTAAAATCGACTAACATCTTGATCAGGCTGATGTATTAAAGCATCTAGAGGACTCTCGTCCATCATTCACTATCGTGGTGTATGCGAAATAGATATAACTTACCTGATAACACTTGTAGTGGGTTTAAACCTTGGTAGAGATCCGAAGGGTAGCCATCATCGGATTTGGTACTATGGGTTCTGGTATTGCTCAAGTTTTTGCGCAGGCAGGCTTTAAGGTTGTGGCAGTCGACGTCTCTGAGGATGCGCTAAAAAGAGGGTTGAGCTTAGTTTGGGAGGGACCATTCGGTCTGAAGAAGGCTGTCGAGAAGGGTAGGCTATCTGAGGAGCAGGCCCGCGAAGCCTTCTCCAGGATTAGTGTTACGACAAGCATTCAGGAAGCAGTGAGAGAGTCAGACTTAGTTATTGAAGCTGTTTTCGAAGACCTCGAGGTTAAAAGGAAAGTCTTTAGGGAAGCAGATGCTACTGCCCCACCTAACGCAATTCTGGCCAGTAATACTTCGACTCTCAGCATAACTGCCCTCGCCGCAGTAACTAAGAGACCGGACAAAGTGGTGGGCATGCACTTCTTTAACCCTCCGCAGGTTATGAAGCTAGTTGAAGTAGTGAGAGGGTTTCTCACCTCCGACGAGACGGTTGAGGTAGTGAAGTCCCTAGCCGAGAGGCTAGGTAAGGTCCCTGTAGTCTGTAAAGACTCACCGGGCTTCATAGCGAACAGGATAGGTATACTGCCGATCCTCGAAGCTATAAGGCTGTACGAGAGCGGTGTCGCTACTGCTAGCGACATCGATCAAGCTATGAAGTTAGGTTATAACTGGCCGATGGGACCGCTAGAGCTAGCAGACTTCATAGGACTCGACGTACTCTTGGGGATCGCTGAGGCGCTATACAGAGAAACCGGGAGTCAGGCGTACCACCCGCCTCCCCTGCTCAGAAGACTAGTTGCCGCCGGATACCTTGGAAGAAAGTCTGGTAGGGGTTTCCATAGCTATAGATAGGGGTGAGTAGTGTGGAACTGAAGTACGTAGCCTACGAGAAAAGAGAGAGAGTCGCCGTCATAACACTCAACAGGCCCGAGAAGCTCAACGCGCTGAACCGCGATGTATTGACGGACCTGCGGAAAGCTTTGGAGGAAGCAGAGAGAGACCCGGAAGTTAGAGTAGTGATTATAACGGGAACCGGTAAGAGCTTTTGTGCTGGCGCCGACGTTGCGGAGTTCACGAAAAGCGTAGCGGACGTTAAAGGGTTTATAGAGTTGGGTAGAGAGGTCTTCGAGTTCATCGAGAACATGTCTAAACCCGTCATAGCGGCCGTCAACGGCTATGCCCTAGGGGGCGGATTCGAGCTAGCTCTCTCCTGCGACTTCGTTATAGCAGCCTCGAGCGCCGCATTCGGGTCTACCGAAATCAACCTCGGGATAGTCCCCGGGTGGGGTGCTACTCAAAAGCTGGTGTTTACGGCTGGACTAGCCAAAGCGAGAGAGATAGTTATGTTGGGTGAGATGTTTTCAGCAGAGGAGGCTCTGAAGCTTGGGATAGTGCATAGGGTCGTTCAACCGGAGAGGCTGATGGACGAAGCTATGGCTTTAGCGGCGAAGCTATGCCAAAAGAGCCCGACGGCTCTCGCTATAGCTAAATCTGTGCTCAGTAGGTCCGCTAGGTCTATACTAGCACCCGGCCTAGAGCTTGAGAAGACGATGTTCTACGTTGCCGTATCTTCCGAGGAGGCCAAGGAAGGGATAACAGCTTTTCTAGAGAAGAGAAAACCTAAGTGGCAAAGCTAGCCTCTTTAGCGTGTCGTACCCGCTTCCGTAGCTTTTTCTCTTCGAAGCTACCGAGTAGGCATACTGGCTAGAACTTTAATGCGATGGGGATTGCGATTGTAGATTCTATGGTTAAAGAGCCGCGGGCATACGACTGACTAGCAACGCTCTCTTCAACCATCGAATCTAGCTTATATTGAACGCTCTACAACTTTGTAATGGTGTAGTAGTTGCCGTTGGATTTCGGGTTCACTAAAGAGCAGGAAGACATAAGGTCGACGGTGCGAGAATTCGCAGAGAAGTACATTGCTCCAAAAGCCGTAGAGTTCGAGGAAAAACAGGAAGTACCGAGGGAGGTCACTAGAGAGATGGCGAGACTCGGTTTGTTCGGAGTCATCTTTCCAGAAAAGTACGACGGACTTGGTCTAGACCCGATTACGGCGGGTGTGGTCCTGGAGGAGATAGTTAAAGCCGACATGACATTCTCGCTAGCTGTGGCTTACTTGGTCCACACGTCTTGGGGTTATATCGCATACAAGTATGGCAGCGATGAGTTCAGAGAGGATATCATACGGAAGGCCGCCAGAGGCGATTTGTGGGTTGGCATAGCCACCACGGAACCCGGAGCAGGTTCCGACTTGGTGGGGATAACCACTACGGCGAAAAGGGAGGTAGATGGATATGTGATCTTTGGTGAGAAAGCTTACATCTCCGGGGTTAGGGAGGCTAAGGAGAAGGGTGCTTGGTTTGAGCTGGGCGGCGGACACGTTACACTAGCTTATACGGATAAGGCTAAGCAACACAAAGGTATGAGTCTGTTCTTCGTACCGCTAACCGACCCCAACGTAACGATCAGGCTAGAGAAGGAGTTCGGGAGAAAGGGCTGGTCGTTCGGTAGCTTCGTGCTTAACAACGTTAAGGTCCCTGAAACCTATAGAATAGGTGATGAGGGCAGGGGCTTCTACATAGCTATGGAGGGGTTCGACCACGCTAGAGCCTATATCGCCTTAGCGTGCGCTGTAGGAGGTAAGAGAGCCATAGAGCTGGCAGCCGAGTACGCTAAACAGAGAAAAGCTTTCGGAGAGCCTGTGGCCACATTCCAAGGCATACAGTTCCAGCTAGCCGACAACTGGGCTAAACTAGAAGCGGCTCACGCTCTAGCGTATAAAGCTCTATGGGCCCTAAAGATGGAGCAAGAGGGTAAAATAGGTAGGTTCGAGGTCACTAAGATAGCTGCCGCAGCGAAACTCTTTGCCGTACAGGCAGCTAAGGCGGCTATAGACGATGCTCTCAGATGGTTTGGCGCTTACGGTTACACCGAGGAGAACCCCGTAGCACTTGCTCTTAAAGCCGTTAAGAGCTACGACTGGGCTGAAGGCTCTCTCGATATTATGAGGTTGATAGTAGCCCGCGAGGTACTAGGAAGGGAGTACGTAGTCAGGAGAAGATAGCACACCTTACCTTAGAGTCATCAGAACTTCGGGTGAGTGCTATACCGCTGAACTTGGTCGTCCTGGTTAAGCCGGTAGTAGACCCAAAGGCGGTAGTAAGGTTCAAACCAGATGGAACTATAGACAGGTCCGCCGTAAAGCTCGTAGTCAACCCGTACGATAAGTACGCAATTGAGGCATCAGTCCAACTCAAAGAGAAATTCGGTGGGAAAGCTGTAGGCATAGCCATGGCGCCTCCACACGCCGCTGATGCTCTAAGAGAGGTGCTAGCCATGGGCGTTGATGAAATGATCCTCCTCAGCGACCCCAAGTTGGCGGGTTCTGATACTCTCGCCACTTCGTACGCTCTATCAGCAGCCATCAGGAAGGTCGAGCGGAGGCTGGGGTCAGTAGACCTCGTTCTTTGCGGTATCGAGTCCTCGGATAGCAATACGGGACACGTAGGGCCTGAAGTAGGTGAGTGGCTCGGAGTACCCAGCGTATCGTATGTTGATAAAATATTGGAAGTCAGAGATGGTTACGCTATAGTCAAGAGACTGATTGAGGGAGGATACGCCGTCATGAAGGTGAAGCTTCCTGCGGTCTTTAGTATTGCTGGCACTAGTTACCAGCCCAGGATTCCGTCACTCAGAGACGTGCTAGCCGCTAGGAGAAAGCAGATAGAGGTATGGAGTGCGGACGAAGTTGGGCTAGACCCGTCTCTAGTAGGGTTAGCTGGGTCGCCCACGAGAGTCGTGAGGATGTGGAGAATAGAGATCAGGAGGAAGGGCAAGATATTCGCCGACTCAGACGTTGATGTAGCTGTTGAGAAGCTTCTCAACGAGCTAAAGAAGGACGGAGTTTCGCTGGGGGTGTAATAAAAGTGTCGAAGAAGATCCTTGTCTACGCTGAGACCCAAGAGGGATTACCCGCAGAACACTCCCTCGAGCTCTTGGGCAAGGCTGGGGACCTGGCCAAGAAGGCCGGGCTTGATGTTGGTGCGATACTGGTGGGATACGGGATTAAGAATGCCGCCCGGGAGTTGATCTACCGAGGTGCTAGCGAAGTACACGTAGTCGACGACCCGAGGCTGGAGTCTTACAGCCTGTTGCTGTATACCAGGGCTGTAGTAGACGTAATCAAGAAAGTAGAGCCCGAAATCGTGCTGTTCTCTGCTACAGTGCTGGGGCGCGAGCTAGCTCCTAGGGTTGCCGCGAGACTCAAAACTGGGATTACTGCTGACTGCACTGACGTAGACATAGGCGACTGGGTGGACCCTGGAACGGGTAGAAAGTACGAGAGAATCCTATACCAAATAAGACCTACGTTCGGAGGCGAAATCATGGCCGCTATAGTTACGCCTCAGCATAGACCTCAGATGGCAACAGTCCGTCCGGGCATATTCCCGGTCCCACCAAGGGATGAGTCGAGAACCGGGAGAGTTGTTGAGTGGAGCGTGGATATACCGGAGGGCGAGCAAAGCTTAGTTGAAGTACTTGAAGTTAAAAGAGAGAAAAGAAAGGTGGACCTCAAGTCAGCCAGAATAATAGTATCCGGAGGCAGGGGCTGTGGTGCCAAAGGCTTCGAGCTCTTGAGAGAGCTGGCCAGAATACTTAACGGGGAAATTGGGGCATCCAGAGCGGCGGTAGACTCCGGCTGGATATCGTATGACCACCAGGTCGGTTTAACGGGTCAGACGGTCAAGCCGGACGTTTATATAGCTGTTGGGATCTCCGGTGCCGTACAGCACGTCGTCGGAATGAAGGACTCGAAGATCGTGATAGCCATCAACAAGGATCCGGAAGCACCGATATTCAGAATAGCCGACTATGGGATAGTGGGAGACCTCTTCGTGGTCGTGCCTAAGCTGATCGAAAGACTAAGTAAGAAGTCCCAACAGTGTTCGACTAAAGCAGGCTAACCTCCGATGCTTGGACCGCCCTAGCTTACTTACATCACTACGGAGCTAGCTGCGGTAGCCATCATTCGCATACGGTCAGTGAAGAAGTGTCGAACCCGACAGAACTCGTTTGACGCTAAAACAGCATTTGCGTCTGATAGCGCTTTGAAGGGTCTGAACTATTTTTTCTAGTCTTCGGGTGTTCTCGGGGTGATGAATGTGGGCGGCCTCATCGGCAGGATCCTGGATATAGACTTGGCCAGTAGGACCTACAAAATACATCTAACTAAAGAAAAGTGGGTCAAGCTGTACTCGATGATGGGTTATGCTGTCCGACTTCTCTACGAGGAAGTCAAGCATAAGGGCGTAATAGACCCGCTAGGAAGTGAAAACATCCTAATCATAGCTGCTGGTCCACTAGTTGGAACCTACCTATCCGGCTCCAAAACGGCTTTCGTAAGCATCTCCCCTCTCACGGGCTACTTAGGGAAGAGCATGATGGCGGGCTCTTTCGGCATCATGATCAAGAGGTCCGGTTTCGACGGCATAGTGCTACGTGGGGTTTCTACGACGCCAGTGTATATCTCGGTAGTAAATGGAGCAGTTGAGATTAGGCCTGCTGACCACCTTTGGGGAAAGAAGACGTCGGAGACCTTTAAGGTTATTGAAGAGGAAGTCGGAGTTAAAAACCTAAAGATAGCAGCTATAGGCCCGGCTGGTGAGAAGCTTTGTCGGTTCGCTTGTATCGTCTCCAACGAGTACAGAGTGGCCGGGCGGACCGGTATTGGGGCCGTCATGGGCTCTAAGAAAGTGAAGGCTATAGCGGTCTACGGTGAGTCCACTATCGAAGTCTCTGACAGAAGGTCTCTGTCCGAGCTCATAAGGAGGCACGGAGAGTCCTGCCTCAAGTCCCCAAGAGCTAGCGCCCTCAAGTCTTACGGTACCGCTGGGGGTTTGGTTACTTACGTTCTAGACGGCAATGTCCCTATAAAGAACTGGTCTAGGGGGGTCTTCGAGGACCAGGACCCTGCTAAGATTAAAATTACTGGCCAAGTCATGCAACAGGTTTATAGGTCTAGAGGAAAGTCTTGTGGTACAGAAGTTCCCTGCGTCATTCAGTGCCACAAAGAGGTCTACATAGACGGCACCTGGGTTAAGCACCCTGAGTTCGAAACTCTAGCACTAATGGGAACCAACCTACTGATCAACGACCCCAGCGCTCTCATAACCATCAATAGGGCTTGCGATGAGCTAGGTTTAGACACCATTTCTACCGGTGCCGTAATAGGTTGGGCTATGGAGTGCTACGAAAGGGGGTACATAAGTAAAAACGATGTGGGCTTCGAGCTGAAGTGGGGTGATGTAGATGCCGTAATAAAGCTAATCAACATGATCGCCCACAGGGAGGGTATAGGTAGCATTCTAGCCGAAGGTGTAGCTAGAGCCTGCAAGAGCATACATCCGGATACGTGCGACTTTGCGCCGCACGTCAAGGGCCTTGAAGTGCCGGCTCACCACCCGAGGAGGTACCACACCATGGGGCTAGTATACGCAACGTCTAACATTGGGGCAAGCCACCTGCAGGGTATGACGTTCCTCTTGGAGAGGGGAGTGGCACTACTGCCCGAGTATGGGATAGTGGAGCCCCCGAAGAGCCTTGAAGATAAGGTTAGGTCGGTGGTAATCACGCAGAACCTCTGCAACTTCCTAGACTCCGTAGGCATGTGCAAGTTCCCAGTTTTCGGTGTTGTAGACTTTGACCACATGGCTAAGGTCTACTCCGCTGTGGTGGGTTATGCTGTCGATAAGGATGAAGCGTTAAAAATAGGGGAGAGAGTGTGGTACCTAGAGAGGTTATTGAATCTGAGCTTAGGGCTAAAGGTAATCGAGGACACTCTACCCAGGAGATTTGCGGAAGAACCACTCAACGAGGGACCGGTCAGGGGCTCGGTATGCCCCATAGGTGACATGCTCAAGCTCTTCTATAGGTACAGAAAGCTCGATGAGGAGAGCGGGTATCCAGAGCCCACCAAGCTTGAGGAACTAGGACTAGACGTGAGATTGCATGACTGAAGGACGGGAAAGATGCGGTATTGAAGTTGTAGTATATCCCGAGAATAGGTCGCTGAAGATAAACGTAAACTGCTCGTCGATTAGCGTTCGCGACCTCCTTAAGGTTTTGGAAGAATTCGGATTCCCTATGGACTACTACGTGGTAGCAGCAGAAGGCAGGATCCTCTCCCAGGAAGAAAGCATTCAGGCCGGGGCGCGCGTCTTGCTACTACCCCTCGTTATGGGGGGCGAATAGCGTTTACCTCTTAAGTAAGGATAAAACAGCGTCCCGAAGCCCTATGGGTTTCTCGTTAAATAGCTCCACGTCCATCTCCCTCAGGTTCTTACTAATCCTGGGCTTGAACTCCATTTTAGAGAGTATATGCTTATCTACGTCTACCCCTGGTGCTACCTCGATGAGCTCTAGCCCGTTTTCGGTGAGCCTGAAGACGGCCCTCTCGGTTACGAATAGCACGTTTTGCCCCTTAGATACCCCATAGAGACCGCTGTAAACCACTTTGTACACTCTCCCCACGAACTTAATTACGTCACCGTCTTTAATTATCTCAAGACCTCTGCTTGAGACCCTCACTTGTTTACTGCCCGCAGTAAACTCTCCAGCGAACAGTAGGTTGGGCGCTCCAAAAGCTATTACAGGGAATCCTCCGGCTCCGGGCATCTTACCGGGGAGAAAAGCCGGGTTCACGTTTCCTCGAGAGTCCACCTGTAGGAACCCTAGAGATGCTGCATCGATTATTCCACCCTCGTAGAGAGAGAACATGTCTGCCATAGGTACTAGAGCAAAGAATCCTCTTGAGGCTCCGAAGTCCGGTCCAGTCAGTGCTATGCCACCAAACGGTCCAGACTCGACTGTCGTGTAGACGAGGTCTTCGATCCCTTCCTCAGCGAGAACCGATGTCACTTCGGCAGGAATACCTATCCCTAAGTTTACAAGAATGGGTCTACCCATGTCTGCTACGAGCTTTACTAGTTCGATAGCGACCCTTCTAGCAATAACCTTTCTAACGCCCATTGGGATGGTAGACGCTCGAGCCGCTTCCGACGGGGGTACTAGTTCCCCGGAGAGCGTCGGGTCGTATAGAACCGAGTGTGTTTGCCCGTGGTACTCCGGAAGCTCTGGGGATACGACTACGTAGTTGACTAGAGGCCCGGGAACGTGAACGTCTCTAGGCTTTATAGACCTAGACTTAGCCAGTCTCTTTACTTGAGCGATAACGATCCCCCTCTCCGGCGAGGACCTTGCGGCTTGAGCTATGCTTAGCACATTAAGAACGGCGCTCTCGTGTTCCATCGATAGATTCCCCTCTTCATCGGCCGTAGTTGCGCGAATTAGAGCTACGGTTGGCTTCGGACACGAGTATAGTAGCATTTCCTCGCCGGCTATCACGACTACCTCGACCCTACACGTACGCCTCTCGGCTGCGAGATCATTAAGAAACCCTCCTTCAAGCCTCGGGTCGAACATCGTGTTGAGGCCAACCTTCGTAATTAGGCCGGGTCTTCCAGCCGCTACTTCTCTGAACCAGTGAGAAACTACGCCAATAGGCCAACTGTACCCCTCTATTAGGTTTTCCTCAACTAGTTTCGAGATGCTCGGTACCCACCCGTAATACGGAATTAAGACTCCACGTAAAAAGCCGTAGTCCGCATTTTCGATCATCTTTCTCCCTATAGCGTCGAGCCCCCTACCAGGAGTGCCGGGGCAAGTTTCAGCTACGATGAAGAGGTCCCTTGGATGCCCCGTCTGCTCGTATAATTCGTATAGCTTGAGTAGTAAATAAGCTGGAGTAGCGATCATGTTGAACCCTGAGACTGCGACGACCGACCCGTCCTTAATCGCACCCAGAGCTTCGTGTGGTTCAACTATCTTACGTAACCCCTTCACGGCGATCCCCACCGCTGATAGCTGTTAGTGAAAAAACCGTCTATGGATAGCGCGCATATACGCGCGATTATGATACATGATTATAGCTTGCGTTTCGCCATCCTTATAGAAGCCGATCACATAATCGAGTGAGGGGTTCAGCTCTAGCGCGAGTTCGCGAAGGTCACCGCTCTCCCCATCTCTACCTCCCTGGCATCCCGCTCAGGACCCCGTGGACCCGGGGGCATCCCGGACCCTTTCGGTAGCCCGAGAGGGGCTCGCAGGGAACCATCGGGCCCCGCCGAGACCGCTCCAACCTACCACTGCGCGTGGGATGCTAAGCGGATTCATTCCATGAAACCCGGACAGCCGCTCAAGGCCAGACTGTTCTATTTCGCTCCTGCTGCTAGATGCGTATGTGCGACCGCTTTGGTTCACTTTTGCTTCTTTAATCTTTCTGTACGGGGATATCGTCTAGGGCGGAGAGTTGTTACCACATGAGCTGGTCAGCGAACTCGTAGTTCCACCGCTCAGAGGGGTCTTAGCTCATAAACTCAGTGAGAGAGGTGTAAGCCAGGTAAGGATCTCCAGACTGCTGGGCATTTCGCAGCCTATGGTTAGTAAGTATTTAAGCGTCCCCCTATCCAGGCTTACTGAGGAGCTTCGTGAGCTGGGGTTGGACGTAGACGACGTCACGAGGGTCACTGATACCTTGGTGGAGAAGTTGGTTAGAGGTAATTACCTCGAGTACCTAAGGCTATTAAGTAGTTACATGAACTCAGTCTTAAAGAAAGGTCTTCTGTGCCGTCTTCACAGAGCAAAGGCTCCAGCCATTCCTTTGGACTGCGACGTATGCTTCACTCTCTTTGGAGAAGTAGCAGACCCTTACGTCGAGGAGGTTAAGACCGCCTATGAGATCTTAAGTCTCCACCCCAGAGGCCACGAACTCGTCCCGGAGGTTGGAATGAACATAGTCTCGGCTCCACCAGGAGCAGCCGATTTTAGGGATGTTGTCGGATTTTCAGGCAGGATAGTCAGAGTGTACAATAAAGTTGTTGCCGCGGGTTATCCAACTAGAGGGGGTAGCAGACATACAGCCAGCGTGCTACTTAACGTAATGAGGAAGTTCCCGACTGTGAGGTCTGTCGTAGTGATAAGGTATAGCAACGAGTGCATCCAAAAGATAATTAACGAGGGGTACAACGTAGTTAGAATCGGTCCTCACACCTCTGAACAGGAGCTTTTCACCGAACTCGAAAGAGTCATGAAGGCTTTGGATAAGGCTCCCGACGCTATAGCCGACGTAGGTGGCATGGGGATCGAACCGGTGATGTACGTCTTCGCCTCTAGTGCTGTTGGCGCCGTGAAAAAGGCGTTGACATGTGTCGAGAGATAGCCGAACGCTTTTCTTACTAGCCGATTCTAACTTTAGCGACCGTCTGACACGATAAATAGCTTTGTCCTACGGGTCCACTCGAGCTGGTGTAAGCTTCCTACTCGACGCACCTGGACGCGTTTTCGCAGGTATGGTTGAAGAGCCTGCCTCTAGTACTCCTATTTAGGTTTCCAATCGCAAACTAAGTGGTCCAGTATGGTAATAGAAGTGAGAGGGTCGCATCTCTACATCGGGGGTCTGAAAGCTACCGAACTAGCTGATAGGTTCGGAACCCCACTTTACGCATACGACAAGGGGGTGGTTGTAGACAACTACAGTAAGATCTCCAGAGGCTTTACCTACAAGAACGTTGAAGTGCTTTACTCGTGTAAAGCGAACGGCAATCCCGGGATACTCGCCACCCTTAGAGACCTTGGGGCAGGACTAGACTCTTCTTCACCATGGGAGGTAGTGTTAGGCCTCATGCTTGGCTTCAAGAGAGAAAAGATCATGTTTACGGGAAGTGGTATTACCGATGAAGAAATGAAGTATGTCCGGGGGGAGCTAGGCGTCCTGATTAATGTAGATTCTATACATCAGTTAAAAAGGTACGGCAAGTTATTTCCGGAGACGGACGTGTCGATAAGGATAAACCCGGGCTTCGGTTGCGGATACCACGAGTTCACCATCACTGGAGGTCCTACTAAGTTCGGCATAAGCTTGGACTCGTTGAATAAGGCCTTAGAGATAGCTAGAGAGTATAAGCTCAAGATCGTAGGTCTTCACTCACACATAGGGTCTGGGGTTTTCACGATAGAGCCGTACCTTAAGGTAACAAAACTACTCTTAGACATTGCTGCTGGTCTCCGTGACCTGGAGTTTATAGACATAGGTGGTGGAATGGGGGTACCTTACAGACCTGGAGAAGCAGAATTCGACTACATCTCCTTCGGACGGGAAATCTCGAAGCTGTTGGAGAGTTACTCTAGGAGGACAGGCGAAATCAAGTTAAGAATCGAACCTGGTAGGTTTATCGTAGGTAACGCAGGTGTTTTGCTGACTAGAGTAGTGGAGGTCAAAGCCGTAGAGTTTGGTGGGTCAAGGAGGGTGTTCGCTATCGTGGACACCAGCATTAACCACCTTGTTAGATCGGTCATGATGGGGGCTTACTACGAGGTGGTCGCCGCATCTAAAGCTGATGCCCAACATAGAGTCGAAGTTGATGTAGTCGGTAACCTCTGTATGGCCGGAGACGTGTTGGCTAGAGCAAGGAAACTGCCACCACTAGAAGAGGGGGACGTGCTAGCGTTCCTGAATGCTGGAGCCTATACGTACAGTATGAGTATGAACTACAACATGAGGCCCAGACCAGCCGAAGTACTGGTGCACGATGGTGAGGCAAGGCTTACGCGCAGAAGAGAAAGCTTTGCGGATCTGATATCGACGTTCGTGCTCTAGAGCTAGACTGTAGTGAAACTTAGCCGTGTATATCGGCACGCTCATGGAGCTCTCGACGCTCTAACTTTAGCTTAAGCTTAATTCGCTATTTTCACTATTCGTCGCTGGAGTGATTATGGGGGGTCTAAGCTGAGCGCTTGAGGATATGGTAGCCTTCGTTTGTAGCCACAGTCCATGTTGGGGTGTTTAAGCTCTCCGATCGAGAATATTTCACATAGCCCTGTCCGAATAGTAAACGGGGCGTAACGATTAGTGCACCTTTATATACCCTTCGCTTACATAATCCTCGGGTAAGTGTTTGAATAATTACACTTTCGGTGTCGACGGTCTCGATGCTCTTCTAAGAGGCGCTCTAAGTGCCGGAACCCTAGTTGTGGTGGCCGGACACCCCGGCTCCGGTAAGACCGCGCTAGCGTCTACTATTTGCTACCATAACGCATTGAGAGGACACAGGTGCCTGTATGCTTCCGTCCAGGAAGATAGAGAAAAATTGTTTAAGAACATGAGGAACTTAGGGCTCGACCTGGAGAGCGTCGAGAAAAACGGGTACTTAAGGTTTCTATACTTCCCCCTTACGGCCTCCGAGGATACTGTGAACAGCGTCATCATCGATGTACTGAATAGGGTAGTAGGTGAGTTCCGTCCCAGCGTAGTGGTTGTAGACTCTGTAACTCCTATCCTCAAGTCTTTGAGCTCCGAGATCAAAGCTAGAGCCATTCTTCAGAACTATTTTGCGAGGTTATCGAAAGAGATCAACGGAATAGTCATTCTCATAGCAGAGATCCCGCTGTCGGAAGAGAGGGTCGATCTAGGAGATATCGAGTTCGTTTCGGACATAACCATAGTTCTACGGCACTCCATAGTGAGGCGGCTATTGCTTCGAGAACTCGAGATCCGAAAGGCGAGGGGGGCTCCTGCGTCTGTAGCTAGGGTGGTATTCACTATAGCCGAGGGTCTCGGGTTTAAGGTATTCATTCCACCTGCTTTAAGCGAGATACCTGCGCCGACTCTAGAGAGGCCTCTCGAGACCGTGGAGTGCGGAAATACAGACAAGAGGATAGGTCCCATACACAGGGGAGAATTGGTCCACGTTAAAAGTCCAGGACCTCACTATCACTACTACATCGTAGCGTACGTACTGCTTAGTGCCTTTCACAACAAGGAGAGGGTCTTAATCGTAAGTTACGAGAGCTCTCCAGCATACGTCTGGCACCGACTTTCGGAAGTAGTAAGGGATATACTCAAGACGGAGGTCAGCGCCTCGAAGCTCGAGAGCTTACTCAGCGAGTTTGTTAGAATAGAGGCCTACAACCCGGCAGCACACCTTCCGGAGGACCTATATCAAAAAGCTATCATACTAGCCGATCGCTATAAGCCGACGCTCATGCTATTTTTAGGAAGCCCTATTGGTGATGTTACCCCCGAAGAGCGACGGTCGAGGGAGTATAAAGACCTACTGACCAACTTACTTCTTCATCTAAAAAGCCGCAAGCTTATTGGAGTAGTTATCGAAGCAGACTCGAGCGAGTTCTCGAGCGTCCTGAGCTCTATGGCCGATATAATAGTGACCATCAACCCAATAGATGTCGCTGGACCCCTCTCGGTGGAGTTTACCGTTAGAAGAATGAGGTCTTCATTCACGATAGGCGAAAAAGAACTGAGGTCGTGTCTCGAAGAGATTTCGAGTCTTCTACTAAAGCTACCCCTAATGAAGACTCAGTAGAACACCGCTGGCATGAGCGTTAAGCTTACTAAGGGTCAGCTAGTGAGCCCCAACGCTTTCTTCTATCTGGGACTTGTACATGTTATAAAACATCCCCTGCTTCTCCATGAGTTCTTCAAACGTGCCGCACTCGACTATCCGACCATCAGATAAAACCAGTATTCTATCGCAGTCTCTAGCTATGGACAGCCTATGGGCTATTATGATTCCCGTTCTACCCTTGAGTAACTCGCGAAGCGCTCTCTTGATCATGCTCTCGGTTTCAGCATCAACACTTGAGAGGGCCTCGTCGAATATCACGATCTTAGAGTCTTTCAGCATAGCTCTCGCTATAGCTACTAGCTGCTTTTCCCCTAGGGACAGTCTTTTACCGATTTCACCGACGTCGGTGTAGTAACCGTTAGGGAGTCTCTCGATGAACCTATGTATACCCAGCTTCCTGCAGACCTCTACGACCTCCTCGTCCGTTGCGTCAGGCTTTACGACCTTAATGTTTGCTACGATCGTGCCCGGGAATAGGTAGGTCTCTTGGGGTATGTAACTGACAAACCTCCTGAGGCTACTTCGCTTAACGCTCTTGATGTCTATCCCATCGATAGTTATTCTACCCCTAGTTGGCTCATAAAACTTCATTAAGAGGTTGGCCATAGTCGTCTTACCAGCACCTGTGTGACCCACTATAGCGACGACCTCTCCAGGTTTGATACTGAAAGTCACATCCTTTAGCACGGGGACCCCGTGCTCGTACTCGAACCATACGTGGTCGAAAACTATATCGCCTCTTACATTCGTGAGCTCTAACCCTTCATCGGTTTCCACTTTTTCACTCCGAAGGACCTCAAATATTCTATCTAGAGAAGCAAGAGCCGACTGAAGGGCGTCGTATACGAACACGAGCTCGTTAATCGGTGCCATGAGTCTACTCACGTATTGCGTAAAAGCCACTAACAGGCCAACACTGAGCCCACCTATCAAGCACAGATAGCCCCCATAAGCAATGACTACAGCCAGAGACAATGAGGATGTGACGTTCATGAGCGGGAAGAACAGTCCCGCCAATACCGAAGCCCTAACCGAGAACCTGTACACCTCGCGAGAAACTCTATCAAACCTAGCGAGAGCGTTTTCCTCTAATCCGAATGACTTTACTACCTCAATACCGGAGATGTTTTCCTCTACTACTGTGGTCATTCTAGACACTCTTTCTCTTACCTCTCTCCACGTCTTCCTCAGCCTAACGCCTAGCCTCTTAGCTATGAAAACCATCAGGGGGACCGTCGCTAGAGATACGAGAGTCAGCTGGGGACTTAGATAAACCATCATAGCTAAAGAGCCGGCCATCGAGACTATATCTCCCAAGACATTTAGTAGTCCGGTTACTATTGCTTCGTTAACTACTGACGCATCGTTGACTACTCTAGACACCAAGTCCCCGACCTGGTTTTCTTTGTGGAAGTCCAGCGTCGCCTTAACGTATTTTTCAAATAGAGAATGGCGTAGGTCTCTAAGAACCCTCTGACCTATAGTCTCGATTTTGATTGCTCTAATCATCATAGCTACCCACTGCGCAAGCACTGTGACAACGAAGACGGACACTAGCTGCGGAAGTAAGTCTAGTCTTCCTTTAGCTATACTCTCATCGATTATAAGACCCAGTAAGTAGGGGGAGACGAGTAAAGCTATACTGTTCGCTACTATCGCTATAGCAACAACTACTACATCCTTCTTGCTCGCTAAAACCAGTTCGACTATTTCACGTATCGACACTGCTCTCGACTTAAGCTCACTGGTTCGCTGGCTCAACTCTTTCGCCCATCATAGACGTGTACATCCTGTAGTACACCCCTCTCTTCTTCATAAGCTCTTCATGCGTTCCCTCTTCCACTATCTCTCCGTCGTTCATAACCATGATCCTGTCTGCGAGAGGTACTAGAGAGAGCCTTTGGGTAACTACTATAGCCGTCCTGTTCTTTAGGATCTCCTTGAGGTCCTCTACGAGAGCTTTCTCCGTCTCCGCGTCGAGGTTGGCTACCGGATCGTCTAGTAAGAGAATCTTTGGGTTTCTCACTAGGGCTCTCGCTATAGCTATTCTCTGCCTCTGACCGCCGGATAGGTCTATACCTCTCTCACCAACGATTGTGTTAAACCCTCTGGGGAGACTCTCTATGAATTTACGTATTTTAGCTATCTCTGTCGCTCTAACCACATCTTCGAATGTCGCACTGGGGTTTCCCAATACGATGTTATCGTATACTGTGCCGTTGAATATGAATGGCTCCTGTGGAACGTACCCGACGTTATTCCTTATTGTAGAGAGCCTTAGGTTCCTTACGTCAACGCCGTCTAGTAGTATAGCACCTTCATCTGGGTCGTAGAACCTCATAATCAGCTTCATTAAGGTTGACTTCCCGGAGCCCGGGGGTCCTACTACGAGAAGAACTTCTCCCGGTCTAACTTTTAAGTTGACGTTCTTGAGGGCCCTCTTACCCGAGGGGTACGTGAACGATACATTAACGAACTCTAGAGAGCCCTCTACCTTGCTTAGAGTCAGCGCGTCAGGTCTCTCTTGGACTACGTCTTCAGACTCTATAAGCTCGAAAAGCCTTCTAGCAGATGCGAAAGCTCTCTGGATATCAGTAATCGAGAAGCCCAACATATTTAGTGGTCTTGATAGTGTAGTTATGTAGGTCAAAAACATGGCTAGCCCTCCTACCGTGAGCACTCCTCTCTCAATAGCATACGCACCGTAGAGTATCACTAGGGCGGTGGCAACACCGAATATGAGGATAGTTGAGTTACCGTATATCGCTCTAACCTTTGCGGCCTTTATGTTGAGTTCGGCAAACTTGATATTCTCTTCATCAAATCTTTCCAGCTCGCTATTAACTATGTTGAGCCCTTTTACAGTCTTTATACCGACTAAATTGTTGGTTGCTACTGAGGCTATCACGCCTAGCTGCTGTCTTATCGCGTCGTAGAGAGGTCTTATGACTATGGAGTAGCGTGCGTAAACAATCACTACTAAAACCATCGAAGATAATGCGACAGCAGTAAGGATCGGGTGTAGGCTGAACATGTTGTACGCTGAAAATGCGAGAAGGCTCGTAGCGTAAACAATCATCCTAAGTCTATCAGACAAAAAGTTAGCTACTCTTTCACTGTCGTTAGTTATCCTAGAGATCAGCTGTCCAACAGAGGCTCTATCAAAGAATCCAAGGTACTTTCGTAAAACAGACTCAAACGCCTCTAATCTGATAGTGTGAGTTATCTCTTGAGCATACCTAGCTGAGGCGTACCTGACCAAGAAATTGATGAATCCTCCAGCAGCTGTTGCCGCAACAAGTAGGGCTGCGTAAGTAATAACGTTGCTTAAAGACCCGGCTGCGACACCTCTGTCTATAGCATACCTGACAAAGACTGGTGGTAAGCTTCCAGCGTATCCAGCAATTAAAACTAGGGAAATAAGTAGTAGAAATAGCGAAGCTTTCTTAGACATATAGCGCCACAACCACAGGGCTGTGCTCACTCTTTTACCGCTCGAACTCTCCAATTCCTCATCCAAGTGAAGACATAGCGAAAACGATTAAAAAATTAAACTGGCTAACTCCTACAATACGAAAAGCTTATAAACTTCTCCTGCGATATTATAATGGTGTGACACGTGTCAACTCAAGATCGTGCCAAAAAGCTAGAGCTGGTAAAGGCAATACTAAAGGACCTTCACAGAGGGACCGGAGTTGACGAACTTAAGGAGAGGTTTAAACGAGTGCTAGAAATGGTATCACCCTTTGAGATACCTCTAATAGAGCAAGAGTTGGTGAAGGAGGGGGTCCCGATAACCGATATACTTAAATTATGCGATCTGCACGTAGAACTCTTTAGGGAGTTCCTACAGGCTCGAGAGTTAGGGAACGCGCCAATTGGGCACCCTGTTTACTTCTTGATTAAGGAAAACGAGCTCTTACTCAAGGAGAGTGAGATACTAGAGATGCTCGCGAGGGTCTTATCGGGCAGTGTGGAGAGAGGTGAGGTTGTCAGGTACCTAAGTGAGCTTGCCGCAGTACTTAGAGAATTAAGAAGAAAAGTTAGATACCATTACAGAAAAATACAGATGCTACTGTTTCCGTATCTAGAGAGGAGAGGTATCGTAGCTGTTCCAAGAGTTCTGTGGGGTAGGGAAGATCAGGTGGTCGTTAAGCTCAGAGAGCTTGAGGAAGCCGTAGATTCATTATTGAATGAGCAGAACG
>JAWBJE010000015.1:0-30413 GCA_038832865.1 Sulfolobales archaeon
ACGTTAACTACTGGTATGATAATCGCTGTCCCAGCAATACCGCTACCTTTCTGCCTGAGGTATTCAATTAGCTTGTAAGCAGCAAACACTCCAGTAACTTCATCACCATGAATAGCTGCCGTAATCAAGACTCGAGGAGAACCTCCAGACCCAAAAACGTAGTATTTCAGCCTAAGTTCGGGTAAGTCTAGGAATCTTAAATCCATACGTCAACCCCTAGTACTTTAGTAGAGCATTTATCTTTAACTTTAAAATGGTTCTTTAAAATGGTTAAAATAAAACTGTTAGGCTATAAGCATCATGCTAGAACATTTCATTATCATCTCCTCTACCGCTAGTCGTGTACGTAGATCGCTCTCACCCGCTTCTTTTTTTCTAAAACCTCCTCCAGCTTAATGAAGCCTATGCGAACTAGCTGAAGAAGCTTGCCGGGCGGGAATTCAGCGATGGCTTTCTCGGCTATACCGCGAACTACTCTAAGCTTAAGTTTCTCAGGCTTGAGTAGCTCCAATCTAACATGGTTAGCCGCCGGAACCCACTGAACTATCTTCAGGCCTAGTTTCTTAGCTTGCTCTAGTCCTGACCCAATGAATCTGGCCTCCACGTGTTCCCCGTACTCTCTCTCGACTGCGATGTTGCAGAACTCAAGTAACCTCAAGTAGCCGCCTCTACTTAACGCGCTATAGTCCTCTCTACTGATGAAGACCTCAACTTGATCGCTTAAACCAAGGTCGATAACTCTAGATCCCAGAGACGTATTGGACGGATGGTAGCTTAGCTTTAATACTCTTAAATTCTGTTCTTTAGGCACGTCCCTTATTACGACCTTAACCGGGTCAAATACGGCCATGACTCTGGGGGATACCGAATCTATCTTTTTCCGATTCAAAGATGCTATATTCTCCCAGCTGATAGTCGCATCAGTTTCCTTTACTCCAACTTCCATGATTATTTCTTTAATAACCTCTGGAAGAATTCCTCGCCGCCTTAGCGACCTTAGCGTCCCAAACCTCGGGTCGTCAACCTCTACACTACCATCTTTCTTAAGAACTTCCTTTATCTTACTCTTACTGAGGATCATTCCCTCGAGCTTTAGCCTACCTAAGTTTATTACCTCCGGGTACTCCCATCCTAGTGCTCTGTAAACGTAAAGCTGTTTCAAAGTGTTAATAGCGTGTTCCTTACCTCTAAGTATGTGGGTGACTCCCATAAGCTTGTCGTCGACCCCGGCGGCAAAATTATATGTCGGCCAAACAATGTATTTATCTCCGGTTAGTGGGTGCGGATATCTCGAGGTATCTACAATCCTAAAAGCGACCCAATCTATTAATGATGGATCGGGACTAGTGAGGTCTGTCTTAACCCTTACTACAGCCTCACCCTCGGCGAAGTAGCCGGACAGCATCTTATCAAATAGCTCGAGAGAGTCTTCAGAACTTTGAGCTCTATGGGGGCATGGCCTCCTTTCGAGCTTAAGCTTTCTAAACTCCTCGCGTTTGCACAAGTCCACGTAGGCTCCGCCTCGCGCGATAAGCTCTTTAGCAACGTTGTAGTATAACTCCATTCTTAATGACTGAATATACTCTTCGTCCCAGGAGATTCCCAACCACTTTAGATCTTCCCTGATAGCCTTGTACGCCTCCGGGAGAGGTTTCTTGATCCTAGGGTCAGTGTCCTCGAACCTTAAAATGAAGACTCCATTATACTCTTTAGCATATTCATAACTAAGCAAGGCAGGTCTAGCGTTCCCTAAGTGTATGTAGAAGTCCGGATTGGGTGCGAACCGAGTTTTAACGCCTCTATGCTTATCTACTCCGGGCAGTGGAGGTAAAGCTTTTTCCCCTCTGCGCTCAACATGTTTAGTCTCCTCAAAAAGCTCTGGAAATTTCTCTTTGACGATCTTGATCTGCTCCTCGACAGGAAGAGTATTCACGAAGCTAACCACTTCTTTAACTACTTCTACTACTTGTTTAGCGTACCTCCTAAATTCGGGTAATTCCCCGAGGACTTTGCTAACTACCGCACTTTCTAAAGCTTTACCTCCGTGATCAATAGAGTTCTTTAGAGCATGCTTCAGTGCCACCTCTTTAACCTTATCGATTTCCACTTACTACGCCCCCCTCTGTAGTTAGTAATATGTAGCACTTTAACGGTCTTGATGTCGGGTCCTCGTATAGTAACGCAACGTAACCCTCTAGGGCAGACCTCTTACTTCTAACTTCACCTTTGCCGGTTATTACGTAGGCCAGCAAGTCGTTGATTCTTACGTAATCACCTATATCTACTTGCGGATAAACCTCCAAGCCGGATACCTCTATTACAGCTACCTTTGAGCCCCTAGCCAAACTAAGACAAACGTCGCTCCTTCTGTTACACACCATGAGGTCTGCCTCAACATGCTGTTTCTTAATCAACTCGAGAGCTAACTCGTGGCACTCTATCTTAGTGTTCCCTATATAGCATTCTACAGGTCTATAGTACCTTAGTATCTCGTCTAAGTCTTTTAGAACCTTGGCTGACGCTTCACCTGGCTTAGGGGACAAAAAACCACCGCTAATAGGATCGCCTAGTCACGTAATAAGCGAGGTCTCTAAGCATTTCTCTAGCTTCGTGATCTCTGGGGTTCGTTAGGTATAACGCCTCTACACCCTTCCTCACGAACTCCTCTGCGAGCTTGTTACTAAAATCTAGTGCCCCGATTTCCACTATCGTCTTAGCTACCCTCTCGAGCTCTTCCCGCGTTGCGCTGCTTCTCCCTAATGAGCTTAGAATGATCCTTCTCTGTTCATCACTAGCTCTTTCTAGAGCATAGAGGACGAGTATAGTTTTCTTTCCCTCTCTGAGGTCGCTATACTTAGGCTTACCTAACGTTTTTTCGTCTCCTATTAGACCTAGTTCGTCGTCTCTAATTTGAAACGCTATACCAATATCTGTAGCAAACTCAGCTAGCTTAGCTAACTCGTCGTCAGAGGCCCCAGCAATAATGGCGCCTATAAGCACGGAAGACTTAAATAACCCGGCCGTCTTCTTCTTAACCATCTCTACATACTCACTTACAGTGACGTTATCTCTGGAGGTGAAGAGTATATCTAGTGCCTGCCCTTCAGCGACAGTTGCGGCTGCCCAAGTCAACTCCCTAATTGCCGAAACAACCCTCTCGTAGCTTAAGCCGTAGTCTAGCAACCTCAAGAGGGCTTCATACGACTTCGCAAAGAGGAGGTCGCCGGCTACTATAGCAAGAGCTTCACCCCAGATTTTGTGAACCGTTGGAACACCCCTTCTGAACTCGTCCCTATCCATTATATCATCATGTACTAGCGTAAAATTATGAAATATCTCAACAGCAGCTGCCGCCCATGACGAGATCTCTAGTGAGAGACCGTACATTTTAGAGGCGAGAACTACAAGTAGAGGTCTAAGTCTCTTGCCACCAGCTCTAATCAGGTGCATAGAGGCGTCATAAAGCTCTCTAGGGTGCCCGGATATCAGCTCCTCCATTCTTCTGTAGGTTATGAAGTTAACGGTTCTCGCGAGACTCGCAAGACGCTCTGAGAGTTCCAACATCTCGCCTCAACTATAGTATATTGCCGCAACAAATTTAGCTCGCTGAAGAGCCTACGAGACGATCGATGAAGCAGGTTGGTATTCTGTTACTAGGAGAATGGCTGTTCCGGAACGCCCCTAAGGGTGGTGTGGGTCCGAGACCAGTGCGGGAAAAATAAGGTGAGGTGGAGACACCAACCACCGCAAACCTACGCGAGAACTGAGCCCCAAAGCACCGTGGACCGGACGGACGTCAAGAAGAAAACAGTTCAGCGAGCTTGTGGGATCTCATGATCTTAACCTCCATCATTCAATCTATCATCATTCAATCCATTCCCTGCATAGTTAGAAGATTTCGAAGTTCAGATAGGCAGCTGACATCCTTAAGCCGCATTACTGAAGCTAATTATGATTATGACCCAGACATCAGTTTAAGTGCGAAAGCTTATCCTTCGAAATGGTAGAAAATTAGCTTTAAGAAGAGTGTTGAGCTACTTATATATCTTTGTGGACTCGTTTAGTATTGAGGGAGTATGAGTACTTTAGACCAAAACATGGGGAATCCCATAGGTAGCGAAAAAGTTCCTAATTCTCGAACTTCAGGACATTTAGAAGTAAGAGGTAGAATTACTGAGGTAGCCAAATCTCTTATACCTAATGTAACTATATACACTATCGACTGTGGTGACGTAAAAATAAAGTTCGATGTGCAAAGCAAGCTCGTGAGGCTTAAGTCTGGCGATGAGGTGGTAATAACCATCAGTAAGCATTTGCCTAATTACGAGAAGGGCGTAGACTTCGTGGCGTGGGGATACGTTATGAGTTTAAAGCAAGGTGAATCTCTTTTCAAGATGGTCATATCGCTTTGGGGTTACATAGTGATTGTTGAAACAAACAAGCAAGAGCTTCTCTCCGGATTTAACTTTATGGATAAGGTCTACTTTAAAATATCTAGACCAACAAATACTTCAGTAAGTACTTAGCTATAGCACCTGAGAGTGCTGGAGGAACCGATTCACCGACTTGATTGTACTGCTCTTCTTTACCCCCCATGAAGATGTGGTCATCCGGATAGCTCATAAGCCTGGCCTGCTCCCTCACGGTAAGCAGTCGGGGTTCATACGGATGTATAAATCTGGATGACCCCATAACTGTTGGAGCTATTCTATGTGGGTCTAGCTTAATTAGATTTGGAAAAAGACGTCCACCATAACCCTTATACTTCACTAATGCCGCTCCAAATCTAAGCTTAGCAGCTTTCATTAACTTTTTGGTGCTCAAGGGAGGAGGCGGTTCATGGTTCGGTATGTCGGAGTCTTGGGACGGGCTCGGCAGGTCTCCTATAGCATCCCACACGGTTAGCCTCTTACCAACTCTCGGCGGATCTATCTTAATATTAGATATGAATATGCGAGTTCTCTTTGACGGTACTCCAAAGTCTTCTGCTTTTAGAATGTTATAGAATATTGTCCCGTATCCGATTCTAGCGAACTCTGCCTTTATAGCTTGCTTAAGTTCTCCCTCAATGATACCGGGCACGTTCTCCATTATGAAAAACTTAGGCTTGACGCACTCGACTATTCTGATGTACTCTAAAACGAGAGAACCCACAGGGTCCGAGTATAGTCTGTCGATAGGACTACGTGCTCGCCGGGGATTAGCTGCCGTGAACGGTTCACACGGCGGGGAGCCTATAACAACATCAACGCGAGCCCTATTGATAAGGTACACGATGTCGTCACAAGACACTTCCCTTATGTCTTCGTTGAGGACAGTCGTTCCCGGGAAATTAGCACTATAAGTTTTAGATACAGTTTTGTCACTGTCTATTGCTAGAAGTACTCTATAGCCTTCATCCTTAAAACCCCGCGAGAACCCACCAGCTCCCGAGAATAGGTCAAGTAGAGACAGACCTGCGCTCATCCTCTATCTCTCTACTTAGCTTATCAACCAGCCGTTTGAGAGAATCTATATAGGGGTTCCTATCTTCTTGAACAAGTAGCAAAGAACACTTAGGGCATCTAAAGTCCGACTCTATGGCCTCGTCAAAGGACATTCTAATGCCGTCGTTCAAACATAGAAAGAACACGGTCCTCATCTCGTGGTCTAATCTCGCCTTAAGTTTCTCTAAGGTCATTCTCTTTCGGTTTAAGAGCACCTGGTTTAGCCCATAAGAGTTCACAAACCAGTAGTAGACGAATCTACCATCTTCAGGAGATTGAACCCTTCTGTACGTCACTAAGCCCAGGTCGTTAAGCTCGTAGAGCACTCTCCTTACAGTTTGTTCATCTAGGTCTGTTTCAGCTATAATGTCGCTATAGCTTAGTTCTTTATCGCTGTCGAGTAAAACTTGAAACACCTTCACGCCTTCACTACCCAGGTAATTCTCAACGAACTTCAGTAAACCTTCAACGTAATTATTCACGAACTATCACCTTTTTCCCCCGCGGACATGGTTCTATGTATAATTTCGCATCAGAGTAGATAAGTTTTAGCTCTTTCCCAGAATAGAGCCTGTCCAAAAATATCGCTAAAGCGGCTATCTCGGAGTGCGGCTGGTGCCCTACGGCCACGTTATAGTCCGATATCTCGTAATACACTCGAGGAACCTTTGTGGCACCAACTATGACTAAGATATCCTTATTTAGCGACCTAATAGTATCTATTACATCATCTATATGCAGACCATACATGGTCAAGTGTACAACGAGTCCACCAGAGTCCTTCCAGCTCTTTATATAGTCTAGTGGGTTAATGCCGTCCATGAGCATGAAATCTCTTCGGCCCCAAACCTCGCACACTCTCCTCAATCTTTTAACGATAGCTTCGTCCTTGACACCAGCTATAACCATTCCGGAGGCCCCAAAGGCTCTAGCCACGAGTCCTACGTGTGTTGTAACTCTCACATCTCTCTTAGGTCTATGTCCTAGTCTAAGCACTACTACTCGAGGCATCAAATAAGATTTATAGATTGTATACTTAATTCGCTTTCGCTGATCAACTACCGTGTATCGAGGCGCAACCGAACTCTAGACCATCTCGATCGCGATTTATGGTGAAAACGTTAAGGCTTAAACCATCTTAGAACTACGTAGTTTATCTCCCCGCTCTTTTGGTTTGGTACCGCTAACAGCAGGGTCTTTTTGACGCTATGTGAAATCCTCCCCCAGCCAACTATGTCTCCAGGGTCTAGTTGCTGGTTCTCAGAAACTACTTTTACCAGGAATGGTGCGTGCTCTAGACCAGGTCTCGTTCTATATACGGCAAAGTCCGCGCCATACTTAAGTGCGGATCGAACGGTAAACCCCTGAGACCTAATATCCTCGTACACTGCGTAAAGCTCTTCGAAGTTACTGAATGCTTGTCTAACTATTCTCTGAAGTTCTTCCTCGCTGATCTCCACGTTTCCGGAGTACACCCTTAAAATCCCCTCTCTCAACAAAAATATGGCTTCTAGTAAAGAAAGTTCCAGGGGTACTTCTATGTTTGTATCTCTAGGTTTTCTCACGCCAACGGGCTTACCGTAGAACCCGTGTGTGAATAGGCACCTAGCTTTCTCTACATCAAAGACGACTACCTTTGAGCCTATCAAGTACCCATTAACGGGTCCACATGACTTGAGCTCACTTAAACGATGAGAGAAACCAGATATAGGTAGCCACCCTCTTAGCTATATCAGCCGAATCCTCGAGCTTGTCTAAAGCTTCCTTGAGTATAGACGCCCCAACGAAGTCCCCCGATATCTTCAAGCACTCTAATCCCCCTTCTCTATAGAGTTCGTCAATAGAGTCCTCAATTTTCACCGCCTCTGAAAACATCTCTTTAATGATCTTATTGTTGTCTACATTTCGAATCATATCGCTCAACAAATCTATAAGCGACATTATCTTCTTAGATACTTCGCTAATTATCACGTAGATCTTGTCTGGTATCTTGCCGCCGAGTTTGTTGACTAGGAATACTCTGTAAGCAGCCGCTTCGAGATCCTCGGCTATTCTCATGGTTTCGTCGATAACCATCACGTAAAGTTCACGTGAGGATATGTACTCGGATACCTTAATAAAATACTCCATCAAGCTCATAGATGCTGTCTCGATGTCGTTCTTTAGCTTTCTGACCTTGTCGTATCTCTTTTCGACGAGCAGACTCTGACTGAGGTCTGCTTCTCTAATCATAGCATTCAACTCTCTTATTTCATCAGACATTAGCCTGTAGATACCCATGAGTTGCTCAACTATATTAGATTCAGCTAGACTCACTTCGGCACCTGAGTAACTCATCCTAGTTTCCCAGGAGTGTGTTTTAAAAAGCATTTAAATACGTATCATACTACTGGGGTTCACATATTAGGTAATATCATTACCCCATCTTTGTTCTCCGCATCGGTCTCTGGTCCGCACCACCCCCGAGGGCTTTCGGGGTGATCCCTGGACCCACACTCCAAGCTTCTCTGGGAACCTCGACACCCGTCGAGCTACTCCCACGCGCGTGGTAGCTACAAGTGTCTCCATTTGCACCAACTGACACGTATAGGTAAGAGACCCAAAGCGGCTACGTGAGGCTCACCGCTCCTTATGTTTCGCGGATACTCGAGAGCTGAAGCCGACGGTCTCCGCTGGGAACCGCTCTGAGGTATAACGACTCCGTGAGCTCGATGGGATAGACTTCGCTATGCCATCTTCACCACGGAAGCTGAGCGAAACACCAGCAATCGCCCCATAGGTGGGTCTGGGGAAGAATAGGACATCGAGAGATGGTGGTCGAGAGATTGGGCGGGGAAGAGTAAAAAGCCTATGGACGGCATTCTGCCGAGAGACATTGCTGAACGGATCTCTTGCTTAATCTAGCTTGCTAGGGAACTCCTCTTGCTTAAGATTGCTGCTAGAATTATCACAAGTACAATGGATATTATTGCTAAAGAGTATAGCTCTAGCCCGTATTTAGGTACCTGAACGTATTCCAGTACTGTAGTTGTTACTCCAGGCAGGTAGTATGCCTTGACGTAGGTCTCCGTTATAGTCTTAGTAGTAGTAACGGTTATGATCTCAACCGTAGGCTTGTAGGGCAAGAGAGTGCCTTTAACGTAAGGATAGGCGGCAACGGTAGCTATATCACCATGCACAGCTGAATACGTATTTAGCATGAGCAACTGGTCTTCGGCGGATTCAGCTAAGATATCTAATATCCTTGGTAGATACCTTAGGCTTAATTCGTCAGCTGTCTTATTGTATATCAACGGAGCATCCGACCCGACGACCCCAATTCTTATGAGTCCGTCTGTTGAAGATGGGTCATAGGCCGATACGGCTATAAAGTATCTCCAGGCTGTAACGTTTATGTTGTTAACGGTCTCAGCTATTAGAGCGATCGGTACCTCAGCAACGATGGAGTTATTTGAGACGTAAATCCTATTTAGTACTTGAGTTCTCCCGTCTCTGTACACCACTCTAGAGACATAGTCTCCGATATTCGGAGCGACGACTATACAAACGCACCAGGCATCAATAGCTCTAAGCCTAACGTTGAGACCTAGCGTATCAGTTCGACCGCTATCGCATGCCCCCACTATGTATACGTGGACTATCTGAGGCGAAAAACCCAGAGGTGAACGAAGAGGGTTGCTCACGTTGGTGAATGTTAAGGTCAGCTTAATTAGGTCGCCATAAAGCTTAGCTGAGAATCTCCTTAAGTCAAAGTACTCGGCTCTGTAGATATCGTGGAGAGCTGGATTGTAGATGTAGTTGCCCGGACCGTAGGAGTCGCCCTCCGGGTCCTCATAGCTTACCTCTAGCGGAGACTCGGAGGTAGCGAAAACTAGCCCGAACAGACTGCGTACTCCGAGTAGTAATATCATAAAGAGAAAAACAGCGAAGACTGATTTCGCGCACATAGCGTTTGTGACCCCCACGTAGTTCACCTAAACTACATCCAGAGTGTCATATAAAAGGCTTCCTTGCTAATGAACTCGCTGATACAGTACGCCGTCATAGGTAGGTTTCATAAGTTTTCGGGACGAAGCATGCTTCGATGTAGCATGTTCCAGCGGTTATCAGTACATTGTGTAGAGGCTATGGACGCCTTCAAGCCAAGAGACACCGGCTGACACATGGTTCTGAGACCAGACTCCATGTTTCAGCGACGCTTTTCATCCGTTACAAGTCTCGCTCGCGGAATCTTAGCATATCGAGCTTCGGTTGTTACTTGTAGGCTCGATAAAGTGTGAGATTACTAACACTAACTGGAGTTTAACACCCTAATTTAACTAGTTATTTCAAATAACTTCAAATACTGTTTGGTCCAAAGCTCTCGAGAGGCCGTAAGCTGCATGACATTAACGAATAACTTAATTTCAGCGGTTTCGCTCTCCTTTAGGGATACCACCTTGACAGCTAAGGTATTTCGTAGACTGGTTACTGTAGACGAAGCCTTGAAGGAGCTAGACGGCTACTTGTTGTCGAGACAGCAAGCTGTCGAAGAAGTAGAGTTGCGCCATGCCTGGGGACGTGTGTTAGCTGAAGATATTACTGCTATTAGCGATTACCCGCCTTTTGATAGGTCTGAAGTGGACGGATATGCCGTTCGATCATCGGACCTCGAAGGGGTAGACGAGGATAATCCAGCGAAACTAAGGTTCCTGGGTTCAGTAAATGTGGGTGAACAACCCAAATTCTCAGTAGAGCCTGGTACGTGTGTTGAGGTCTCTACTGGAGCGATGGTACCTCGAGGAGCCGATGCCGTAGTTCCGGTTGAGCACACGAAAAAAGTTGGGGACTACGTCTATATATATCGCAGCGTAGCACCCGGGGAGAACGTAGCTCACGGCGGGAGTGACGTAGTCTCCGGCGACATAGTAGCCCTCGAGGGTACCCTACTAGGTTCGGCGGAGCTGGTAACCCTCGCTGGAGCTGGAGTCTCGAAGGTTAAGGTCTACAGAAGAATTAAGGTCGGCGTAGTATCTATAGGCAGCGAACTTGTAGAGCCCGGTAGGCATTTGAGGCCCGGTGAGGTTTACGATGTCAACTCGTATTATCTAGAGGCAGCTCTTAGAGAGTTAGGTGCTGAAGTAGTTTTTTACGGCATCGTAGAGGATAAAGAAGATCGATTAAGAGAAGTCTTACGTAAGGCCATCAAAGAATGCGATGTAATAATCACTAGCGGAGGTACTTCGGCGGGTGAAGGCGATATAACGTATAGAGTAGTAGATGAACTCGGCAAGCCGGGCGTGATTATCCACGGGTTGAAGGTTAGACCCGGCAAACCTACCTTTATCGCCTTAATCGGAAACAAGCTGCTCTTCGGACTACCTGGTTTCCCTCTATCCATGATGATGATGTTCAACATTCTCGTAAAGCCTGTGATAGCGAGACTCCTAGGGCTTCGCGGAAGCTACTTTACACACTCTGAAGAAGCTGTATTAGCAGATAGAGTAACTGGTCACTTAGGTGTCGATAGGTTAGTCCCAGTAATACTCAGAGAAGGACCCAAAGGAGTGTTGGCCTTCCCAATAGGATACCGTTCGGGCTCTATAAACACTCTGCAACTAGCAGATGGTTTCATAAGGGTCAAAGCCGGGATACCCTACGTCGAAAGCGGGACTAAAGTCTTGGTTCACAGACTAAATAACCGCAGGGTAACGGATGTATTAGCTGTAGGAAGTCACGATTACCTGCTCACCGATATACTTAAGGCATTAAGCCGCGAGTTTACAGTCAAATATGTAGCAACAGGTTCTCTCGCCGGTCTTGATGCTGTGGCAAAGGGGGCAGCCGACGTAGCTGGTGTACATATTCTCGATAGTGAAACCGGGACATACAATGAGGAAATTATCAGGAGGCTCGGCTATGGAAATAGAGTAGCACTTATTGTAGGGTATACGAGAGAGGTAGGTCTCGTAACGCTTAAGGGTAATCCGAAGAACATTAGGGATCTTCGAGACTTGCTTAGAGATGATGTTATCTTTATAAACAGGAGTAGATACAGTGGTACTAGGGTACTACTCGACATAGCTCTACATAGCCTAGCTAAAGAGCTCGGAGTATCGTTTGATGAGCTAGTAAGTAAGATAAAGGGGTATCACTTGGAGGCTAAAACACACAGTGGTGTAGCTATAAGCATACTAACAGGCAGAGCGGATGTCGGCTTGACACTGAAGTATGTGGCTCAAAGGTACGACCTAGAGTTCATACCTTTAGCGTGTGAGAGATTTGATATCGCTGTAAGTGTGAACTCCCTTGAGACGCCCGGAATAAGGTACCTAGTCAACTACCTAAAGTCTAATGAGTTTAGACAGCTGGCGAGTAAATACCCAGGCTATAAGCTACTTGATAATACTGGGGAACTGGTCTTCCTTAAGTGAGACCTTAAGTCCGAACACTAAAGGGCTTAGACCGGAGTAAAGCTGGGATTCAGCTCTCATGCTGGTTTATATTAGGCATCTTTGTTCCCCGCATCGCTCCTGGGTCTGCAATAACCCTCAGGAGTGCTCGGCGACTCATAGCGTCCCGCGCCTCGAACGTCTCGAGTGAGTCCCGACAAGCTCCTGACCTTTATCGAGCTACTTCCGCATATCACTACGTATGGAGTGCTTATGAGCGTTTCTGTTCATACTGGTCTATAAGAACGGACAAGAAGTCCGAAACAGCTACATGAGGCAAACGTTTTAACTTCTAGTGAAAGGTGAGTATAAGGACGTTGGAGACCGAGGTGACTAGGGATGGTTAGTGAGTTAAAACGCATAGAATCTAGGGAGTTCCGTCGGTTGAGTAGTTCAAGGTTAATGCGCGACCTAACTCGAAATGCTTATGAGATTGCTTTGCCGACAACTCTATTTAGGGGAGGTGAGCCGAGGGCTACGACTTACCGCAGGCTGACTAATAGCTTTAAGAGCAAACTTTCAGCGTACCTAGAGCTGGTCCGCCTCCATAATGTAATGGCAGCAATTTTGTGCGTCGTCCTAGGCGTAATAACCGCCTCAAAAACGTTGGAAAGACCTCTATACGCTTTAGAAATATTGATGGCTAGTGCTGTCGTGGCGTTCGTCTCAGCCGGAGGCTATGTAATTAACGACTACTTTGATTACAAAGCAGACTTAGTAAACAAACCGTATAGGCCTTTACCTTCCGGAAGGGTTAGTCCTAAAGAGGTTTTCTGCCTTTCTCTAGTCTTGGGCTCCGTGGGAGTCTCTCTCTCACTAATATTCGGTACGATATCGTTCATTTTCGTGCTATTAAACTCCCTCTTAGTATACGGCTACTCGGCAAAAGTAAAAGAGTGGGGAATCGTGGGAAACGTTGTCGTCAGTTTCGAAGGTAGTGCATCTATTTTGTACGGTTCTCTGGTAGTATGCGCTCAAACAGGGAGGTACGAAGCTCTAGCTTCAGCATTGATCCCTATGACAATAGCTTTCACATTGCTCTTAGGAAGAGAGATAGTTAAAACGATCGAGGATTACCACGCAGACTCTGTGCGCAGAGTAAGGTCTCTTCCTAGAATAATAGGTTTGAGGAAGTCAGCTCTAGTAGCCTCAGCAATTCTACTTACGGTTCCGGCGCTGTCCACGCTACCCCTTTTTTCTGGCCTCTACAATGCCTCGATTTACATCCCGCTAGCTACATTCGCGGTAGCGATAGTAGTGACCTCGGCCCTAAAGATGGTTAAAAGCAATAACGTTGTTTCAACTGCGATTAAGATAAGGTCAACCCTAAAAATTGCGATGATGACTGGTATACTTGCGTTGTTGCTATCCCTACTTTTATGACATCCCCTTGTAACAAACGGCTACACACGTATTACGAAAGAATTTTTACTC
This sequence comes from Sulfolobales archaeon, assembly GCA_038832865.1. GTDB lineage: Archaea > Thermoproteota > Thermoprotei_A > Sulfolobales > NBVN01 > DRZP01. Next base: position 13,352 of record JAWBJE010000015.1, read on the forward strand.
TAAAATTTTTTTATTTTTTTATTTTATTCTAAATAGGACCTATCTGCTACTGTGTACTCAAATCGTTTTGGGTTGAGAGCTTGAACTATATACTTAAAGGCCTCCTCAGGTTTCGAGTGCCTTCCGCAGGAATATACATCCACCGTAGCAAAACCGTGTTCGGGCCAGGTATGTACGGCTATATGCGACTCTAGGATGACGGCCACTACACTAACCCCCGGACTTATGTGCCAGACTTTAACATCAAGTAACGTCATGTTACCTATTTTGGAAGCCTCTATGACGACGCTCTTAAGAAATTCCGGGTCAGCTAGTAGCTCGTATCTACATCCATACAAGCTACCGTAGACATGCTTTCCGTAGACTATATACTTGGCCTCCTGCATCTCCCAGGTTTACCTCTCTAGGAGCAAATATAAGCGTATCCCCCCATACCCTCACCCTTTATAACTCATTTATTTTATTTCATTAAAACGCATCAGACCATTTAAAATTGTTAAATAAAATGATTTAATTTAATTTCAGAATAAAGTTGGTTGTACCTCAAGTTGTCGCTTTACCCATCTCTACATTGCGTGCTACGTTCTAAGTTGTTGATCAAGTTGTTGATCGCTTACAATTTACATTTCCTAGTTTTTGGTCCTATTAGTCACTACACCTTAGAGGCCGTGGCGCCGCCGTAACTCGGTAAAACGAGACCCGCGCTTAGTGATACACTCTTCGAAATCATGAATACAGCCCTAATGCTCCGTAGCTTAACATTCTTGCTTCCCAGTGCGACACCGCAACTACATGTTAAAGTCTTCTGATTGAAACGCCGGCTAGGGTGCTTAGAGGGTCGAGCGCCGCGGCCGGGATTTGAACCCGGGTCACGGGCTCGACAGGCCCGCATACTAGGCCGGGCTATACTACCGCGGCACCGCTTACTATAAGTCTGTTGAGGCTTTTAAAGCTTTGTAGAGGTACATAGTTGAGGTGATTTAGTTGAGTGTCGAGTACGCCGAACTCGGCGACCTTAAGGAGGGTAGCTACATAGTCATAGACGGAGAGCCGTGTAGGATAGTCGAGATGACTAGAGCGAAAACGGGTAAGCATGGAAGCGCGAAAGCTCACGTAGTTGCTATAGGTATATTTAGTGGTGCTAGAAAAACTTTAGTCGCTCCTGTTGATCAGAGAGTAGAAGTGCCCATAGTTGCTAAGAAGACTGCTCAGGTTATAGCTGTTTTAGGAGATAGAGTTCAACTAATGGATTTAGAAACCTATGAAACCTTCGAAGTAGAGCTTCCAAAGGAGGAAGACATCGCAAGTAAGATTCGGACCGGTAGTGAGGTTGAGTACTGGGAGGTCATGGGGATTAGGAAAATAATGCGCTTACTTAAAGCCTGAGGTAGCTCAGGAAAGGGGGTCATGTCGAACATTTTTGGTAAAGTTAGAGATCTCGTGTCGTCTTTTTTGAGGTCCTCTGAGAGCTATGAGGAGGCCGTCAGGATGTTCATTAAAGAACTGCAGAAGGAGATGATTAAGGCGGACGTTAACGTTAGGGTGGTCACAGAGCTGAGTTCTAGAATCAGGGAAAGAGCGCTTAAAGAAGAACCTCCACCAGGAATCTTGAGGAAAGAGTGGTTTATCAAGATAGTCTACGATGAGCTCGTAAAGCTCCTAGGTGGCGACACGATACCGGAGCCTTCCCCCAGAAGCTTTCCTTGGGTGGTGCTACTGGTGGGAGTTCAAGGCAGTGGCAAGACAACTACGGCCGGCAAGTTGGCTCTTTACTATAAAAAGCGCGGATACAGGGTCGGACTAGCAACAACAGATACTTACAGACCGGCAGCTTACGATCAGCTTAAGCAGTTGGCAGACTACGTGGGTGTACCCTTTTACGGTGAGAGGCAGGGAGACCCGGTGGAAATAGCGAAAAAGGCCATTAAAGTGCTGTTGCACGACTACCTATGCGACATAGTCATAGTTGACACCGCCGGCAGGCATGGTTACGGAAAGGAAGAAGACTTGCTCACAGAGATGAAGGAAATCGCCGAAGCAATTAAGCCTTCAGAAGTTATACTCGTAATAGACGCATCAATAGGACAGAAAGCGTTTGATTTAGCGAAAAAGTTTCACGAACAAACCCCCATCGGCTCTATAATAGTCACGAAACTGGATGGTACAGCACGTGGAGGTGGAGCGCTTTCAGCAGTAGTGGCTACCGGCGCTAAAATCAAGTTTATAGGAGATGGAGAAAAACTCGAGGACTTCGAACTCTTTAATCCTAAGAGGTTTGTTGCTAGAATACTTGGACTAGGAGATTTGGAAAGCCTCTTAGAAAAGTTTAAAGCCATCGAGGAAAGTGATGAAATCAGGAAACGTCTCGAAAAAGCTGTAACCTTGGGTAGAATGACCATGAGGGACATATACTACCAGCTTAAGTCGGTTAAAAAACTGGGTCCCCTGAGAAAGGTCCTCGAGTTAATACCCGGGTTGTCCGTATTGAAAGTAGGTGATGAGATACTCAAAGGAGGCGAGAAAAAGATGGACGCTTGGGTTAGCATAATTGAGTCTATGACGTATAGAGAGCTCGATAACCCGAGCATAATAGATAAGAGCAGGGCAAGGAGGATAGCTTTAGGGTCTGGTAGAACCGTTAATGAAGTAAAAGAACTTCTCGATTACTACGAACTAGTGAACAAAATGCTAAAGGACTTGAAGAGAGGGAAGCTTCGAATTAAGGGACTCGACCTGGGTCACTTAGGTGGAGGGTCCGACTAATAGGTGGGAGAGCTTAAGTAGGATTATGGAAGCAGCGTTAAGGGTTCTCATAAAGTATCCTTTATGTGATCGCTGTTTGGGACGGCTGTTTGCGAGGCTTGGCAGAGGCTTAGATAACGCTGACCGCGGGAGAGCTATCAAGACTCTTCTCTCGATGTTTCTTACTGAGATACAGCTTAGTGAGGACCAGTTGAAGAACTTGTTAACGAACATTCGACTATCGTTGCCCACTGAATCAAAGCCTCAATTAGACCATACGGGGACTTGTTACATATGCGAATCGAAGCTAGATGAAATCATGCTAGAACTAAGGGAAAAGGCTCTCAAGTTACTTAAGGGTGAACAACGCGAATTCTCTAGCTTTCTTGTCGGTGTTGAGGCCGGTTCGGTATACGAAAAGCGGGAACTAGAAGTAATTGGAGTACTGGGTCTCGACACATGGGAAAGCATACGCAGAGAAGTTAAGCGGCTAGTCGGTAAGTACATATCTAAGGAATTATCGATCCCGCCGAGCTTCAGCAATCCTGACGTTCTTGTGGTATTGAACCTCGAGAGTAGGGAGGTAAGTATAGAGACCTTCCCGCTCCTATTAAGAGGTAGGTATGTAAAAACGGGAAGATTCATATCCCAGATGCCTTGGTTTAGAAGGGACGGGACAAGAAAATACAAGCTATCTGTATATGAAACGTGTCGTAGCGTCTTAGAATTATTTGGGGGTAAAAACCTAATACTGCACGCAGCGGGTCGCGAAGATGCCGATGCCAGAGTACTAGGCGACGGTAGGCCGGTAGTTATAGAGGTTAAAGACCCCATTCGACGCTCTCTTCCAAGCACTTACCCTACGGAGATGAATTTGTGCTCGACACCTTGGATTCAGGTAGTAATACATGGAAAAACGACAAGAGAGTATGTTAGAGCAATAAAGACCAGACCCGCTAAGAAAACGTACAGGATAGTAGCAATCGTTCCAGAGGGACTTAGCGAAGAGGACGTCTTAAAAGTTCTCAGCTTGAGCAATAGAGTAATATATCAGAGGACTCCCACTAGAGTACTAAACAGGAGAAAAGACATGGTTCGTCGCAAGAGAGTATATGAGGTGAGTGCAAACATCGTGTCTAAGTACCTCCTAGAAGTACTAATTAAAGTAGATGGAGGTCTCTATGTCAAGGAACTCGTAGATGGCGATAACGGAAGGACTACTCCCAGTCTTTTTGAAGTTATTGGAAAACACGTCAAGGTAGTAATGCTAGATGTACTCTCCTCCTTCCAGCCCTGAGGGGTTCTCACAGAGAACTACTCTTAGCTCACTATTCACTACCACTACGTTCATCGCTTTATTGCTAGTAAGAGACGGTAGAACACATTCTGCCATTACTGCCCCTGAAGTGAAAGACCTATTGATGCTCACCTGGAGAGTTCCCTACTCCTCTTGCTGTTTGTGATGGACGACTAATTCGGTCCTTGATCACGGCTAAATATTGTCATTCGCTTTACATTCCGCTTTCCCCAGGTTTCTGTAAGACTGGTTGGCCTCTACTTAGAGATTCACGGCGCTGCCAACCTCTCTATGTAGAGCCCGTGAACATCTTCCGAAACCAACAGTACAAAGTCCAAACTTAATCTTATCGTCCTAAGAAGCTTGGGGGCATCTCTCCCTAACTACTTCCCAGACTCATCACAAGCATTCCTACACAGCACAAAGGTCTTACAAAACTTGATAGACCCTTCGGACTAAAAAAGCCTCAGAACTCTCCCTGCGGACATCGGTTCTTCGATAACGAATGCCTTTAGTGTGTATTGTCTGCAATCCATAAGTCGTTGGGCTTAGGAGTTCGAGCGCCCGCGCAAGTGCTTCAGATTCCACATCTACTTCATGTTCATTGGTGCGAGTTGAAGCGCCTGCGAGCGTGCCCCGCACTTCGTATGTGGGGATAGCTCGTGGAGAATCCCCATGGGGTTCTCTCCGAGGTACCCAGGGCGTGGACTCTTGGGGTTGCTCCTGAATGTCCCGAGGCTGATGTAGACCCAAGACCGACGCTAGGGAGAAGTGAAGAGATAAAACCAAGCAATATAAATCGACACAGGAATCGGATCCGTACTACCCAGATCAACACCGTAACCTAAACTAGGAGCTTCGTACCCGATCATGAAGCTATTTAAGTTTTCTCTGGATTACACATATGGAGTGCCGCCGTAGCTCAGCCTGGTTAGAGCGCCGGACTCATACGGTCGCCTGGGTGATCCGGAGATCCGGGGTTCAAATCCCCGCGGCGGCACTCGGGATGATTAGTGACTCCAATAATGAACGGATGATGTAGCTCCATCCCTGTATGACCGTCCTTGAATAGGTTAAAAGTGCAACTACTCCTACCTATGTGGTGTAGGTAGTGAACGGAGGTAGCGAAATAGTGTCGTATCTGATAGTGTTGCTCTTCTTAGTGTCATTACTGATGAACTTCACTGATATACCGCAGAGGATCCAGCTGCATAGGTTCTCCTCGTTTGTGAGGAGGAAGTTGTACATACTCGAGGATATGGAGGTTGACGCTAGAAGAAGGGCGATCGCGTACATGAGCAGTATCGGAATTAAAGAACCTTCAAAGGTTCTCGAGGGGTTTATAGACAACTTCTTCCTCATAAGACCTGTAGATATCGAACCCACAGACATAATAAAGAGGTTTAAGCACCTCATTAGAATACGAGAAAGTTCCGTTCGAGACTACGTGAGAAGGGTTTTAAGCGGTGCAGAGAGGAGCGTGCAATACTCTGTTGAGACAGTCTTAGAGATAGTGAGCGTGTTGAGACTACTGAACAAACTGGTTAGGCACTACCTCGAGCTTGGACTCAAGTACAACAACTGGATCTTAGTAATGCAACTAGCTATCCAGATGCCTGAACTTGTGGAAATAGCTAAAGCCTATAGGAACTCCTTGGACGCCTTCACTTCCGGTATACCGATAGGCGATAGTGTAGGTCCTCTGGTTGCTAAGATGTTAGTGAACTGGAAGGAACCGATTCGTGAGATATCAGAAGGAACGGATCTCTACGAAACCGAAGTTGAAGGCAGAAGAGTGTACGTCATTAAGGCCTCAGGACCGGGCTCTAACGTCGGTTGGCCGGGTGAAGCCCTAGAAAAACTTATTGAAGAGCTGGGTGGTGCTGTCGACAGAATAATCACCGTAGATGCAGCCTTAAAGCTGGAGAGCGAGGAATCAGGCGAGGTAGCTTTCGGTACAGGTGCCGCTATCGGCGACATAGGACCAGAAAAAATAGCCATGGAGAGAGTGGCCAGCAAGTACTCTATACCCCTCGATGCTGTAGTGGTTAAAATGAGTGAGATAGAAGCATTGAGCCCCCTTACTAAGAAAATATACGAAGGTGTTGTTAAGTCTTATGAGGTGGTCAGGAAGATCATTATCGAGAAAGTTAGAGATGGAGGGGTGGCCGTCGTCGTAGGAGTAGGGAATACTGTGGGTGTTAGGTGATGCTGCTACAGCTCGATGCATTGATGACAGCACTACTAATAGCTCTATTTCTACTTCTACTAACGACCCTACTCCCCTGGCTGATCTCAGTAACTACCTCTAAGTCTAAAGTAGTTAAAGAAGAGCCAATCGAGCTTGTAGGCTGTCCCAAGTGCGGCTATGAATCTTCAAGGAAGTACGAAAAGGGGGACTACGTGGGTAAGGTGGTCGGTACTTGTCCAAAAGACAGTAGTTTCTTGATAGTTAAGGCAATATACGTTGAGAAACATTCCTACGCGTGATAACCCGCAATAAGTTATGGTAGCCGGGCGGGGATTCGAACCCCGGTCACGGGGGATCTCCCGCTCGGCCGCCTACCCCCGACAGGCTATGCGCTAACTCGCTTATAAGTTTTGATCGGAGATTTTCGCATTCATATGATAGCCAGCTATAACCGTCGTCTGAAACCTATGAGAGCGGAAGAAGAGTTAGACTAAGCTAGCACTTTAGGTTAAGCGGTCAAGAGAAGAAGTCGACCTCTACATCTTTACGACTTTAGTTAGTCTTCTGGGTTTGTCTACATTTATCCCTCTCCACTTTGCTAAGTGATAAGCCAGGAGTTGTAACGCTACTGCTATAGCTATCGGCATGAAATGTCTTTTCATGCTGGGTACTTTTATCTCGGCAAGCGTAGACATCCTGCTCTTAGTAGTGTGGGACACGAGTACCGCTGGACTTCCATACTCTAGTACTTCTTCGATCACATTCAACATGTCTTCGGCGGCCACAGGCTCTAGAGGTTCTATAAACACGACGAACGTGTTCTCATTTAGAATCGCTATAGGTCCGTGCCTTAATTCACCACCTTCAACTCCCTCCGCGTGTACGTAAGCGGCTTCCTTGATCTTCAGGGCCCCCTCCAGAGCTAGCGGGTAAGCTATACCCCTCGATACGACATACCCACTAACGCAATTCGTGAGGCACCTTGAAGCTTTTTCTGCTTCTAGTGATACTTCGTTTAAGTTTTCAAGTAAAACATTGTGCACACTTTCGAATTCATACCAGGTTTCAGATAATGTGTTGGAGATAGGTGTGCTAGCTATAGTCGCAACGGACCTAGCTAAAGTATACAACAGAGCTAGCGTTGATGTAAAGGTTTTAGTTGCCGGGACAGCTATCTCTGGACCAGCAGCTATTGGTAAATATATGTTTGAGAACCTCGTCAGCCTTGAGTTTATGTTGTTAGTAACCCCTATTACTGTAGCACCTCTGAGCCTAGCCTCATAAGCAGACCTAACGACTTCTGAAGTTTCACCAGACTGACTTATAGCTATTACTGAGTCACCAACACTTACACTATCGAGGTAGTACAGTAAGAACTCAGACGCGCTAACTACGGTTGGTACTATACCGGCTAGCTCCGAGAGGTAGTAGGAGAACACCATACCAGCATGAAGGCTTGTCCCGTTGGCTGTCACGAAGACTCTACTACTCCTACGTATCATTTTAGAGGCAAGCTCTAGGTACTTAGCTTGGAGAGCTGAAGCCGTTCTTAAAATACTGTAAGGTATCTCGTATATCTCACGGAGCATATGGTGTGGGAACCCGTTTGTTTCTACCAAGGATTCATCGAGGTAATACGTTTGAAATCGCCTTGAAAGAGTCCTCCCGTTAAGATCAGTAAAAGTTATGTTGCCTTCACTCGTTACGACAACCATCTCACCTCCACTAATCTCAGAGTACTCGGCAACCACACCGTGGAGACTAGAGAGGGTTGAAGCGATTGCTATGAGGTCTCTACCAAGCCCTACGTAGATCGGTTGGTGAGACGTATAAGCAATAGCCAAACCGTCTTTAAAGAAGGCGATGGCTGTCACAAAACCTTTAAGTTTAGCTATGGCCTCTGTAAACGCTTTCGTGCGACTAAATCCTCTTTTCATGAAGTCCTCTATGAGGTGCGGTAAGAGCTCGAAATCAGATTTTGAGGTGAGATTGTGTCCCTTCTCTAGCAATTCCATATACAGCTCTTCGTAGTTTCTTATAGCCCCATCGCCTACTACGGCTACGGTCTTTTCACAGTCTACGTGCGGGTGAGCGTTCCTCACGTCGGCTTTTCCGTGAGTGGAGTACCTTGTGTGGCCGATGACACTAACAGCAGACCTACCTTCAAGAGAGTGCTTGGTGTAGAGCTCGCTGATTGGACACGAATCCTTGACTATCTTTATCTCGTTTCCTTCTAGCCACGCCAAACCACTGCAGTCTCTGCCTCTAAACTCCATTCTCGTTAGAGCAAGTCTAGCTAAGGGAATTACGTTAAGGCCTCCAGTAGACTTAATGAAAACTAGTCCACCCACTTCAGGAACCGTATCACACTTTAGTTCCGCTAAAATATGTGTAGTATGGTGTGACGGTAAATAGCAACTTAAGTTCTAATTAAGCCCTAACAACTTGGATGAGTAGGTTTGCCGCCGCAGATGGTAACCGTGGGAATAGTCGGTAAAACTAATGTAGGCAAAACGACCTTCTTTTCGGCTGCCACACTACTTGATGCGAAAATCGAGAATAGACCTTTTGTGACTATAGACCCAAATGTGGGTATAGCCTACGTTAGGAAGAAGTGTGCTCACATAGAGTTGGGTCTCCAGTACTGCAATCCCAAAAACTCCATCTGCCTTGGAGGCTATAGGTTCGTACCCGTGAAGGTTTATGACGTCGCAGGTCTCATAAAGGGGGCACATAGGGGAAGGGGGTTAGGGAACAAGTTCATGGACGACCTAAGGCAGGCAGACGTTCTTCTCCATATAGTAGACATGGCTGGCGAGACAGATGAGGAGGGTAATCCGGTAAGGCCAGGTTATTACGACCCCCTCGACGAGATAGAGTCCATAGAGTTCGAAATAGATGAATGGTTTTATGGAGTGATAGCACGCGATTGGGATAGGTTCTCGAGGGGTCTAGACACGCTGTCTTGGGATGAGGTCGTTTCCAAAATAGCAAGGAAGGTCTCTGGTCTATCTATAAGGAGGGAACACGTAGTCGAAGCTTTACGTGCGGCTAAACTTGAAAACACTAAACCTGGGTCATGGAGAGAGGAAGACCTTAGGTTATTCTCTAAAAAGTTGAGGGAATTAGCTAAGCCCATTATAGTGGTGGCAAATAAGATGGATATTCCGGAAGCCGAAGACAACTATAGAAGGGTTGTTAATAGCTTAAAAGACGGAAGGGTAATTGTACCAGTAAGTTCACTATTTGAACTAGCTCTAAGAAAAGCTGCTAAGTCCGGGTTAGTGAGATACTTACCTGGGGACACATACTTTGAGATAGTAGATGAATCGAAGTTAACAGCAAAACAGAAGTTAGCACTAGATAGAATAATGGAATTCATGAGGAAATATGGGGGAACCGGCGTCCAGAGAGCTCTGGATACAGCTGTTTTCGATGTGCTTGGGATGATCATAGTGTACCCAGTCGAGAACGTCTCTAAGTTAAGTGATAAAGATGGAAACATTCTTCCGGACGCCTATCTCGTCAGACGAGGAACGACAGCAATAGAATTAGCAGAGATGGTGCACACAGAGTTAGCTAAAGGATTCATAGCTGCTCACATAGTGAATAGGAACAAGAGAACTGGTGCAGAATACAGGCTATCCGACGGAGACGTTGTCAAGATAATATCGGCCACAGCTCGAGGATGAACTAGCTCTCGCTTCTCACCCCCAACTTAGCTCACGCAAGGCTTCGACGCTACCACGAGGTCATGAATATCGGTCAGACTGGTAAAACGGGGTCCTTACACTAAATTTGTCTCTGCCAAGCAGTCTAAACCGATGCTTTCTCTATTAATCGAAAGTACCGTGATTTCTGAGGCCATCGCCTTAATGATAGCGAACCGACCCAGACCCGCAGATTCGAGACCTCGTCAACCGCCGTTTCAGTCACACAGGGAGAGTCGCTAAATTCCCTCCAAACCTGTGCGTTTTGTACGTTTATTAATCGTCTGGTCCAGAGCTTTTTGGAGCTGGAAGTGAAGCTAAGATTTTACCTACTTGATGTAAGTTACGAAATTCACAGTGGTGTCCCTATTATTCTTTTATGGGGAGTATCTGATGATGGTAGACGAACTCTCGTTATAGATAAGAACTTCAGGCCGTACTTTTACGCCATCCTCAATGAGGGGGCCGACGAACATGGGGTCTTAAGCAAGATCAAGATCTTGTCTAGAGGGGACTCACCCATCGTTTCCGCAGATGTGACTTACAAGAAGTACTATGGAAAGCCTGTTAAGGTGATTAAGATAACTACCGTCAAGCCCGAAGCTGTTAGGGACTATAGGGAACAAGTTAAAAAGCTTAAGGATGTAGTCGACGTAGTCGAGGCCGACATAAGGTTTAGTATGAGGTACGTGCTGGACAACGACGTACCGCCATGTCAGTGGTATGAAGCTGAGGTCGAGCCTTTAGAGGGGATTGGTGGATACAGAGTCAACTCTATATACGAACTCGTGGGTAAGATGAGACCTCTAGATAAGGCTATCCCTCCGAAACTTAGAGTCTTAGCCTTTGACATAGAAGTCTATAATCCTCGCGGTGCTGTAGACCCGTTGCGCGACCCGGTGATCGTGATCTCTCTAGCTACTTCTGACGGGGATCTTAAGCTACTGACAGCCTCCGAGGGATCGCCACCACAGGATAAGGACTTGATTAAGGAGTTCATTAACTACGTTCTCGCATACGACCCGGATATCGTCGTTGGTTATAACTCTAACAAATTCGACTTGCCATACCTTGTTGAAAGAGCTAGTAAGTTGGGTTTAGCCTTAGATATAGGGAGAGTTCGCGGCGGTATTCCTAGACCTTCAGTTCATGGACACTACTCGATTCCCGGGAGGCTTCACGTCGACATTTACAACTTCGCTGAAGAGATCCCCGAAATCAAAATTAAGTCCCTGGACACGGTAGCCGATTACCTAGGGGTTATGAAGAAGAGCGAGAGAACCATTATTCCCGGACACGAAATACATGCCTACTGGGACGATAAAAGCAAGAGAAGTCTATTACTCAACTATGCCAGAGACGACGTCATAGCAACATTGAAACTCGCCGAAAAATTCATACCATTTGCTATGCAACTGTCCTCGCTTACAGGTCTACCTCTTGACCAGGTTGGTGCCGCCTCTGTAGGCTACAGACTCGAGTGGTACTTAATGAGGTCAGCAGTAAAAATGGGTGAACTAATACCCAATAGGTTAGAGAGAGAGTATGAACCTTACAAAGGAGCTGTCGTTCTAGAGCCTAAGAAGGGGGTACACAGTAACATAGCAGTTCTAGACTTTACTTCAATGTACCCGAACATCATGGTTAAATACAACATAGGACCGGACACGTATGTCGAGGGCAACTGCGAGAACCACTACAAAATTCCGGGTACGAACTACTGCTTTAGGAAGGAACCTCCGGGCTTCTACAAGAGTGTTCTCGAGACCCTTCTTAGGTTGAGGAGAATCGTAAGAGAGGAAATGAAAAAGTACCCTCCCGGTTCCCCGGAGTACCTGATTTATGACGAGAGGCAGAAGGCTTTGAAAATCCTGGCTAACGCGTGCTACGGCTATATGGGTTGGGTAGGCGCTCGGTGGTACTTTAAGCCAGGTGCTGAGGCTGTGACAGCAGTCGGGCGAGATATGATAAAAAAGGCGATAAGCCTAGCGGAAAGTCTGGGCCTCGAGGTTATATATGGAGATACAGATTCCCTATTCATCTCGAATAGACCTGAAGTTAGCAAGTTTATAGAAGAAGTCATGAAGGTGCTAGAGCTGGAGATAAAAGTAGACAAAGTGTATAGAAGAGTATTCTTCACTGAGGCCAAGAAGAGATATGTGGGAATACTAGATGACGGAAGAATCGATATAGTCGGGTTTGAGGCAGTAAGAGGCGATTGGTCAGAAATAGCGAAGGAGGTCCAGGAGAACGTAGCTAGGATTATCCTAGAGACTGGTGACACTAAAAAAGCCACCGACTACGTGAGAAGCGTAATACTAGGGTTAAAACAGCAGAAAGTACCTCTCGAGAAACTAATAATTTGGAAAACTCTGACTAAGCCTATAGATGAGTACGAGGTCAGCTCTCCCCACGTAACAGCGGCTAAGAGAATGATGAGCCTCGGTTTTAAAGTAGAGAAAGGAGATAAAATAGGGTACGTGATAACAAAGGGTCAAACGCCAATATCTTCGAGAGCTACCCCATATTTCATGGCTAGGCTTAGTGATATAGACTTCGATTACTACGTAAAGCATCAGATAATACCTGCCGCCATGCGGATTCTAGAATACTTTGGCGTTAGCGAAAAGCAGCTGGAGGCTATATCTAAAGCCGGGAAAACCTTGTTTGACTTCAAATAGGTAGAAGTTGTGAATCGTCCTTTACCCCGGCTCCGCCCTATCGATGTAAAAACTAATGCGTCAAGAACGTTCGGCGGAACCTCTCGATGTGGTAGTCGAAGTATCCAGTTCTTTTTAACCACCTACCGTAGTCTACTAGTGCCTTAATTACTTTAGCAGCCCTCTCTGGAGACACATACATGGGTATGCCCATAGACTCCGCCTCCTTCGCATAAATTGCCGTATAGGAACCCCCAGTGGCTACACCAACTATGGGAACTACGCGGTTAGTTTCTCTAAACACCTTCTTGACTCTCTCCAGGAATTTTTTATTGAGCTCTGGGGTTATACCTGGAACCATATAATACGGAAGCCACATTACTGCGTCGACCTGGTCTTCAGAAGTCAGTAGTATGTCTATCGCCTCAACTAAGTGCTCATCTACAGCAGACCCTGTCACGTCGACAGGGTTAAACGGTGATGCGAATGGGAGTAGAACCTTTCTTAGCTTATTTACAGTGCTGTCGGAGAGCCTAGGAACTTTAAGACCTAGCTCTGATAGAGCGTCCGTTGCCATGACACCGGAGCCTCCACCAACTGTTAAAATAACGACTCTATCGCCTGCTGCTGGTGGCTGCATAGCTAATCCCATAGCTAAATCAAAGAGTTCCTCCATGCTGTATGCTCTAATTGCCCCGGACTGCTTGAAGACGGCGTCATACACAGCATCTGAGCCAGCCAAGGATCCTGTGTGAGATGAAGCCGCTCTTGCGCCCGCCTCAGTCCTCCCGGACTTAAGTATAACAACGGGCTTGTACTTGGTAACCTCTCTGAGAACCTTGAAGAATTCAGTCCCGTTCTCTAAGCCTTCTATGTATAGGGTAATTACACGTGTATCATCGTCGTTCTTGAGGTAGAGGAGGACATCGATTTCATCCACGTCGGCTTTATTGCCGTAACTTACGAACTTGCTTATTCCTATCCCCCTCATTGCTGCCCAATCTAGTACAGCAGAACCGAAAGCGCCAGATTGCGAAGCAAAAGCTATGAACCCGTGTGAGGGATATCCTTGCCTCTCCTTGGAGAGAAATAGGGTGTTCATGCCTGTCTTAGGGACGTATACACCAACGCAGTTCGGACCAATAAGCCTCATTCCATACTTCTTAACTATCTCAATGAGCTTTCTCTCTCTTTCAAGGCCTTCAGCACCAACTTCCTTGAAGCCCCCGGATATGACTATCAGACCCTTGACACCCCTCTTTCCCGCCTCCTCAGCCACTTCTAAGACTTTTTCAGCTGGTACCGACACTACAGCTACGTCTATATCTCCTGGAACACTAGCTAGATTAGGGTAACACGGTACTCCCAATATTTCTTTAGCTTCAGGATTCACAGCGTAGAGAACCCCGCGAAATGTCTCTCGCAGGTTTCTAAGCAGTTCGTAACCCACCTTACCCGGCTTTCGTGAGGCCCCGACTACTACTACCGTTTTAGGAGAGAAGAAGAACTCTATCTGACCCCTCACCACTATCCCCAATACATGGGAGACCCCGTCTAAAAAGCTTTCGCCTTTACCTATCGCACTCCAGAGTCCGTCTCCGCATTTTGTTATCGTTCGATAGTTTCTAGAATCCTTCGAACTTGGGGAGCTGTAGCTTACTCATATTTATTACCTGAAGAGCTAGGTTAGTCAGTTCTTTTTGCTCTCTAAACACTCCCCTTAAAGCCATTGTAGTCATGGTCATAGACTCCTCGATACCCCTAATCAGAGCACACGTGTGAAGAGCTTCTTGGAGCACTATAAGGCCCCTTGGATTCAGGACCTCGTTGAGAAAGTCTGCTACCTGCTCCGTCAGTCTTTCCTGTATCTGAAGCTTGCTAGAGAGGACCTTAATTACTCTAGCGAACTTGCTAAACCCGAGGACTTTACCCGAGGGTATGTAGACTACGTGAGTGTAGCCGAAGAAGGGAAGTAAGTGGTGCTCACATATAGACCGCGTTGGTATATTTGTCACGGCGACAAAGCCTTCGTGACCCTCATACTCCTCAACCTCGAAGGTCTTAACGTATGTCAGTGGGTCTACGAAATAACCCATCGCTAGTTCTTCAATCCACATTCGTGAGACCCTGCTGGGTGTATCTTTAAGTCCCTCTCGACTGGGGTCTTCTCCTAAAACTTCTAGCAACTCTTTCACTATCTTTTTAATTATCTCCTCTCGTGACTGGATATCTACACGAGTACTAAGTTCCCGTGCATGCTCTTTCATCTATTTCTCCTGACCGAAGTCTATCCTTTAAGGCAATTATAGTCTTAAGGCTCTCTACGAGCTCGTCGATCTCTTCCTTCACGTTGTAAATATAGTAACTTGCTCTAACGGTACCTGTGAGTCCTAGCCTATAGTGTAATGGGTGAGCACAGTGTTTGCCTGTTCTAACAGCTATCCCAAACATGTCTAAGGCCATACCGACCGTGTGGTGGCTTAGTCCTTTTACGTTAAACGATATGACGCCTCCTCTGACTTCAGGGTCTTTAGGACCGTATACTTCGACGGCATCTCCTAGCTCCTCGTTAAACCTCTTAAAAGTATATCTTACCAGTTCTTTCTCATGCTGCCTAACTGAGTCCATTCCCAACCTCGTTAGGTACTCGATGGCGGCTTTTAACCCTACGGCGCCGCCGACGTTCGGAGTTCCGGCCTCAAACCTCCAAGGGAGGTCGTGCCAGACTATTTCGTCGAGTGTTACATCCTTGATAGTGTCTCCTCCTGATTTGAAGGGTTCGAGCTCCTCGAGTATTTCCCTTTTACCCCATAAAACTCCTATGCCCATAGGACCCAACATCTTGTGGCCACTGAAGCCTAGGAAGTCTATCCCCAGGTCGCGAACGTCTGTCGGCGCGTGAGGTACGTACTGCGCCCCATCTGCCACGACGATAGCACCATATTCGTGGGCCAGCTTAGCTACGTTCTTTACCACGTCTGCTGTGATCGTTCCAAGAACGTTGCTCATCAGTGTTGTTGCCACAATTTTGGTCCTCTTGTTGATCACTCTTTCAAACTCTTCGTACGTGAGCTCGCCGCCATCTGTTATATCTACGTATACTACTTTAGCGCCTTTAATCTTAGCTAGCTTTCTCCACGGGAGCATGTTTGAGTGATGTTCCATGACTGTAACAACTATCTCGTCCCCAGGATTAACATTAGCTAAGCCCCAAGTGAAGGCGATCAGGTTTATGGCTTCTGTCACGTTGTATGTGAATACTATTTCTTCCCAGCTTCTGGCGTTGATGAACTTAGCCACGTATTCGTGAGCCTCTTCGTACATCTGGCTCGCTTCTTGAGAGAGAGTGTGTAAACCTCTATGTACGTTTGCGTTATGCCATAGGTAGTACTTAGCTATGGCTGCTATTACCTGCTTAGGCTTCTGAGAGGTTGCCGCGTTGTCTAAGTAGATTAGTCTCCTGCCTCTAATCGTTCTATTGAGTATAGGAAAATCTTTTCTAATTTCGTATGGGTCAAACATTTTCTCGGGCACCGGAGAGAAGCTGCTTAAGTAGCTTAATAATGTCCTGTCCTTCCTCTATAGGCTTGCTGACTTTCATTCCCTTTTCGTACGCCTCAACTCGGGACCTAAAGCCGCCGACCACTTTCTCGAGCTCGTCCATTTTGAGGTAGCCATCATACGTTTCTCTATATACCTCTTTACCGTTCTTAATGTATAGAAGGACTGTAGTAGGTGACGCGTGAACAGCATAGTAGGTAAAGGTGTTACTGGCCACTGGAGACTTACACTCTCTAGCGAACCAGTCACACAACACTATAATAAAGTAATGGTCTGGAAGCTTTTGAGAGTTCTGCCTAATGTATGGAAACCAGTGGATGTCATACTTCCTGCAAGCTGAACAGCGCGAGTTATCGAAGTATATGATATAATAACCATCCACCTTGGGTAGAAATACGTCGTTATCCTTAGACGAAAATAGGACCCACACATCTCTCTCCTTATCGTATATGTATAGACCATGGGGACACCCTGGTCCTACCTCCTTAAACTCCACTAAACTCTCCCGCAGACCCCACAACTTCTCGATTATACCCACTATACTGCTTTGCTCTATACCTCGTTGCTCTATACCTCGTCCCCAACAACTAACCAACCCCACAAGCTAATATGCTCTACGTGCGGGGTTTGAAGACTTTACCTCTTTAGTAAAAGCAGATATGCGAAACTTATAAGAACATTCCACTACAATATCTATAGGAGCCGCCGTAGCTCAGCCCGGTGGAGCGCCGGCCTCGTAAGCCGGTGGTCGCGGGTTCAAATCCCGCCGGCGGCTTCAGCTCCCATGGGAGCTGATTGCTTATAAACTCATCGTTTCATGGTCCTCCCTCGCAACCATGAAACGTTTTTATGTAGAGCAATAACTCTTTATAGGTTTGATAATAGTTGGTGTGGTTCGAGA
>JAWBJE010000016.1:0-27681 GCA_038832865.1 Sulfolobales archaeon
CCATCAAAATGCTAGTCACTATGGCGGATTGCTTGACGAGTCACGCACTGCCTACAGGGCGGTAGGAGTGATGCGTTCTTTAGAACAGTCTTGTGTGTTCCCGTAGTGTATTGAAAACGGCTTCGGTGAGTATGTGTTCTTCTGTCGTTAGCAGATTTCTAACAGGAGCGAACTACTTTGATACGCAAAGACTTCGAGCGTTCGAGTTAACGCTGGAAGTAGGTAGTAAGCTTAAGAATTATTAGGTCATTAATATCAGGAGTGTGAGGTGCGTACTACCTGGTTTAACGAGATGAAGTGAATAGTCTCCTAGAGAGATCTAGGCGTTTCTACGAATCCGCTCTCTTTCAGATCGAGAAAGGGTTTTACGACCTAGCGATGTTTAGCTTCGAGCAAAGTCTTCAGTTGTTCTTGGAGGCAGCTCTACTCTCTCTGGGTGTAGATTACCCGAGAACGCACAGCATTAGAAGGCTACTCGAATTGGTACACGAGCTGACAGGTGACGAAAACGTTAAGGAGCTGTGGGTGGAGCATAGCGTAGAGCTAGCTTTACTCGAAGACGCCTACATAACTTCAAGATACGTGCCGAGAGATTTTAGAGTCGAAGAAGTAACGAGAGTTAGAGGAGTTGTAGATAGGGTGATCAGAGTTGTCAGAGAGGCTCTTAGTGAAGCTAGCTAGGCATAGAGCCGAAGTATTTAGAAACCTCAAGCACTATCTTAAAGTAATCGTAGAGGCGGTCAAGGAACTGGATGAAAAAGCCGAAGTCTACCTCTTTGATAGCATTACTGAAGGTACGTATACGTTATCAAGCGACGTAGACGTACTAGCAGTCACAGACCGACCTCCGGAGGAAGTGTTGGTGAAACTGTGGGAGAGGGGGATAAAGGACCCATTCGAATTACACGTCGTAAAGAAAGAGACGTTGGACCCTTACAAGCGGAGGTCGGAGCTAGTGAAAATAGAGGAGTTCATCTCTCTAGAAACGGTTTCATCATGAGCTCTCACAATCTTTAACTCATCAAGGACACTCCCGCCTTCACTCATCAACCCTTCCGCTTTCTCACGCGCTCCCCACGGTGTTTGGCTCGTGTTTTTGCCTTACTCACTCCATACAAATCGGCGTCTTCGTTCTCTACCAATATGTGACAGACCTCAGTTCTAGTAGCTAGTTCGCGTTTACCCATGCTTAAGACTTTATGACTCTGAACGATCATAAACCAGTCACTTAGTTAAGGCTGTGAAAGATCAAAACACACCTTAAGTTATAGATGAGTCCTAAGATAGTATCTATAGAAACACTAATACCGCAAATCCGCTAGAGATACTAGATACTAGTGTATACCGCTTTCTGACCGCTTCATTCTCTATTTAAGCCGGTTCCTGTGAATTCTTGGTGGCTTGTGTGAGGGCTGTGTAGGCAGAGAGCACAGTAGCCTCTAAAGTTTTAGTTTACGTAGAGTCGGTGACTGGGGATATTGCGATTAGAACAGGTTTAAGTATAAGCATACCCTTGCGTAAGAGGGTAATTAACGTATTGCCGTGTTCTACTGTCCTAACGCTGGTGACTCTCGCTCTTGGTTACTTAGTAGAGGAATCGTTTTTAGTGGTAGCTCTTGCTAGTTTCAGTGTAGTGTGCTCTCTCGCTTTAACTTCAGGTAGGCATTACGGAGGCCTGTCGGAGGTCTTCGTTGACTTAGTCTCATCGGTGCTCTTAGGAGTGTTCATGTACTTAACTGCTTACTACATGATAGCGGGACTTTACGTAGGCCATCAAGTGGGTCTCATCCCTCTGGAGTACCTGCTGGCATATATTAGGCTGGGCCTCTTTATTACGCAGTACACTTATAGTAGCCAGCTCTCTACAATGTTTCTACTAGTCACACTCTACCTTATCAAGCTCTAAGCCTACAAACCGAGAAATTCATCAGCACCTAGGATAAGGTTAGTAAACGCCTAAGCGTACCTCGCTATACGTAGATGCTAGTCAGCACAGCTAAACTAAGTCGTCTCTTGGCTGAGTCAAGCGCTCCTAAAGACTCTTCGCTGCGGATGTTCGTGTCTAAACGCATAGCGGACCCGCGGGATTCGAACCCGAGGGACCTCTGGCTCCACGGGCTTGTATCCACGCGTGTTGACGATTCATGGTCTGTGTGTGAGCTGTGGAGCACATCGATATTGCTTTTAGATGCTGTTACATACCATTTATTGAAGTTTTCACGTAGATAGTTACGAAGTTTTTAAATACGTATCGTTGCCTCCCTTCTTTAGGCGATTCGATGCCCGCATCAGACTGCCTGGCGATGTTAAAGGGAGTTTTAGTTAGGAGGAGGTCTGTGGTTAAGGAGCCTCCAGAGCGCTACAAGGTGTACTTACCCCACGGAGTATAACGACCTCCGGCGGAGGTGAAGAGCCGTGGGGTGCGTGTTAATGTGGTAGTCTTCCTCTTCAGCCAGCACCACGAGTACGGAATCGGTAGGATGCTCGTGAGAGTTAGCCTCTTATAAGAGAGAATGGGAGGTTCAAGATACACTTAACCAAGGAGTATCTTGACGTATGGAAGAATCAATCTAACAGAATCAGGCTACGGACCTTCTAATAGTGTTCAACATCTGACACACAACCTCTACTGTTTAGGATAGCCATCGGTGGCATCAGTCACGTTTCTTTTCATGTGGGGTTGCTAACGGTTCAGGAACCGTATATAAACCCCGTGTGTAGCTCGCGGGAGCCAGCCGCCATAGGTCCCCGTGAGATCGCAAAATCTTTCCACACTTACACTCCAGTTTAATTCAAAGTGTAAATGAATCCCAGCGAAGTACAATTAACGGTCTTTATTTGTTTTTCGGTTTTCTGGTTATTTGGGTTACACTTGAAAGCCCCGTTCTCTAAGATGGAGAGCGGAACAGCTACAGCTCTCAGCTTTAATATGCCAGGCCCAATCAGCATCCCAGGAGCAGTACGGCTAGTAATAGGCCTCTCGTAGACTCCCCCTAGCCTCAGCAGCGTCTCAGACGCTATTAGACCTAGACCCAAGCGGACACGTATACCTAAGCCTGTCAAACATTTTTCCAAGAACATCAGGAAGAAAATAGCTCTACCAACGAAAAGTTGAACGGTACTAGCCGCAACCCTTTTGCGATACCCTTAAGAATGGCGGCACCTTCATTAGACCTGCCGAATTTGTTCTAAACACCATATATCGGTCTTTAATGAAATAGGATTCGAAATAGGAGTGCCATAAGGGTAAGTAAAGTAGTACTTGCGGCTATGAGTGAGCACTAGCGGATGCGGAGGTGTTCGCGGATCACCATTCACTCTACGGAGATGCTTTAGGTTTCCCTAATGGGATATCGAAATAAAAACAAAAGTGGATAGCTTTCATCCGCATGAAGGTTGCGGATTTAGATCGTTAGCCCAAAGAATGTTGCTAGTGTCGCAAGTATCGCAAATGACGTCCAGAACACGACTCCTATCGCAAGTACTATGGCGCTCCATATGGGGGTTCTTATCTCCTTCGGAAGATACTTTCTTCCTATGTATATAGTTGCCGCAGCTGTCAATGCGAGTACTATGTTTGAGATGTTTGCTACCATTAGTATCCACGCAAATGGCACTATTCCAAATATGTAATTTAGTGCGAATGCGAACATTATCCAGATTATTATAAACGCCAGCACTGTGTAGTATACCTTTTTAACTTCACCCTTAGCCCATCTTCTCACTCTTTCACTCGCCTGCCATATAAGGTCTACCAATGTTCTTGTTATCATGTCTGTTGAGCCTAGCTGTGTTGAGAATAGTATCCATACCCCTACGAGAAGCGCTGCCCCCCAGCCAACAGGTCCCCAGAGCTTAGAAAAGTACTCTCCCTGGTAGGCTGCGATCCCCCATGCGGGTAGTCTTGTACCTGGTGGTATAAGTGCCACCGCTAGTGCTGTGGGTAGGTACATCCCTATGAAGGCTCCAAGGGTGAATACACCAACTATGTCTATCCACGCAATAGTTCTCCACACTTTCCACCTCCTAAGATTCTCCACGTCTACCCTAAACACCCTGCCCACAGGGCTAACAGTAACCTTTTTACCCTTTACTAGTGAGGGTATTGCTCCAACCTTAGCCCCCATACCGATACCCTTATCACGGTAGTAGTTAGTTACCGTTGTGTTATTTAAACCACCTGCTCCAGCGTATCCGGCAAGCGCCCCCAGTAGGACTATTGTTGCACCCCTTGGGAGGTAGCCAAATGTAAAGAACCCCTTAGCTGTTTCAATAGCAACGGATGCGGGCACAGCAAATACGCAAAGTACGGCTAGCATCGCGATTATTAAGAATATCATTATCCACTGTACAATTTCAAGCGCCCTCTCTATAACGCCACCAACAGACACGATACCAACTATAATGAGAGCTAGAATTACACCAGCAATCATAACGTACAGTGATTCGCCGGCTCCCGGAATCTTACCAAGTATTGCCGCTACAACACCTGTGGCCGCAGCAAATGCCCATGCCGGCCAAGCCCTCTCAAGAATGGAGAGGGCGATCAGTAGTGGGCCCCAGAACCTTGGACCGGGCCACAGCCTTAGCATACCATTGAATATGGGCTCACCAGAGTACATGGTGTAGCGAACCATTTCAAGGTTGAGAATAGTCTGCAGTAATATGGATACTGTCGCTATCCATAGTATGTACGGTCCATAGAGAACAGCGTTACTAGGACCTATAAGCCACTCACCTGAACCTATAGCCACACCCAGAACTATAGCGCTAGGCCCTACAATCCTCATAACACTCGAGAATTTAAGTGGAGGTGGTGGTGGAAGCTCATCGACTTCAAGTGGCGCTCCAAAGCCTAAGGAGATTTTACCTGGTGCACCATCCCCCACGTGTATGCCCGGGCTCCTGCAATCTAAAGCTTATATCTTTTTTTCACGCAGAAAACGTCGCCTAGTAGAAGGCGGGCCCATTGTGACCAATTCAAGTCTCTGCCCCTATTCACAGCGATGATATTGGTCTACTAAAGGATGTGCAGTATGAAAACCCCGGAGACTTCTCCACTATAATGAATTATCGCAAAGGTCTATTTTAGTTCGACCATACTCTAATATCGACCATACTCTAATACAGCGTTGACTAGGGTTCTTAGACCCGCACACCGTGTCGCAGGGTCTATCTTCGCTCTACATCGCCTAGAAGTCTCTTTCTACTCCTCTATTTTCCGAGCGCTCCAGTTGTAAATAAGCTCACAAGCGCACATCCAGCTACACATGTGTGTCCCTCAAGCTTCTCCAAAAACTTCCCCGATGTCTGCACACTCAAACACTTCCGCATCCCACCCCCGCGGCTCGAGCATTGCGCCTAGACGTGAAGTGTAGTCGCCCTCAAACAACATAGAGGATTTTTCACTATACATTGTTGTATACCTCATAGCTCTATGACGACTTTCCTCGGTATGGCCAGTAGAACTCACTATAGAGCTTTAGTGTCAACACCTCGTTTAGATGGAGGGGGTCCCGAGCATACTTGAAGTCTACGCTGGCACATGCGAGCGTTCGTACCCTCGTCGGCCGTCTCGGCTTTCTTACTTGGCGTTGAGGGTTTGATGGCCTCTGTAGTAGCGGCGACCGACATCTCGGCACCGCACGGTTGAGAGTGGTTGTTGGGAAGTACAGCGTAAGGTTAGACCGTGTTGGAGCATTGCACTTACTCGGTGGTATTGGTCTCAGCGCTACCGTTCTCGCTGTTAGCGGCGGCCTGCAAGGCCGCCGTAGTTGAGCTGGCTGCGAGAGCGGTAATATACAGCTCGCCTACTCAACCTTCGCTCCAGCGGTGAAAGCCGCCGAGCGGCGTAGAGTTCCTGGTCGAGGTCTTCGCTGAGATTAAGCCGTCGAGACCGCTCGCGAAGGCGATAGCCGACCCAGGATATTCGGCCAACGCGGTGGAAGGCGCTCGACTACGCTAATCCTGCTGAAAAGCACGTAGGGGACTTCGCCAACGGTGCGGTGGCGCCCGCTATTTACTCGGTTTAATCCAGTAACGGTAGCGTTATAGCGGGTGCAGAGCGTGGTTGGAAAGCTCCCTCCAGACATGCTCCTCAGGTTTGTTCTAAGTAGAACAGGTGTCTTAGACCCCTCAGTAATCGTAGGGCCTTCAATAGGCGAGGACGCGGCTGTGATAGATATCGGCGATGGGAAAGTCCTGGTCGCGCATGTAGACCCCATTACCGGCGCTGTCGAGTTCCTAGGTTGGTTGGCAGTCCACATAGCCTCCAACGACGTGGCCGTGAGGGGAGTTAAGCCCCGTTGGCTTCTCTCGGTACTATACTTACCCGAAGGCGCTACCGAAGAGCTCGTAGACAGGATAACGAGCCAGGTGGACAGAGCGGCGAAAGAGGTGGGAGCTATGGTTGTAGGCGGTCACTCCGAGTTCACACCGGGCATCACGAGACCCCTCATATCCATGACGGCTATAGGAATAACCAAGAGAGATAGGTACGTGACGACAGGCGGTGCCAGAGTCGGTGATGTAGTGGTGATGACCAAGTCCGCTGGCATCGAGGGCACAGCGATCCTCGCGACGGACTTCAGGGACGTGCTACTGGACCTCGGTGTACCCGAGAGCGTTGTCCGGCGCGGCAGCGAGTTCATCAGGGAGGTGAGCGTCGTTAAGGAGGCGCTGGCTCTCGCGGACGCAGGGCTAGTTACCTCGATGCACGACCCCACAGAAGGCGGTCTACTCGGCGGATTGGCGGAAATAGCTTACGCTTCCAACACGACCATACACGTCTGGGAAGAAAAGATTCCGCTGGCCGAGGAAACGGCCGTGATAAGCAGTGCGCTGGGACTGGACCCACTTAGGCTAATAAGCTCGGGTACCTTGGTAGCAACGGTTCCCAGGGACAAGGTCGGAGAAGCTCTGAGGGTCCTCCGCGATATAGGTGTAGAGGCTAGTGTGATAGGTTACGTCGGCGAGAGAGCTGACGGGCTCGTGACCGTATACAGGAGGAGTGGTGTTATTGAAAGGGCAAAAGAGGTCTACGTTAGAGACGAGCTCGTAAGGGCGTGGGAGCTCTGGGGGGAGGCGCTCAAGAAAGGCGGGAAGAAGGGTTAGTGCCGTACGCACGGTGTCTTCCAAGTGGAGAGTGCTTAGAGTGCCCATTTAGAGGCAAAGCCTTAGTGTACGGGCCATTTAGGTCGAGGAGACGGGGGGTTTCAATAGGGATAAACCTCTTCCCAGGCCGCAAGGTCTGCAGCTTCAACTGCATATACTGCTTTCGCGGGCCTACAGAGCTCAAGACGCTTAAGCCTGTGGAAGACGTCTACTGCATATCGGTGAAAACACTCAGGCGGGCGTTAGAACAGGCATACGGCGCCCTCTTAACCGTTGAAAGCAGGGTAGAGGCCCTGGATTTCTCGGGTAGCGGTGAGCCTACCCTACACGTGAGGTTCCCGGAAATGGTGCGGGCCGCGCTGGAGTTCGCGAGGGAATACGGCTTAAGTTCGGGCGTGGGGGTCTTCACCAACTCCACAATGCTGTGGCACGAAGGCGTCGTAAAAGCGTTAAGCGGAGTAGAGTACGTCGAGGCAAAGCTGGATACGGTAGACCCGGAAAAATTCGTTGCCATAAACCAACCCGTGGAGGGGTTGAGGGTGGATAGTGTAGTGGAGTGGTTGAAGAGGTTCAGAAAGGGGTTCAGCGGCGTGCTCGCAGTACAGGTCATGCTCTTAAGGTGCGGCAACTTAGTGAACTATACCGAGAAGGATGCTGAAAACCTCGCTGATGCGTTACTGCTCGTAGAGCCCGATCTAGTACACGTTTACACCGTATACAGAGCGCCTAGGTTAAGCGGCGTGCAGCGGGCCAGCGAGGAGTCTATAGCAGAGTTTACCAGAAGGATCCGCGAAGCCGGTTTGAATGTTAGGGCGTACGCGAGGTGACCCCGGCTTTGGACTCTCCCACTGCGCGGTACAAGTACGTTTTCGGACCGGTCTACTCCAGGAGGCTGGGTAGGAGCCTCGGCGTGAATCACGTACCCTACAAGACGTGTACATACTCTTGCGTATACTGCCAACTCGGCAGAACAACTAGTTTCACAACGACGAGGAGGTCCTTCTACGAACCAAGCGAAGTTGTCAACGAGGTACGCGAGTTCATTAGTAGAAGTGGGGACGTCATAGACTACGTAACGCTCGTCCCAAGCGGCGAGCCCCTTCTCGACAAGAACGTCGGTTTGATAATAGCTGGGATTAGGAGGTTCTCCCGAAAACCGGTCGCTGTCCTCACCAACGCGTCGCTACTGTTCCTAGAAGACGCTAGAAGGGACCTACTAGAAGCAGACCTCGTTTCGGTCAAGGTTGATGCGGCTAGGGAGAACACTTGGAGAAGTGTTAATAGGCCGTGCCTAAGCCTATCGCTGCAACGGGTTCTAGAAGGCATAGCGGAGTTTGCGCGGGTGTTCAGAGGTAGGCTGGTAACGGAAACCATGCTCGTAGACGGCTACAACACCGCAATAGAGGAACTAGAGCTCATAGCTGATTTCGTTAAAACGCTAAACCCATGGAAAGCCTACATTTCGATACCCGTGAGGCCTCCCGCAGAGCCGTATGCTACGCCCCCGCGCCCAGAAGTGCTCGTAGAGGCGTACCTCGTATTCTCAGGGAAGCTCGGAGAAAGCAAGGTGGAACTGTTGAACTCGCTGGAACCACCAGAGTATAGAGTCCACGACGACCCAACGACATGGCTTTTGAACCTGGTATCGGTACACCCGCTTAGGCTCGAGTATGCGTTGAAAGCCCTTAAAGGCGTCGTTGAGAAACCCGAAGACCTATTGCGCAGGTTAGAGCTAGGGGGGAAGATACACGTAGTGGTATTTGAAGGCAAGGAGTTTATCGTGAGAGCGTACAGGCAGGTGCCGTGACCGCCAAGACCACAGCGAGGGGCATGCGGGTGAAGTCTATACGACCTCGGTGAGTCGCCCCAAAGCTCACCCCTCGGTGGGCGGCGGGCTTCACGAATTCCCGCGTCTAAACCTTAACTTAGGGTCCGTCTATGAGGAATCCCAAGGGATTAATTTCTCATCTACCTTCTTTTGCGTCTGTAGCCCCGATGCGGGGTGTTCAAACAGAGTAGTGAACGCCGAGTTCGTGTGCGACCCGAAGGTTGTTTAACGCACTACTAGAGTGAGAAAGGGGGGTACTTGATTGCGTTTACCCTAACTCAAGCACACACGGGTTTCCATGTTTTGTGGACGGGAGAAGTACGGGAAGGATGGTTCATAGGGTTACATTCGGTCATCTGGCTCGCTCGCCACTCGGGAACTCGAGTTTCCTCTAATTCTTGCTATCGTTTCGCTATGGTGCCGCGTGGGGGCTAGTCTATACGCTTTACAGTGCGAGTCCCGGCTTATCTCCTAGCTACCCCTACAACCCGTTTCTCTATACTCACGCTCCATCCTCGCTCCCGTTTTAGTCGTAAATGAGGGATACTTACCCCTCAGCGAAACACGTTTGTGTTAGTTGAACGCGCCCTTGCACCTATTAGAGCTGTTCGCATAAGCTTCAAGCTGCAGAACAGGTATCTGACCGCCCTGCCGACCTCAAGCCCCTGTAGACTACTCTGCTCTTGAAACCCGCCCTGCGATGCTACTCTTACCTAGTCCTAGTGGCTTTCTGACCTTCCTAGGAGCGGTCGTCGTGTACCCACCTCTATCTGAGTAGCGGCAGGCGTGAACTTTAAGGTACAATTGCGTGATTTTCCTTGAGACATGAAGACCTTTAAGAACGGAGGGGTTGCGTCTTTCACGAGGCCTCACTTTCCCTCAACTCTTTTCAAGCCGAGTAGGCTCAGAGCTACCCCTAGGCACTCCTCAGCGTGCTTCACAGCGAGCTCGGCCTCTTCTCTAGCGAAGAGTTTATCCGGAGGGATCCCGGCCTCCTCAATCCCGTACTTCGCAATCGTCCCGAACCTGTGCCAGAAGTAACTCAGGAAGACTACTCTGGGAATCCTGTCTCTGTACACAAAATTCTTCGGGAGCTCCTTCGAAAGAAGTTCCTTGAACTGCTGGATAACCTCTCCCTTCTTGCCAAACAGTAGCTGGTGTTCTCGCGGAAACTCTACTCCCATTAGCTTGTAAATAGCCTTTCCGCAAAGCTCTATAGCGTTCTGGCACAAGGCGATCACGTTCGAGTAGCTCGGGTAGTAGCCCTTCAGCTCTTCTCTACTTCTCGAGATGAGCCCGCGGGCTTTTTCGATCAGACCCTCAGCGTACTTCAAGTCTCTCAAGTCGTTCACCCTATAGTCCACATCCACTGAGGCCGCGGACTGTGTGAGATATAAGGACTCTATCGGAGCGCGAAACGTAGCTCTAAAGCTACATGCGGACCTCGCGTACTCGAGCTCGAAGAGCTCTCCCGACCCAGCATGGTGTGATTGCTTGCAACAACAGTGAGGTCCTACTCTCCTCCCTACAACTAGGGAAACTTTCTCCAGGTGTACTCCTCAACCCCCCTAGCACTAGGTGTGCTAGACCCAGCTCAGGTACACTCGAACAACCACCTCCCTAGGTGAGGGCCTCTGGGAGGTAGTGGTTTACCTTATGAAGGTAAACACTTACCTTGAAGCTCGGAGCTCTCCGCAGACCCCGCATGCTTAGAGAAACGAACAGAGCTCCACGGTAGGTTACAACCGAGGAGTCGAATTGTGACGGTCTTCTCGGCAAATCTACCAAACCGTGTGGAGACGAACTCTCAGCGAATGTTCGGTGTTAACCCGAACGTAGCGAACCTCCTTAGACGTTCTCCTAGCGCCACACCTACCTCTAGGGAGGTAGGGGGTGTAGTGCGGAAGATAGCGAACATCCAACCGCACTTGTCACGTTTTGCTCACCAGATTGTAGACCGACGAGAGTAGAGAGAAACCGCTCTCGAGAGTGTTCCTTTGTGCTCTCTACCAGCTATCCCTATGGGTCTCCTACACCACTCGTGCGCCGAGAGTTGAGGGCGAATACGCTTTTTACACTCCCGGAGCCTCGTGCGAGTGCAAGCGTTTCCATGAACTCGTAGAGACTGAAAGAGGACTAGAAGAATCGACCGTTCTTTCGCAGAGACCCACGTGGTTAAGCAGAGAAACCCTTTTTACGCCAAGCACGGAAAGTTGTCCGTTTAAGCGATGAGAACGCCTCAAGATGGATACTGGAGGAGCTACGAAGATGGCAACTATGAGTACTGCGGCTAGAGTCTCTCCGAAACCTGCCACAGCGATTGCTGTTGTACCTGTTAGTATCGATTGAGCGACCGTAGCGTATGTTGCGCGGACCGTGGCGGTCTCTCTATTGACCGCTGTAGCTGTTGCCGTTCCTCTCGCCATTACTGTAGCCATTACGGCGTCTCTCGTAGTCTTCACCTCAGCTACCGTAGTTGTAGCTCCATGAATAACAGTTTCGGTAGCTGCTTTCTCTACGTAGGGATACTGCGGTATATGTGCGTAAGGTGTCCATGCGTATGGGTTGAACAGGTTTTACCGTAATCGCTTATAGACTCATACCCGCTCTCGACGGGTCATCTATCCACATTGATTAGCGGTTTTACCGCACCTCGGGTAGATCACAGCTACGACCCTGCCGTGCCTACCCATAGTATAGATGTTATCTACGTCCAGACCCATACCTAGAGACCAGATCCGGAGAGCTTCCCTAAGTCTCTCCCCCTCCGGTGTACCTAGTTCCGTACATCTATCAGGAAAAGCATCGAGGGTATCCCCATCAACTACACGGCATATCGACATATACGTCGACCTTGTCCACCCAAACAGGCTGCTTGGCGTGCTGCCATAGGGTGAGTATCACGGATATAAGTATAAAGAGAAACAAGGTAGACACTAACAAGTTATGTCTAGCCACGTCCAGAAGTCATGCTACAGAAGAGGGTTTCGGGGGTATAGGGACACCTATGCTCGCGGCAGAAGCTTTAACTCTCAGTAAACCACACTGTTCACAGTTATTGATGCTCAAGTTCTGAGAGCTGGGAAGCGGGAGCGCATAGCGCAAAGCACTGCGGAGGAGCTAGCTCCTATTTTGTTCGTGTCAATTGATTTCATCGCTCCACTCTTCGCATCGGTCTTGGCCCGCCCACCCTTAAGGACATGTAGCTGATGAAGCTGCTGAACGCTAACTACTCCGACACCCTTCTCTAATCGCTTTCTACCAACGCAAATAGAGGTGAGTAAGCTAGTAGTAGGATACTGGGAGGCGGAGAGGCGCGTAGCTGGGGCTGAGGCCACTGAGCTCAGGAGTCTTATTTGAGCGAGCGGGTTGCAATAGGTTGATAGGTTAAGGTGTTTGGATCAATCTTCTGAATGCTATGGCTACCTTCTCGTAGATCTCGTACAGCCGCTTCTCGGCTTCAATCTCACGTATGTTGGGGTCTAGGGATTTGAGGAACTCAAGGTCAATCCTGAACCTCACTGGGTCGACTTCCACGGGATTAGTGGAGAACTGCTCCACTACCCTTCTAGGTTTAGCGCTGCACAACTTATCGAAGGCGTTTGAGAGTCTTTTAAGAGTCCCGTCGTCTAGCTTGCTTACGTCTAGTACTGGTAGCATCCTCCACTGGGCCTTCTTTAAGCGCATCCACCGTCCTCTCGTCTCCTCTCTGCTTGCGACAACGGATAGCAGACCCCAGGTGGTGTTGAGCCAGTAGACGAGCGCCTTCTCGGCCCCCACTTCGGGCTTCTTCAGTCTAACGGCGTAGAATATGTTGGAGAGAACTGGGGTCTCCGAGAACAAGGCTATAACGTGAGCAGTGTCCAGCCATATTCTGTCCGGCAACAGTACTCTACCTGCGAACTTTTCGTAGACCTCTCGGGCTTTATCGGTTTTGCAGGTAGCGTACGCGTTTGGCTTCACGAGCATTTTTTCTCTAATCTCCTCTCCGCCCCCATAGACTATTGGGTAGAGTGTTGCCGTGTCAGTACGGCTGAAGTTGTCATGGAACTGGGGGCTATCTATGCCTATGCTGGCTATAAGCTCATTTAGTCTGGCTACCGGAACCTTGATGCCCATGACCCCGAGGTCTCCCTTCAGAACACTCAAACCGATGTCCACGACCTCCGGCTCCGGAAGGAAGACCAGCTTGTTCCAGTTATCCATGTTCTCCAGGAGCATCCGTCTAAGAACCCTCTGGACGATGCACATAGCTCCACTGCTCAGCTCTACTGATCCCTCTTTCTTGTCACCACTTACCCTTAGCGTGTCCTCGGACAGCAGTATCTTCTCGGACAGTAGTATGGCCTCTAGGGCTGATTTAGGTTTCCTGAGCAGGTTAATGAACACTGTTTCCTCGTCTGGTCTATGTTCGTCTGCTCTCTTGGCGACGATCAAGCACTCGCTTAAGCTAGTGTTCTCCGAGAAGTTGTAACCTTTCTCAGCATCGCTGCTAACTATAACATACCTGAGGTGGAACTTGCTTGCCAGAAGCATTCTCGCCAGGAACCAGGATATACCCGAAAGAAGGTTCCTCGGTAGTACGAAGGCTATTACTCCGCCTGGTCTAACGTACCTGTAGGCTAGGTAGAGGAAGAGAAGACCCTCACCAGCCTGCCCTATGCTGAGGTACTGGTCTAAACCGGTGTCACTCTCCTCTCTCCCCCTTCTATGCTCCCGGAAGAGCGTTCTGTAGAACTGTAGGATTGGCTCCTTCTCTACGAACTCTCTGGCTATCTTCACGAGGTCGTTTCTCACTCTCTCGCGGACTTTATCGAATCTCTCCTTAAGAATCTTTCTGTTTTTCTCGTCCGCTATGAAGCCGAAGAGCCCCTTCCTCTCTTCTCCGAATTCTTCGCTTACTCTCCCAGTAGCTCTGGTGAACGGCGGGTTCATTATGACTATATCGTATTCGTCCGGGAGCTCTAGCTTACCGCTTACGACCTTAGTTGTCGATATCGTCTCCACCACCCCCTTCAGTCTGCCCTCGGTCCACCGGAGTAGTCCTCCGAGAGTCTTAACGTTGTTTAGGAGCTCGAGGGAACCAAGCCAGGCTTCGTTATTCGGTCCAACGCCTAGGTATACTGCGGATATGTTTTCCCTCGTTACGCTCTCGGGAGCCATGAGGGCGAGGTTCAGCGCGGCTACTTGGCTAGCGTACCTGAGCGCATCGAGCCCGTATATGCCTCTCTCAATCAAAGACTTCTCGATGCTGATCCTTTCACCCTTTCCTTGCTCCACGCACGCGCAGTCTAGGTTATGCAGGAAGCAGACGTTCCTCGCTAGTCTCGAAGCATTGTAGAGCGAGGCCGTTAGCAGTGTTCCGCTTCCGCAGGCGAAATCAGCCACCTTTAATCTACACAATGTATTGAGAATAGCACTGGCTCTTTCTCCGTCCAGCTTCTCGATAGCCCCTACGTCCAGAAGAGCCCTAATGGCTAGGTTTGAGAGCATGTATGCGGCCGGTATCTCAGTGTAAAAGGTTGCGAAGCCCTTTCTAACAGCAACGTCTCCCGCAATCTCGTGGTAAACTCTACCGACGAAGTCTCTAGCCAGGAGGCTGGTCATCTCCGATACCCGCAACGCTAAATCAGCTATTCTGCGGACCTGGGGGCTAAGACGCTGTGGGAGCTTTCTGAGGATTTCCACAGTAAGAGCTAGTGCGGGCTCGTAGCCTACCTTTAAGAGGGAGTTGAACGCTTC
Source organism: Sulfolobales archaeon (assembly GCA_038832865.1). Taxonomy (GTDB): domain Archaea; phylum Thermoproteota; class Thermoprotei_A; order Sulfolobales; family NBVN01; genus DRZP01. The sequence goes on from JAWBJE010000016.1 coordinate 14,684, forward strand.
TCGGAGCCCGTTTATTGGGTCGTGGGATTTAACGTAGTCCGCTAGGCGTGGAAGACCGTGGGAGCTTCTCACTCGCTCGTAGAGAACGGAGGATAGTAGGATCGAGAGCGCGGCTTGACCGAACACCACTTCGGCATCCCTAGCCCCTGCTACCTCGAAGCCGTAGAGCTTATAGAGCACCTCCGCTATCTCACGCCTAAGCTTGTCGCCTTCCGAGAGGCTGTTGGCCGTTTTTGTGAACTCGCTTATACACTTCTTCACCTCTCCAACCTCCCGCTTGACCTCGACCTCCTCCAGCAGGTAGGACACGGAGTGCTTAATGATATCTGCCAGGTCCCCGAGATTGATGTTAGTGAGCCATCCACCGGCAGATTTTGAGACTCTCGTTTTCCCTAGGATATACTTCTCGAGATTTCTCACCTCCCTGGGGGCTAGAACTGCGGCGTTGAAAACGGACTCTCGGAGCGTCTTCTTCAACTCGTCCTCTGAAGCGTTCGAGTACTTGCTGGAGTAGTGCAGTGCTATAGCGATATCAGCCGAGCCGTCTTCGATCCTCCTCTTAGCATCTGCTTCTGCACCACTTTGGCTGTACGAGGCTTCGATGACGATCCTGAACCCGTTGTAGTAGCACCTGATGTCCGGTCTAGCCCTGCGAGAAGTCCTCTCCGCTCTACAGTCGAGACCGAAGCTTTCGCTGAGAACATCAGCCAACCTAACGTTTAGCTCACTCTCGTGGACGAACTCGGTGGACACGAGCAAACCACCTAAATCTCGGGGACGACGGTCTGAGCTCCAGCGTGGGGCGTCGGCTGACCCACGTTGTGCTCCTGCCGAGCCCACTAGCGGTAACATGTCTATGAAGACCGTCGACGATTTCGCACGTGCTGTCAGGAGAAGCTCTAACATGTACCGGGCCCATTTGACCGACGACCTTCGTCCCGCTCGCTAGCTCTCTAGCGAACAGCATGTCCGCATCGCTCCAAACGATAGTCTCTTTATTCACGACGACTTTGTCTATAGGGATCCCCACATTGTGCCACCACTAGGCACTTCTTGATGCGTATGCCGCTCCCCACCCGAGAGATCGCTACACTCGTTAAAGCATTCTCGTCCGCCGAGGTCCTGTTGCTGCTATAGACCGTGTCCTTATTCTCAGCACCAAGGGTTTATGCTGGCGTCTCCACTCACTAGCCATCTCTATCCGGAGGCTAACAGCTCCTCGAGCGCTTTCGGAGTCGAGTCCCTCCTCTTTTCGGAAAGTCTGGCTACGTTAACCTTAAACCCCCTCCGGGTGGTCTAGAGGCATGAAGTTGGTCTTACTCATACTTTCTACCCTAACTACGTAAGCGCCTACACCTTATCCATAGCTTGTTTATGTATGTCCGAACTTTTAAACACCAAAACACTACCAGCAAAACCCTCCTGAACTCGCCCTTGGTGGTGAGGTTCAGTCTGTCGCACCACGTGTCCGCGACCGCACTCCTAAATCCATTACAGTGGTATTGCTTCATCGTTTCATAGTCGCGGGGGAGAGCCGTGAAACGAAGAGTTTATAACTAATCAGCTCCCATCGGGTGCAGCGGGCCCGCCGGGACTTGAACCCGGGACCTCCGGCTCCGCAGGCCGGCGCCCTATCCTGGCTGGGCCACGGGCCCCATACTAACTTGGTTCTGGGTTTATGTTCTTGTCGCTGTCGGCTTGTTCTACAAGCTTGCTCACGAACCTGTTCATGATCTTTGTCGCCCTCCTTTCGTAGTGTGCGAGCGCCTCTTCTGCTTCCTTGTTCGGTATAGTGTCCACGTACTTCACTATGCTCTCTAAGACTTCCTCCTCAGCTATTAACACTACGTCTTCGACCGGGACCCTCCACTTCTCCCCGCGTTCCGCTAGAACTAGCGCCTCTATCACCTCACTGTCCGTAGCTCCCTCGGTTTTCATGAGGGCGTAGTAATGGTTGTCTACGTAGTGCGCTATAACTTGACCTACTATCTGAGAGTCCTTCGTCAGTATCCAATACCCTACCTCAGAGCCGTCGTGTAGTACTGCGTGGGGTCCCTCCGATATAGTGTACCCCAAATCGGCTAGGTACTTGAGGAGCTTGTTGAGGTCCCAGACCCTTAGCCTCAGCAATTAGTCCACCGCTTAGTACTCGTTTAGAGCCTTTCTAGGCGTTAGAGGTAATGCCTCGACAACTCTGCCGAGCTCGAGGCTAGCGCCTACTCTAGGGTGGGTGAAGCAGGTACTGCCGAACTTGAAGACTAAGCCTACGGGCACTAGCCTCTCCAGCTCCTCGTAGCACTCTACTTCAACCCACTTAACTAGACCATAACCCAGCTCCTCGAAGACTCTCCTGGTAGCTAAAGCCCTCCTCCACAACCTCCTCGGGTACTGGTAGGCGTCCTTGTAGAGCGCCGGACAGTAGTGGACCGAGAGACCTAAACCCGTTTCCTCGACCCACTTAAGTACTTCAAGAGCCACCTCTCTAGAGCCCTCTACAGACCTCCCACTACTAGAGACCCGAAGCCCTCTGAGCGATAGTAAGTCGAAGTTCGACTCACTTACCTCTAGCTCGTTCAAGTTCACGTATCTAACACCGAGACTGCTCAAGGCTAAAACCAGCTTCTTGAGCCTCTCGCTGTCACCCGGGACGGCCGGGTTCTCCACTACGACGTCCACGGGGTAGTCTAGGGCTAGCTTGACGGCCTCCAACGACCGATCTGAGACCACATGCACCCTCAATTCGTCTAAACCAGCAGCAACCAGTCTACCCATAGACCCCCTGGTGAGTCCGACGCCGGAAGTGTAGAGGTGGACGTGGAACCTGCTACCGAAGACGTCCTTGAGGAGCTTAATGACTTGGAGAACCCTGTCTAGAACCAGGAGAGGCTCCCCGCCGGTTATGCCTACGCCCTCGGACATAGACGCAGCTACTTCCTCGACTAAGTCCCTCAAGCTCTCAACCGCTACGTCGTTTACGTATACTACGTCCTTACCCTTCCTCTGGGGCGAGATGGGGCAGTAGTAGCAGCCAACACCACACAAGCCGGTAGCGAAAACGACGGACTTAGCTCCGGACACGCAGAGCCTGCAGCCGACGGGAAGCTCTCCGGTCCAGTACCCGAGCTCCTCACTACCCTTGATCCCGCTAGCACCTCCAGATGCGTAGGTCGCGAGAGCTTATTAGCCCAAAGCTGTACTAGATCACGACCCCGCTACCACACATCGCCTCGAGGAGCTCAGTAGAGCGATGAAGATGCGGGGCGAGCGGTCTAGCGGGGTACAGTTAAGAAGGTCGCGACCTTCTTAGCCGTAGCTACAGCCCTATCTAAGCACTCGATTTTTTCTAGGTCGAAAACGAAGTTTTCGTCTCCCAAAGCGAACTCGAAGAGGTAACCCCCGTTGGAACACGATATGGACACAAAGAGGTAGAAGTCCTCGCATAACTCAACAACAACGATGTGGTAGCTACCGTAGGACTCCACCCTCAACTTACCCAAGCCTTCGGATTTCAGTAGCCTAGATAACCTCTCGGCTTCGCCCCTGTGGTCGCAGCTCAACACACCACCACCTAGAGGTCGTTAGACTAGCTATTGAGCACCTTAGTCAAGCCCGCGGTTACTGCTCTCCGCAAACTGAGGCCAAGAATGCTGGAGCGACGAGGTCGCAAAGCCGATTAGACGTAGGGACAGAAGTGCTTACCTAGCGCAAAAGCGCTCGACCAACACCATCTCGCACTAGAGCTTGCCGTAAGTGCTTTAAGCATGAGCCGGGGGTAGAGTTCTGGTGATAGCCGTGGGCAAGCCGGCTATAGCCGTTCACGTAGGTGCCGGGAGATGGTCCCGAGAGCAGAAGGTGGTAAAAGAGATCGTAGAACTGGTGCGGAGCTCTCTAGATGCCGGTCTTAGGGCTGGTGAGACGGGTTCCTCCCTAGATATGGTCGTTCAAGCCGTCGAGGTTCTGGAAGACTCCGGGATAGTTAACGCCGGGATCGGAAGCACCGTCGACCTCACCGGCTCTATAAGCATGGACGCCGGAGTCATGTACAGCAAGACCGGTAGGGCCGGCGCCGTAGCTTACGTAAAGTACCCCAGGAACCCCATAGCTCTAGCGAGATACGTGCTCGAACTGACAGACCACGTTCTCGTAGTTGGTGAAGCGGCCGATAGGCTAGCCGAAAGGTTAGGGCTACCGCGCCACCCGGGCGTATCGGCTAGAGTTAGAAACCTTTACGAAGACGCCTTACGCAAGATCCGGTCTGGCGAAGTTCCGCAAAGGTTCTACTCCAGGTCGCTGGAGCTCTGGTTAAAGCTCTTCGGTGTCGGCGATACCGTTGGTGCTGTAGCAGTAGACAGAGACGGGGAGCTCGCTGCCGCTACGAGTACCGGTGGAGTATTTCTGAAGATGCCTGGTAGAGTAGGGGACTCGCCAATCGTTGGTGCCGGGTTCTACGCAAGTAAGTGTGGAGCGGCCTCGGCTACCGGTATAGGCGAGTTCATAGTCCTCTACGGCTTAAGCAGGAGAGCGGTTGATTCCCTATGTGGGGGTGGCGACCCTATGTCGGTTGCTGAGGAAGTAATGAGAGACTTCACCAGTAAGTACGGAAGGGATACCGCCGGCCTGATACTGATAAACAGGGAAGGAAGGGCACACGGGGCGTACAACACTCAAGCGATGCCGTGGGGGTACGCAACTAAGGAGTCCGTCAAAGTCTTCGGGTTCTAAGACAATAACTCGGTTTCCGTCTCTAGACGACGCCCTTCCGCTCAGCCAACTAGGCACCCCGGCTGGGGCACACATCCTTATGCTTCTCGCAGGTACTCGCTATCTTCTCGACTAGCTCGACAGCCTTAGCTAAGTTGCCTACAACTGATCTTGCCACCACGGATGGTATATCCGCCCTGAGCTCGTAAGTCACGTTTGTCAGCGCCCCCTCCTCAACTAGTAAGAGGAAGAGTCTGTACCTCCTTGAGTACTCTTCGAGTAGGTAGGAGTCTAAGTAGTCGCCCGGGAGGGGGATTTGCACTAGGGCAACATAGGTACCTTCTTCCTCGACTATTCTTACCTCTAGGCCACCGAAGTCGAGAGCTATCTGGGAACCGCAGATCTCACAACTAATTCCGTACTTCATAGCGACATCGTCGATCCTTACTGTCTCTAGGAGCGAGTCTTTCAAGATCGCACCTGCGACCGCTAGAGTTCTTGAACTACTATAGGAACCTGCAGTATTAGCCTCTTGCCTCCCCTAATTATCTCTAGGTCTATATACCCCCTCTCTATACTGTCCTCTATCGCCTCCCTCAGGTCCCTAACTCTTCTAACCTCCCTCGGGCCTGCTCTAACTATCACGTCGCCCTCCCTGATTCTTACCCTATAGGCGGGTGTGCCCGGAACTACTTTAACTACGTACACCCCCTCTGTTACCGGCAGACCCATGACTCTGGCCGTAGACCTGCTTATGTTGGCCACGTAAACACCGATCCAGGCTCTGATCGGCTTTCCGTACCTCCTCAGCATCTCGAGGAACCTCTTAACCGTGTTTATGGGTATCGCGAAGCCTATCCCCTGGGCGTAGGGGACTATAGCTGTTGTAACCCCTATAGCTTCACCGCTCGAGTTCACGAGCGGACCTCCACTATTGCCAGGATTTATAGCCGCATCCGTCTGTATTAGGTCTTCCAATATGATCTCCTCTCCAGCTATAGTCCTACCGAGAGCGCTTACAACACCGAGAGTAACTGAGGGTCCCGGAAGCCCTAGTGGAGAGCCGATAGCCAGGACGATATCTCCAACTCTAATAGTGTCAGAGTCACCCATAGGTAGCGGTCTGGTATCGCTAGTGACCTCTATTAAAGCCAGGTCTTTCGTCGGGTCGACGGCTAGAACCTCGGCTTCCTCGTGGGAACCGTCAGAGTAGATCACCGTGATTCTCGCCGCACTTCTAACTACGTGTGCGTTGGTTATTGCGAAACCGGGGGAGAAAACGAAGCCTGAGCCGTACCCTGTTATCGGTCTCTCGCCGAACAGCATAGCTGGATGCGGCATTTCTGTAGCTATAGTGATTACAGAATCCTTCACGCTCTCAACAAGCCTTGATATAGCGTTACTTATCTCAACTAAGTTAACCAAGCTACCACCGTAGTTAAGTTTCTCTAGAGACCGTATTATATTCTGAGCTGGGTTGAATATAAGCATGTATAAGCATGTATTGAGTTGAACGAAAGATTTTTAAGCAAGCCTGAGATATATAAATACGGTATTAGCAGATGGGCGTAAGTATAAGTATTTACTCACTTCAGGACGTAGCTCGCACATTAAGCACGCTTCAGTCCTTAGCTGAATCACTTCAAAGTGCAGCTATACACGCTCTCAAGCTTGTAGTAAGTCGGTCGAGTAAGCTAGTAGGACAGAAAGACTACATAAGTAAAGACAAGGTAGAGCTAGCTTTCTGGGTCCACAAAGCGTTCGTATTAGGGTTCGTGCTAGCACTAGCTATAACGTCACTAAAAGGCTGATAAACTATCCTCGAAGCTCGATAGCCCATCTAAAGTTTTTTATGGAATCGGGTCTGCGCACTACTTCAAGCTTGCCTATTCATGTTTGAAGAGTGTAGCTCGCTACGGGTGTTGGTACATTAAGGTGCGACGGTCCCTACAGATTTCGATGTGTTAGACCGAGTATACTTCTTCACCTTTCTTTGGGTAGACTAATACGTTGTGTTGAGGTACGTAGAACTTGATGGATTCACCGAGCGGTAACCTAAAATCGGGAGGTAAGTATATCAACATCCTACCGAGCTTTGTTTCGACTCTTACTTCGAGGTGTTCGCCTAAGTATGACACTAGAGATATCTTACCAAAGAACTCGTTGTCTCTATCGCTCGATGGCTTAAGGTAGGCGCCGTGTGGTCTAAAAACCGCATAGACTACCTCACCTACCGAGGGCTTAACGTCACCTGAGGGTAGAACACCTCTAATTCTTATTCCAGATGACTCTATAGACACCGTATCACCCTCTATCTCCCTAACTACACCCTCCAGGATGTTGTACTTACCGATAAAGGTGGCTACAAATAGTGTTCTAGGTCTTCCGTAGAGTTCTTCAGGGCTACCGATCTGAACTACTCTACCGCGGTTCATTACTGCTATCCTATCTGATAGAACCATGGCCTCCTCTTGGTCGTGTGTTACGTATACTGTGGTAATATTGAGGCTTTTCTGAATTCTCTTGAGTTCTTCTCTCATTTCAATGCGTAGCTTTGCGTCTAAGTTACTCAATGGCTCGTCGAGGAGGAGGGCTTTAGGCTCAACCACTAATGCCCTCGCTAGTGCGACCCTTTGTTGCTGACCTCCGGACAGCTGCGTTGGGTACCTGTCTTCAAGTCCCTCGAGTCGAACCAGCTCTAAGACTTCCTTCACCCTCCTGCGTATCTCCTCTTTTGGGTATTTCCTTACCCTAAGCCCGTATGCGACGTTCTCGAACACCGTCATGTGGGGCCAGAGAGCGTAGTTTTGGAAAACCATCGCCGTATTCCTTTTGTGGGGAGGGAAGTGGGTGATATCCGCGCCGTCCATTATTACTCTACCTTCGTCCGGAGCCTCTAGACCGGCTATGATCCTTAGTGTAGTAGTCTTTCCGCACCCGGAGGGACCTAGGAAGGTAAAAAACTCCCCCCTCTCGATCTTAACGCTAACTCTATCTACAGCCACAACCCTACCGAACCTCTTGCTGACTTGAACTAGCTCTATCGACATCCTGCACCCATAGGAAGGATGCTCATAGTCTTAAAACATTTGCCCTAAGGTATGGAAGACCTCTGTGTAGAGGCAGGTCGCGGACCGTGGGGAAAGCACTGCGTCCGTGGAAGCCGAAGCAACACCCTAGGGTCCGCCGCGGTCCTGTCATCTGTTCGACAAGCGAGTGGAGCCCTCCAAGGGTCTCTGGCACCAAGGAGTGAGCTAATGTCGACCCCATCGGCTGAGTACACGGAAACCGTAAAATGTCTGCTACAGTGTTGCCTACGATTAAAGGTGAAACGGCACGAGTCGAAGTCGAGATAGAAGAGACCGATGGCAGGCTATCGGGACTGAAGTTGCCGACCGGCCTCCAAGCAAAGCTTCGGTAGCTCACTACTGCGATCGCCGTTCTCCGAGACCACTTCGCTTTTGGAGTTGGAAGTCTGAGGTTCTCTTAGTGATAGCCTATCGGCTACTAGCACTGCGGCATGTGCGGCACGAGCAGTAGCGGCAGTAGGTTTAATGTTGCCACCAGCCCAGCCGTCCGGGAGGAGACCGCCTCGGGACGACGGACTTTTTGCATCACTTCGAGCTCGAGCATCCTTCGAGATACTTACTACATTACCCACCTCTCGGCTACCCGTCGCTAGCGGGGAGTAGAGACTCGGGGGCTTTCGGGGAAGCTAGCGTGCAGCTCTTCGCGGAGTTGCTAAAAGGGCTTCAGACAAACCTATTTGGTGTCGAGTGTTGGATGTTGTTGCTGCCGTCATTGCCTCTCCTCTTCACGAACCCTCGAGGCTCTCTAAGTACGTGAGCGATTTTCTGTCTAAGGTGCAAGGCGTTTATTTCTCTGGAGTCGTGACGGAGCCCGTCAGCCTGAGTGCTACATCGGCAATAGTCTTCGTCGCAACTGGGGGCACGGAGCACATACTGCTCGAAACTACTAAAATGAGCAGGTTCAGCTACGTTCTACTAGTCTATCACGACCTCGAGAACTCTCTACCTGCGGTTCTCGAGGTCCTCCCGGTCTTAAGAAACATAGTGCAAGTAGACGTAGTGAAGCTAGACTCCCTCCCCGAGCTTCTGGCGCATGTGGTGACCGCTTCTAGAGCTGTCGGCAGGTTACGCAGGAGTAAGCTCCTCGTTATAGGGGGCTCCTCGCCGTGGCTCGTCTACTCGTCCGGTGTAGAAGGAGTCTTACGTAGTAAGCTGGGTACGGAGCTAGAGTTCGTTGAACTAGAGGAACTGGTCACCGAGTATGAAAAGACTAGCGTGAGTGAAGCTTCGGGGGCTGGGGAGTTTGGCCGCCTGCTCCCTCGCTCACTCGTAAGTGAAAAATCCCTGCTCGACTCGTACAGGCTATACCTAGCTATGGACAGGTTAGCACGCTATAGAGGGGCTCAGGCCGTCTCCGTTAGGTGCTTTGACTTAATAAAGGAAGTCGGGGTGACCGGCTGTCTAGCCCTCTCGAAGCTGCTTGATAAGGGTATAATAGCCGGATGCGAGGCCGACTTACCGACTACAGCTACTATGATGATCCTAAGGGAGCTTAGCGGTAGCATCCCGTGGATGGCTAACGTAGTTGAAGTGAGAGAGGGTTTGGTCGAGCTAGCTCATTGCACCATAGCGACGCTATTGGCGAACGGATACGAGCTCACAACACACTTCGAGAGCGGTAAACCGACAGCAGTGGCCGGTAGAGTAAGCGTCGGCCTAAAGGCCACAATCGCTAAGTACGACCCTAAGCGAAACCTAGTCAGAGCAGCTCTCGGAGAAGTAGTAGAGGGTTTTCCAAAGCATGGCGCACGGTGTAGAACGCAAGTAAGCCTTAGAGTACCCAAGGAGTACTCACGCAAACTGCTAGAGGACCCACTGGGGGCCCACGTAGCAGTGACTTTCACTAACATACTAAAGCCCCTTGAGGTTTTATGTAGGATCCTCGGCATCGAGCCCGAGGTATACGACTAAGAGGTTCGACATTCGATTTACTCCTACGCCTCGATTCGCGATTCAGCGAACTCAGTAAGTATTTAACCGCCCGCTTGACTGCTCCTGGGTTTAGGGTTGGAAATAAGGTTCGAGGAGGTGGACGTATTAATCGTAGGGTCGGGACTCGGCGGGCTCGCAACAGCGTTCTTCATAAACAAGGTCTCAGACTACACCGTAGCAGTTTCATCGAAGACCCCGGCGGGCTATGGTTCATCTACGTTCTATTCTCAAGGCGCCTTTAGGTGCCCTGGAGCTAGCTACAGCGAGGACGACTTCATTAGGGACACGCTAGTAGGCGGAAGATATATAAACAGGAGGTACCTCGTAGAAATCGTGGCTCGAGAGTGCCGAGAGTCTATCCAGAGTCTTGGAGAGGCCGGCATAGTCCTCAGGGAGACGCCATCGGGCTTTCGTGTCGTCAGCAGCGACAAGCTCTTCCCCGGGAGAGAACTCTCGACAAGACTTGCGAGTTACCTCGCTAGCCGAGGCGTAAGGTTTTTGGAGCGCGCTACTCTATTCGATGTCGTTAGGTCGAGTAATGGTGGGTACATAGCCCTACATGCCTTAGGGGACAGCATCGTTGCGGTAGGAGCTAAGGTGGTCGTTCTTGCCACCGGTGGTGCGGCTAACGCTTACTTAAGGTCGGATAACCCATCTCAACTGACTTGCGATGGACACGCTCTTGCCCTAAGGTTAGGGCTTCCACTAGTAGATATGGAGTTCGTGCAGTTCTTTCCCCTAGGTGTAGCAGAGTACGGAAAACCACCAGTTATGATCCCCTTTACTAGGGGTAGGCTCGTCAATAAGTACGGTGAGGACATCGTCCGGAAGTACGGCTTGGAGAGCTTGGGTAGAGCCGTAGTAGTAGCTCGCGATGCGCTCTCCAGGTACATGATGGTGGAGGTCAAGAGTGGGAATAGCGTAAACGGGGCCCTACTCGTGTACCCTACCGAAGGCGGTGACGAACTTAATGCAGCCGGGTTTGAGACCATGAGGCGCTTAAACCTTAAACCCCCCGTCAGGGTGCTTCCCACAGCTCACTACACCATGGGAGGTGTAAGAGTAGACTCCAGCTTGAGGACGGCGCTTCCTGGACTCTATGTAGCTGGAGAACTAGTCGGTGGTGTCCACGGAGCTAACAGACTCGGTGGTAACGCTCTAACCGCATGTGTAGCTCTATCGAGAAGGGTAGCGCAAAGCGTGGTGGGTTACCTCGAAGGAGGTTTTGACAAAGGAAGTAGAGGGCTTATTGATGAGCGCGAAGTACGAGAAGCCCTCAGGAGGTTCAACCCTAGTGGGAAAGACGTAGACCCTGCGGGCTTGAGGCTAGAGACCAGAAGGATTATGTGGGAGAATGTTGGAGTATTAAGGTCTGAAGAATCTCTTAAGAACTCCTTAGAGAAGCTGTACCTACTGGCTGAAGAGGTTAGTAAGGCTAGAGTTTATGGGGTTAGAGGACTCGTTGAAGTAGTTGAGGCAGAGAACACGATACTGACGTCGCTGTCTATAGCTGCTTCAGCACTCGAGAGAAGGGAGAGCAGAGGTAGTCACTTCAGAGTAGACTACCCGGAGGAAATCGGTGGGTGGGTAAAGAGTATTAGAGTAGAGCTTAGAGGTGGCAGAGTAGTCGTATCCGAAGAATCTCCCTGACTCCACCGGTTACTAGACGAGGGCTGCTCTCACAGCTCTAGCGAACTCCTTAAGTCTCACCGGATCTAGAGGGTTTCCCGCCTTACCATCCTTTCTCACGTATGATCCCACGATCAACCCGTCTGAGTGTTTGAGCAGTGTTACGACGTTTTCAGGATTAGCACCACTTCCTACTAAGACGGGAACGGTAGAGAACTTCTTTACTACCTTTAATCTCTCGACATTGGGTGGCTCACCGGTCCTCATGCCTGTGACTATGAGGGCGTCAGCGCCAGCTCTCTCGATATAGTCTAGCACCACGTTTCTAATGTAGTCTTCGATTGACGCCCCGATGGCAACCGACTCTGCGAGAGCCCCAACGTATGCGATGCCGTATCCGTGCTTCACCAGGATGTCCGCGTACACCCTCACACCCGGGTAGTTGATGCGTGCCGACCTAATTCTAACTGCCTCAGGCTCGAGTATCCCCGAGTCCGTGACCACGGTTTCTGCGAGAGCGTTCACCCTCACGAACTTGGCTCCAGTAGCATACGCTATGGAGTAGGCCTCGAGACCCGAGTTCCTCAGTATGTTGACTCCCACATCAATCGAGACTGACCTTACGACCTCTCTGACAACTACGGTTATGGCTGCTATAGCTAGAGGGTCTACAACCCTCTTGGTGTAGGGTGAATCACCGTAGTTTTCGACGATCACCCCACTAAATCCTTCGTTTTCGAACGCTCTAGCTTCATTAACTGCCCTGTTCACTACTTCTTCAAGACTGTGCTCAACTCTCTCGGTCGTACGAGGGATTCGTGGGAGGTGGATTACACCTATAACACTCTTCTCGCCTAACACCACTAGCCCGAAGAGCGATCGCTCGCCGAATTAAATCTCGAGGTCTTCGCCCTTAGGAGGGTTGTGCTATAGTGTCTTACTACCGCTAGGAGGTGGTCACGTGTTTATAAGCGGGGTTCCGTAGATGCTAAGGTGCTTTGAGCTCGCTGGCGAGCTTTTTCTGCGTAGACAGACTATAGCGAAGCCTCTATCCACATCGTAGCTAGATGGGTGTAAGAGACATCTTACGGTATCCCGTACGAGTATTTCGTAGGCGCTGTAGGTCGTGAGAACGGAGATACAGAGCGCTAAGGACGCGGATAGCTATAAGTGCTTAAAGCATCAAAGAAGTAGTTAAAAAGGCTGCGCTGAATTCGAGCCCCGATGTATGGCTCTAGGGAGTATGTAACTTAAGCGCGTGAAATCGTGCGTCTTCACAGGAGTTTCTCGAATCTCTCCTCGGCAAACTTCCAGTTTACCACGTTCCACCAGCTCTCCAAATACTTTCTTCTATCGTTTCTGTAGTCCACGTAGTAAGCGTGTTCGAATACGTCTACAACGAGCAATATTGGAAACGTTGGATAAACGTTTGTGTTGTGCTTCTCGACCTGCATAATTATGAGTCTACCAGTCTGTCTGCAGTACGTAAGTGCTGCCCAACCAGATCCTTCGACAGTTAATGCTGCTTCAGTAAATTCCTGCTTAAACCTCTCGAAGTCACCGAAGTCTTCAGTTATCTTGTCACCTAGTTTTCCTCCTGGACTACCCCCACCCTTAGGTTGAGGTGCCATGCTGTTCCAGTAAATA
>JAWBJE010000017.1:0-23751 GCA_038832865.1 Sulfolobales archaeon
TACCCTCTATCTGTCGGAACTGACGGTAGCCTCCCGAGTTTCCTGGCCGATGGAAGCGGCTCTCCGTCTAACCTATAGCCCATTCTATCGCTTTCAGGCGTGACTACGTACTCGTTGCGCAATAGCAACTCCACATCCTCCAAGAGATGGGCGTGAATACCCAGGGTAGCCCTCAGAGTTAAGGGTACCTCAGGCTTCGCATGTCTGCTCACGAGCTGCTCGGGTGGCACCAGGTCGGACACTCTCTCCCACACCACGGTTGGATCGACTGAGCCTACCTCTAAGACGTCACCAGGTCTTAGAGGCCTTCCAAAGCACCCCATAGCGCCCCTAGTGTAAGTAGACATGCTCCCAAGGACCTCCTCGCAAACGACCCCACCTGATACGGCTACGTAGTGAACGCGACCGGCTCCGGTCGGAGATACCCGCAAAGTGCTGCCTTGGCGGCAGTAGAATGAGGTCCAAGGCTCTACCTCCACGTCGTTTAGAAACACCCTCGGATAACCCCCCGTGACAGACACCACGGAATCCCCCTGGAGGCGGACCGCTATGGCTCCGAATACCTCGATAACGGCAGCTCCAGGTTCGTTGCCCACTAGAGCGTTAGCGTATACAGCGGACGTTCTGTCTAGTGCCCCCGAGACTGGAACCCCCATGGCTCTATACCCTCTTCTACCAAGGTCTTGAACAGTCGCGTAGCCGGCTACGTGGACTACTTGAATACTACGCGCTGTAGTCACCAACAAACACCCCGAGGAGTTTCTCGAACTCTTCGGGCCTGATGGACTTAAATACAACTTCATCGCCGGGGTGTATCGGTATGGGCGGGTTCCTCCTATAATCGAACATGGTTAGTGGTGTTCTCCCAATGAGCCGCCACCCCCCGGGGCTCTCTAGCCCGTAGATGCCGGTCATCCTGCCAGCGATACCCACAGAGCCCTTGGGGATCCTGACCCTCGGGGTCTCTAGTCTCGGGGCTGATATCGTCGGGTCCACTTCACCCATATAAACGAAGCCCGGCGTGAACCCAAGGGTTATCACAGTGTAGACCCTAGACGTGTGTATCTTCACTACTTCCTCCTCGGAGAGTTTAGACCAGCTGGAGACGAACTGAAGGTCGGGACCGAACTCACCACCGTAGGCTACCGGAATGACGAACCTCCTTGGCCTATAGAGCTCCGCGACGTCAACACTCCTACTCCATAGCCATAGCTCTCTGATTTTAGACTCTACTGCTTCACCAGAGATCCTCCTGGGGTCGTAGTACACGGCGATGGATGAGACCCCGGGAACTATCTCGTCGACGGAATCCGCCAGCTCTCTCTTTATAGAGTAGTAGAGTTTGTGCATCTCCTTTACGCAATCCATGCTGACCTCTTCGCATATGTCGATGTGTACTACGTAGCCACCGCTTCTAACTACCCTGATCTCCGATGGCTTTCTCGACATTTCCTACACTACTTCGGCGATAGGTCTTAGCTCTACTCCTAGCTCCCGAAGCTTCTGGTTTACGGCTCTAGCTATTTCGATGGCTCCCGGGCTATCTCCATGAATGCAGAGAGTGTGAGCTCTGACCTCTACTGGTTTGCCGTCGACGGAGACCACTACCCCTTTATCGACTATGGACAGCACCCTCTCGAGGATCTTCTCAATATCCGTAATTAAGGCACCGGGAGTACCCCTAGGGGCAAGCCTCCCGTCGGAGGTGTAACCTCTGTCTATAAACGCCTCGTATGCCACCTTGAGTCCTAATTCCTCAGCTGCTTTAGCCGAAGCAGACCCGTAGGGAGCTACTACCACGAGCCTCGAGTTGAAGGAGTGGACCGCTTCGGCTAAAGCTCTAGCGTAATCTTCTCTAACCCAAGCCATGTTGTACAGAGCCCCGTGGGCCTTTACGTGTTGCATCCTCATACCCTCAACCCTCAGGAAAGCGTCTAAAGCGCCCAGCTGGTAGATCACGTACGACTTCAGCTCCTCGGTGGAGAGAACCATCTCCCTCCTCCCGAATCCCATCAGGTCCGGAAACCCTGGGTGAGCACCTACGGAAACCCCTAGAGACTTAGCCAACCTGATGGACCTCCAAATACTGACCGGGTCGCCAGCATGAAAACCGCATGCTATGTTAGCGGAAGTCACATACCTAAACAGCTGGCCTTCGTCTACTAGAACCCATCTTCCGTAAGATTCACCAGCATCAGTATTGAGGTCAATAATCTTAGCCATACTCTCCCCGATGGAAAACTCTGTCCAGGATAAAAAGGTTTAGTTCGAGAGCTAACATCTTTACTAGAGACGCTAACTTAAATTCCGTTTCCACAAAATCCTATACTGGGTGAAAACGTGGCTTCGAGTATGACTCCCCATAGAAGGTCAAGAGATCTTCTCTTCACTCTCATCGTCATCGTAGTGTGGGCAGCAGCGTTCGGAGTCTACCTGGTCAATAGACCCGACGCCTCTCTGTGGGGTCTTAGCTCTGCCTATGCGTACTCGCTACTGTGGTGGTTAGTCGCTATAGCCGTCATAGTGCTGTACGCGGTAATAGACATGAGGATGGTGGGTGGTTAACGTGGAGGCCTGGCAAGTAACTACTACGGTAATATTCGTATACTGCTTGACGGTTATAGCGATCGGCTACCTATCTGGGCGAGTATTAAAGAAGTCTCTGGAGGACTTTTACGTCCTCAGTAGACGTGCTGGAACTGTCGTAACGTTCCTAGCCACAGCGGCTACTTACCATAGCGCGTTTGCTTTTCTAACGAGTGTAGCTGTATTCGCCAGGACTGGTGTTACGTTTTGGATAGCCTCATCTGCTTGGACCACCATGGCCGCCGTGTTCATGTACCTAGTTGGGACTAGGCTCATGAAGCTGGGGAAAGCTAGAGGACATATATCTCCAGCAGACGGTTTAGCTGACTTCTACAAGAGCGAGCTCCTTCGGGTCTTAGTGGCGGTAATAATGGCTCTCTTCGTGATAGCATATATAGTAGTACAAGCCGTGGGACTAGGGCTCATACTAGATATCGGAAGCAACGGGGCGATCCCCTACGCCTACGGATCCTTGATCCTAATGCTGGTGGCGACTATCTACATGGTTTTAGGAGGTCTAAGAGCCGCCTACTGGACTGACGTCCTCCAGGGCGTCTGGATGTATTTAGGCATAGTTTTAGCAGCTCTCCTGATTATCGGCAGGCTAGCTCCGGGAGGGCTACCCGAGGTAATGAACCAGCTTAGGACTCTAAGACCTTCCCTACTAACTATGCAGTGGGACCCAGTTATGATGCTCGGAACGATAATGATCTACGGACCAGGTCTAATGCTGCTACCGCATCTTTGGATAAAGTACTACGTGGCGCGCGATGAGAGGATACTTAAGGCTTCCGCCGTTGGAACAGCGCTCTATCTATCGTCTTACTACATCCCAGCAGCTATGATAGGGCTATCAGCGGCAGTAGTAAACGCTGTAGGCATGCCAGGAGTCCTCGAGAAGGGCTTTATGGATGTCCTGAGGGCTAAGTACGGGAGCGATGACGCTATAATGGCTACCATGATTATTACGTTCCTGCACCCGGTGGTAGCTGGACTCCTACTGGCAGGAGCTGCTGCGGCAGCTATGTCCACCCTCGACTCGTTCTTAGGCTCAACGTCACTCCTACTTACGAGAGACATATACCAGAGGTACGTTAGACCCGGTAAACGTGAAGAGGAGTACGTACTCGTCAGCAGGCTCCTCATGTTCGTCTGGATGCTAATCGGCTGGTACTTCGCCATACTCAAGCCCGGGCTCATATTCGATATAACCGCTATAGCTGTCGCTGGAGGCCTCCAACTAGTGCCGATGACGATCCAGATGGTCGTCCCGAAGCGTAAGGTAATAAACAGGCACGGGGCAGTAGCAGGTTTCGTTGTCGGCTCGATCATCGTGACCTTATTCACTGTTCAAACAGGTAAGTACTTCGGGATGCCGGTTACGTACCACGCGGCGGTTGCTGGATTACTGGGTCTCGCCATTAACACCGTCGTAACTCTCGTAGTAAGTGCTCTTACTAGGCCATCGCAGGAAGAGGTTAAGACTTTCGAGGAGTACAAAAACATACTGTACTCCTAAAGCCTAAGCCCGTTTTTTCTCTTCTTTTTCGCATTCCCTCGTACAGGCTTCTTGCAATCAGGAATACCGCATTCCTGCGGCTAAACGAACGAGGAGCGACACCGGCTATCTACCTACCGCCCGGCCGGCGGTTCGGTACCGAGCACCCACTCTAGGAGCTGTCTGGAGGCAGAGCCAGCGACTGTAGACGCCGCTGCGTCTTGCTAACCAGCCCCGCCAATAGGAACCCGTGAGCGGGGGTTCAAAGAGACTGGCTCGGAACGTCGAAGGCCGTAGTTGGCCGGTATAGGACGTCAGCTCTCGCTATCGGACACTACGGCTAAAACCCTAACTCCTAATACTACCGCAACGTCTATAGAAAGCTCTCAGAGTATGTGGTACAGACTACAGATTGTCGAGAGGACGACGTTACGGGAATTATCGACATTGGGTCATAAAGTTTTTTAACTCGAATTGAGAAGCGCCCCCTGGCGCAACTCCATTTACCGTGGTTAAAGCCATAACGTCGTAGCTGAAACAAGCCGAGCTTTAGAAGTAGAGCATTCTGGGAAACGCTTATTAGCTTCATCCCCCCTTAAGTGCAGGGGTTTTGAATGAGTAGGCGAAGAAAGGAAGAGGAAGACCCGTTCGAGAGGATCAACAGGCTCTTTCGGGAAATGTTTGAAGAGTTCGACGAAGAGATCAGGAGGCTTATGAGAGAGATGGAGAGAGTCCACGAGTTCGGCATAGAGCACTATAGGTCCATAGTCGGCAAACCTTACGTTTGGGGATTCGAGATAACTATAGGTCCAGACGGGGTCCCTAAAGTCAAGGAGTTTGGGAACATAAGAAGGGTCGGCAGGTCACCTAAGATATCCGAGGAAGTAGAGCCCATAATCGACGTGATCGATGAAAAAGACAGGGTTAGGATCGTGGCAGAGCTCCCAGGAGTCGAGAAGGACAAAATAAGCCTAAAGACTTCCGGGATGAAGCTAATAATTAAAGCAAGCAACCACAAAAAATACTACAAAGAGGTCGACCTCCCGGCAGAAGTAGACATCTCTACAGCTAAAGCTACGTATCGGAACGGAGTACTTGAAGTAGAACTGAAGAAAAAGAAGCACGTGGAGGAAGAAGAAAGAGAGATTAAGATAGAGTAGTATGAAATTACGCTGGTCTAAAGCCTTCGCAGCCCGCGGGTCTACTAATAGAGTATTTCTGATGAGCGCTTAATCGGCGAAATCCAGCTCGGCATCCGTCGGGAGCTCCTTCTCAGCGCTTTTAGAGAGTAGCTGTGAGCCTCGGCCGACTATTTTAGGTGATAGGCCGGGGGTAGTGCGAGGCTCTGCAAGGAGACGGAGCGCCCCGGCAACCACGTGGAGAGGCCTCTCTAATGGCAATAGGAGCTTCTCATTAGGAGGAGTTGCCCTTACACTAGTCCGCGAAGATGCGAGGCCCCCTAAAGCAAGTCGGGGGTGTTAATGTGGAGCGCGAGTGTATACTTCGGCAGATATCTTAAATCAAACGTGGAAATACAGTTATTTGCTTTCGGTTTTATATGTCTCTCCAAAGCCTAAGAATACGTAGGGGCGTGAACCTAGAGGTACTTGTACTCTACAGGCTAGCTGGCAAGATAGACCTACTTTATGCTCTAAGGGCTCTTTCTACTGGTAGAATGAGCTATAGGGAGGTCTCCGAGAGGTACGGAGTAAACCAGGGTTCTCTTGAGAACGCCTTTAGAGAACTATGTAGTGGGCGCTACCAGCTCTGCGCGAGAGTCTTACCGATAGCTGTAGACGTAGTCTTATCGAAAGTCCCGTCTGTAGCTACTAGAGGTTATTGCGGTCTATGCGGTATAGTCGTCTCCAACCTACCTCTCCACTTAGGAAAGAAGCACAGAGACGTCGTAGAGTACTACACGAGCGTGGTGCGTAGCGAGGTAGCAGAACTACTGAGGAGAGAGTCACTAGTTTCATGAACAACCGGTTTTAAACCTCAGTGAGTACACGTCCTCTCTCCTGAGACTCAACAACGGCAGGACCCTCCTAGCTTCGTACACGTAGTCGACGTCTATCTCGTATTCAACGTACTTCTCCCCTATTCCAAGGTTTAGTAAGACTACGCCAAGCGGGTCTACAACCATGCTCTTGCCGGTGAAGGTTGGTCCAAACTGATTGGACACTACTACGTAGTAAACGTTCTCACTAGCTCTACTGCGAGCCAAAAACTCTAGGGTTTCCTCCTTGAGGGGTCCACTGTACCAAGCCGACGGCACGAAGACCACCTCAGCTCCCTGGAGAGCGTAGTGCCTGAAGACCTCCGGAAACCTGAGGTCGAAGCATATGGCAACAGCTGCTCTGCACGACCTAACCTCGAAGACCTTGCTCGGAGCATCCCCTGGGGCTACATACTCAGACTCTCTGTAGCCTAGAGAGTCGAATAGGTGCAACTTTCTGTACGCTGCAACGACCTCTTCTCTAGGTGATAAGACTACGGCCGTGTTGTACACTTTAGGGTATTCGGCCCTCTCGAAGAACGTGACGAGAACGTGCGTAGAGAACTCTTTGGCAAACCTCTTAAACTCTGAGACGAACGGTCCTTCCAGGTCTTCGGATTCTCTATATACCTCCTCCGGGGTGCGACCACCCAGAGTAAACATGGAGTACTCCGGAAGAACCACTATGTCTGCTTCAACTTTCTTAATTAGTAGAAAAACTTTCTCTAGGTTGGCCCTCTTGCTCGGGGAGGAACCAAACTGAAGAATACCGACCCTTAGGGTTCTACTCAAAGCTCTACCCAGTAGCTGACCAGGCCCACGTATAAAACCTTCTTGAATCATCGAGCTTCGCACTACGCCTTAGAGCGTTTTTGCTTGTCAGTGTAACCGACCTCCACTGCAACCGGAGGTCCGTCCGCCTAAACGCTATAAGTACGAGTCGGTGGGATGATGATACGTGCGAGTATGTTCTCCAATTACCCAAGGTATGGGGTTCTAAAGCGCTTTGAACCCCCAAGCCCTTTAGGACTTAGTCGGGGCGCGGAGAATTTGAATGAGGTATGGCATTAACCGGTACGAGCTAGTGTCAGGGCTTAACTGCACAGCTAATGCACTGGTTGATGGAGATGTGAAGCTCCAACCGTACTAATCGATCCGCTAATACTCGCTGCTCGCTTGGCCGTTCTCTCAGTCATCAGACAGGAGTGCTGGATGGATTAAAGGGTCCGAGGACACCTTAGTGTCTAGGAGGGGGTTGGGCTATGGTTAGCTCTCTCAACAGTCGTCGCTACGTGGGTATATGGTTGAGCTACTACCCGCGTAGCTACTAGGGCGTACGCTGGCAGAATAATATGTGCCTGGAAGACCACCGCAGGCCTCCGTGCCGACGCTAATGATCGTAGGTTCGCTCCACGCAAACCCTTTATGAAAGCCCGAGTTCCACGCTTTCGCCTATTACCACAAGCACGAGTTCGATGAGCCCTGGCCTGGCTGCAATTTGGGGGCGTAGATGCGCGTTGCCCACATGTTCTTAGTCCCTATGAGGCGTTGGTCGCCACCGATAGGTACCTTGGTATGCTCCCGAAAGGTAACACGGATTCAGTCACGGTTCCTACTCCTAAGCTTCTTCTCGATCTCCTCTCTTAGCTTTGTTCTTAGCTTCCCCGCATCGTCTCTAACTACGACCTCGATGTCGTCACGCCTTTCTAGCCCTACGTACTGTAGGAGCGACTTAACGTTAGTACCCAACCTCTCCTCGATGACGTCCCTCAGTTCCAGGTCTACCTCGTAGCCTACGCAGTTCCTCCCCAAGCGCTTAGAGACAGCGCACGTCGTCCCTGTTCCCAGGAACGGGTCTAACACGGTCTCGCCTACGTAGCTGTAGAGTATCACGAGCCTCTCTACTAGCTCCTCCGGGAACGCAGCTGTGTACTTACTCCACTTCTCACTTGGGAGAACGTTCGTTATATCCCAGACCGAGAGGTACCACTTCTCTCTCTGGAACCTGCGCACGTCGATCCTGCTCCTCTCCCTGACGTCAGTCGGCACGCTAGCCCTATCGAACTCCCCGGGCTTCTTGAAGACCACTATCTCCTCGTATATGTTGTCCGGGTAGTAGTACATGGGGTACGGGTGCTGAAGCAAAACACCGCTCCTCTTACTTATCCTTATGTAGCCCTCCGGCTTCCTCCATATGATCTTCTCCTGGTACTCGAACCCTACCTCACGCATGATCCTGATCAAGTCGGAGACTATCGGGTATAGCTTCCCGTTGATCCTCACGTCCTGGGTTACGTAGCAGGCGACTCTACCGCTAGCTAGAACCCTGTAGACCTCTCTTCCAACCTTCTCCAGGAGCCACAGGTACTCGTCGTAGCTTGAGAAGAGCCCGGGGAAGTCGAAGGGGGCGTTGTAGTACGGTGGAGAAGTAACCACCAGGTGAACGCTCCCGTCTCGGAGCTCCCTCATAGACTCGGAACTCCCGAAAACGACCTTAACGAAAACCAATGCTACGCACCCTTCACCAGTTCATCGAGGGACCTCAGCAGAGGACCAAGCTTCCTATGCCTCTCTTTAGGAGGGCCAGGTTTAGCTCCGGCCAAGGTTATGAGGTCCAGCAAAATCTTGACGCCGGACAACATTACCCCACATGACTTCAAGTACCTCTTAATCCTGCCGAGCGAGTTATTCAGCATGTTCTCGACCTTTACGTAGCCGATGATAGAACCTTTCGACAAGTTCAAAGCCCGCTCTCCTGCATCGAATCCCATACAGTATATCCCACATAGACATTAAGCGTAAGGTATTCGAGCCTGTTAAACTCGAATTAGTACGCTTTGTGAGTATGGGCTCGCTATAGCCGGCTCCGTTGCTGTCTCTTTTCTCTAGGTTCCCGTAAGTCTCCCTATGGCTCTCGGGGCTCTTAGCGTAACAGACTAACGTTTACGGCTACCCTTCATCTATAAGCCATAGCCGGGGACCATGCTCTCCTAAATCCTCTCATCGCAGCGCATATAGTCAAGCCCAGCTTTACTCCCGAACTCCTGAAAACAGGTGGCTGCCCCGCGTCCGCTAGCTAGGGTTTTCGGTTGTTTTAGCTGTTTTTGTTTTTCCGGACGCT
This sequence comes from Sulfolobales archaeon, assembly GCA_038832865.1. Lineage (GTDB taxonomy): Archaea > Thermoproteota > Thermoprotei_A > Sulfolobales > NBVN01 > DRZP01. The sequence goes on from JAWBJE010000017.1 coordinate 9,202, forward strand.
GTTCACCACATCTGCTTGTCCCCTTCCTCCCCGCCTGCGGCTCCAGGGGGACCCCGGAGCCGTCGGCGAAGAGAGGCTCCAGAGCCCCGTTCCCCACCAACGGCTCACAAGCTCACAGGATCCCAGCTACTGAAAAGCACAGTTGTTTGTACACCTCTAGATCGGCTCCCGAAACCCGCAGAGGTAACCAGGAAAACCAGAAACTAAACAGCCTACGGACAGTCTTTATCGATGGGTGAGTGCCTTTCGACTCTTCATAGCGTGCTTGTGGAAGCTGGATCGACCACTGCACGAGCAGTTCTTTGCCTATCTAGAGAGCCTCTTCACCGGTCAGTGGGGTTACAGCTATAAGTACTACCCAAGAACTGTCTACGAGTTGGTCATGGAGAGACTCCCGCGGACTCCGCTTCTTCAGGGTATCACATCCCTAACTGTATCAGGTTTTGGGATGGTTATGGGGGTCTTAGCCGGCTGGAGGAGAGGAAGCAAGATAGACGTCTCAATAACTATATCCGCAATAGTAGTTTACGCTATACCCTACTACTGGCTCGCTCTCATGCTACAGTATACGCTTGGTTACGTCTTTAAGGTCTTCCCGGTAGCGCACGCCGTAACCCCAGGGCTATCTCACGCTAACTTCTTTGAGTACGCTCTTGACGTCCTGTGGCACTTAGCTTTACCGGTTATGGCAGTCACACTTACCGCGTATGCCGCATATACTCTCATAACCAGGAACTCTATGGTAGATGTTTTAGAGGAGGACTTCATCTTTGTAGCTAAAGCCAAGGGGCTCCCCGAGAGAGTAGTTATGAAGCATGCGATTAGAAACGCTCTCCTCCCACCTCTAACCATGCTCACAATAAGGTTGGGACACATAGTGGGAGGTGCCGTTATTACTGAAACGGTCTTCTCTTATCCCGGCGTTGGCTATCTGATATACGAGTCGATAATCTACAAAGACTACCCTGTACTAAATGCCGCTTTCTTCATGCTGGCGGTCACGGTAATAGCAGCGAACTTCGTGGCCGATCTGCTGTACGCAGTAATAGACCCTAGGATTAGGTACGTCAGGAGGGGATGAGCTACGGGCTCTTTACGTAGAGAGATACGCAATGTACTCGTAGCAAGTAAGTTCGGATTCGCAGGTTTCTCGATAATCCTTGCCTTCGCTTTAGTAGCCGCATTCGCGGACTACCTAGCTCCATACGACCCATACGAGATCGTTGCTCCACCTTATACTCCCCCCAACGAACGTTTTCTACTGGGGACGAATGACGTAGGACAGGACATACTTAGCGAGTTCATTTATGGAACGAGAGTCAGCCTATATGTCGGTCTTACAGCCCCGTTCATAGCCTCACTTATAGGCACAATACTTGGCTTAGCCGCTGGCTACCTAGGTGGAGTTGTAGATGAAGTTGTAACTGGTACGGTGGACGTTATGCTTGCCCTCCCAACCTTACCTCTGATAATCATCCTTGCGGCATATTTGGGTCCCAGCCTCAACAACATAGTCTTGGTTCTAGCTTTCTTTGGGTGGTCTAGTTTCACTAGAATAGTCAGAGCCCAGGTCCTTAGCTTAAGAGAGAGACCCTACGTTGAAGCTGCTAGAGCCGTGGGGGCAAGCGGCTTTAGGATTATGGTCAAACACATACTTCCCCACGTTATCCCATTGATAATAGCTAACATAGTGCTAAGCGCGACATCAGCTATCTTAACTGAAGCGGGTCTAAGCTTCCTAGGGCTAGGCGATCCGACAGCTAAAAGTTGGGGGCAAATACTCAGGAGAGCTCAAGTAGGACACGCGTTCCACCAAGGGTTATGGCTATGGGTTTTCGTGCCGGGGATGGGAATAGCCCTACTGGGAGCCGGCTTCACACTCCTCGGAATAGCTATTGAAGAGAGGGTGAACCCGAGGCTGAGGTTCTCTAGGAAGTAGACAGAGTTAGTCTTGACCCCTCCCATCTATTCTAGGATGGCGATGCCTAGCGCTCGACCTAAGGCATAGAGAGCTATCGAGATGCCTAGTAAGAGCACGACGTTAGAGAAGAACTCCTTCAAGTAGCTTTTACTAAGCAGTATCGCACCATACACCGAAATATACGCTATGACCAAGACAGCGTTAGCGACCATTATAGCAAAAGCTGTTAACAGAGATTGAGTGAGGAAATACGGTAATGCCAGCAGGGATACCACTGCTAGGTACGAAAAGCCCGTATACATCGCTGCTAAGTACGGCTTCTTCCATACCTCGTGCTTCGCTTGAGCGTATGATGCAGCAGCCATAGATACCGAAGCAGATATGCCTGCTAGCAGACCTACCGTCCCGGCAGTCTTCGTTGACTCAAGCATTCCTAGCGCTCCCGCATAGACCCCCGTAAGCTCGATTATCGCATCGGATACGCCCAGAATTATCGAGCTCAAATACTTTACTCTCACTTCATCAATGTTACTGGCAAACTCGCTCTCATGCCTGTTCTCGTCTTCAGCCATGGCCTTCAAGACCTCCGATAACTCAGGGTTTTCTTTAGACAGCCTTTCATACAGGTCGCTCGCGTTTCCTTCGGCGCGTTCTAAAACTTTAACTAAGACTGTTACTCCAAAAAGCGCGGACAACAAGAAGAGAGCTAAAACCCTCATCGAGGTCTTTAACCCACTGCACCCCTTACTTATCTCACTCCAGAACCTGTAGTGCCTAAGCTCGTCATTTAGGGCTTTTTCGAGAGCGGATTTCAGCTTTCCCTTTACGACGTACTTACTAACGTACATGTAAGTTCTGTAGGCCACATACTCAGACTCGCACATCTTTCTAGCGTGTCTTATCGAGATCAACTTGTTGACACCTGTTGAGGTATCGTAGCGACGAGTAATAAAATCGAGAGAGGAGTAACCAGCTTAGCTAGTCTCCTCACTTTTCTTCGCGTAATCGTCTAAGGTCCTGAGTCGAATTCTCCGGTAAGTTTTCCAAGATTTTCTAACGCAACAGGGAGTGGGCCCGGACTGTTTTACTTGCTTTAACCATCTAATCGTCCTAGGGTCCGAAGGATATCCACTCCCTATTTCTCCGTACGTAGTACTCAAAATCCTGATGAGTCCGTCTCTAAGGCATTTTGCTACAATCGACGCTGCCGATACCTGCACGTAGTCTCTATCTGCCCTGGGCCTCATTATAACCTCGGCGTCTGGAAAGACTTCTCTGGCAGCTCTCTCGACAGCTAGCCTCCGCCCAGCTATCTCATCTACTACTACTTTCGTGGGAATCACTCCTCTGGACCTAGCGTGCCTCAATATCCTCTCTACAGCCCTCGCTTCCAAGTCGTTGATGTTCCCTCTGTCTATGTCCTCAGGTAAAATGCGGCTGACTACTATTAGGTCAGAGTGCCTTATTATGTCGAGTAGGAGCCTGTGTCTCTTTGTCCTACTTAACGCCTTGCTGTCTCGCACGCCGACACACGATAGCGCCCTAGCTTGCTCGTCGCTTAAGGCGACACCAGCTACAAACAAGTCTCCGATGAGTGAGCCTCTACCTGCCTCGTCTATCCCAATCACGACCTTTCTTGAGCTCGTCGACGCACCACCTCAGTTTATCGAACTTCATGGACTCCTTCGTCTCGATAGAGTAAAAAGATTCTAGGACCGTGTACTTGGGTTTTAGCACACCCCTACGTAGGGTTTCTATGTACTCTCCCAACAGCTCCCTACTGGGTTCTACGTGAGACTCGATAACGTGGTACCCGCTTAAGACATACCCGTGAAGGTGGACGCACTCTATAGCACCTAGAGCCCTAGGAGGCGCGTCCCGGAGGATGTCTCCGAGACTCGATGGTGCTCTGCGTAGCCTGCTGTATCTCTCTACGGCGTGTGGTATATCTAGGCACAATCTCACTCCGAGCTCTAAGTAGTTTACAGCTTGCTCGAGTCCTCCGCAGCAGAAGTTCCGCGTAGTCTCGACGTACAACGGCACACCGAGCTGATTAGCTACTTCCGTAAGCGCCTCTATAGATTTCTTAGACGCAGCAATGCACTCTTCAATGCTGTCGGAGCATGTCGCTTGGTCTGTGACTACGTGTAAAACTGCGTACTTTGGCTCTATGGTGAGAGCTTCCTCGAAACACCTGAGCACGCTACTTAAAGAAGTCCTCCTCACCTCGTCGATCGGTGACGCCAGGTATATCTCGCGCCAGGGGAGGTGGACGCTTGCTTCGAGTCCCGAGCTCAGGAGGGCTCTTACTTGAGGTACTTCCTTTAGCTTCGCTCTCCAGCAAATGGGGTAGTCTAAACTCAACTCGAACCCGTCGAAGCCTCCTTTGACCAGCTCGCTCGGTAGGTCCCTCCTCTTGAAGTCCTTAAACCAGAGGGTAACATAAACCTTCATGCTAAACTACCCGAGGGATTCGGTTGAGAGCTCCGTCCAGCAGGCTGTACCCCCACGAGTATCCTTTCGACCGTAGTTAGCGGGTCCTCAAGAGATTTGGCTTTACTAACGTAAAGTGCTCTATCACTCGGTGTAGACCTCTCGACCATATCTCGGGACACTACTTCTAGCTCCGCCAAGGACTTTACTCTCACCAACGGGAAACCCCAGTGCTCTAAGCATGAGTTAACGTGGAGCTCGAGTGGCGTATACGTTATAGATGGTGTCCCAAGGAGGGCCGCTTCTCGAGCGATTGAGGCACCACCCGTGACAACTAGTCTAGCAAAGTACGTTAGCGATGGACCACTAAATCCTTCTTCGAGTACGATTACCCCTCCTCTCTTCAGCTCTCTGTGTTTAGAGTAGCGCGGAAGGAGTACTATCTCGTAACCTAGCTTTGCTAACACCTGGAGTACGCCGTGGGTCGGTAGAACGTTTAGACCTCTATAGTATGTAGCCATCTCCTCGGCTGGTCTAAAGACTATATACTCCCACGGCTTTAGTCCTAGGAGCCTGACATCTTCTTCTCTGGGTTCTAACCTCTTGATCCAACCAACCTCATCAACTCCGTGGTATGTGACTAACTTAGTGAACCTCTTACTAACGTAGTGTTCGACTTCACCCACTGGTATGCAGTCCGAGAAGACTACAAAGTCGGCTAGAGGCAGAGAGAGCCTGCTCGGGATGGTTGCGTGAGGTGAGTCGGTTAGAGCTATGTACTTGATCCCAACTCCAAAAGCTACCCTAGCAGCAGAAGGGTTTGGGTAAGCTATCAAGTACTCGGGCGAGAAATCCCTCACGATGCTCGCTAGCGCTGAGACTCGTAAGCCATCTTCGTACACTTTCGCAAACGGTCCACCCTCCGAGTACTTACCTACCGATAGGTGTGGGACCCGCAGGGCGTCTAAGACCTTGCACGCGTACTCGTACTCTCGGCAGGTGACTAACACATCAAAGCCTCCACTCATCAACTCTTTAGCTAGAGTTCCAAGGAGTACCCCCTGCTTAGACGTTAGCACGTCAATCCAGGCCCTCCTTTGCTCGCTAACCTGAGTTCACCTCCGCTACTACATTAAAGACAAGATAAATTCTAGGTAGTAAGCCGCATCGTCGTACCCCCTCTAAAGCCCGAACCCCTACCTTAATGAAGTGCAGTCAGGTGAAGTCCCATGCGTGGAGCTAGTACTAGTAGTCTGGGTTCGGCTCCCGCACGGGCTCGTATCGAACTACGTCATCGCCTCGCCGGCTTCCCCACATCTCGAGTGTCTTGGGGAGAGTCTCCACGAGGCTTCGACCCCCCGTCGAGCTACTCCCAAGTACCACCACGTATAGGGTACCTACGAGAGTTCCCATCCACGCCAGCCGATATAAACGGGTAAGAAACCGGAGACGGCTACATAAGGCATTTCATCACCTCGCCTTGGTTCCGCAGGGGGCACTCCGCTTGTTGGAGGTTCTAGCAATAAGAATGTTCTCTAGTCCTTGAAGCGGGAGAGCGAGTGAGACCGAGCCACAGCTTGTAGCCGCAATCTCGGGGAGTCTATGACCAGAGTCATCGCAGTTATATTGCTATCGAGATAGTCTCGCCTGGTGTAATCTATGGCCGTGGTTAAGTCGGCGTTTGGTGCTAAAGGAGCTTCCTCGGACTCCCATCTTGCCACAAAGACCGCTTTAGAAGTCTTGGAGGAGGGTGGAAACGCCTTTGACGCCGCCATAGCCGCTAGTGCAGTTCTATCTGTGGTACTCCCTCAAACCGGTGGACTAGGCGGAGACGGGTTCATGCTAGCCTTCATAAATGGCGATGTCGTGGCCTACATGTCTAGCGGTAAGTCTCCTTCGGGGTTTAAGGCGGAAGAATACCTCAGGCAGCTACCTAAGCGGGGGCCTCTCACTGTAACTATTCCCGGTCTAGCTTACCTATGGGGGATCGTTAGCGAGAAGTTTTGTAGTCTACCTCTAGAGAGGCTCTTGCGCCCGGCCATATCGCTAGCGTACAACGGTTTTCACGCAGGGTACTACCTAGCTAGAGCCTCGAGGCTGGTTGAGAGGGAGCTTGAAGGCTATAGGTGGTCGAAGTTCTTCAAGGGTATTCAGCCTGGTACTTACATAAGCAACAAGGAGATGGCCAGTACCCTCAGGACTATAGCCACCCGCGGGTGGGACGAGTTCTATTACGGTAGACTGGCTGAGAGCTTAGTAGAAGAACTGCGAGAGCAGGGAGTTGACGTAGGTTTAGAGGACTTAATGGACCACGAGGCTTACGAGACCAAGCCTTTAAAGCTAGTCTTAGACGACAAGGTGCTCTACGAGTTACCACCCAACACCCAAGGAGCCACAACATTCCACATGCTGTCGGCTATATACGAGCTAGGTATTAACGGTATGGCATTCGACGACCCCGCGAGGATCGAGAAGTGGTCCGAAGTAGTTGAAGTAGCCTACAGCTTCCGCGACTTATTCATGGGAGACCCAGACCACATGAGCATCGATGTTTCTTCATACCTGGAGTACGGAAAGATCAAGCAGCTTTTAAAAGGCAGGCGAGCCGAAGGTAGTGCTGAGTACAGCGCCATGGATACTACGTTCCTCGTCGTATCTGACGGAGTATCGACGGTTGGGTTTATACAGAGCCTCTTCCATCCGTTCGGGTCCGGTCTGGTAGCTCTGGGCTTCCCGGTGCAGAACAGAGGCTACGGGTTCGCCAAGAGGGGAGGGCTACCCAATAGCCCAGCCCCCAGGAAGAGACCTCTACATACTCTCTCGATACTAGGGGTAGAGCACGGAAATCGGAGATACGTGATAGGGTGCGCTGGAGGAGACTTGAGACCTCAAATACATGCGAGAATATATGAGAACATATTCGTGTACGGGTTTGATCTGCCCCAAGCGCTTGATGCTCCTAGGTTCGTCTTTACGGAACCCATCGGTAGAAAAAAGGTGGTAGTCGAGAGCTCCGTTGGCCTACAGCATTCAAGCAACCTTAGTGTTGAAAGAGTGGAAAGGTACGGTCCTACGGGTTTAGTTCATGTCGCCCTCGTTGACTCGTCTAAGCGCTTAGTGCAAGTGGCTTCGGACCCCAGAAGCGAGGGAGTGGCATTAGCGGTTTAGCGCCCCGAGTGACGCGATACGTGGGGTAAGGTTTTTTAGCTCTGACGGCAAGTCCGTATCGCTTGATGACATCATTCCACAACCCCCGCCCTCCCGCATCTAACTCGGGTTCCTCGGCTCGTGCGCGCTCAGAAGCGCTAAGACCCTCATGTCGTGCGCCACTCAGGCGACGTGAACCGAAGCAAGACCTAGGGTCCCTTGGCGACCAACGAGCTTTTAAGGGTTTAGCCACGATAGTGTGGGGCCTATGTCTGGTGTAATGGACGTCCTGGCGATAGTCTACGCCTACCTGCTGTCCTTCATTATTCTGGGCGCAATAGTCTTCTTTATAATGGTATCGTCACGATTTCTAGTGGGTAGACCAGGCAGACTTCAAGCACCTCCAGCTGAGACTTCGACAGCGAAGCTCGAGGTAAAGGAGGAAGCTCCTAAGCGAGTATCGTTTGATGAGGTTAAGGTAGCTGTAGCCGCCGTAGCCGCACACCTACTTCTTCAGTCCACGAGACCTCAATCAACCGTTCTACGCCTTCCGCAACAGCTAGCTCAGCCGTGGGTCAACCAGTGGAGATCGCAAGCGAGTAAGAGTCTAAACGAGCTTTGCCTGATTAAGTACTTCTATAGAAAAACCCAACTCGTTTAGACGTCTAAGCTAGAGAGGTGACCGCTTTCGTATCTCCGCCGCTTCGCAATAACGTTCTTATTTGTCCTACTTCAAGGACGTTGTGGGGCTTGTGAGCAGGGCGCTAAGCCTCATTCTAGACCTCCTGGGTAGGATCAACGTAATCGACCAAGAGAGAATCGCTATAGCCCCTAGAAAGCATCTTCACCTATTCTCAAAAACGCTCGAACTATACCCAACCGTCTTTGTTTTAAGTTCGGACCCTAGTCCAAAAGCTATTGGCAGCTGGAGGCTCGTTCGTACTAAGTCTCTAGTTGTCGACGACCTACTCGTCAAAATGCGTCGAACCGAATTAGAGGATTACGAAAAGTTAGCGGAAATGCTAGTCTCGTACATGAGTCCCAGAGTAACTTCTTCCCTTACTATCGTCGCAGATTTGCGCGACGAGTCCCTAGTAGTTGCGCACGGAGTGTTGAGGTTCATGCGGAGTCTGGGGGTAGCGCCTCACGTTTATCTACTCTTAAACTTCGACCATAGAAACATGAGTGATTTCGATAAAGCGAACATAGCTTCTATAGTTAGTGCTACCGTGCAGTACGGGAAGTACACCATAATTCCACTGTCTATCGACAGACTGGTCAGGTACTCCACGAGAATGGAGGTCGTAGACTTTGTCGAGAATTGCTTGTCTAGCCTAATTACAAGGTTACACGAGCACCCGGCTACCGGAACCTACGTACCCCTGTGTTTTCAGCTCGAGCCCGCCTCAATATTCAAAGACCTCTTTCAAGCGCTCAACTTGATCTTTTACGTCTCTATAGGGCTACTGAGGCTCCCGATCGGGAGTTTAACCTACGGTAGCATCGAGATATGGAAGGATCTCCGCGAGGAAGCTAGAAACGTCGAGAGATTAGCTAAAGGCAGGATAGAGATAAATTACGTCGATAAAGACGTACTGAAAGTCAAAGCCCTCGCAGAGTTCAGCTTAAAGAATATCATAGCGGAAGGAATAGACATCATAAGTAAAACTGTCTCCGCAGCAGACTCCCTCGAAGGTCTAACAAACCTGAGATTCTTAAACGTCATAAGGGTATGATAGATTTGCTTCGAGAAGCGTTAATGAACAGGATATCGGCAATTGCGGCGTACACGGCGGTCTCCGGGTTAGTAGCTCTACTGATATACCCAGAGCTGCGTTTAGAACTTCAGCTCGCCTTCTTCATCTACCTCACAGTCGCAGCTCTCGTAGGCAGTAGACTCCCAGGGGTTGCTCCGGCGCTATCGCTACTGTATATAGCAACGTATCTCTACACAGCTTATTCTTCTGAGAACGTGAGCTACGTCTTGCCTTACGCTGAAGTGGCAGTCTTCGCTCTACTCCTCGTCCTACTGGTTCCGATCTACCTTTCTCTGTCTAAAATACGGAAGCTGAGCGACGTACTGACTCTCTCCTATCACCTAGTAGTCTACGCGCTAGCGATAGCGTGGGTAGAGTCTCTGCAGGTGTCTATGGCTCTTTTTACCGGTCTCTCCACACTTGCCTCCAATCCCGTTGCCATAATCTCGCTGACATCATACTCCGTCTTGTTGCTGCTCACAACTTACGTTAGTCAGTACTCGGCAACCAGCTTACAAAACTTAAGGGCGATCCCTCGAGAGTTTTTAAACGTGGACAGGGAGACGATAGGTTACTGGGTCGTTTTGAGACTCTGTGCAGTCGTACTGGCGTACCTCCTAGGCTTACTACTCGTCAGGCTGATTGATAGCAGGTTCCCTATCTCCACGAGAGGAGCGCTGAAGGGTTATCTCTTAGAGCTCGTAAGGAGGGTCGCCATAGCTATTCCGCTATCGTCCGTTGTCGCGTACACCTTTAGCCCTCAGCTTCCAAGTATAGCTGTGGTCTCGATTTACACCCTGGTCTTTATCGGAACTCTTAGCTTAGCTAAAAGCTTCCAGGAGGATGCGACGTTTGTCTATAGCTATATGCTGGAATCTAGAGAGGTAGCCGATGCTGTGGGATATAAAGCCGAGGTACTCGAAGAAGCCATGAAGTACTTTCAGGAAGATGACTTAAGCTCCCTCAAGGGCGCGGGAGGTGTTATTGGCGAGTCTAAGTCGGCCGTCGACGAATACGCAAGATTGCTCTCCTCCGTGGTCGTCCACCCGCAGAGAGGTCTTAGAGTATGCAAAAAGCTTGCTAGACTAAACGCAGAACTGGATAGGACTCTCGAATCGCTCTTCGATGAGCTACGAGCATTAGTAGACTTCTCGCACGGCATTAGCCGGATCGCCACTCGGAGAACCTTAGCAACGATATATGAGGAGATAGAGGTAGCCTACTCTAAAACCGAAAAGTGGAAAGCATTCCATAGTTTGATACCGAAGATCTCGGAGGCGCTCAGACGGTACTGCGGTGAACTACAGGAGATCCTCATGAATACTCTACCTGGGGCCTACTACGAACTCTTCGGCTTTAGGCCAGTACTCAGACCGGTAGGAAGTTGTACCGACCTAGGGGCCAGAGCCATACGCATATATCAAAACTACATCTTAGAACTCCTTGCTGGACTAGACCGACAGATAGACATTACCATCGAGGCTCTAAGCGAGCTAGCAGACGAGGCGGATAAGTTGAGCAAACTGATCTGCTCCTACGAGATAAAGAATCCGTACGTTAACGAACTACTCAAAACGTACCAAAGCCACTTCTCGTATGCGCACGCCCTAATCGCGTCTGACCCTCTAAGCAAACTAAGTTGGGCCGTCGACACGAAGAGAACTGCTTTGCCCAAGGTCTCAGAGCTCCTAGGTAGAATAACGTCCATGAAATTAGGGATCGAGGAGCTCGATAGAGCTCTCAGCAGCTCTCTAGAGCCAGTGAGAAGAGCACTGGATTACATTAGCGACCTCGATACTCCACTAGTTGAAACTCTACCTATCTTGAGCATGGTTCTTAAGACCGTGTTCAACACTGTGGGACCCTTATCGGAGGTAGGTGTCGTCATAGCTAGCTTGAACCTTCTGGAGAGAGTCAGACCTCTGCTTGAGGAATACATAAGCGAGGGGATCAGGCAGGGCTATAGATTTGAAGACGTTTTTCCACTCAAGGAGAACTTGCGTTGGCTGTGGACCCTGTTGTACGGTTCGGGTGATGAAGGTGCTGTGTAGAGATGGTGAATTCCTCCTCGGATGTGAGGTGGAGGTCGGCAAGCGATACGTAAACATCTCTATAAAGAGGACTAGGAGAACTTATAGAGTAGATTTAACGTCCGTAGTAGACCTTACCTACGAGGAGCTGTCTGGCAAGCTGCTGATCACGCTAGCAAACGGCAGAGTCATAGAGATGCAGCCTCAAGTTACAGAAGATAGGGACGTGGTTTCCAAGGTATTAGTTTACCTTACTTTATTGAAGAATCCCTCTAGTATGGACCTTATCGGCCAAGTGCTCAAAGCGTTCAGCACATCCGTGCACGCAGTATTGAGACTGACCTCAGCTCTTCGTGAAGCAGAGTACGGAATCGACTGGAGGAAAATCATGGAGTTAGCGGAAACCGTGGCCGGGACTATCAGGCTAAGCGAAGACCTTCTAGCTAACCTAAATGAGGAGGACCTCCATCGTCTTCTCGACTCGGTTTCGCACAGAGACATCAAGGGCGTCCTCGGGTCTGCTAAGAACCTCATCGTGTCTCTTAGTCATTCAGCTAAGCAAGCTCTATCCAAGGTTTTGCCCGGCACCTCCCCTGAGGCGCTGTTGGATGTAACTCTAGCTGCTGTACTGAGTTCAGCTCTCGGGACACTCGGAGTATCCTTGGGTGAGAAAGAGCTATCGACCCTCGAAGAGGTGATTAGCTCGTCCCTAGCGAGGTTTGGAAATGTTATGAGCGTCGATGAATCTCTCTTGAAGGAGCTGAACGCAGGTTTCCGGAGGACCCAAGACGTTTGGAGACTGGTAGACGACATAATTAACGCTCTGAGAAAGAGCTATCGAGACGCTATCGGGGGTCTCCGAGAAGCACCTCGTCAAGGTAAATAATGTTTTCTAAACTAACCCTGTCTCCAAAGAGCTTAACGCCCTCCAGCTTTAGCAGTTTTAACTTAAACTCGCTATTCTCTCCGTCGCCTAACGTATACCCACCCAATTCTCCAGAGGCTCTAACTACCCTATGACACGGAACGACTATCGGTCTATCGTTTAGTTTGAGCATCCGCCCCACGGCTCTGGGAGACGTCTTCAGAACTCTCGCCAGAGCCTTGTAGGTGGTCACTCTACCTACCGGGACCAGCTGAAGCAGAATGAACAGTACTTCCCTCTTAACCCCCTTTTACTCCACCTCAAGCTTTTACTTAGACTCAGACTTTTTTGACTTTATCAAGATCATGCCCCGCTCTTCGTCCCTCTCGATTATGTACTCTTCTCCCCACTTTTCGACCATCGACTTAGGAATGTACAGGTTTAGCGGGAGAGTATAGTACTCGTACGTATACGTCTTACCGCGAACGCTCTTCTTACCCGAGATCTTCTTGACTCTAGCCTCCCTCCTCCTTACGGACATTCTCTACCCTGTAATCTCGTGCTCGAGGGTTATTAAGCTTTTTTATGAGAAAGAAGGAGAAAGCCTCTACCCGAGGAGAGCTTTTCCCTAGGCGTGAGCAGAACTTCAGAGTCCTGCTCGTACTCTTTCCATAGCTTTAGGGCTAGCTCAGCTTTCCCCAGTTCATACCCGAGGTATGCTGCGTGCTCGGCTGATAAGTCGAACTCCCTTAGTACAGCTCTAGCGAGCGATGTTGGACTACTGCTAACAAACCTGGCTAATGGCTCCCCGCTATCCGCCCTCATCACGTCAACCACGATCTCCCTCCTAGTGCGGTCCACGTAGATCCTTACGTAGTACTTGGGGTCCCGCTGGAGCTCTACCGTACCGATTACTCTAGTAGGACCTCCGAACGCCGGCAAGCTCCGTGCTTTCAAGCCCTTACTCTTTACCACAAGTAAGTCCAGCCCCCCCGGTATGTCCTTGGGCGGCGACCTCTTCAAGTACGAAACGTAGGCCATGTGCCTAGCGATGGCGTGCTCCTCGATAGCTCCATACGCCTTAGTGCTCCCTTCGGTCGCTAAAACCATCGAAGCGCCAAGCTCCATCGCCATACTCACTAGTAGGGCTATAACACCGTGGCTATCGGCGTCGATCATTTCGTAGACGTTGGCGGTACTGAAGAGGTGTGGATAGCTTATCCGAGTTCTTGACGCATAGAACCTGATTAAAGACTCCGCAAAACCGACCCCGGGGGGTCTTAAGAGGGGGTCGACGACCACCCTAGTTATCCCCACCTCGTTCAGCATCGAGATAGCCCTCTCGACGCTACGCAGAGACTCCTCTATACTCTCCACCGTTGACGGTATCACCACCACCCCGCTACTGCGACCAATACTCCTACTCAACCTGTCGACGTCGGTGTGCGCTACGTTGAACAACAAGTCGACACTTTCTACGATATCCCCGGGTAGTTCGGCGGGTCTAGCCACATCGACTCCGATGATGCCTTCACTAAACAGCTCTCTAGCTCTATCTAGGTATTTACTGAGCAACGCAACGTCACACTTACTCTCGCACCCGATAACTACTCCATCAAAACCTGATTCAATTGCTCTCGAGATTTTCTCTTCGAATCCCTTAGTCGAGATTAGAACTTCAAGTAGTAGCCTAAGAGGGGGTGGGTCTAGGTATACTCCGACTCCACCGACCTCGAAGCAAGGCTTCTTGGAGGAGACTTGAGAGTGAAATAGTTGCTGTAAGCTAGACGTGAAAACGCTAGCGTAGAGTTCGTCAGCCGGAACTTCTCTACTTAGTTCAACGCCCTCGCTCAGAAGCTTCAGCACCTGAGGTATATCGCCAGCGTACTTCGACCCCTTGTAAACCCTACACCCGATAGCCTCCTCGATGACTTTCGCCGAGCCTCTAACTAGTCCAGGGATGATGACGTAATCATAACTACACCTACCTAGCCTCGCTCGCAGCTCTTCTGCTAGTTCCTCGCATGTAGTGAACTGAGCTACTACAGCTCTAGAGGGGTACACGTCTATTACGTAGTCCTGGGCTAATTCCTTGACTATCTCTAAGACAGTTCGGTACGCAGACTGAGTAGATACGAGTAGTACCTTCATCACAGTGTTTACTCCAAACTCAAGTAGAGCAAGACACTAATAACCTACCCCTTATTTGTAGATCAATGTGTTCCTCAACAGCTAACCGTCTGCAGAGATGAGTTGATAGCAGTAATGTTCAAGGTCTCTATTACACTCATGAACTACGCCCTCAGGTTTTTTACGGTTTTTTACTTATGTAAACACATTATAGACGGAGGTCGGGCCCGTGGCCCAGCCAGGATAGGGTGCCGGCCTTCGGAGCCG
>JAWBJE010000018.1:0-17763 GCA_038832865.1 Sulfolobales archaeon
TAGACCTCCCTGAAGGGTTGATGGAGCAAGTTAGGACGTACATGAGGTGGCTTGAGGAGGTTTCTGGAAAGAGGTTTGGTGCTACTGAAGGTATCCCCCTACTCGTGTCCGTTAGGTCTGGTGCTGCCGTCTCAATGCCGGGCATGATGGACACGGTTCTAAACCTAGGTCTCAACGACGAAGTCGTAAAGGCTCTCGCTGAAGCCTCCGGTAACCAATGGTTCGCTTATGACGCTTACAGAAGGTTTCTGCAGATGTTTGGCCGCATAGTTCTAGGGATAAGCGATAAGCTATTCGATGAAGCGTTTGCGAAAGCAGACGAAGAGTTCAAGCGTTTAGCGATCGAGAAGTACTCAGACGAGCTCGCTGCTATCAAGGAGGTGTACCCTAAGTACTCTCTTAGGTTAGACGCTCAACCACCTAGGGACGTAGCCCCTAAGCTATGGGAAGAGTCGTTAAACCAGATCAAGAAGCTGGTAGAGGAGTACAAGAAGATCATAAGAGACAACTGGGGTGAGTTCCCTCAAGACCCGATGAAGCAGCTCGAGCTCGCCATTAGGGCGGTTTTTAGGTCGTGGATGAACCCTAGAGCGATATTCTACAGGATAGCGAACAAGATAACTCCAGACGTAGCTGACTGCACTGCCGTAAACGTCGTTGCTATGGTCTACGGAAACATGGGCTGGGACTCTGGAACGGGCGTTTACTTCACGAGAGACGTAGCTACGGGTGAGAACGTACCATACGGTGAGTTCCTCCCCAATGCTCAAGGGGAGGACGTAGTCGCCGGAATAAGGACTCCGCTCAGCTTGGACGAGCTCAAGGCCTCCATGCCCCACCTCTACGACCAGCTTATTGATGCCGGTAAGAAGCTGGAGAGGATAAACAGGGACGTTATGGACATAGAGTTCACTATCGAGAGGGGGAGGCTTTACTTCCTGCAGAATAGGGTAGCTAAGATGACACCTCTGGCAAGGGTAAGAACCGCAGTCGAGATGGCGAAAGAGGGGATAATCACTAGAGAGGAGGCTGTACTGAAAGTCTCTCCCGATGTAGTACTAAAGCTACTGTACCCAATGATAGACCCGAAGGCGAAGGCTTCACCGATAACCAAGGGGCTAGCAGCATCCCCGGGTGCTGTCAGTGGTCAGGTGGTTTTCGACCCCGATCGGGCTGTCGAGTGGGCGAAGAAGGGCAAGAAGGTCATACTTGTTCGAGTTGAGACCAAGCCCGACGACGTCCACGGCTTCTACGCTTCGGTAGGGATTCTAACTGCTAGGGGCGGTCTCACTTCTCACGCTGCTGTGGTAGCGAGAGGCATAGGTAAGCCGGCCGTCGTCGGTGCTGAAGCCATTAAGATAGACTACGAGAGCCGCACGTTTACTGTAGGAGATGTGGTGGTTAGAGAAGGTGACTGGATAACTATAGACGGCAACACGGGGTACGTATACCTAGGTGAGGTACCCACCGTCGCACCCGAAGTTAAGGGCGAGCTAGAGGAGCTACTATCTTGGGCCGACAGCTTTAGGAGGCTTGGTGTTAGAGCCAACGCCGACGTACCTGAAGACGCCGTTATAGCTAGAAAGTTCGGTGCCGAAGGGATAGGGCTGTTGAGGATAGAGAGAATGTTTAGGAAGCCGGAGAGACTAGAGCTACTGAGGAAGGTCATCCTTTCTGAGAGCAGGGAGGATAGAGAGAAGTACCTCCGAGAGCTTTCGAAGATGATAAAGTCAGACTTCAAGGAGATGCTCAAGGTCATGGACGGTCTACCTGTAGTGATAAGGCTGATAGACCCACCTCTTCACGAGTTCCTGCCGGCCCCCGAGGAGGTAATAAAGGAGCTGTACGAAGTGAAGATGGCCGTTCTCGAAGCTAGGAGCAGAGGAGATGAAGCGAGCGTCCTAAAGCTTGAGGAGAAGGCCAGAGGTCTAGAGTGGCTCTATAAGAGGGTTTCAACACTAAAGGAGCACAACCCGATGCTCGGTCATAGGGGTGTTAGAGTCGGAGTGACTCACCCGGAGATCTACTATTACCTCACTAGAGCGATGGTCGAAGCGGCTGTCGAACTAAAGCTCGAAGGCTACAACCCGGTCCTCGAGATCATGATTCCTCAGACGGCCCACGTTAACGAGATCAGGTTCGTTAAGCAGAAGGCCATCGTGCCGGCCCTAGAGGACGTGAAGAAAGAGTACGGTGTAGAGCTCGAGGTCAAGGTTGGGACTATGATTGAGACTGTGAGGGCCTGTCTAACTGCTAGAGAGATAGCTAAGGAAGTAGACTTCTTCAGCTTCGGTACGAACGACTTAACCCAAGCTACCTTCAGCTTCAGTAGAGACGACGCTGAAAACAAGTTCTTGCCTCAATACCTAGAGTTCGAGATACTTAAAGAGAACCCGTTCGAGGTTCTGGACACCCACGGTGTGGGTAAGCTAATTGAGCTAGCTACGAGAGAGGGTAAGGAGGCCAACCCCAACCTCGAGGTAGGAATATGCGGTGAGCACGGAGGAGACCCGAAGTCTATAGAGTTCCTTCACAAAGTAGGCTTAGACTACGTTAGTGCGTCTCCATTTAGAGTCGTGATAGCAAGGCTTGCGGCAGCTCAAGCAGCACTTAAGGAAAAATTGCGAGTAGAGCTAGGTTAACCTAGCACTGAAGCGATTTCTATCCATAGCTAGCTTACCGAGTTTCTTTGGGCTTAAACTAGAGCTGCCGAGAGCTGTGCTCATGAATGCTTATAGGTAGCTCCTACGCAACTACTACTGGTACAAGTTGAGACCTATATACGTCGGGTTTGCGGCTAACGTGCTACTGGTTCTACTGAAGTATCTAGCAAGCGTTAATTCACGGTCTGCTTCTGTTAATGCCTCCCTCCTCCACTCTCTCGCCGACCTGATCTTCTCAGGTTTAATACTTGCCGGCACTCTAGCGGTCAAACTGAAGCCGTCACTCAGGTACCCTTTTGGCTACGGGAGGGCTGTGTATGTCGCTGGCTTTGCCGCTATCTTAGTTGCTGTTCTCTACCTGCTCGTAGGTGCTGTTGAGGAAGGCTTGAGGAAGCTGGCTAACCCGGTCATGGAGGTCACAGAGCTCTCGCTAGTGCTCGTAGCCCTCTCGCTCTCCGTAAACCTAGTCGTTCTACTCGATGCCTTACTGAAGTCTAGGGATAGGTCGCACCCAGCACTTCTAGCAGTTATTGCGGAGAACGCTGCCGACGTTACCGGTGACTCAGCTGTCCTACTAGCACTAGCCTTGGGCAACCCTCTCATAGACGGCTATGGAGCGTTCGTAGTTGCCTCAGTTATCGCAGTATCTTCCGCGAGCTTAGGCTACAGGTATGTAGTCAGCTTAATCGGTGTTTCCGCACCGCGAGACGTCGTAGGTAGAGTTATTAAGGTGGCCCTATCCGACCCTAGGGTGATAGACGTAAACGACGTTAAGTCCCTAATGGTAGAACCCGGCAAGTACTTGGTATTCCTTCAGGTGGAGGTAGACCCGAACACTAGAGTCCGAGAGCTCGAGGACATACGCCACTACATAGAGAACGTGGTTAGGTCTACAACAGACAGAATAGACAAGGTGATCATAGAGTTTACAGGCCCTAAAGAGCCCGTGAAGAGCTTCGCCTCACTACTAGAGGAAGTAGTAAAGCTACCCGAGGAGGCGTAGAGAGCCCAAGACCACATGGCTAGACAAGTCTCTCGATCGAGAGCAGTAAGAGGATATATAGCTACTCACGCATACTCAACGGTGACGTAGGTGTTCAAACCCGGACCCATCTACCTATTCCGAGTGCCCGAAGACGAAGAACTAATCTCGTACTTAACCCGCTTCGCTAAAGAGAAGAACATCAAAACCGGAGTTATAAACGCTATCGGTGCCTTGAAGAAGTGCACTCTAGGCTTCTACAACCAGCAGAAGCAAGTCTACGAGTACATAAAGATAGAAGAAGAAGTCGAGCTTACGAACTTAAGTGGAAACATCAGCATCAAGGAAGGAGAACCATTCGTCCACGTACACGCCGTCGTGGGAAAAAGAGACGGCTCTACGTACTCCGGTCACCTTTTCGAAGCTAAGGTGTTCGTAGCTGAAGTTCTCATAGTTGAGCTCGTAGGTAGCACAGAACTAGTTAGAGAAAAACGTGGAGGACTGTGGCTATGGAAGCCTGGATACGGCTAAAAACTAGTTGTGGAGACTAAGTTGAAGTTTACGGTTGCCAGTTGATGGATGCGCTTCCTGCTACAGCTACGTACTCCAGCCTTATGTTTCCTATACTTACCTTACCCCCACTAGGTTCGAATCGTATAGTTAGTGTAAGATCGTATAGACCGGGAGTCAATATCTCCCTGAGAACTTCGTAAGCTCTTATAGGGAACGATACGCTGCCCACGATTATGAGTACCCTTTGACCTTCTCTACTCCTCGAGAAGCCCCCAGAACTTGTCGATGCCGTTGACGTAATCGACCTATCACCCGATCTGATCGTTACGGAGGTACTGACTATAACCTGCTGCGGAGGAGCTGTACCGATGTCGGCCAGGATCTTAAAGTAAACCGTTATAACGTCTGGATTGTCCAAGACTTTAAGAAGCTGCACGAAAGTTACTTCAACTATAAGCACATCTCCTTGACCTGTAAGACTCGTATTGTATATCGTTTTTTGTTCATTAAGAGATGCTCTATTTACGACTATGAGCTCGTATATACCGTTATCGTCTATATCTTCGTCTGCCGTTGTTCTCTGATTCCCAAACCAACCTTCTCCTTCGTTGTAGTACCAGATGTTGTTGTACTTATAGAGCACACCCATTCTGCTCGTTGTAGTGCCTTTAGTTACATTAGTAACTATCCTCTTAGTTAAATCGTTCCCAACGAGCTTAGATGAGTTAAGGTAGTTCTCACTGCTTAACCCCTCTATTCCTATAACGACCACTTCAGTAATAGCTTTTTTAGCTTCGCAGACCGCCTTAATGGGTACTACATTGCCTCTAGAGGTAACGACGTAGTTTACTCCTAGCTCGTAGAGTTTCCCACCGTCGTCTCCTCCAGGCTTTAAGATTGGGTTCATGAGTAGAGAGCTATCTTTGTATGTACCATTCGCCCACCATACTCTAACGATCTTCACGTCAAGACTTCCTGTGTTAACCAGCCTACACTTCCTATCTTCTCCGTACCTCACTTCGAGACCTCTCAGTTCTGCTGCTTTTTCGGACTCGAACCTGTATCTCGAAGACAAACCGGCTGATATCTGGGTCGTAGATCGGAAGAAAGTAGCGAAGATGCTTAATCCAACAGCTATTAGTAGAGATAAGGCTATTGCGGTACCTATTATTTCCGACTGACCTCTCCTAAAGTTTTTAGTGAGTTTCATATGTACCACCTCGCCACTTCGTAGAAGTTGCCCCCGAGTTCGACTAAAAAGTATACTACCACGACCTGACCCTGGCTTAACCCAATGCCTTGAACTCTTAAGCACACAAGAGGTTGTTGCTCAGCGGGGTTGAAGACTATCTTGCCGAGTGGGATATTTCTGATCAAGAGAGCGGACATTGGCGTGTAGTCTGCGCTCATTACGTACACCCTATTTGGGCTAACGTAAGTAGACCCGTATTCGACGTCAACAATGGACTTATCCTTTGCACCGCTCTCGATAGTAACGAAGTAGTAGTATAGTCTATACTCAGGTAACAGCCTAATGATACCGAGGCAAACGTGCGTGCTGTTCCTAAACTCTTCGTAAACTACAGTGTTAACGGTCTCAGACCGAAGCGTTTCCTTCAACTCAACGAGAGACCTCATGTTGTTTAAGTGGCTTACGGCATAAGTGGTTAAACCCACACCCATCACTACAACAGTAGATACCAGCAGTACTACCACAACAATGTTTGACTGTGCTCGGGTAAGCCTTCTTTTGTTCACGGTATCCTTACCCTACTCTATGTATGCAAAACAACATTAATAAACGCGGATAACAGGCAGATAATAGACCGAAGGTCTAGCCAGAGTTGGAACACTAAGTGTTCGGTTCATGCTTGGGGTAGGAGAATCCTCTCGTACTCTTCAGAAACCATTTTAACACAATCAAGGCTGGTGCACCTCTTGATCTCCGATATCATTCTCTTTATCATTTCGTCCCTAGACGTCCCGACGCAACCGGTCTCGAGAGCGCGGACTGACGCAATTACTCTCCTCACCGTTTCGTAGAAATCTCGGTCCAAGCATAGTTTCCTAAGAGTCTCGATCATGAGGGGCGATGTTAGAAAAGACAACGTACTAGACAGTACTTCAAGGCTGAGCTTGAGCTGCGCCTTAAGCATCTCATCCAACTTCACGCACCACTAATTCGTGTTCACAAAGGTATTAAGCTGACTATCGATCGAGGAAGTTCTTATGCCATCGTTCCTACGTTTAAGTGAGCACTTTGTTCAGAGCGTTACTGGCTAGTGCTAGCTTTAACTCTCTAGCGATCCTCCTACCGACGCTCATGGGTTCATCCCAGTAGAGGTACGTGTAGGGGCTTCCATCAATGTAGAGGTTTGTTCCAGCTACTATTCTACCGGAGAACTCGAATATCTTTATGTTCGCATCTCTATCTATTACACCCTCTAGGCAGAATGGACCCACGACCCCGGGAGGTAGGACCTCCTTCGTCTTATTCACGAACTTCTCACCGTAACTGTAGACAGCGGGTAGTAGGCTCTCTCTTAGTACTACCGGTATGTTTCCCACCACCGTGAAAGTCGGCTCTATCCCGATTTTCTTAAGCTTTTCCACGGGGATCCTCCTCAAGCCGTCTACGTCCGACTCGTACCTTATGTCCGCACCGGTTATCTCAAGCCTCTCTAGCACCGGGCTGTAGAAGTAGTGGAAGTAGGCTGTTACTCCAACCAAGTACTCCTGAATGATCACCTTGCCTATGTCGCTAACTAATCCACTATCGACTAAAGCTCTCAGTCTTTCGGCGATCTCCTGGCGCGAACCGGCTATAAAGTAGCCCCTCCCGCCCTTAGCCCCGGGGAGCTTAACTATCGCTAGTCCATCTATTTCACTATCTAGCGAGTAGGTAGTGGGTGTCGGAATCCCGGCGCTCCTCAGAAGCTCCATTTTAGCGTGCTGGTCTGCCTCAATCGGAAACAAACTCCTTAACCCGAAGATCGGTACACCGAGACCGATAGCACAGTCCATGCCGACGTACTCTACGAAAGAGCCGTGTGGAACGAAGATCGAGTTACGGCTTCGGAGTTTTTCAATAACCTCTCGAGAACATAGGTCACGCCACCTTCTAACCACTATGAAGTAGTCTACGAGATGCTTAAACTGTCCGTAAAATCCTACTCTATCCTCCGTCACTACCAACAGAGTACCAAACCCCTCTCTCTTAGCTCCGTGGACTATCTGAAGAGAGCTGTGACTAGCGAGAGTAGCTATCGTAAGCCTATCGAGGTCGTACCCTACTAGCAGCTCGGATGTCATACCACACCCCACGAGGTTTTATACACATCTAAGTTAAAAACACGCTGAAAAACAAGATAATTAACGTATTTCTGTTAATATTTCATGTTTAAACCTCGAGAGGCGTGCTTATATATTTAACTTAAGTATGTGCAACTTGGTCTGAAATGGCTTCGCGACTCGTATACGATGGAAAAAGTAAACGTGTTTACGTTAAAAACTCTGAAGAGATAATCATGGAGTTTAAGGACGAGGTTACAGCTGGTGATGGAGCTTACAAGGCTCTAGTGCCTGGTAAGGGTGTTTTGTGCGCATTGGTTTCTGCCCACATGTTTAGAATTCTCGAAGATTCCGGGATAAGCACTCACTTCGTTGAATACGACGGTCTTAGGAGTATAACTGCTAAGAAGCTCAAGATGGTTCCAATAGAGGTAATTGTTAGAAACTACTCCTACGGCTCACTCCTCAAGAGGATGCCTCTCTACGGTGAGCTAGATCCTCTCGTACCTCCACTCATAGAGTTCCACTATAAGGACGACTCACTCCACGACCCTCTAATACTCCCAGAAGATATACTTAGGACTAACATACTAACACCTAGAGAGTTGAGCAGGATTACCGAGCTATCTATACTAGTCAACCACGTCTTGAGTAAGCACTTTAGGTCTGTTGGACTTAAGCTAGTAGACATAAAGCTTGAGTACGGGTTTGACTCGGGTGGAGAGCTCCTTCTAGCAGACGAGGTGTCCGGAGACACTTTTAGAGTATTGGACGAGAATGGGAGGCACCTCGATAAGGAGGTATTTAGGAGAACCAAAAATGCTGATTTGTTGCTTAAGGCCTACCAAGAGCTAGCCGCCAGGCTTGGTCTCCGAGGCGGGAAGTAGTGCTCTCAACCAAGATATTCGGGAAGTAATGATGGGGGGTATTCTGTCGATATTAGCATTCGAGCCCGGCTGGGACTTACTCCACTTCGTTAACTACGGTCTCGCCGCTCTAGCTCATAGAGGAGGTACTACTAAGCTGGTATGTTGGAGGCGTGGTGATAGCGTTACTTGTGGAGACAGCGAAACAAGTGTGGGAGGCCTAGAAAACAGTGAGCTAGTTGTAGCTGCCTGGTTAGACGATAAGCAGCTAAGCAACTATACTGTAGAGGGAAGATTCTCTATAACCATTTCGGACAGGTCGAGCAAGCACTTAGCTGAGTTAGCGGGAGCGGTAGAGAGAGCTCTCGAAAGCGACAAACCCCACCTTGGCCTATCGAAGCAACTAAGTGTATTTACCGAAGAAGAGGTACCGTCTTTCGCTACCCTAACGTCTAGAGGTGAGCTAGTAGTATGGAGATCTGGTGTCGGTCTCACCCCCCACTCTGTCGGTGGGTACGGCTTTGACATGGTTATCACATCCTCCGAGACCTCAGCAATAGAGATACTAGATGCTGATGTCCGAAAGCATCTATCGCCCGGTGAAGGTGTCTACATAAGTAGAAAGCAGGTAAGACTGTTCAAGTCTGGAAAGTCACCTAAGTGTAGACTGTGCCTCTTCGAGCTACTCTACATAGCAAGACACGACTCTACCGTCGATGGCGTAAGCGTCTACGAGTTCAGGAAGTACCTCGGGAGAGAGCTAGGGAAGTACTTAAACAGCGCGGTAGACGTGGTCACAGGTGTTCCTGAAACAGCACTACCGTACGCAATAGGGCTTTCCGAAGTCGTTAGAGCCCCCTATGAGATAGGCTTCGTAGGCACTGCGCAGAGAAGTCGCTCTATGCTTAAAGAAGGTATTCGAGAGAAACTGATCTCGATACACTTAAAGCTTAATCCAGTAAAGAGTGTGTTTAGAGGAAAGAGAGTTGCTATAGTAGACGACAGCATGGTCACGGGTTCAACCCTCAAGACAGTTGCCCAAGTCCTTAGGTATAGGGTTGGTGCTAGAGAGCTACACTTGCTCCTAGCTTCACCAAAGCTGGTCGGGACATGTCCCTACGGAGTCATTAAGCTAGACCCTACTTCCTTGATCTCAGCACATCTGGACAGCTCAGTGATCGAGAAGTACCTAGATGTGGATAGCGTCTCGTGGCTTAAAGATAGTGACATTGAGGCCGCTGCGTCAAGGTTTGGAATGAAGTTCTGCTGCGCTTGCTTCGGAAGAGATGTCGTCGGTGGTAGGCAGTGAAAGTCTTGTTAGTTGGGAGTGGTGGTAGAGAACACGCTTTGGCTAAGCTACTGATATCCTCTCAAAACACCGTTAGGCTCTACGTAGTTGCCGACTACGTAAACCCAGGTCTAAAGAGGGACTCTGAGGCAACCGGAGGTAGGTTGTTCGTTGCTAACACGAACTCCCCGGAGTCGGTTGCTGCGGTTGCTGAGTCGGTATCACCGGACCTAGTTGTCGTCGGTCCAGAAGAACCCCAGTTCCACGGTGTCGTAGACCACCTTAAGGAGAGGGGTTACGTTGCTTTCGGGGCTTCCCTTGAGTGCTCTAGGATAGAGAAGAGCAAGGTTTTCGCAAGGTACCTAATGTGGAAGTACGGGATCCCCGGGAGGCTGCACTTCGCTGCTTTCAGGACTCTAAGTGATGCTGAAGAGTTCATTAGGTACGCTGGTGATGTCGTAGTAAAGCCGGCTAGGCAGGTTGGAGGTAAAGGTGTTAGAGTAATCAGGGACACTAAGGCCTTTCTTTCGGAAGTCAAGCAACAGGTTAAAAACCAGTCCGTACTAAAAACATTCGATGACTTAAGCAAGTATTACGACTCAGACTACAAAGTTCTCGTAGAGCAGAGAGTTGAGGGAGTAGAGTACACGGCCCAAGTAATAACTGACGGAAGCTGCGTTCTCCCACTGCCACTCGTACAAGACTACCCACACGCGTACGAGCTAGACTTGGGCTACGAAACGGGTGGCATGGGAAGCATATCAGGCCCTGGATACACTCTGCCTTTCATAACTCAAGAAGAATACGAAGTAACGGTGAAAATAGTTGAAGAGGTAATCAGGAGGCTTCAAGATGAAGTCAAAGAGAAGTGCTCAGGTGCTTTTGCAGGGCAGATGATGCTGACCGGTCTCTGGGGTCCTACAGCCATAGAGTTCTACAGCAGGTTCGGAGACCCTGAGCTACCTTGCCTCATACCTAGAATTCAGTCAGACTTTCTCGAAGTTGTGGATAGAGCAGCTAGAGGCTCTCTGAGCGGCGCTAAGCTTGAGGTATCGGACAGCAGTGTAAGCATAGTGAAGGCCGTCGCTCCAGTCGGTTACCCAGCGTTTAGAGATGAAGGAAGCGGTCACCCGGTCTCGGTAGACGAAGAAAGGATCCGAGAGCTTGGGTGCCACCTCCTGTATGCAAGCGTCGAGCTACGACCCGACGGTCTAATGTATACTAAAGGTTCTAGAGCTTTCGAAGTGGTCTGCTCGGCGGAGGACTACGAAAAAGCGTATAAAGCTTCGGAGACCGCTGTG
The DNA here is from genome assembly GCA_038832865.1 of Sulfolobales archaeon. Classification (GTDB taxonomy): domain Archaea; phylum Thermoproteota; class Thermoprotei_A; order Sulfolobales; family NBVN01; genus DRZP01. The sequence goes on from JAWBJE010000018.1 coordinate 10,905, forward strand.
AACTACATAACCTCCATGGACGGCTGGCTTTTGTACTATAGGAGTGATATCGGCTCTAAGTGGCTACTAGACGAGAGAACTAGGGAAGCCGAGAGAGTTAGGACTGTCTACAGAAGTAAGCAGAATAGGGGGACTATAGGGGAGTTCTTCACTGTGTGGATCCCCGGCGAGGGAGTAGTAGCGAGCCCCCTTTTGTCTCCACTGAGGTGAGGAGTTTGGCTCGAGACTGTATTCGGTCACCTATGTTCGAGGGGTCGGTAAAGTTGCTACTACTGGGTAGCGGAGAGCTCGGAAAGGAGGTCGCTATAGAAGCACAGAGACTGGGAGCTGAAGTCGTAGCTGTCGATAGATATGACTGGGCTCCAGCTATGCATGTAGCTCATAGAAGGTACGTTATAGACATGGCAAACCCGAGGGCTGTCAAGTCGCTAGTTAGGAGGGAAAACCCTGATGCTGTCATTCCGGAGATCGAGGCTATATCTCCAGAGGCCCTCGAGGAACTAGAGTCCGAGGGATATTTAGTGGTCCCAAACGCGAGAGCCGTTAAGATATCTATGAATAGACTGGAGTTGAGGAAGTTCGCTGCTGGAGTTCTGGGTCTGCCGACTACTAAGTTCGAGTTCGCTGAAAACCCGGAGGAAGTTGCTGAAGCTTGCGAAAAGGTGGGACTTCCGTGCCTTATCAAGCCCGAAATGAGTAGTAGCGGTCACGGACACGTTAAAATAACGTCGCTGTCAAAAGACTCTATTGCTAAGGCATACAGCTTTGCTATCTCTCATTCTCGAGGGAAGAGCAAGAAAGTGATAGTCGAGGAGTTCGTCGACCTTGCTCTAGAGTACACCGTCCTCGCATACAGGTACCTAGACGGCAGTAAACCTATTACTGAAGTCTGCGAACCGATAGAGCAGTGGAGATACGGTAAGTACCACTACGTAGAGTCGTGGCAACCTCCGCTATCTAGCCCGACTACGTTAAATCAAGTAGTAGAGATAGCGAAGAGAGTAGCAGAAGGGCTGGGGGGCGTGGGAGTCTTTGGTGTCGAAGTATTCTTAACTAAAGACGGTAGAGTACTCTTTAGCGAGGTTGCTCCAAGGCCTCATGACACTGGGTTAGTGACTCTAGTAACTCAAGAACTGAGCGAATTCGCTATCCATGTTAGGTCTGTTCTAGGGCTCCCAGTTCCGAAACCGAAGATAATCTCGCATGGAGCGAGCGTGGCTGTATACACGGACCTAGACGACGTCTGGAGCCCTAAGATATGCGGTCTCCAAGAGGCCCTTAGGATCCCGGGTGTAGACGTTAGGATATTCGGAAAGCCATACACTTACCCTGGGAGGAGGGTAGCAGTAGTCCTAGCGAGGGGTAGCTCTGTCGAAGATGCTTTGAGTAAGGCGAGAATGGCTGCTAAGACTATCTCTATACGTGCTGAATAGGTGAGACCGTGCCTTGCAGAGGAAAGGTCTCTATTGTAATTGGTAGTGAAAGAGATAGACAGTACGCAGAGAGGGCGGCATCCATACTCAAGGAGCATGGAGTAGATTTCGAGGTCGTCGTACTTAGTGCTCACAGAAACCCGAAGGAGCTTGAGAAGTACGTAGAGACTTCAGACGCAGACTTGTTTATCGCAATGGCTGGACTGGCAGCACACCTTCCAGGGTTCATCGCTTCTAGAACTCAGCGCCCAGTTATAGGAGTTCCCCTAAGTGTATCGCTCGGAGGACTGGATGCTCTGTTGAGCATTGTCCAGATGCCTAAAGGGGTTCCAGTGGCGACCGTAGGCATAGATAACGCCGAGAACGCCGCCTACTTAGCGATTAGAATCATCAGATTGTGCCAGCAGGGTTAGAGTGGTCTCCATGGGGCTATATAGGGTAGTTGTTGTAGTGTCTTACAAGAAGGGGCTCAAGGACCCTGAGGCTGAGACCATTCACCGAGACCTCATACTGAAGCACGGATACAGAGCGGTTAAGGAGTTAAGGATAGGTAAACAACTCACGCTATTGGTAGAAGCTGAGGACAGCGAGAAAGCAGCTAGCTACGTAAGAGAGCTGTGCGACAAACTCATGATATACAACCCCGTAATACACGACATCGAGGTGACCGTCTATTCCTAGGGTAGCAGTCCTGAAGTTCCCCGGGACTAACTGTGATGAAGACGTCGTGAAGTCGTTTAAGGAAGTCGCTCCGGAAGTAGAGGCAACGGTGGTATGGCATAAGGACTTCAAGTCCGTCAACGATTGGGATGCTGTAGTCATCCCAGGAGGGTTTAGTTACGGTGACTGGCTTAGGGCTGGAGCTATAGCGGCTAGGTCGGAGGCCGTGGCGAGGTTATCGGAGGCCGTAGCGAGAGGTATCCCGATTTTAGGCATATGCAACGGCTTCCAGATCTTAGTAGAGGCCGGTCTATTGAGGGGGGCTTTTTTACCGAACAAACACGGAAGGTTCGTCTGCAGGTGGGTGAAGTTGCGAGTCGAGAAACCGCGCGGTCCCTGGCTTCAGCTTGCTGAAGACGGTGTCGAAGTCCACATGCCCGTAGCTCACGGAGAGGGTAGGTACTATGTCGATAGTAGTGAGTACGAGAAGCTCAATAGCTCGCACCCGATAATCCGCTACACACCTGGACAGAACCCTAACGGGAGCTCCTACGACATTGCTGGGTTGGGCTCTAGAGACGGGTACGTTCTCGGAGTAATGCCGCATCCAGAGCGTGCGGTGACCCCCTTGCTCACACCTCGTGGGTTTAGACCCGGTGGGGAACTTATATTCAGGAGCATATCTCGCTCGCTCAAATCCGGGTGGTGATTACGGTCTTAACTGCCGAGGAGATAAGCGAGATAAGGAAGATTTTAGGTCGGGAACCCACCGCTGAGGAACTCGCTATGTTTGAAGCCCAGTGGAGTGAGCACTGCTCTTATAAGAGTAGCAGGAGGCTCCTCAAGTTATTGCCGACCAAGGGTAAAAACGTTCTCATCGGGCCGGGGAGAGACGCGCCGGCCGTTGAGGTGTTCCCGGGTATAGCGGTAGTCTTCAAGATAGAGTCTCATAACCACCCTTCCGCTGTGGACCCGTACAACGGTGCTGCTACAGGTATAGGAGGCGTTGTGCGGGACATTCTAACGCTCGGGGCTAAACCCATAGCTCTACTCAACATGCTCTACTTAGGCGACCCGCGCGACCGTAGAGCCCAGTGGCTTATAAAGGGGATAGTCAGGGGTATAAGCGATTACGGTAACAGGATCGGGGTACCGACAGTAGCTGGGGACACGTGGTTTGATCCCTCGTTCAATAATCAGCCTCTGGTTAACGTAGCGTGCGTTGGTATAACCCGAGTTGAGGACTTACCAAACAGCAAGCCTATACCCGGTGACGTGATACTAGTTGTGGGAAACCCCACGGGGCGGGACGGGCTTCTCGGCAGTAGCTTTGCCTCGAAGTCTTTGAGTGACGAACCAGGTAGAGATATTGGGGCAGTGCAAGTAGCCGATCCGCTGATGGAGAAGATCTTGATAGACTCTATCGTAGAGCTAGTACAAAAAAGGATAGTAAAGTTCATCAAGGACCTCGGTGGTGGAGGACTGACTACGGCTGTTGCTGAGACTGCTGCTGACTTTGAGCTGGGCGCAGAGCTCTTTCTGGACAACCTTCACCTTAGGACCGAGCTAACCCCTCTCGAGATGCTCGTCTCCGAAAGCCAGGAGAGAATGATGTTGGTAGTAGACAAACAGCACCTCGATAAAGTACTAGAGGTCCTAGGTAAGTATGATGTACCAAGCAGTGTCTTAGGGTCCTTCGACGGTAGTGGAAGGATCAGGGTGTACTTTAGGGGTAAGCTCGTTGCCGATGTTCCGGCTCGGGAGTTAGCGAGACCAAGAGACGTTTACAGAGTGTCTAGACCCCCTAAGGAGCTAGCAGAGCTAGTGAGTCCCGTAGGCTCTATTCCCTTGGTACCGGTGTCCAAGGCGTTGAGGGTCGTACTCTCATCACCAAACATAGCATCGAAGAAGTGGATATACGAACAATACGACTACGAGGTAGGAGTGCGAACGGTAGTTAAGCCCGGATACGGAGACGCAGCAGTCCTAAGGCTAGACGCCGAGGACTTAAGAGGGATAGCAGTTAAGGGGGACGCAAACCCCCGGTATACCTCCATTGACCCGTTTAGAGGAGCGGCCAACAGTGTAGCAGAGTGTTACAGGAACTTGGTGTCCGTCGGGTCTACCCCGGTCGCCTTCGTCGATGAGCCAAACGCAGGAAATCCCGAGAGGCCGGAACACTTCTGGTATTTTGAGATGATGGTGAAGGGTGTCGCCTGGATGGCTGAGGAGCTCGGAGTCCCGATAGTTGGAGGGAAGGTGAGCTTTTACAACGAGGACTCTAGGGGAAGGCAGGTGAAGCCTACAGCCACTATAGTAGGAATAGGGGCCGTAGAGGACGTTAGAAGAGTCAAAACCCTCGACTTTAAGCAAGAGGGGTCAGCGGTTCTACTGGTTGGAGAAACCTTCCCAGAAATAGGTAGCACTGAGTACCTCGCAAGAGTTCACGGACTAGAGGTTGGCGAAGTACCTATTCCCAGGCCCAACCAGGAGCTCAGAAATGCTTCCTACGTCTCCAAGCTAGTCGAGAATGATGTGGCTCTCTCGATTCACGACGTGAGCTTAGGTGGATTAGCCGTAGCTTTAGCTGAGATGGCTATACTCGGAGACGTAGGTGTAGACGTGAGTGTAGAGAAAGTTGCGTGTCGAGGGTGTTCCAGAATAGATGAGGTTCTCTTCTCCGAGAGCCAAGCCAGGTACGTGGTCGAAGTGCCTCAAGAGAGGGTTGAGGTTGCGCTAAACCTTGCCGAGGCATTGGGTGTTAGGGTATCAGTCATCGGCCGAACGACTAGCAAGAAACTTTTCGTCGTTAGAGCGAATCAGCAAGCGGTTGTCGAAGAAAGCCTGGATGAGCTTAGGGACATCTACGAACGCAGCTTGAGTGAGCTTCTGGAGTGAGATCGTGTGCGGGATATCTGCTTACGCTTCTGGGAATAGCACTAGCTACAGCCGCGCTATCGGGAGGACTCTATCCCTACTGATAGAGTTGCAGCACAGAGGGCAGGAGTCCGTTGGTATAGGGGTAGCTAGCGTTTCAGGAGATATCAAGGTAGTAAAGAAAGGATCTCTAGTTCTAAGCCTTTATGAGGAAGTCTTAGGTAACTCAAACATTAAAGAGCGGGAGGTGTTTGGATGTATAGCACACACGAGGTACTCTACTTCCGGAAGGTACGGGTGGGAGCTAGCTCATCCGGAGCTTGTCAGCGGTGGAAGGCTTAAGTTAGCCATAGCCTTTAACGGCAACATAGCGAATTACCGAGACCTCTTCGCTTTAGCTAGGAGTTTGGCTCCAGAGTACACTCCCAGCTACGTAGAGAATGATACGCAAGCGCTAGCTTACGCTGTTTACGCTCTAGCTAAAGACGAAGGTTGGGACGCAGTTGAAGCTCTGAAAAGACTCCCAGAGTACATCATCGGGGCCTACAGTCTGGTTGCTCTAACGTCAGAGCCTAGACTTCTAGTAGCTAGAGACCCTAGGGGGATCAGACCCCTCGCTTACTCCTACGTAGACAAAGAAGTGTATGTAGCATCCGAGACTGCGGCCCTTCAGGTACTAGATCTTGATTGGCGGGAGGTCAGAGCTGGAGAAATCCTATCTTTTGACGGTAGTGCTCTGGAGGTTACCGACTCCGTGGTAGCTCCAGACCCCTCTCCGTGCGTGTTTGAATACGTATACTTTAGCCGCCCGGACTCCTACTTTAATGGAGTAAGCGTCTACCTGTCACGACTTAAGATGGGTTGGTATCTGGCTAGAGAAGCACCGGCAGAAGCAGATGTCGTAGTACCAGTTCCAGACAGTGGTAGGATAGCGGCAATAGGCTACAGTATGGCCAGCGGTATACCCTTAGCTGAAGGAATAATAGTCAATAAGTACGTTGGACGAGTCTTCATCTCAGCTCCGAACCAACGCGATGTCCTGTCGAAGATCAAGTACGGAGTCGTGAGACCTGTCATAGAAGGCAAGAGAGTCGTCGTAGTTGACGACTCCATAGTGAGGGGTACTACCATGAGGTTACTGCTCGATAAGCTTCGAAGAGGAGGCGCTGCTAAGTTGTACGTGAGGATCGCTAGTCCCCCATTTACGTGCCCTTGCTATATGGGTATTGACGTCGCATCCAGGAGAGAGCTCTTGCTATGGAACAAGACAAGTGTAGAAGAAGTTGAGAAGTCTCTTGGGACCGATTCGCTTGCCTATAACACCTTGAGGAACCTAGAGCTGTCGGTAGGACTACCTAAGGTTTGCCATGGTTGTTTCTCGTGTAGCTATCCTTTTTCTGAATTAAGGACTTGCGACTTAGAGAAGATGTTCTCGAGGTAGAGCACTGTGGAGAGTCTCACCTACGCTAAAGCGGGAGTCGACCTCAAGAAGCATAGAGGTATGCACCAAATAGCTTTAAACGCTATCGAGACTCTCGCTAATAAGCTAGGCGTAGTAATTCATGGGCTTCCAGGCTTTGCTCCAAGCATAGACTTTGTCGGGAAGAGGATGATAGTGCACGTAGATGGTGTTGGGACTAAGACCCTAGTACTCAAGAAGCTGGGAGCAATGAGAGTTGCCGGCTGGGACTGTGTTGCTATGAACGCGAACGACGTAGCATGCGGAGGTGGTAAAGTGATTGCTATTTCCGACTACGTAGCTATGGGGACGGCAGACGAGGACGTCTTTAAGCAAGTCATGGACGGCTTGGTGGAAGCAGCTGAGGCCGTTAGAGCACCCATCGTCTCAGGCGAGACCGCAGTACTCCCAGGATTACTAAATGGGGTGG
>JAWBJE010000019.1:0-17594 GCA_038832865.1 Sulfolobales archaeon
CTGTTCCTGATGATCTCTAGCAAGAGCTCTGCGACCTCCGGGTCTCCTGATGCTTCGTAGACCACGGACTCTAGGCTGAGCGGTGCCTCACTGAGGTCCTCATAAACTCGCTCCTCGGATTCCGCTACACCTGGAGCCGATAGCTTGTAGTTTAGAATAACCCCGCGGCGCACTAGCTCGTTCAGCCGGCTCCTAATTCCGTCCCACCGTTTTACCGGCTCCGAGAACTCGACGTAGAGTATTGCGGACTTCCCGCCTACGCCCGTGACCAGCTTGGCGAGCCTTCTATCTAGGTCGCCGAGGTCTCTAACTCCCTCCATTACTACGAACCTCCTAAACCTGCTTAGCTTGAGCCAGCTTACGACCGCCTCTCTCGTGCTTAAGTCGACTAAAGCCACAAACCTCTCGTCGCTCGCCTCTCTCTTATCTTGAGCCTCCGTAGAGCCGGGGTATACGATTGGAGTGCTGTTGCGCCTAATTGAGTACCTCATGTGGTAGTGTCCTAGAGCCACATAGTCATACTCAACCGCTTTGAGCTCATCTAGAGAAGCGTGAGACTCCGGAAGGTTGAGCTCTTTGAGCATCATGTGAGCCATGAGGATCTTCCTTCCGGACTCCGGCCTCTTGAGCTTTCCGACCCATCCGCCGAAAGCATTGGGCGGTGAGTAAGGCACTGCTGTTATTCCGAGCTCACCACTGCGCAGGCTAACTACGTGGGTAGCGGGCTCGCTTAGGGCCAGGACCTTTGCCACCCCTACCTCTTCGAGGACCTTTAGCGGCGACATCTCCGCTCGCTTAGGCTGGTCGTGTCCCCCGGCTATAACCAGAAACGGTATCCCGGCGGCAGAGAGCTTCTTAAGGGACTTGACAGTATGATAGTAAGTTCTCGGGCTCGGCTCGTAATTATCGAACAGATCCCCGCAGTGGATAACCGCGTCTACTCTCTCTCTGACAGCTATGTCCGCTACCTCGTCGAAGACGTCGTAGAAATCGAGCTCGCGGGCCTTGGAGCCAGACAAGGGTTTCGATGAACCCAGGTGAGTGTCCGACACGTGGAGGAGGAGCACTTTAGCCACCCTCCCACTCGCTAGCTAGGGAGCTGAAGTCCTCCTGTTCAGCTCTAGTGATGTCTCTCCCGCGTCTCCACTTCTCGACGATGTTCGGTGTAGCTCCAACCCTCTTCCCTTTGTGCAGGTCCAGCCTAGTATAGACAGGGTACCAACCAGTCCACTCCCCTACGAGTACCCCGTGGCCAGGAGGGAGAGATGGGAGGATGTTCGCGTACTCCTCACTTAGGATGTCTGCTAGCTCCATCAGCACGCTCCTGTCGGCCTTCTGGACTAAACGCAGGAACGCGAAGTTCTGGACCTGGGAAACCACCCCTATGTCGAGAGCCCTAGGTCTCTGGCTTACCACTGCGAGCATACCGCCGAACTTCCTTCCCTCTCTCACGAACCTCTGGAGGGCCCCCTTCGACCGCGTACTGGCCTCTCTACTCAAGAATATGTGGGCCTCCTCAACGACGAGTAGGGTCGGTGGTATCACTCCCTCCTTAAGGGACCAGAGGATGTCCTCAGCCACGACCTTCAACATGTAGTCCTTCTCGTCATCTACTAGAGCTGACACGTCCACCACAACGATCTTGCCGTAGCCCATTAGCTCGCTCACGGTAGGGCTCTCGAGACTGACCCGATGCCACTCGAAGAAGTCGTCGACCTTGTCGATAACGTCTCCAACTGTCCTACTCTCTTCGGACTCTTTCCTGATACGCTCTTTTAGGAGCTCTCTATACATCACCAGCGGGTCGAGGGGTTTGTCGAGCGCTCCCCCGCGCTTATAACTCTCCGCAGAAGTGTAGAGCCTCTCCACAGCCTTGGCGGGTGGGATATTTTTGCTCCTGGATTGCTCGAGTATCTCCGAGTTCAGCTTCTTCAGAGCGTTTCTCAGTATCCTTCTCTGCTTGGTCGCTGCCGGCTCTGGTATTATGAAGTTCGCGAGAAGCCCTATTGGTACTTTGAGCAGGTTTATCTGGGCGTCGTAAATACTTACGACGACGTCTTCGGACTCGCTTATAAGCCCTCCGTACTCGCCGTGAACGTCGAATATCACTACCGAGCCACCTACTTGGGCTACTCTATCGGCTAGTATGGCGACTAAGTTGCTCTTACCGGAACCAGTCGTTCCGGCTATCAGCAAGTGTTTTGCTAGAGAGTCAACTCTAACTCTAATCTCAAGAGACTCTAGCCCAACTAGAGAGCCGACTCTAACACCACTAGTAGGTTCGCAGCTGTAGATAGGTCTGAGGTGCTCCATTCGGGCAAGATATACCGGGGTCTCAGGTGGTGGGGGATATGTTGGAAACTTGGCCGTACCGTTAGTGATGTCTGCGACGAGCAATACCTTCATGTAGCTCTCCCTCTTTAAGTCGCTAGAGTAGCTCTCGAAAAGCCCTACGTTCGGGCTAACGACTACCGGTATTACAGACCTATAAACTGTTGAGCCGACAATTCCGACTACCTCCCTAACCTCTTCTCTGTCTTTCACCGGGTCTCTAGCTTTAAACGACATGTAGACGTAGGTCCCGGGAGAAACCGGATATTGAGACTTTACGTCTACTTCGGTTGGTGTCGAGTATTCGCCAACCAACCCGATCGGCTTCGAGCTCATACAAACTCACCTAAGAGCTCCCTCCCAGTAGGTATCGACGAAATACCTAGCTTGAGGAGTAAGTACTTGAGCTCGCGGTTGCTTATCTTGCTCAAGTTGTGCGCCACCCTTAGAGGGTCTGGGTAACCTGTGTGAGAATAAGGGTAGAGCCTCGACAAGACCTCAGCGAGCTCCTCGAGACTCCACTTACCGGGAATAGTGACCTGGAACGCTTGGGCCGACGGGTTGAAGATCACGTACGTAACTGTTATGGGCATGAGAGGCTCTAGCAGGGACTGGTCCTCTGGGTCCAGGGAGTTTAGGGGTCTTGGCATATCCTTAAAGCTTAGTAAGTGAACGGGCTCGAGCACTAGGGCCTTTTTTGGGAGCCACCCCGTCCTCCTCATTAGCTCTATGAGTACTAAATCGTTTGCTCTATCTCCTAGTTTCTCGAGTAGTTCGGGGCTTGAGAGTCTATCCGCGTAGTAGCTTCTCCTAACGCTTTTAGCTATAAACAGAGGAACGACTCCGGATGTAGCTATCGACCTTACTCCTAAGACTACCTCCCGCCATATATCTCTAAACCTAGAGGGTCTACTCTTAAAGGACTTGAGGCTACTCGGGATCTCAGGAAACTTACTGTACCATAGGAAGGAGAAAATAGATCCGTCGAATAAGGAGATGTCTGCTCCCTCGGAAACTCTAGCCAGTGCTGAGACCTCTAGCCTTTTCGAAATAAACTGGATAGCTCTTATTACAACCTCGTCGGCAGTAATGTCACCAGCGCGTTGCGACGGAATAAAGTAGCCAGCATCTGCGTCAACTAAACACTCTGTAGACCCGGCTTTCCCTGGTGAGACCCTGATCGCTACTGATTGAACGGCGTAGACTAGGACCATGGCGTGCGTCCTTAACGCCCAGCTAGAGTCCCCGGCTGCTACCGCAGGGGGAGAAGAGGAGACCCTAAGCTCGAAAACTTTTACCTCCCTGAGCGACTTTAGGATGTCCCTCACTTCACCGATACTTGCGAGCAAGCTTCTAACAACATTACTTAAGGCGTTCACTAGGCTATCGTGGATAGGCATAGAGCTCCACCAAATAAGTTACGGAAACTCAACTATCTAGCACCTAACGTATTAGAGGGTCTGCGATAATATAAACACGGACGAGCTCCAACCATAGTGCCGCATTTGTTTTTATTTTAGTGAGTCCAACCCTTATGGAGTTTAACCTCAGACCATGGGGATTAATTGAAGGTAGCGAAAAAGTGGGAGTGGCTGGTTAAAACTGTACAATATCTAAAACTTCACGCTAAACCTGGGGTCCGAGTGTGTTGTTGAACGGTTCAGTAAGTGTGTATGTTGGTACATCTGGCTGGCTTTACGACTGGAATGAGGGTGCTTCTCTCGATTGGTACTTAAAGTACTCAGGTCTCAACGCCGTGGAGCTAAATGCCTCCTTCTATAGGTTCCCGTTCCCGAACCAGGTGATTAGCTGGAGGAGGAAAACTGAGGTCTACGGAGTCCGTTGGGCCGTTAAAGTACATAGAAGCGTAACCCACATGAGGATGCTTAGCGAGGATTCTCTAGCCATCTGGTCAAAGTTTGCTAACCTCTTTAAGCCCCTAGACGATTTCGTAGACTTCTACTTACTTCAGATGCCGCCAAGGTTTGAGATGAGTGCTGATAACATATTCAAACTGGAAAGATTTGCTAAATCTGTCAGATTAGGTAGCAAATTAGCAGTGGAGTTCAGGAATAAAAGCTGGTTCAATGATGACGCAGTCGAGCTTTGCCGGAAAATCGGCGTCACAGTGGTGTCGATAGACTCACCTATAGGTACCTGGATTGCTTCAAGCAATAACGTGGTCTACATCAGGCTCCATGGAAGAGCCGAGTGGTACTCCTACGAGTACTCCCTGGAAGAGCTTAAAGAGATAGCCACTAAGATAGCTGAAGTAAGTCCCCGCAGAGTTTACGTATTCTTCAACAATGACCACTGGATGCTGGATAATGCTAGGACTATGTTGAAGATACTTAACTCAAAGACTTAAACGGTCGTCTTTCGGTCGCGGATTATCACCGACCCTCCTCAAGAGCCTTCTGACATCTTACGAGGACGTGGTTCACGGTTCCTACGGCATGTAACAATCACTTAAATCACGTAGAATGCTATCAAGCATATGGCGGTGGGAGATGTCAGATAAGGAGAGATAGAAAGGTTTGGGAGCAGTAAGCAAAATAAAAAGTTAAATTACGTTTGATCAGGCTAGCTCGAGCTCCTTAGCTTTAGGCCGACGAGCCTAGTTATTAGGATAGTGCTTGCGTTATCTCCTGATACGTTGATAGCTGTTCTTAGAGCATCTGATATAGGGTCTACGACCATCATTATACCGACTCCCTCTAGTGGAAGCCCGAGGGTACCTAAGACGAATGCGAGCATTATCGTCCCGCCACCGGGTATAGCTGCCGTCGCTACAGACCCTATGACAGCTGAGGTTACAGCCAGACCTATGTGTACCGGTGTCAGAGCTATCCCGAAGAGCTGAGCTACGAAGATAGCTGAGAGTGCTTGGTATAGAGCCGTCCCGTCCATGTTCACTGTAGCACCTATGGGGAGCGTTATCTGGAACACCTCATCGGGTGCTCCCATCCTCCTAGCTGCCTCCATGTTGTAGGGTAGCGTAACAGCTGAAGACCTGGTGGTAAAGGCTATTACGAACGGTGTAGACTGGATCTTGAAGTACTTCAGTGGGCTAAGTCCTCCGGTTAGTACTATGATACTGTAAACGACGAAGAAGTGTATGAAGGAAAAGCTGTACTGAGCCAGCAGGAACTTACCGTAAGCTCCAAGCATCTGCGGACCGTAAACTGCTATGAGCCAGGCTGCGTATGCGAAGATGGCTACTGGTGCGTAGTACATTATTACTCTAACCATAGTTATCATAGTGTTTGATGCTAGTCTTAGGAACGAGTATATCCTCCTACCCTCCTCACCCAGTAGTACGACGGCTACGCCAAGGATTATGGCGAATATTATCATAGTCATAGCCCCACCAACAGCTAGGAGGGCACTAAAGTCGGTCTGGAAGAAGCTCAAGAGTATATCAACAGCTGAGGGAGGCTTCGGTGGAGTGTAGCCGGCCGGAGGCTGCAGCCCAATACCGACACCCGGCTGAAACACCTGTCCGGCTACTACCCCTAGGTAAGCTGCTATAGCTGACGTAGTTATGTAGAGCACGAACAACCACACTAGCACTAAGCCAAGCCTGCGTAAGTCTGCCATAGAGGCTACAGCAGCAGATATAGTGAAGAATATCAGTGGTGGTATAACTATACGTATTAACCTCACGAAGATGTCTCCCAACGCCTTAAGCCATGTAGCGACATCAGCTCTAACAGCATCCGGTAAACCTAGAAGAGCAAAACCCGACACTAAACCGATGACGAAACCTACGGCGATAGCGATAAGAAGCTTTACTCCAGGTCCTCTAGTCGACGTACGCTGCACCCTCAACTATCTCACGAGTTTGTAACAAAATATATCCAAGAACTCGGGTACTTCATAAACTATTCCAAAATCCGGCTCCCTACCTTAGAGGGTTCCATAATCGTGAGAACAGGTTTAGTTTTGTTACACCGAGCACGTATCAAAAAGTGCCACACGGATCATTCTCTAGTCCGCATATTCTTCAGCTATAACTAGTTGGCTGATTCGTTGGTTGCCAACTTTGCTTCGCTTTTCTTAAAGTTAGTACAGCGTGTTTTAGTGACTCTATTAAGTACCCTTCTTCACTCGGTAGACCCACTATCGCTAGTTCCCCATCTACATAGACTTCAGGTAGAGCGACTGAGTCAGAGTACTCTTCAACTACTTCGACACGTTCTTCAAACTCGCTAGAAAGGAGTTCAGAGACCTCATATAGCCACGAGACTAGGGTGTAACACGTATAGTCCCTTCGGCACAGGACCTTAATCTTCGTTTTCCCACCGCAGATCAGTAGATGATAACGTATAAATGAGGAGGCTTGAGCTCTTGTTAACCGAGGCACAATGTAGTAACTGATTTAAGTACTACAAGTTTCTATTTTAGAACGTTTAGAGCTCTTTTCTTTTTAACTCGGACTTTAATCGGTGTCAGAGTGTGGTAGGAAAACTACCGCCTAAGATGTTACTAAAGTACGTCATCGGTAGAGTCGGTACTAGAGACCCTTCTGTCCTCGTTGGTCCCTCGATCGGTGAAGATGCTGCTGTCGTGGATATCGGTGGCGGTAAGGTTTTAGTAGCACATGTAGACCCAATTACAGGAGCTATTGAGTTCCTTGGCTGGCTTGCTGTTCACATTTCCTGTAATGATATCGCAGTTAGAGGAGTGAAGCCGAGGTGGCTTTTACCCGTTCTCTACATGCCTGAGAATGCTAGCGAAGAGCTAGTAGATAAGATAACTGCTCAGATAGATGAAGCAGCTAAAGAAGTTGGTGCGGCAGTGATCGGTGGACACTCAGAGATTACGCCGGGTCTCGATAGACCCCTATTATCGATGACTGCCATAGGGATAGCGGAGAAGGGTAGGTACGTAACAACTGGTAGTGCTAGAGTAGGTGATGTCGTGATCATGACTAAGACAGCCGGTGTTGAAGGTACCGCAATACTATCTACTGACTTTAGAGAGGTACTCCTCGACTTAGGAGTCCCTCAAAGCATTATTCAGCGAGGTAGTGAGTTTGTTAGAAAAGTGAGTATTGTTAGAGAAGCCCTGCTACTCGCGGAAGCTGGACTAGCTACCTCGATGCATGACCCGACCGAGGGTGGATTACTCGGTGGATTAGCTGAGATAGCATACGCATCCGGGAAAACCCTATACGTTCGAGAAGAAAAAGTAAGTATAGCAAAAGAAACTCTAGCCATAGCAAGAACCCTAGGACTCGACCCCTTGAAGCTCATAAGTTCCGGTACACTCATTGCTACAGTACCGTCCCACTTAGCTAAAGAAGCAGTTGAATTACTGAAGAAAGCCGGCATAGAAGCTAGTGAGATAGGTTATGTAGGAGATAGATCTGAGAACTTGGTAGTGGTATATAGGGAAGATGGAACTATAGAGAAACTCGACGACGTTTATGTTGAAGACGAGATCTATAGAGCGTGGAGGATTTGGGAAAAGAAGCTTAAGGAGTCTAAAGAAAGGTGTAGGTACTAACTAAAACATCTAAAAACCTCGGTAGTAAAGTAACTTATGAAGTAAGCTCAGTATTTCGCAAACTCTTCTTGCTGTAGAAACGAAATACGTCTACGAGAGTGAGCTTGTAGCGAGGAAGCTCGGGGCGCATAGTTTCAACCATTTATCACGCTAAAGGCTAATCCTAGGAAAGGCAGCTTAAGTAGTGTTGTTTATCTCAAGAACTACTAGGCGGCGTACCGTTTGTCCCCGGATGCTCACTCCCATTAGTTTGTTTTCGTTCATAGCTGTATCCGAGGGCTTCCACTTAGTCCATGCGGATCTGGGTATCTGTATGGGTTCATGAGTGGCTGTTGAGCCCAACGGCACGGGGCTCCCATCTAGCTTAAGCTCGGGTGGCTTGGAGCGATGCCCCCATCACCACCCAGAGCTTTCAATAAACATAGAAAAACAGCGCTTACAAGCATTTCCTAAAAATCATCAAGAAGAAAACAGCCCGAGGCCAGTTCTAAAAAGGTCTGAAGGTAGCGTTAGAGTATGTGTATTTGTATGACCGCAAGTGCTAGAGTTAGGCAAGTGTGGAGGTCTTGAAATACAGTGTGAATAAACCTTAAGAGTTGTTACAAGCTTGTCAAGCGCTTACAATGCGTATGAGAGCTTTATGTCTAGTAGCTCTAAGGGCTTACCGAAGAGTTCGTGGGAAACTATATTAGCGCGTTCAGGAACTGCATTTAGACACAGCGTTCGCTTTAGGTGAGTGCCTCCGTGGATCTCTGTAGATTTAGGTACGTTTTTGGACCAGTCCGCTCTCGAAGGCTGGGCTTAAGTTTGGGAGTAAACAATGTTCCTTATAAAACCTGTAGCTATTCCTGTACGTACTGCCAACTCGGGAGGACCACAGATCTGACTATAGAGAGAAGACCCTTCTTCGAGGTAAATCAAGTAGTTAACGAAGTACACGCGTTTATCGATAGGTTTGATAGTGAAGTAGACTACGTTACCTTCGTTCCAGATGGAGAACCTCTGCTTGATATACGTATCGGTGAGACTATCAGTAGAATAAAGGAGGTAACTAGTAAGCCTATAGCAGTAATTACGAACTCGTCCTTACTCTATTTAGAGGAAGCCAGAGCGGATATAGCTTATGCGGACTTAGTGTCAATCAAGATCGACAGTGTACTCTGTAGAAGCTGGAAAGCAGTGAACAGACCACACCCCGATCTAAAGCTAGAGAACGTCCTAGCTGGGGTAGAGGAGTTCGCGAAGAGCTTTAAGGGGAGGCTTGTGACCGAGACTATGCTTGTAGAAGGATTTAACACGAGTGCAGAAGAACTAGAGCAAATCTCGAGCTACATTAGGAAGATCAACCCCGTCAAGGCCTACATAGCAGTACCGGTAAGACCTCCCGCAGAAAGTTACGTTAAACCTCCAGAACCGAGCAAGCTAGTAGAGGCATACACTCTATTTACTAAAGCACTCGGTGAAGACAGAGTAGAACTACTTAACCTTCCAGAACCTCCAGAGTACAAAGTGTACGGTGACTCGGAAACGTGGCTATTGAACCTCGTTTCGGTACATCCGCTAAGACTGAATTACGCGGTAAGAGCTCTAGAAAGAATAGTTGAGGACCCACTCGCAGTGATAGAAAAACTTAAAATGAGGGGTGAAATCCGGGTAGTTATTTACGAAGGCGAGGACTTCATAGTTAGAGCTTTCAACAACCAGCGACTCTTAAAGTAGCGAAAGTTGGGAGAGAATTAAAACGAGTTAAACATCGATGAGCTCCCTGGGAATCCTTCAGTAGCAATTGAATAAGGACATGTAGGATAGAATAGGTTAGACTCGAGGCTTGGTTTAACCGAGTTTTTCTTTTATTATCTTGATAGGGTCTTTGACTATCTTACCTACGTCAAGACCTTCTACCTCGGGTATCTCACCCTTCTTCCAAGTCTTCTTAATCATTCTGTCGAGGATCTTGGCACTCAGTAAAGCTACTTCTGGGTCATTTACGTTGTAGTCTAACACTATGAGGTCTACGTTAGGTTTGGATAGGTCTAGATCTTCGATGAGGGCTTTAAGTAGGTATAGGTTTGATGTAGGATCGTGCCACGGCCTATTAGTTCTCTCGAAGACTATTCTGCCTTCTTTAAAGACCATCTTCTGGCAGTAGGCACCTGGTGGGGCATTCTTAGGTTTAGCTTCTGGGTCGTTATCGATTATGCTGAATCCTCTCAAAGGAAATATGACTACGGTTGGTCCAACCGACTTATTTAATCTCTCGGCCATCACCTTCCCCACTCTGTATAGTTCTTCAGCTGTTGCTCTTATGAGGGTCACCAAACCCCTGCTGTGCTCGTATGCGCATCTTTCACGGAACTTCTCGGGGACAGTCTCCGGTGCCCAGAAGTTTATCATGTCTACGGCCCCCGGGATTACTACCTGAGGAATACCAATAGTTCCAGCTGCCGTCAACCTCTTTTTCTCACCAATACTAGCGCTTAAAACACCTCCAGCAATTTCATCGACTAACTCGTGCGTTGTGACATCCAGTACTCCGACAGCCATACCGGCCTCGATCAACCTCTCCATAGTGTACCCTCCTGTCTTTCCTAGAGCGTGGAAGGCTACTAAATCATAGCCCTGCTTGTTTAGGTAGTCTTTAGCTACTATGAGATGTGGGGTGGTGTTACCAAACTGTGTAGCAAATATCGTAGGCATCTTCTCTATGGTATACGGTACAGCTGATGAAGCACCTACTACCGGAGCCGCAACTCTATTCAAAACTTCTGCTTCAATAGCATTAACTTTCTCACCTCCAGCTAGGTCTGAGATCGACCACACCGGTACTATGTCCGTTCCCGCTATCAGAGAACCTGCTTCAGCTATGACTGTTGTCACTGCGTACTTCGGAGTAATGGCTTTCTCGAGGTGCTTAAAACAAGATGTAGACCTAGCGATTAAGGCCGAAGTACCCGGGGTCGTGATGGAGCTTCCCTTAGTAAGCATATTATCGAATACGGATACCGCATCCCAGAAGACAGCGCTATAAAAATGGTTGTCGAGGCAGCTGAGTACGCAAAAAAGCACGGACTCTTCGTTACTCTCCTCGCAATAGACTCGACGAGGGCTGACTACGAGTTCCTAAAGAAGGTGGTAAACTCAGTACAAGACTTCATGGATTCTCTTACTATAGCAGATACCTTCGGAGTTGCTAGTCCGTTCGTTATGGAGTACCTAACTAAGCAAGTAAAGTCCCTTACTAAGAAGCCTGTAGAGGTACACCCGCATAACGACTTCGGTCTAGCCGTAGCTAACGCTCTAGCAGCTGTAGCTTCAGGTGCATCAGCAGTTCACGTAACTGTCAATGGCATAGGTGAGAGAGCAGGTAACGCTGCTCTAAAGGAAACAGTATTAGCACTAGAACTATTTCTAGGAGTGAGGACTAACGTAAAGCTCGACAAGCTGTACGAACTATCTAAGCTAGTTGAGCAACTCTCAGGTGTTAAGCTACCACCCCACAAACCAATCGTTGGAGATTCACCGTTCAGGGTCGAGTCCGGGATGATCGCTGAATGGTGGATTTCAGCTAAAGAGGTAAGACCAACCGAGGTATTCCCAATACTGCCCGAACTAGTGGGTAGGAAAGGAGGAATTGAGATAGTTCTAGGAAAGAAGTCGGGTAAGACGAACATCGTCGAGGCCTTAAAGGAAGCTGGAATAGATTCGAGTAAAGTAAGCACGGAAAAGTTAGTAAAGATCTTGCTAGAAACGAAGTTCTACTCAATACTAAAGAAGGGGTCGGTCTCAAGAGAGGAGTTCAGCATGATAGTCAAAAAAAGTCATCAGTGAGGAGACTCGCTAAAGCAACTCACCATAGCTTTCCAACTCTATCCTTTCGATACGCTGAAGTAAGCTCTTCTAGCGTTTCTGACGCCATCTAAGAAGAGAACACCATACCGTGTAGAGAGCTCTCGACGTCATCGAACGATACGCACATGGGATTGTTTTCTTTTTAATGTTTATGAGTGTTGCTTACGGCTGTACCTGGGATGAACCCAAGTGGTGATTAGGCGGTGCTCCAAGCCTTCCTAGGCTAAAACTATGCGGGAGCCTCGTGCCGTTAGGCTCAACAGCCACCCATGAACCCATACAGATACCAATATCTGTATGGGTGAGGTGGAAGCCCCTGGATACAGCTACGAACGAAAATAAACTAATAGGAGTGAGTATCTAGGGACAAACGGAAACTAAAGTTTAGCGTACGTAAGTCTAGAGACTAGAAACTAACTACTCTATTCCTCTACTCGTAGTAGATGTAGAGAGAGTTAAACAGCGTTTTGAATGTTCCGTGAGCTTGCGCCCTGAAGATCGGTCTATACGAGTAGGCTACTGCTTTTCCTCTCCCTATTTCTGCTTCTAGTAAGGCAGGTTTTCTGCTCAGTATGTTTTCTCCTATTAACCACCCGCTCTGCAGTATGTCTCTCTCGGGGTATCTCGCCACCACCTTGAACTTTTCGTTCATGTGTGACGGAACTATCTCTAGTACTGGTCTGTCGACGAATACTGCTAGAGCCTGCTTAGGCATTCCGAAGCCTAGTGGGTGTGTGGTGTCTACCTGGATTTTGAGAGTGGAACCGGGGCAGAAGAACTGCCTCGGGTCCTTGATGTCCTCACTTATATCCCTCAGTGGGAGGTTAAACCCTTTCGTCAGGAGCTCTACAGACTCTCCCATAGTTACGACTACACCACCATTTTCGACGAAGCTCTTTAGCTTCTCTATGCCCTCCTTTCCGAAGCCGCTCTTGTACTCCGGTGGGTAAGGTGGGAGCTTTATGGGTCTACCCCACCTCTTTGCTAGCTCCTCTTCGATGTTTTCACCAGTCAGGAATGGTAAGGGATCTGACGGAAATACCACTATGTCGACTACCTCCTGGAGCTTCCCGGACTTTATTGGCTCATCTCTTAGCTCAGTGTAGGGAAAGTTGTATGTGTCTAAGACGTACTTGATCCAGCCTGCCTCCATGTTGCCTCCGTAGTACCTTTCATAAACACCGATCCTCCCGATCTTTACCTTAAGCAACCTAAGCTGGGGTAAGTCGTCGAGTCCGTAGACCGGGACTCCCCTCTCGCTGGCGGCTTCGAGCAGTACTCTACTAACACCATCTCTACGCACTACGAAAGCTCCTGGAGGGAGGCGTAAGCCACCTATGTCGACAGCCTCAAATACCCTATACACTTCTCCACCACTACTCAGAACTCTATTGACTACGTAGTACGAGTCGTTAAGCCTCGGGTCAAGTACGTAGTACCTATGCTCACCTAGACTCGGCACTACTCTAGCCACCTCTCTTACCGGCTTTAATTCAGCAACGAAGGGTTCGTCTACCCTAACGGTCGATACACCCATGAATTCAGCCAGGGTGTCCGTTGCTATATCGTATGGCCTGAGAGGCTTGCCCTCACGGTCGCGTGTCGTCTCGTCGTCGGGGTAGAGGAACCTGTCGATGAGCTTCTTGACAAGGGCTCTCCTGGGTTGGGCTAGTGGAATGACGTAGGTTCCGGCGGGGTACGTTACAGCCCCAACTCTTATGGAGCTAGTCGCCTCGAAGACTTTTACACCGAGCTTTAACAGTACATCGATGAACTTAATCGCAGTGAGGTAGTCATGCTGTTCTCTCGGAATGAGGAAAGCGTAAGGAGGTTCCGACATACCTCTCTCAACGTTTCTCCTAGCCTTAACGTACATGTTCCTCAAGAACTCGCGCCTAAACTTAGCTACAGCAGAGAGTATGGCTATAGAAGCAATGAGTTGTTGCCTAACTATGTCCGAAAGCCTCCACCACCCTCCTCTCCACGGGTTAGGGTAGTTCATGTACGGCTTGTCCGACAGTCTACCTCTCCCGTAACCCCTCAGCTGATGCGGGTCTACGAATATCGGAGTAGCTATCCTTGCTGAAGCAGATTCTGTTAGTATACCGATGATGTTCATTGTGTACGCTAGAGTTTGAAATGCAGATATGAAGTCAGGTGTGAACGGTGCTCCTGTTTCAACGCCACTAACTCCCTCTCTCTCGAGCCTCATGGCGGCGAGCATCCCAAGGAACTGGGTTTCCCTCCAGACTAGTGGGTCTACTTCCGGGTATATCGGGTCCATCTCGGGTGAGAGGAAGAACCTAGCACCATAGGGACCCATCTGGTGGTGGTCTAAGTAGACCTGCGGACACCACTCTCTGTAGACTATCTTGGCTATGTACTGGCTCTCCACTAGGTTTAGTGCGTAAGCGTCTCTATTGTTGTCGTGACCGCAGTACTTGTGGTAGAGCCAGGGGAGGCTGGTACCCTCGTACTCTGTCCCAAGGGTCTTGGTGTACCAGTCTACTACGGCTATTTGGCCATCTGGATTCTGGGACGGTATCAATATCACTACGACCTCCCTCAGGATCTCCAGCACCTCCGGCTCGTCTGAAGAGGCCAACCTATAGAGTAGCTCTATAGACATCTGCGTACCTCCAACCTCTGTTGAGTGCATACTGTTAGTTACTACTACGACCGCCCTCCCGGCTTCAATTAGCTTTTCTACTTCGTCAGGACTCGGTAGTGAGTCAGGATTTGCGAGTGCGCACGATATCCTACGTAACTCGTCTAGTCTAGCTAGGTTCTCTGGTGACGACACGTAAGCCACTATAAACGAGTTACCTTCAGTTGTCTTACCGATTTCCTCGACTATGACTCTATCCGACTCAGACGCGACTAGCTTGAAGTACTCTACGATCTTATCCCAGCGAGCTAGTTTCCTGTCATCCCCTATCTTAAACCCAAAGAATTCCTCCGGGGGCGTAACCCGCACCACTTAGAACACCTCTTTAGCTACATGATCCAACAAAATAAGCACTTCATCCGTCATTCAACTCTACTCTATCCCTTAGCTTTAAGGTTGTTTCGAAGAACGCAAGTTGTTTTACGTTCTTACTAATTTAGTGGGGGGAGTAGATGCTGATTAGAGCGTCTATAGGGACTCTGGCAGCTATTGGTGAAGTAGATACTAAGACCTTAGTTCGACCCGGGGTTGCCTACCTTCTTCAATACAGTGATAGAGGCTGTCTCGGTGGTTGCTACTTTTGCGCTCAGTCATCTCAGTCCATAGCCAGCAAGGACTTTCTTTCGAGAGTGGTCTGGCCTGCGGTAAGCCTAGAGGATGTAGCACCTAAGTTAGCTAGAGTTTTCAGTAGAGCTTGCGTACAGTCCGTTATTAAGCCAGACTTCATCGCTGAACTCCACGAGGTCGTGAGAACACTGTCTCACTATGGGCTCAAGATCTCGCTGTCTACTACACCAATACCTGACGAAGATTTAAAGCTCTTTAAGCAAGAGGGAGTCGACTACCTAGGTGTAGGCCTCGATGCTGCGACACCTAGTATAGCCACTAGAGTGAACAAGCCGTACCCCTACGGTGTATACTTAGACTTCATAAGTAAAGCCGTCAGTGTATTCGGTCGAGGTAGGGTGGTGGTTCACCTAATAGTGGGGCTCGGTGAGACTCTAAAAGAGATCACGGAAACAATTAAGCAGGTTTATAGTGTAGGTGGTGCTGTATCTTTATTTGCGTTTACACCCGTTAAAGGTACTTCCGCTGAGAGCTGGCCTAGACCATCCTTAAGGTACTACAGGATAGTTCAAATAATCAACTATGCGGTAGCTAGTGGACTGCCCGTCGAGGAGCTCGTGGACTTAAATAGAATGTGTGTTCACGAAGACAAGTTAAGCAGCCTGAGTGAAGTAACTATGGCCCTATTGACTAGTGGGTGTCCTATGTGTAATAGGCCATACTATACCGAGTCCCCCAAGGGGGAACCCTACAACTTCCCTACTACAGACCTAATCCCACCAATCAGAGACCTACTAAGAAAACTCTCCTGCGATGTTAGCTAGACAGATCTTTATACACTCATTAACGCAGTCAAAGAAGCTTTCATTACTACTATGACACACCGACCTACACTGCTCTTCGCACTTTACAAACTTACTCAATACTTACACCTAGTATACAGTTAGGAGAGCAATTTTTATACTCTCAGTAGGTAGCAAGACCTATACCTTAGGCGGAGGCTTCTCCCATAGTGGTCTCCCCTGAGAAGTAGGTGGCGCAAGCCAGTCAATCAGTTCGCCTATCTTATCTGAGATCACTAGAATGCGTATTGGACCTAGAGGTGATTCTTCATCATATGTTACCAAAGATACGTGACCTGCGAAAGCCGCTTGCTTATGTAGTTTAAGCTCGAGGCTGTTGCCCCTGCTGTTCTTCAGCATATAAGCTCTAGCTGAGTCCAGTATTCTCTGCTGCCGAAGGGACTGATGGAGTTTTCTAAGAGCCTCGATGCTGTTTGACTCACCAACTAGGAGCTTGTAGCCTTCGGAGAGCTCTACTTCTACAAGATCGACGTCGAGTATGTTTTTAACTGCTCTTGAGACTCTATCTGAGCTCTCCGTAGGTCTAACTTCAACCTCTACTCTAAGTAAGAACACTCCCCAAAGCCTCTCGAACTCTTTTGAGAGCCTCTAAGCATACGTCGCGAGCATCCCTATCCTCGTTGACAACCATGACGTCTGCGAGAGCTATAACTGACCCTATACCTAGCTCAAGCTCTTTAGAGTCTCTGTCTAAGAACTTACTGAATGCTGTAGGGTCGTCCTCTCTACCTCTCTTTCTCAACCTCTCGTACCTTGTCTTAGGTGATGCGTGTACAGCTACCACAACTGTGCGTGCGATACTGGAGAAAAACCTCACTTCGTCAAGACTCCTCACACCATCTACAACTACAACTTCACTTGAGTTCGGAAAGTTCTTTGCGGCCTCTCTAGCAACAGCGTCTAGCCCGAGAGACTTTCTTAGCTCTACTGCGAGTCTCATTAGGTTATCTGACGTAGGTTCTATACCTAGCTCAGCCGCCTTAGACCTAACTACATCCCCCATGTTCACGTAAGCACCTAAGCTATTGGAAAGGAATTTAGCTATTAGAGTCTTCCCGGACCCCGGCATCCCGGTAACGCAGACTATGGCTTTAACCAATAGCTCGACCTCACCTCCCAAGTAGCTTAAACTTAATTACTTTAACTTCTGTTGAGTCAGTAAGGCTCCTTCCATAGATACTCCTTAACTCTCTAACTAACTCATCTCTACTTCTAAAACCGTCAAGCCTAGCATCCTCGTCTGTTAGCTGGGAAACCTTCTTAACCTCTACACCAGTTATTACTGCGCTACCTAAGTAGCTTCTTCCAGCAAAAACGTCTACAACCTCGCCGACCTTTACACTACTGTTTAGCCTAACTGTAGCTACCTTAACTCCTAAAGCAATGCTGTCCCCGTATACCTCCTTAAATATTAACCTCCTCCTCTTAACCATCACGTAGATCCTCTACTTGAGGAAAATAAGCTCGTATCTTAAATTGCTATACTGGAACAAGCGCGCACCAATTCAGCTATATGTGTACAGCCTTCATCAGTTTCTACATCTATATTTTTAAACTAAACTATTTTTAAACTTCTATGTTATTTATTGTTATTTTTTTATTTTAACTACTTCTGTAGTGTCCATTATGTACATTGGGGAGTAGGTGAAAAGATCAAACTCTTCTTTCTTGTCAAACGTGCTACTATTGGTAAAGGAACTGCTATCGTTTTTCTATTAAGCTGAGTCCGAGCTCGAAGGCTCTTAGGGAGCTCTCGAGCCATTTAGGTGGGACTACCTCCGATATGGCTTTCCTCATAGAGGTAT
>JAWBJE010000020.1:0-17310 GCA_038832865.1 Sulfolobales archaeon
CCGATCCATGAGCTACAGCTATTAGTACCTTCAAGCTCTGCTACTAGTCTTACACCAAAATCTTCGTTGTATACGTAGAGATCGAAGTCTACACCGTTTCTCTCTGTAGATGTAAAGCAGAGACTCTCGCCCAGCTCGTCCCAAGCTCCTGAGTTAGCTGTTACACTCCTGCCATCACCATGAACGTGCCTTATAGAGCCTCTTCTCGTCGAGTAGATATCGAGAACCCGCTTTTCGTTTCCCCAATATCCCATAGGAAGGCTACGTCATCACCATTACTAACGACTATGCTACCCACTCTCTCGTCAAAGGGAAAGAGGGGTTCAATTGAATCGTCACTCCAAATCCAAGGCAAGTCAACACCTGTTACATCCGACAAATAGATAGCGAAACTACTGACTTTAGATGCTTGAGGAGACTTAGCTGACCTAACGCTGAAAAAGAGCCTAACCTCCAGCCATAAGGGGTCGTACTCCTCTAAGCGAATAACCAATACGTTCACCAACAACCTAGAGCACCAAATACATAAATCTTTCGTTAGAGCGATAGATCATAACCATCATAACCATTAGAGGCTGTTAGTAGAGACTACTGCGAGATAACCTAAAATAACTCGAGGTGGGCCCGCGGGGACTCGAACCCCGGACCTCCGCCTCTCGCAGGAATCGGAAGCTCGTAAGGGCGGCGTCCTAACCAGGCTAGACGACGGGCCCAACAGTTTTCTTTAGCTACTGCTTAAAAACTGTTGATAGAGCTAGTAAAGGATTAGTCTCCCAGCGAGAATTGTTGCTAAAACCATAGCTCTCCTAATACAAACGATGAGTTCAGTGATAGCGAAGCACGTATCACCAAAGTAGCTACTCAGCACAAATGCCTTTCTTAGGTTTTCCAAATAATATCGCATAGTGAGCAATCAGCTTAGTCGGATCAGAAGTAGAACGCTTTGACGCTACGCCGTGGGTACAGGCTGTAAGAACGTACATGAGGTCGGCATCTAAACTGACTGCGGAAGTATAGATGACATCCCTAGAGTAACTATTTAGCTATGGGAGCAAGAGCTCTCAAGAAATGGAGGTCGAAAACATTAAACTAGAGTCAGCCACTGTTGGTAGTTCTCAGCGTATCCTCTGCGGTCTTATGGTATATTCGTAGTAAACTATTACTACATCAGCACATGTCGTGTTGTATAGATAAGTGCCGGGCCACACTTCTAATTCATCGTACACCCCGTTATCTACGCATATGACGCGAACTCGGTAACAGTCTTCACCCCAGTTGGCTATGATTACCGTGTCACCGACTCGATACGCCGAAATCTTAGGGGGCAGCTTTATGTTCCTCAAAGCAGTACTAATCCCAATAGCTATGTGGCTAATAACCGCACCAATACTCAATACTAGTGCCAGAAGCATCAGTTCCGCATAAAGCTGGGTAATACCCCTCACTTACCCCCCAAGAAGGTAGACACTATTAAAGCGGTCTCACCGCTATATTATTGTGTGTACATTTTTATATACCGATCTACCTAGATAGCTAGGTGATGACGTGTCGTCTAGGAGGTTTGTAGCGCTCCCCGAAAGACTTCTTGTTGATGCCATAAAGATTGCTGAAAAGCTGGGGATACCGTACACCGTTTTAATTGAGAGAATTCTTACTGAAGTACTTAGGCTAATGAGATACAAGAAGAACCTCCTGGAGTCTCTAGCTATGGTAGACGCATTCGACGACGTAAGAAGACTCGGTGGTGTGTTCCTCCCCGAAAAGTCCGTCGTAGAGATGCTAGCTCTCGCAAGCACGGAGAAGTTAAACGAGATATGTCTGGAGCTAACTAAGATGACATCTTGGTACGCCGAGTTAAGTAAGGTAAAGAGGTCTTTAACTCTTAGCGAGGTTAAAAATTCTCTTGAGCTCTGGGTACCTAGTGCGAAAGTAGACTTAGTTAAAGAGGGTGAGGGTACTTACAAGTTCGTCATAAGCTTCGTGAACTACTCGAGAGAGTTTCTGGAGCTATCTAAGTGTATAGCGGAGGGGCTTGTTAGAGGCTACGGACTGGAAGAGCGTGAGCTAACGACCGGGCCCTCGGTTCTCGTACTAAGAGTGGGTGGGTTGAGTGAGGAGTAGGAGGACTCTTGGAGTAGACCTCGAGCTTGCGGAAGAGCTTAAGTCTATAGCTAGATCCAGAGGAATGAGCCTTGTTGGATACCTCAGAAAGCTCTTCGAGGAAGCGATAGAAGTAGAGAGGCTTGGCTACTTCGCACCAGGTGTTTTGAGAGAGAAGAGGACGGAACTAGTTCTCTCGAAGCTCGGTTTCGTCTATATACCGCTAGACCTCTTAGACAGCCAGCCGTTAGCCCCCGAGGCCATAGAAGCTCGTGGCGAGAAGCTAGGTGCTACCCTTAGGGAACTAGGAATAAACTGCGATGAAATAATCGAGAGAATATCCTTAAGCAACGGAATCGGGATAGTTAAAGAGAATACCATAATCCTCATCCCATCGTCGGGACCTAAAGAGATATTGAGGCGCTTCCTCATAGGTCTAGCTAGAGGGGGCTTGCTTGAAGTATCTATCGTGGGCGACTTGGCCATAATAAAAACTTCACGCTTCCTCTAGCCAGTAAAGCAGTTAGCTGGAGAAAGCTTTTGCCGTTGATATTGTGGTCTAGCATAGCAGAGGTGATTAGGTGGTGGGGGTGTTCACGAAGTTTAACTACGTCGGTTTGGAAACCCTCCACGACTCGTAGCCCGATTAGCGCCATCGATAAGTAGAGGCTACCTACCCCAACTTACTGGGAGCACTTGGGGAAGGGTACGTTGTCGCTAGGATGCTCTTCGTTCTTAAGCATAGACGAGCTAGCTGTTGATAGGTGTAAAATCCTATGAGAGTGTTGACGGGGGAGAAAAAGCCCGTTATAGTGGTTCCTGTAGTTCACGCCGTCGAAGATAGAGCTATTCTAGTCGTTGACGGCGTAGCCGAAATCGGTAGAACTCCTGAAAGAGCTGCAGCAGACTTGAGGCTTTGAAGAGTTAGGCATGTTAAAACTGCCGTAGCATTCCTCAAGCCTAAGCCTATAGTGATTCCCGACTTCTACGTAGAGACTACGGACCCTTGGGTTATTTTCCTGTGAGGGTACGCGACTTCCTATTCGAAATGGTAGAGAGACCTTAGCGCAGTAAACTACCTAAAGTCTGCGAGGCCGTCAGCGCAGTTCAGCAGATCCTGGGTGTGAGTAAGGGTGAGGATTCCACTAGGGTGTAGCCTCCGACCTCCGTTTTAGCAATTACTTTACCCCATAGAAAGTCTGCTGGAGGCTCAATCACTTCGCCAATTATAGCTGCTTCGGAGTATCCCAGCTTGTGGATAAACTCTAGCACCTCGGGATATACTTCCTTTGGAACTGCCAGTACTGCCACCCCCTCCGATGCTGAACTAAGTGGGTCTACCCCTAGTAGTTCTAAGAAGTTCCTAGTCGCCCGCCGAACCGGTACGGAATCTCTATAGACTACTATCGACAGCTGGGTGTCCCTAATCCACTCGTGTAGAACTGAAGCTAACCCACCTCGTGTTGGGTCCTTAGCTGCATGAATGAGGCTACCGTACCGGTCTACGAGCGGTATCATTAGGTCGTGGAGAGGTTTCACGTCGCTTGCTAGACCAGAGACCTTCTCAAGCAACCCTAGTTGGGCGGCGGCTATGACGGCTCCATGGTCCCCCACGGGACCTGAAACTATGATTACGTCGCCAACCTCGATCCTTCGGTCCACTATGGGACTCCTGGTAAACCCCACCCCAGATGTCGTAATTAAGATCCCGTCGATAGAGCCCCTGGGCATGACCTTAAAGTCTCCACCAACTACATGAGCACCAACTTGAGCCACGGTAGACACGAAAGACTCAACTACATCCTCAACTAAAGACTCGTCGACTCCCTCCTCTACAACGATGGCATCGACGAGAGCCAGAGGCCTAGCTCCCATCATGAGGAGGTCGTTTATAGTTCCAGACGCCGCAAGCTTCCCAATGTCTCCGCCTGGGAACTTCGGTGGTTTAACTGTGTAGGAGTCTATGGTGAAAGCTAAATAGTTACCACCGCCGACATCTATTACTGCGCCATCGTCTAAGTAGTCTAGTCCGTAACCCCCAGGGGTATTACGCAAGTGCTGCGGGACCTTAGCGGCTATATGTTTCACGATGAATTCTAGCATCTCTAAACCTCCAGCACCGTGTTCTAGTTTAATCACTTAGTGCCCCTGTTTCGTAAGAGGCCTCAGCGATAATAAGCTCCTTCATGTTGCTACCTTACTGCCGCCTAAGTTGTGGTAAGTTGGCAAACGTCTACGCCCGGTACCATTCTCTGAGTGCAGAGTAGGAGTGAGTTGTTGCCTATGTCCACCGGTCAGCCGCCTTCGGCTGCCCGCCTTCCGCCTGCGACCCAACCCACCCGAGGCCGTCGGCTGAGAGCGGCTCGCTGCCTCACGACTACCGGAGCACGCTCTCGGGTCTTCCCCGAAGTCCCCGGAGGTTACCTAAACAGCCGAGAGGCAGAAAAACGGACAACCCGCAGACAGTCTCAACTGTCGGTAGCCCAGGGTGGCTCGACTCTTCGCTCAATGAGCTAGGGATCAAGGATCTTCAGCACAGCATTCACTAGAGCCTTAGCGCAAATCCCTTGATCATTATAGCAGAACGACATAGCTAATACGTCTCCTTCGCTACAGTGCCTAAGAGCTATGTCTCTGAGTACTCCCTTGGCTCTCTCAAGGCCTCCGCTTACCGGCATTACTGGGTCATCCCCACAGTACACTATGATGGCTCCCTCGGCCCCTTCTCGAACTATCTGGTCTCGCAACTTTAGATACCCGATCCTTTCAGCAAGGACCTCTCTAAACTTCTTTATGACTACCCCATAAGCTTCGCAATTAGCACACACATTGCTTATATCCAGTCGACCTAGGAAAACGAAGACTTTATTTAAATTCTTTACTAACTCTAGACCTTCTCGAGTAAGGAAGACCCCCGCTACTTTATCTACATCGATAAGCCCCTTGCCTCTCATCCTCTTAATGAGGGTCTTAACTGAAGCCTCCCCTAGGACGAGTCTCCTAGAAAGTGCTAGCCTACCCATGGGAGCTTCATGGTATAAGCTTACTAGAGCTAAGTAGGCGTGATACGCGTCGAACGAGGGTTTGACGCCTCCAATAGGCTCGGAAAGCTTTTTAAGCTCAGCTAGAAAGCTCATCTCTGAGCGCCCGTACCCATGCGGACGAGTTTAACCCTAGGAGCTACAGATATGTGAGTTACGCCCTTTCTTGCCGGAAGAGACACGTTGTAGACTCTGGTGAGTCCTATTACTGCTTCAGTTACGGTAGCGTTGTGGGCATGTGCGTGAATCGCTACATCCGGTTTTACCTCACGTATTACCTCCTCTAAGTGCCTGCAACCCATGTATGGATATATCTTCTCAGGCTCTCCTTTGATCGTCTGATAGGTAGGAGCGTAGTGAGTCAACAGTATCGCTATATCAGATACTTTAGAGACCTCCTCGAGTAGCTTCCTTAAGACGCTCACTCTCCTCTTATACACCGTCTCGAGCTGTGGCATGTTCTTGCTTTGCCAGTATGTGAGCCTGTCTAGAGACCCCCTACTACCTACTATGCCTATTGTGATATCTCCCGCCCTCAGAACGGTGAGAGAGTCGTTCAACCATACTACATAGCTAAAGTTCTTGATTAAGTAGTCTTCCACTTCGTGGTATTCATCGTTCCCGAAGACCGAAACTATGGGAACGTCCTTGAATCTCGAAGTTAATTCACTTAAGACCATGTTCATGCCACTAACGTCCCCTCTATCAATAATGTCACCGGCCAGCAAGATTGCGTGTAATCCCTCCGGCTGTATACTCTTTAAAGACGCCCTCAGAACACCTAGATACTGCACACCGTGAACGTCACCGAACGCCAACAGCCTTGCTGTCGATGTCATACTCCCCTTCATGTATTCTGTAAAGCTTAAAAACATAGCGTAAACACCTCAAGGGTGTAGCCTCTGGTTAAGCTGGTGGGGACCAACGCCGGTGGACACGCTGGGTGGGCAACTAAGAGGTGTAAGGTGTGCTCAAGGAACCTAGTAATTGGTGAAGCAGCGGTATACTACTGTGGTAACTGTTCCACTAAGTATGGAGTATACTTCTGCTTGAGTGACGCTAGATCACTCCACTACAGGTGTCCTTACTGCAAGCAACCTCTGGAGATACTGCTGTAGCTTGCGTTAAACAAACGATACTAACTCTACTCTCGCTGAGTGCGGCCCGAACTTAGGAGTAAATCGTAAAATTTGATGAGCCTGGTCTTACCTTCTAGAAGGGCCTCGTTGGCAGCTCTGACAACTTCTCGAAGGTCGTCAATTACGAAGTCACCAGACCTAAGGAGAATCGTAACTCTCACCCCCGTTTTAAGTTCAACGAGTATCCCCCTTCTGCTAATAGACAGTATACCACTATGCTTCATACCTGCTTCACGAGCTATCCTAAGTATCGACAGCGCCTCTCGTAGAGTTAGTGCGGATATGTGAAATATGGGGCCGGTAGCTACTAGCCAGAGCCTATTTATAGGAGGAGAATTCCTGAGTACCGAGAGAACCTCGTGCTCTTCGACCGCCGCATGCTTCTTAAATATCACAGTAGAGTTCTTGCGATGCCACGGCATCGGCGCATCTACTATAGTTATCCTGCCACTGCACGAGCTTATCGGAAAGGCTTCTTCCCTCATAAAGATTGCTAATAATACGTGGTATATATCGGGATCGAGATAGCCTATGTCTAAGTCCTCGAGCATTCTTTTACGCATATAGTCCTTCTCTTTTAGCCACAAGCTCTTGTCTACTACACTCACGGATCGCCCAGTATTGAAAATTGGGAGAAATCAGTAAATAGTTTAGCAACACACGCTTTTAAGCTGGTAATAACCACGAGTCTTAGGTGGTCGAGAGTGATACTAGAGAGCGTGAAGCCCCAAAGCGATGGTCAGAAGAGACTGTTGGAAGCTTTAAAAGCGGAGTCCTACTCCATAGTAGGCGTCTTCGGGCCCACTGGAAGTGGGAAGTCTCTCTTTTCTTTAGCCTACGGAATAGAGTCGATAAATAATAACAAGTTTAGGAGGTTTGTAGTAGTTAAGCCCGTGATCGACGTCGTCACCGGAAGAGAGATAACTCTGGCAGAAGCAGGTGAAGAATACACTAAGCTTGCTAGTGAGTACTTGTCTGACGTCTTAGGGAGTTTTATAGACTCATCAAAGATATTGGAGCTCCTGAAGTCAGGAAAGCTAATGTTAACAGACGGTCATTACCTAAAGGGTAGGACATTCGACGAAACCTTGATATTTATAGATGACGCCCAACACGTTAAACTCGAGATACTACTTGAGGTCATCGTAAGGCTAGGAGTTAGAAGTCGGCTGATAATTGCGGCAGACCCGATCTTTCAGACTCTAAGAGGCGTGCAATACGACCACATAACTACTCTCAGAGAGATTCTCCTCAGCGAGCCAAACGCGTACGTCGTGGACCTGGGTGTAGAGGATATCGTTAGAGAGGGTGCGAAAGCCGGAGTAAGGTTCTTGCTTGAGTACGCGCTAAGGTCTAGGAGGCTACAGGAATCGGAGGCTAAGGCGCTGCAAGTAATAAAGATGCACTCACCGGACGCTGACGTAGTGACCGTTGTGGAGATAGAGGAGATAGCTAAGAAATACGGGATATCGCTAGACCACGTACCTAAGTACTTAGTTATCGTTAAGCCTGGACACCTAGGCCGTCTCGTAGGCAGAGGTGGTGAGAGAATTTCGGCCATAGAGAAAGAACTTGGTGGTAAAGTTAGAGGGATAGAACTAGACTTAGACTTAAGCAACTACATAAGGTCCGTTCACCCAGTTTCGTGGATATGGAAGAGAACTAAGGTAAACCTGATGGGCTCTTATCTCGCAATAAGAATTGAGAGTGAAAACCTCGGACCACTAATGGGTCAAAGAGGCTCTTACATAAGGTTCTTAGAGGAGGTTACTATGAAACTCATGGGCTTAGGAGTTAAGGTCATACCTGTTTCCGAGAAAACAGATACAGATAAGTCTAAGAAGAAGGCTAAGAAATCTTCTCGAGCCGAAGGTCGAGAACAACCTGGTAGTAGCGCGGGCCAACAGACCTAATCACTCTCGATCCTATCATCTCGGCTCTCACACCAATAGATTTGCACTTTCCTAAGTACTTATTCCATGCTTCCCGAATGGCTTCATCCTTCGTCTTGGCAGTTACGAATTCGTATACGTGTATTACACCCACATCTTTTAATGCTAACACGGAGTCTTCAAAGTATTCGTAAGCAAGCTTGGGTAGGGGCATTAAAATCCTGTCGAAGCAGTTGACACAAGATCTAGCTACTTCTCTAGCGTCACCTAATACCGGGACTACGACCCCGGAGACGTTGTTGAGTCTAACATTCTCTACCATGTAATTAAACGCTTCAGGGTTTATATCTACCGATACCACACGCTTAGGCTTCGAGTATTTAGCGATTATAATCGAAAAGAGACCCACTCCAGAGAACATGTTGAAAACCTCCTCACCAGGCTTAACCAGTTTCGCTATCCTTGCGTGCTCATAATTCAGTGCCGGCGACACGTACACCTTGGTTATGTCTAACTTAAATAAGCAACCGTGTTCTTTATACACGGTTTCGCTCCTGGGTTCTCCAGCCAGGTGCACGTATTCTCTAACCCTGTAGCTACCACTTACCGGTGTTACAGCAAGCCAGACGGACTTAACGTATGGGAGCCTATTCATCAGCTCCGTAGCGAGCTTTCTATACGCCTCTATTTCCAAGTCGAGGTCTAGCGGTTTTCTAAGGACAGCTATATCGCCTATAATCTCTATTCTCTTCCATATCCTGCGCGCTAGAGAGTCCCCCAACACCCTTCGAGCTATATCCCTTAGCAAATGACCCCAAAAATACCTGTAGTACCAGCGCTATATCTAAGTTAACGGCTTTTGCGCCATCGAAGCTTCACTCTCATTTATGTAGGTTGGCTTAGAGCGCTTCACTCTAGTTTACTACGTATGCCCTTAGATTCGTCCCGCTGTTTTCCACCTTAATTATTATATTAATAGATCGTTGCCCGCCTAGAGGTTAGAGGTTTGTGGCGACTTCTAGCCGCTTTCGGCAAGAGTAGCGATGTTGCCTGAGCTTGACGATGTTTAATTTCAAATACTCAAATAAAGACAAGCATGCAAAAGTACTTAAGCAGATGCTCTACTAAACGTTACCGAAACTACCATCAGCTTAGAAACACCCTAGCGCGGGGTTTCTGCTCTCCGCTTAATTGATTACGTTAACATGTTGAGATGCTTAAGCACCAACTGGTTTTGGTTGCTCGTGTTTAAAAGCCGCACTAATACTCTCGCAATTGTAGTAGACTGGTGTGAGGAAATCTTTCTATAATCCTCCATTGTATTCCCTCTTACCTACGTACCAAACAAAAGCCCGAGGCTCATGACTACGCACAAGTCAAAAGCTTAAAAGAGCGTGTGACTACTTTATGACGCGACGAAAGGGGGATGAGGATGAGCAAGAGACCCCCTCATGTAAGGTTTGATGTACCACCGGAAATAGCAGAAAAAGCCTATGAGGCGGTCAAGAAGGCTAGAGAATCCGGAGGTAAGATCAAGAAGGGTACAAACGAAACTACTAAAGCTGTCGAGAGAGGGCAGGCTAAGCTCGTCGTAATCGCTGTTGACGTCGACCCACCGGAAGTCGTGCTACACCTACCGTATCTCTGTGATGAAAAAAAGGTTCCATACATCTACGTGCCCAGCAAGAAGAGGCTCGGGGAAGTAGCCGGAATCCAGGTAGCAGCAGCTTCCGTAGCTATACTGGAACCAGCAGCCGCTAAAGACTTAGTTGAGGAGCTCACTAGAGTGTTCCAAGACTTAAGAGCGAAAGCCGCTTAGTAGCCCTCCAAGCGTAGACTGCCGATGCGGAAGAGCCCTCACACAATACAGTATGTTTTTAACTCTCGTATCTCCTCGAGAGCTTAAGTCTCGCCTCACGTAGCTGTCTCGGGTTTCATATCCGTTCATATCGATTAGCATGGACAGAAACGCTTATAAGTACCATATACCATAGCAATATTATACAGAAGTAGCTCGATGAGAGGTCGAGAACCGTAGGAGAACTCCCGAGGTACATGATATGTGGAGGTCGGAGGTGCACCTGAACGCCTCCAAGGGTTGTGCAGACCAGGACAGATGCGAGAAAACGGGGATGGGGTATAATACCAACCGACGTGAATCTGTATAAGAGTCGAACCCCTCATAGTATCCTAGCACTGGCTCTCGGGTTTCTTTATGAATGCTTGCGAGGATTGATGCAAACTACTTCACCGCTATTGAGCTTTACGCGACACGAGTACGCAGTAAAGGCCCGAGTGAACAGAGAGTTCGACGCCGAGATGCGAGGGTCTCCTCACGGCCACGGTCTAGGAAAGGTGGATGAACTGCGATTGAGGTAGTACTGAACGGGTAGAGGACGATGCTAAGGCCTTAGATGAGTAGAGACGCAAGGTCTGTAAAGCCGAGGGTTAGCGTCAGACAACATCAATCGCTATGAAACCAGGGCTCCAGTATTACAACACGACTCGCATGCGAGTGGTTTCCGGCTTAAAAGTGTTGCTATAGAAAAACTTAACCCACTTTAAAATCTCGGTAATTAAGAGTACCGTAGGTACGAGGTGTCAACTGGTGTTTAAGTCTGCTAGAGAACCCACGACACCGGAGGGTTTGCAGTATCATATACGCCTCAAACCTGGTGATATCCCGAGGTATGTCCTCCTACCAGGAGATCCCGGGAGGGTTCCACTAATCGCCAGCTTCTGGGACCAAAGCAGACTAGTAGCAGAACATAGAGGGTTCGTTACGTATGCTGGCACTTACAAAGGCGTTGCCTTAGCTGCTACATCTACAGGTATCGGTGGACCCTCTACGGCTATAGTCGTAGAAGAACTACTTAGAGTTGGGGCAGACACCTTTATTCGAGTCGGTACAGCTGGAGCTCTTCAGGACTACATAAGGCTGGGCGACTTGATAATTTCAACAGCGGCTGTTAGGCTGGATGGAGCCAGCAAATT
Organism: Sulfolobales archaeon; assembly: GCA_038832865.1. Classification (GTDB taxonomy): domain Archaea; phylum Thermoproteota; class Thermoprotei_A; order Sulfolobales; family NBVN01; genus DRZP01. Next base: position 11,167 of record JAWBJE010000020.1, read on the forward strand.
CTATGCTGACCCGGAGTACCCAGCTGTCGCAAGTTATGACGTCTTACTCGCCCTAGTAGAGGCGGCAGAAAGCCTGGGTGTTAGATACCACGTGGGTATAACAGCTAGTAGTGATAGCTTCTACGTCGGTCAGGGAAGGCCGGGCTTTAGAGGCTACTTACCGCAGAAATGGAAGGGGGTTGAACACAGGCTCAGAGAGATGAACGTCCTCAATTTCGAGATGGAAGCGTCCACGTTATTCACCCTATCCAATATATACGGTGCGAGAGCTGGTGCCGTGTGCGCTGCTATCGCTAACAGGGTTACCGACGAGTTTGATCCTCAAGCAGGCATAGTCAACTTGGTCAGAGTCGCTAACGAGGCAGTAAAAATACTTTACGAGTGGGACAAACTGCGCGAGCTTAGGGGTAAAAAGTATCTTTCTGTGCGATTGGTTTCCGGAAATACCTAGGAGAAGTAGCGCTACGGAAAGGTGGGGTTATGGTCAAGGTACTCATAGATGGCGCCTCAGTTCTAGTCGTAGATGGAGGTGTAAGCTATATAAGTACCGGCTATCTATTTATAGAAAACGGGCTTATAAAGTCCATTGGAGTTGGTCAAGCGCCCGACGAACTGCTCTATCCCGAGCTCGTACTGGGGGGTACGGGCAGGCTTGTTACTAAGGGCTTCGCATCGGGGTTCACAGTATTGAGTCTATACCCACTGAGATACGGTTTAGATGATGTAGATTGGTTTTTAATGAAAGAATTAGCTAGGACTATCAAGAGAGCGGACATGTACTTTATCTCATTGCTCTCTCTAGCCGAGTTGGTTAGTAGAGGTGTTACGGAAGTACTAATAGCGGACACTTACTTAGATGAGGTCGCAAGAGCTTCTAGGGACGTTGGCATAAACGTAACCTTAGTGCCACCATTAAACTGCGGACTAGACGATCAACAGCAACTAAACGAACTAAAGCTCCTCCTTGGGAGGTGGCATGGGAGAGTTGAGGGAATTAAAATAGGAGTCGCCGTATGTAGAGAAATTAGGGAGGACCACGTGGCTTTGGCTAGGGAAGCTGACATCCCTATATACGCCCTAGAGCTAGAAAAAGAGCCTCCAAAGGATGCCGAAAATATCAAAATCGTTGCCGTAAACCCAATTCTCAACACGGGCTTCCCAGTTATTTACTACGGTAGGATGTTACGAAATTGGAAGGTAGGTGGTGGAGTAGGTATTGGGGTAAGACCTTCCTATAGCGTACGCGAAGTAATAAAAGAAATACTCTGGTCTCGTAGTGTCAACCCGGTAGACGTGTTCCTATCCGGAACGAAAACTACTTCAGAACTTATCGATCAACGAGAGAGCTCTACACTCGGAGAAGGCAGTAGGAGTAGCATAGTTGTCTACAATCTATCAGAACCTCCAGGGTGGCCTCTGCCTCGCTCTCTTCATTCAGCCGTAAGAGCAGTCTTAGAGGGTGATGCGCCGATCGAGACTGTAGTCGTAGGAGATGACATAGTGTTAGACAGAGAGGGGATTTTGACTATAGGTGGCGAACTATTTAAAAAAGCGATTAAGAGATTCGAAGAACTGTACCCTACTCTTCCTCCCTTAATCTCTCGACTACAGCTGTAGGAATTACTCTCCTCTTGACGAGTTCGTAAATTTTTCTGGCCTCCTCATCTAAGACATGCCTAGCTGCTGTTGTTAAGATACCTATATTACTTTTTAGAGCCTCTTCAATCGTTTTTCCATTTAACGGTACTCGCTGCTTCTCTACAACCATAGGCGTAGGTGCTATAACCGCCGCTTTCTTTATATAGACAAATTCGTCGTTGATGGGGGTGAGAACGAGGGCTCCAACCTCCCTATCTCCAAGCTTTATAGCGAGAACAACGTCACCATCCTCAGTCTCGCCTAGCTTTTCTATAGAGTACTCTACTATACCAGTCATTATTTTTTCAGCTTTAGGTAGTAGAGACTTCACGACTGTCTCGACTTCGCTCTCCGGAACCCTCCTAAACACCTCTACTTTAAGCGTATCCAGTTTCCACTCTAGTCTGCCTGGAGAAACTTCGTAGTCTATTAGTATTCTAACAACATCTCCCTTATCTACCTTAAGGCCTTCCACCAGTATACTGTAAAGGAACTTATTGAGTTGGCCAACAGCATAAGCTATATCTCCGCTCTTTATGATGCCCTCCTTTACAGCGTCTCTGAGTAATGCGAATGCCGTCTTTCTCAACTTATCAGCATATGCCCCAGCTATTACAAACCCGGAGCTTAACCTTGGCATTATTCCACCAAATAAGAACGTAGTTATAAGGCTATTAAATATTTTCCGTAGCATGCTGATACTATCACAAGTGACTTAAATTATGGTAAAAGCTTCGGAAGCATTAAATCGCTTTGAGTCTAGCGGGGAGTAGGTATACAAAAGCGTGCTTATTAAAGGTTTTTTGGTTGACTGATGGTGTTAGTGTACTTTGAAACATACGGATGTGCTTTAAACAGAGCGGATACAGCATTAATGATGTCTCTGCTATGCGAGAAAGGGTATAGAATAAGTAGACGTATCGAAGAAGCCGACGTCATAGTTGTAAATACGTGTACAGTAAGGTTAGACACCGAATTGAGAATGCTCAGGAGACTCTCCTATCTCTACAGCCGCTACGGGAACTCTAAGAAGATCATCGTGGCTGGCTGTATGGCTGCCGCTCAACCATACACCGTTAAGAGGGTGGCCCCGAAAGCTATACTTCTATCCCCTCAGAATATCACGAGGTTAGCTGAAGTAATAGAGAACTCTACTGACGCATTACTCGGCGAAAGAGACGTATCCTACTTAAGGCCCTACGTGGATGGAGCTGTTGCGGCTGTTCCGATAGCCGAGGGGTGTATTGGTGATTGCTCTTTCTGTTTGACTAAGCTAGCCAGAAGGAGATTACGGTCGTATAGACCGGAAGTAATAGTTAAAGCTGTTGAAGAGGCTGTAAAGGGTGGCGCCGTTGAGATAGAGTTAACTGCGCAAGACACCGGGTCTTACGGTCTAGACCTAGGACGCGTTAGACTTCCGGATTTAGTTAAGGAAATCGTGGAAAGAGTGCCGGGCAAATATATGCTGAGAATTGGAATGACCAACCCTGATACCGTAGCCGGGCTTATTGACGACCTTGTCGAGGTGCTGAATGAACCGCGCGTTTACAGGTACATACATATACCGCTTCAGTCGGCTGATGACAGAGTCCTGAAGATCATGAAGAGAAAGTATACCTACGACGACTTTAGGGAAATAGTCCAAGAGCTCAGAAGGAAGGTTCTCGGCATAACTATAGCAACAGACATAATTGTAGGACACCCCGGGGAGGATGAAGACGCCTTCCAGAGAACCGCTACGGCAATAATCGAGTTACAGCTCGATAAGGTGCACATAGCCCAATATACTATAAGACCTCGCACGCTGTCTGCAGCCATGGACCAAGTACCCGAACACGTAAAGAAGTTAAGGTCAAAAATTCTCAGTAAAATAGTTGAAGAAGTTGGCATCAGCATAAACCGCGAGTACTTAAACTCTATGGCTAATGTAATCGTAACACATAAGAGCATTCGTGGTAACGCCGTGGGTAGGACTATAAACTACAAGCCCGTAGTACTACTCAACGACGATGCAAGTAAGACCCTAGGGTCGGAACGCACGGTTCGTATAGTAGCAGCAACTTATTACGACCTGAGGGGATGCCCCATAGACCTATAGGTAAGAGAGCGACGTGATCATACGCTAACAAGAACTCCACATCTTCAAGGTGTTAGTGAAAGTCGAGCTACAGTTCGATGAACTACTCTAGTCTCTACGCGAGCTCTATGAGAGTGGGTTCGCTTAAAGATGGCGCCTCGACGATGGCTTCATTATATCCCAGCTTGTTGATAAGCGAAGCCATTTTGGCGTCGAGATTCATCGACTTAGAGATTACGAGTATGTCGTCAGCGGACTTTAGGGCCTTAACGACCTTGATGTTGGTGTTATTCATTACTTCGTAATCTAGTCCGGCTGGAGATTGGGTTACCACTATTAGGCCTATCCCGAGCTTTCTGACCTCCGCTAGATATCTTTGCAAGAGCTTACTTTTGGCCATGACGTTGTGTGCCTCCTCAACTACGACAAAAATGCTGTCTTTAAATACTCCACGCTCCTTCAAGTATTTAACCGCATTTAGCACGCCGAGAGCTACTAGGCGCCTAAGCTCTAAAGTCTTTAGATTGCTTAGATTAAAAACCGTTAATCTACCCTTAGAAAACTCCACTAACCTGTCTACTTCGCTAGGCTGAACCACCTTAAACACCTTTCCGTATTTTAGGAGTAGCGATACCTTTCTCATTAATGAAGCCTTCGTCTCGACTTCCCATCGAGCCTCGGGTTCATATGTCTCTATTAGGTCGATCACTCTCTCGAGGTCTTTCGGTTTTTTCAGCAGCTTAGCTAGTAGGTAAGCCTGAGGGGAGCTTAAATCTAATACTTCCTCAAGTAAAAATACAGCATCCAAAGGGTCCTCAATTGGTATAGCAACAGGTTCCCCTAAGCCGACATCAACAATGTAGTCTCCAACATGTGAATACTCACCGTACCAGTCTAGAACGGCGGAAGCGCCGTAGCGCTTCAACTCATTAGCAAGCTTCATAGCTAAACTCGTCTTTCCCGAACCAGTAGTTCCAACTATCAAGCAGTGCCTTAAGAAGTCTGTCTGCTTTATATAAACCGGTACTCTAGGTAGAGTAGAGGTTCTTCCCAGTAGCACACCATCCTCAATCTGGTTCGAGTTGTCGTACGTTGAGTAAATCACCTCTATTCCACTTGACCTGCGGAGGCGTAGGATAAAGGGACATTACCGCACTCTGAGGAGATGATTTTTGTGTCTTCACCTAGGACGTACCTAAGTATCGGTGACAAATAGTCAGCACACGGCTCCTTCGATACTACCTCTACAAAAACCTTCAGGGCTCCACCAGAAAACTCTTCTACTATCCTGGCCTTACTCGGATTACAGGCTACTACAGCAGCCCGAATAATGTCCAGAGCCTTGACTTCGATAGGCCTCTTAGTCAGCAACCACAGACTCTCGCAGGTCACGATGCCCCACTTTAAGATAAACTTTAAAAAAGGTGCTGAAACAGAGAGCCGACCTCTCTGCCCCATAGAAACGTAACAAGCCTTACACGCCGAACGGGCGATGAACCGTGTCGAGCTGAGTTCTCTCGGGTTGGGGGAACTTAGAGCCGTAGAATAGGCTGAACAGCCGTTCTACGAGAAGTTTTTAAGCGCGATACCTCCTTCTACACGATGCGTGACTCCGACTACGAGCTAATGTGCGAGCTAATAAAAGTCAGCAAGTTTACTACATAGAGAATATAGAGAATGTAATAAAGCATAAAAAAGTATGAAGAAGAACTGCTAATGAGACCCGCCAAGAAGGTTTAACGAATCAACATCTCTCAGATACCTTTAAAAGATTTTTAATTGTGAAATTCCGCTACCGTCCGTTCCACCTTCTACACCGACCTATACCAAGACAGAAACTGAGGAAGTTAGCATACTACGTGCTCTTAGAGCGTATTAAAAGTTCGCAATGTGGTGTTGCCGTATACTTTACCTAGAACTTCAAGTTACGTGTTACTGCTCTTCAAGTGGTGCTATACTAGCTACTCTACTATCACTAAATACAAATGTGTTCCTCTCAACTCGAATGACCCTACCCGAGACAGGTGATCGAATAGTCTCTCCACTAACCTGACTTAGGACATCACCCTTCATTACGAACGCTCCCGGCTCTACGATAAACTCCGGGAAACCCTCCATAGGAGTTTTCACATGAACTAACTTACCATAGTAGGTCTTTTCTGTCTTTGGGTAAGTAGAGACGCTACTATCGCTAACTATCCCAAGGTTTACTAGCATTCCTAGGGCAGCTCTATACAGTTCTTCACCCCACTCTCTATCGTAGTAACCGTCACCTCCTCTAGTCTCGATTATTACAGCCGGGATTCCTCTATGTGTTGCTTCAACAAACAGCTGCCCGCGTGTTCCCGTAGACTCTACGACTGTATCCCACGGGATGATATTAGCAAACTCCCTCACCTTTGGGAACTCCTTGTGTAGGGCGAGAATGT
>JAWBJE010000021.1:0-16796 GCA_038832865.1 Sulfolobales archaeon
CCCTCACTATCAGTTTCCCACGTACTCAAGGGCTCATATCTACCTCTCCTAGCAGCATAAGCGTGAGCTCCGGCTTCAAGGGCTCTAGTATCTTGTCCTGTAGCTAGTGCAACAGCTATTATACCGTTCATAATGCCCTTATTGTGAGTTGCCGCCCTATAAGGATCGGCTGCGGCAAAAGCCCACGCGTATACGATCCCCTCGACAACATCTTCACCACCTATTACGTCCTTTGGCACTTTAGTCCAAGACCTCACTAGCCGCCTGTCGGCCAGATTTGAAACTATCCTCAGGAGCACTTTACCCCCACTAGCGTCCTCGATTATGGGAGCTACTGCTTCAGCCATGGTGTTAACTATGTTGGCCCCCATAGCGTCCTTAACGTCGACTAAGAGGTTCACTACCACCATCTTACCGACCGGGCTATCGAGAACTCTAACCTCGATGTCCTTGGCTCCACCACCGAGCTTCACTAATATATCGTTAGTTGAATTAGCAAGGTCCAGTATCTCCTTCTTTCTTTCCAGTATTTTGACAACGGCTGTATGCGGAGAAGGCACTTTAACTACCTGGATTTGAGATATCATTATCTGTTCGGTAGCTATCGAGGTTACACCACCTCCCTCGCGACACCACTTAGCCGCGTTAGACGCTCCAGCTACAACTGACGGCTCCTCAATGACCATTGGGATCAAGTAGTCGCGACCGTTTATTAAGAAGTTTACTGCTATGCCGTAAGGGAGTTCGAAGGTCCCGACGACGTTTTCTATCATCTTATCGGCAACGTCTAGACCCAGCCTACCCACTCTTTTCAAGAGACTTACTTCATCATCCGTTAGCCCGGCGAACTCCTTTACTACCTTGATCCTCTCCTCTACAGTTAACTTGTAGAACCCGGGTATCCTAGACGACTTACTCACGTTCGGCACCTTTAAGTCATTAAGTCAAGTAATTTAAAGGTTTTCTAATAAGCTGTCGAATTGCAGGTGAAGCAAGCAAGAAAAGTTTATAAAAGTGTGGACAAGAGTCTAACACAGGTTTGCGTATGAGCTCTGAGCTCGCTGGGTCGCTCGAGGATATCTACGGTATAGTTCTCTTCTTTCGTGAAAACACTGAAGATGAAGAGTTATTCGAGGCTCTAGACCTAATTCTCAAGAAAATCGAGGACTTCCTTATAGCTGACCACGAGGAGCGGGAGTACCTAGATTTCGTAGTAGAGCTCTACACCATGGTTATGAGCAATCCGCTCACGAAGTTTCTTGGTGTATACATTAGGGACTTCCTACCTAAGAGGTAGCATAATGCGGAGGATCCTCGAAGACTATGTTAACTGGAGCTTTCAGCTAGAGAGAGCACTAAATTACGAGGTAGCCGACGCGCAAGCGCTTGACGTGAGTACTTTAAGCGGCATAGCTTTCGTGGGCATGGGGGGCTCGGGAATCGTTGGGGATATGCTCTCAAAGTACTTTGAGAGAGAAATCGATATACCAGTGGTAGCTATCAAAAGTTATGTACTACCTAGGTATGTGAATAGCGAGTGGCTTGTCATTGCCGTAAGCTATTCCGGCAACACTCTGGAGACGCTGTCAGCGTTCCACGAGGCTATTAGGAGAAGAGCTAAAGTAGGAGTAGTAGCTTCCGGAGGTCAGCTAGCTTTGCTGGCCGAAAGGTGGAGGTTACCCCGCGTAATTGTCGAAAAGGAACATTTACCAAGAACCGCTCTACCGGCACTGCTAGCGGGAACGCTGGGTCTTCTAAGTAAGTTGATAGAACTGGACGTCAGCTTGGAGAGAGGTGTTGAAGTTCTTCGAGACTCTAGTGCCCTAAATGAAGCAGAAAGCCTAGCCAAGTATCTCTACGGCGGTATTCCGGTTTTCGTGGTCTCCGAGAGCTATTACCCGGTAGGGCTCCGGGCTAAAAATGAGATAAACGAAAACGCTAAGGTTGCTAGTAAGGTCGAGGTCATACCTGAGTGGGGACATAACGACATCGTCGGTTGGGAGGGTATTCCAAGGAACTGGTTAAGGGTAGTTGCTATAAAGGGTGACCAGGACCCAGCCATAGACTTCGCTCTTGATTACCTTAGGGAGTTAGGTCATGACGTGAGAGCTCTAGAAATCTGCAGGTACGGCTACTTAGAGACGGTCTTATACGGCTCGTGGTTGGTCGGTCTAGCTTCCGTCTTCCTGGCCGGGCTCAGGGGGGTGGACCCTGAGGTGACCACATCCATAGAAAAGTACAAGGAGTTTATGCGATCCTACCTCAAGGTATCTCAAAACCGGGTACTTTGAGTCTACTTAAACTCTTTAAGCAGTACGAATGGCTCTATAAATTTCCAGCAACAGCGGTATAGAGGGTATTAGGTGTCTTTAAAAAAGACTTTAAGTATGAGCAGTGGCACTGTACTGTATCTCGGCAACGAGGCCATTGCGAGAGGGGCTTTAGAAGCTGGAATCGGCGTAGCTGCTGCATACCCTGGAACGCCTTCTTCTGAGATAATAGGGTCCTTGACCGAGGTCGCTAGAGATATCGGGATATATGTCGAGTGGTCCACCAACGAGAAAGTAGCTTTCGAGTTGTGTTGGGCAGCAGCACTATCCGGCGTTAGGGCCATCACTGCTATGAAGCACGTGGGCTTGAATGTAGCAGCTGACGCTCTTATGAGTAGTGCTTATACGGGAGTCGAGAACGGCTTTGTTATCGTTAGCGCTGACGATCCGTCCATGTGGAGCAGTCAAAACGAGCAGGACAACAGGCTCTACGGGCCGATCTCGTACATACCCGTTTTTGAGCCAGAAAACCCGGGTGAGGCCAAGGAGCTTACTAAACACTTATTCGACTTCAGCTCCAAGGTAAAGCACCCGGTTATTCTGAGGACTACGACTAGGTTAAGTCACACTAGGGGACCCGTGCAACTAGGTCCTATTCCTAAACCTAAGACTACAGGAGATTTCAAGCCAGGACCGGCCCACGTGCTCGTTCCAAGCAACGCCAGGCTACGTAGAGTCGAGCTCTTGAAAAAGCTAGAGGTGATCGAGAAAGAGCTCAACGCCTTTCCTTTTAACAGGGTGTATGGTGATGGAAAGCTACTCGTAATCGCGGCCGGCATCGCTCACGCCTATTCGTCGGAGGCTATATCGAGAATGAGGCTAGCTGGGCGAGTAAAGATGTTAAAGCTGGTAAGTGTATACCCTGTTCCGGAGGAGCTGGTACTGAAAGCCGTCGAGGGCGTTGACGAGGTAGTAGTTATCGAAGAGCTAGAGCCGTTCATCGAGCTTCAGGTTCGCTCGATACTACATAAAAACGATATCAAAGTGAGGGTAGTAGGTAGGGAGATCAGCGAAAGGGCTTACGAAATAACGCTCGAAAAAGCCGAAGCGATAATAAGAAAAGCACTAGGTATGAGTCCGGTTTCGAGAGTGGAGAGTGCCGAAAGGGTCCAGCTCAGCATTCCTCCGAGACCTCCAGTGTTTTGTCCGGGATGTCCCTATAGACCCCTATTCTTTGAGCTTAGGCGAATAGTTAACCAAGAGAAGATTAAGGCGGTATTCGCCGGCGATATAGGTTGCTACTCACTAGCCTACTACCCACCGTATAGGCTTCAGGACACCTGTGTCGAAATGGGCGGAAGCATAGGTCTAGCGAACGGTTTCTCTATGGTACTCACAGACACAGTTGTAGTGTCTATTATAGGGGACTCGACTTTCTACCATGCCGGTATCCCTGCGCTAATCGATGCTGTTTACCACGAACATCCTCAGATAATACTGGTTCTGGACAACATGGTTACAGCCATGACCGGACACCAGCCTAGTCCAGCTACTAGGGTAAACGGAAGGCATGTTCCAATAGAGAAGCTGGCACGCGGCGTAGGTGTCGAGTTCGTCTCGGTAGTTGATCCGTACGACGTGGCTAGAGTAAGAGGAGAGTTCCTAAAGGCGATAGAGTATGTTAGAGCCAGAAAGAAGCCCGCCGTCCTGATCTTTAGGAGGAAGTGTGCCCTAGTGGCTTTGGACGAGATGAGGGAAAGTGGTGTAGAGATAGTTGCGTATGTTGTAGATTCAGCTAAGTGCGTTAAGTGCGGGATCTGCTACAACTTTTTCGCTTGTCCGGCTATAGTTAGAACGGACGATGGAAAAGCTTCGATAGATGCGGAGCTGTGCGTGGGGTGTGGAGCGTGCGCACCGATCTGCCCGGTTCACGCCATTCAGCCGACTAAGCAAGTGGACCAAGAGAGGTTGGTGAAGTACTGGTTTTAGGTGGTTCTATGAGGCTAGCTAGCGAGCTAAACATAGTTGTCACAGGTGTGGGAGGCCAGGGTCAGCTGTTTCTCTCCAGGCTGATCGCAGAAACCTTCCTAAGGCTCGGCACGCCTTCCCTAGTAGCTGAAACCCATGGCATGAGTCAGAGAGGCGGTAGTGTCATTGTTCACGTCAGGGTCGGTAGCACAGTTAGGGCACCACTCATACCGAAGGGGGAAGCAGACATAATGCTTGGACTGGAACTCATAGAGGCTGCGAGATACGTAGACTACCTACGAGCGAACGGAGTAGCTATAGTTAACGAGAAACTGATCTTGCCTGCCGGTCAAAGCTTAAAGCTGAAGAAGGAGGAAGTCCTCGAGTTTCTTAGGGAGAAACCCATCAAGCTTATAGTAGTAAAGTCTTCTCAGAGAGCAGTTAGCCTCGGGGTACCACTTTCGGCTAATGTCCACATGTTCGGTGCGCTGGTGGCTTTACTTGAAGCAGTAGGTATACTGCCTCCAGACATCGACGCCATCGTAGGAGATATCTTACCGAAAAGAATGCTAGACAGAAACCTACTCTTGTACAGAGAAGGAAAAGGTGATATAAAGACCCAATTGGGTTCGGAGGAAATCGAGAAGATTAAAAAGGTGCTATTAGAGAAACTCTAACCTATCTTCGAGTGTTCAACAACGATCATAGTTGTAGTGGATTTTACGCGCGGTATTTTCCTGATTTTGTTGATTATTATATCTCTTATCATGTCGTGACTCTGCGCCTCAACTATGGCTACTATGTCGTACATACCGTAAGTTTCGTAAACCTCCTTGACCCCCTCGATCGATTTGAGAGCGTTGAATACCTCGGTCTCACTCCCGATTTCAGTATTGATAAGAACTATTGCAGCTGGCAATTATTTCCCCAAATACAGTAAGCTCATGTAGAATATAAGCCTTGTTTTGCCCCCTCTCCCACTGTGAGGGGACTCGTTTCAACAACTCCTTTTAGAGGATATTCATAAACGCTTAATACTCTCAAACACCAGACCTACTGTGGCGGGGGTGCCCGAGCCAGGCCAAAGGGGGCGGGCTCAAGACCCTTCCAGCATCACGAGTTGGAGACCCGCTGGCGTAGGCCTGCGTGGGTTCGAATCCCACCCCCCGCACTATCGCCAGGCGAGCCACTAACGATATCAGGTGTCCGTTCTTGTGGTGCTTAGTGCTTGAGGGGCGTGGTCCCTCGCACTAGAAAAGGTTTTACGTGGCGTGACACACAGCATGATTGACCCATGTGGCACGGAGCAGGGGAAGCGCATGAGGAGGTCTGCGGGAATCTATTACTCGTTCGCCAGAGGCGCGTAGCTAACTGGAGAGCTTTACCTGCTCTTCTCGCCTTTAGCTGTCGTCAGCTTTAGGCGTCTCACTCTTTCGAGCACCTCTAACCACCTCTCTAGCTGATCAAGCAACTCTTCTTCAGCGCTCTCGGAGTCTACCCTGTTTAGAGCTTCAGTTATGTTGCTTATTCTGGTCGTAGCTACTGCCTCGAGCTTATCGAGCACCGCTTGAGACTGCACCTCTATAGCCTCAGAATCGGTTTTAACTATTCTTACCGCTCCATGGGTTGGACAGACTACCTCCCCGGATCTCAATCTAAAAAGTGGAGCACTACAGATGGGGCAAGCCAGGTCCAACATTACAGCTCCGGACCTCAGCAGCTCCGACATCCTCTGTATTACAGTGTCGTCTCTCTTCACTGTGCCCACCGACTAGTGCTTAGAGAACAAATTAAGCTAGCTACCGTAGAGTGCGGAAGCTTGCAGCAAGCGTGTAGCGCTCGCTGAAGGCCTATGGCGAGTAGGGTCTATGCGCAGGAATGGATCAGACCTTTTGGCTGAAGGAAGGGTCTTCAGCCATGTTCTCACAATAGAGGCGTCGGGGTAGCTATTAGTGAAGTAGGTGATTCTCCGGCTGTTAGCCCCCCTGATGCTTCTTCTCTTTTCTAAACCACTTACTCAGTCCTACTTCGGGCTGCTTTAAGTCTTTAACAGCCTTGACGAGCCTCTCCAACGCGCTATTGACTCTCTCCTCCGAAAACTCGTACTCTTCAACGAGCAATTCCCTAACTTTGTCTACTCTTGGGTCTGTCCACTCCAAAGTATAGTCTCTAGTAACTTGGGGATTCTTGAATAAATTCCTTATTTCATCTGGTGGGACCGGAAACTTCGCGCCGGGGATCGTCTTTACCGCCTTCTCGAGGCTACCAAAACTCTTGATGAGTTGGTACGCAGTCTTGGGTCCAATACCTTTAACTCCCTCCGGGTTGTAGTCTGTTCCTACGAGAATGGCTATGTCTATTAGCTGGTCCCTGGATATCCCCAAACTCCTCAATAGCGCTTCGAGCTCTATTACTTCAGGCTTTATCTCTACATACACTTCCCTCTTCGGGAGCTTCCTCTTTCCGCTAATTGTTAAGTTCCTGACCAGTCTAAGAGACCCGAAGAGTAGGGAGTCGTAGTCCTGCGAAGCGGTAGCCCAAGCATCCCCCCAAACCACCATGAGTGCTGCTTGAGCCTCTCCTTCGGATGGAGCTTGAACCCACGGGACCCCCATAGCAGTAAGAAGCTCTTTAGATGCTTTAACCATATCACTTGTAAGATAGGCGGACATTTGCGCATACTTTCTAGCCGCCTCTAGGTCTCCCACAGAAATAGCTTCTTCATACTTTCTCTTAGCCTCCTCCTTGACGCTGATCCTATCGGATATCTCCTTAGCTTTAAGTTCGGGAGGCTTACCGTCGAAAACGTATACCGGCTTAATGCCGGACTCCAGCAGGTTTATGGTCCTGTAAAAGAGCCCGCTCAGGTGGCTTGTCACGCGACCCTTACTATCCATAAGCGGAGTGCCGTCAGGTTGTCTAATAGCGGCTAGAAACTGGTAGAGAGCGTTGTAGGCGTCTATGGCGACCACTTTACCCTTGAGTTCCCTAAGGTCGTTGATGATGCGAACGCATTCGCCCGGCACGATATCGCGGATATTTACACCCAAGCTCACACCATCAAGACTGCAAGATTTACGAAGATTTTAAGTAACTCAAGATAGTTACTCCAACGTACACCTAAGACTAGGCAACCAAAAAGCCTCTCGGTAGGAGGCGTTAAATGCTCGGGATTTAGCTCCTAGATAAGCTCATGGCGGCTGACGTCGCTTCTTCATTCTGTTTCCTCTGCATCACCCTTGGGGGCGTTCGGGGCGATAGCCGCACCTTACACCTCGAGCGTCTCGGGACAGTCTCGATGGGCTCTCGACCCCTCATCGAGCTACTCCTGCGCACAGCACTTACAAGCGCTTCCATTCATGCATATCAACCAGCGGTATTTGAGAGCGGTCATAAGTTCCCAAGAAGTCTACGGCTACAGTATGCTCACGCAATAGCTTTAAACCTCGATTCCTCGATATCGCATCGGCTCCAAGTGGTCCAGACCGTCTTAGTATGACTAACGCACCATCATAGACTTCGCAGCAGATCAGTTCTGTAAGTACGCGCGTCTTCGAGGACTTAATTAGCACAATCTACATACAGAAGCTACAAGACGGCTTAAGCAGCTCTAGTTAGCTCACTTTACTGTGGAGATGTAGACGCGGGTCTCCGATTCTTTGACTTTAGCTGCTTTTATCTTTATGACTCGAACTACGCGTGGCTGAGGGTATTGGGTGGCTGGATACTCAGGTGTAGGTCTTGCGGGGCGAATAGGGTGTTAAAGGTGAGCTACCATTTGGGCGACTTTAAGCAGTTATACCATTGGTGTCCGTACTGTAAAAGGAACACTCTCCACGATATTTTAGAGAGAATAGCACCATAAGTTTCATCGTAGGGAACTCTATCCTAGCGCAGAGGGAAAGGCAGTATTATGAACTCTCCCCTGAATTCCCTCGGTAATGGTTTTAGGGCGCTAGCGATCCCGTGTGTAACTAGAGGTGTGGGAGCGTATTAACGAACGTACACCAAGCAAGCAACGGAGTACTCGAGACTGAGCAAAGAACCGAACTTGCTTTAGTCAGGCGTCGTGCTTTCAACCAAACTTTAGCTTAAAACCGGAGGAAGTCTGGTAGGAGCTCCTTAGAGCACTAAGTAATCGGCTTTTCTTTTAGGAGAGAAAGTGTAAAAGACCCTAGAAAAAACTTGGGGAAAACTTAAAAGACAGAGTGTCTCGCGGAGGGCGGCGGCCGAGGTCCAAAGCCCCGCATCCTTGGCCGCTAGACGACCCGGCTACCGCTAGATCTTGGTGTTTAAGGTAAATAAGTTTTATTTAGTAATGGTAATCCAGAACTGTTGGCTTACTTAATTAAAGAGCGAGCCCTCAAGATAGCGCTCCGCACGTATAAAGATTCTCTTTATATAGTAAGAAGCGGCTCACGCATCTGTGGGATGAGTTTGTAACTACAGTTTTGAGCAGTATACGTGGCGTCCCGCGTCTTCGCTCTCCTACTTAAGGAGCTTCTTGCAACTTTTTGGGAGATTTGAGTCGCGTAGTTTGGCTAAACTTATATAGAGTTCCGCCCCACCTTCGTTTATGAGGGCTTTAGCGAGGTCTCTACTCTTTTTCGTTACATTCGCAAAAATGGCCTCCAATATGGCTTCTAAGAGGTCCCTACTGTCGAATATCTCCTCGAGTAGCTTCATGAAGATAGCTGGGTTGTCTAGCATAACTTCGTCGGGCAAACGCCCGTACCCAGTTACCGCTTTTAACTTGAGTAGACTGTACAAGCCGGGAAACATTCTCTCAAGACCTAGTTGAACTACTTTGCTGATACATACGAACATTTCTTCGTAGTCCCGAAGCTCGCCCAGCACCTTTCTATCTACTAACAAAGTGGCCATGAGCCCACGATATGATCCGCGTAGACCATCTATTATCGCATCATTTCAGGCTATTGAGAGCCATATCGTACCAAGAAGCTGTGTGAGTAGGCTACGCGTAGATTCGCATTGTATAAGAGCATTGCCCAATTTCGGTTGCGGAAGATATATGAGCTCGAACTGTAATCACGGTTTTTAATCTCTTATCCCTGTCCACGTTGCCTTTTCTCATAAGCTTAATAGCATAAGCACCCCTAGTTTTGGGGTGAATATGCGCGGACTCAAGGGTAGGGACTACATTTCGGTATCTGACTTCAGTCCGACGGAATTATGGAAAGTCCTAGAGCTATCCAGGGACCTTAAGCTTAGGGCTTATGGAGGTGAGAGAGTGATTCCAGTACTTCACGGTAAGACTCTAATGCTAATATTTCAGAAGCCGAGCACTAGGACGAGGGTAAGCTTCGAGGTAGCCATGAAGCAATTAGGTGGGTTCACAGTTACTGCTAACTGGACTGAGCTACAGTTAGGGAGAGGTGAAACAATAGCTGATACTGCGAGAACCTTAAGTAGATACGTAGACGGCATAGCAGCAAGAGTCTATAGCCACAAGGACCTCTTGGAGCTTGCTGAGTACGCTAGCGTCCCGGTAATCAACGCACTAAGCGACTTAGAGCACCCGGTGCAAGCACTAGCAGATTTCTTCACGATTTGGGAAAAGAAAGGCAGGGTTGCCGGAGTTAAAGTAGCTTTTCTAGGCGATGGAGCCGACAACGTGGCACACTCACTCATCCTAATGGCCGCGTCCTTAGGGGCTAGGATCAGCATAGCAACACCAAAGGGGTACGACCCGCACCCGAAGATCATGGAGATCGCTGAAGAGAGGGCAAGACATACTGGAGCGTCAATAGAGGTGGTCAGAGATATAGAACAGGCAGTTCGCGGAGCTGACGTTATCTATACGGATGTCTGGGTTAGCATGGGCCAGGAGGCTGAAGCAGAAAAGAGGTTGAAGGATCTCTCTGGTTACAGAGTGACTAAAGAGGTGATGGGTATGGCCAAGCCTGACGCCATCTTTATGCACTGCTTACCGGCGAAAAGAGGTTACGAAGTAACTGATGAAGTAATAGATGGACCCAACTCCGTCGTTTGGGATCAAGCAGAAAATAGACTTCATACGCAAAAGGCCCTACTAGCACTCATTCTCTAACCTTCTTCCTCCTCTTTTTTCTCTTCCTTCGTTTGGTCGCCTGCGTATTTTCTTCCCTAACTAGTGTTTCCTTAAGCTCATCGGTCATGACGGTCCTCAAGCCGTAGTTAAGAAGCTCGACTCCTAGAGCTACCGCACCTGAGCTCACCACTTCTCCGACTAAGCACGCAACGTAATATCCTGGCTCTAGCTGCCTCTTTGAGCCGATTAGCATGCTACGCTGAAGGGGGTCTGCCTCTATCGACGCCGTATCTGAGCTCTTCGAGAGCACCTCTATGGACTTCACCGAATCCGGTAGAGGAGCGAGAGGAACGCACTTAACTCTCTTACTGCTAACCAGATAGGAGAACTGCGCGTTATCGGCATGAAAATCTATGAGAACTAGATCGCAATTAGACTTCAGCTTCAACACGTTAAGAACTCTTCTTAGAGCTTCGGGAAACTTTCCCCCATCGACTAAGCTACTAAGTACAGTACTCAGCTCACTTAGGTCTAAAGCCGCTGTAGGAGTCACCTTATCTTCATACTTTAGCCTATATAGTAAGACTCTCACACCGTCGACGTGTACCCACTCTCCGGTGTAGCACCGTACTTTGATTTCTGCGGTGCTCAAGTTCAACCATTACCACAACTATCATTATTTATGTTACTATTTATGTATTGAGGAAATAAAACCCATTCAGGCAACGTCAGTACCTCCCAGGGTCGGTAATATCGGGAGTACGTCGGGTGGTGTATTCGACTGAAACATATGAGCTTAGTGCCGACATCTGTTGCGAGTGCTACTGGTTTAGCGTTTGTAGCCTATCTTCCTCAAGAACTCGTGTCTTTCTCTTTTATCCGACTCATTCTCTACACCAAGCGGGGTTCCTCCATCCACTACTCCAAGGACGCTTCTACCTTGGTCGGTCTCTGCGACTATTACCTGCATCGGGTTGGCTGACGCAGCATATAGGGTTACCACCTCACTTACGCGCTTAAGAGAGTTAATTACGTTGATCGGCCAAGCGTTTCTTAGATATATCGCAAAGAAATGACCAGCACCAACTCTTTTAGCAGCCTCGATAGCTAGAGAGATCATTTCTTCATCGTTTCCATCATACCTGATTAGGCGCTTACCACTCGACTCGCAGAACGCTATACCGAACTTAATGTTAGGAACGGATGTTACTAATGCTTCGTAGATGTCTTCAACAGTCTTTATGAAGTGGGATTGACCGAGTATGACGTTTACTCCCTCTACGCGGGGTATATCTACGACCTCGATTTTCTTAAGCTCACCCAAGCAACATCACCAATAAGCTGATTCCTGAAAGCATATAAAAAAGTGCCCTAACAGCAACTCGCAATCGTCTTTAGTGAGCAGTTACTATCCTGTTGCTTAGGGCCCTTTGTCAACCATATCTTGCTCTACCTTACTTATATTTTTAACCTTAAACTTACGATAGAGAGCTGAGTGACTAAGGATGTTTAGGTTAGTAAAGGTGGAAGATGTAGTGAGGATACCCCCGAGCAAGTTCGGCGAGGACTTAGTGAAGGTAGCGAGTGAGGTGCTAACAGAGAAGTACGTGGGTAGCCTCCACCCAGACCTTGGGCTCATTTTAGCTATAACTGATATAGAAGTAGAGCCCGAGGGGACCATAATACCTGGTGACGGAGCCACTTACCATAGAGCTGTGTTAGAGTTGCTAACGTTTTACCCGATGGTCAACGAGGTAGTTTGTGGGGTTGTTGTTGACGTAAAGCGGATCGGCATATTCGTTAACATTGGTCCTATGGATGCTCTAGTTCACGTATCCCAAATCGCTGACGATAGAATGGTGTACTACGACGAACTAGGAGTCTTAGAGGGTGAAGAAACCAAGGTAAGGATCAGTAAAGGCGACATAGTGCGAGGTAGGATCACCGCCGTTTCAATAGCTAGACCCTCGCTATTAAGAATAGCTATGACTATGAGGCAGCCAGGTCTGGGAAAGATCGCCTCGGGTGCTAGCAGTGAGTAGAGGGTACAGAAAGCCCTTTAAGGCTTGCACAAGGTGCCGCCTCCTCGTCCCCCACGAGGCACCTACTTGTCCGTCTTGCGGTTCTACGACCTTTACTGACACTTGGTCTGGAGTAGTAATCATTGTTGACCCAGAGAAGTCCAAGCTAGCTAAGATGTTAGGGATAGAAAAACCTGGGAGATACGCTCTTAAGCTTGGATTATAGCAACCCCGCCTAATTCCCTAACTTTCTGGTTAAACTATGGCTCTGTGAGATCGCGGCGCTACGTCAGGTGAGTTCTTTTCGCCTCCTCCTCATCAAGCCTTTCCTCGTAGAGTTTCTGCCACTCATCTTCGGTAATGCTCTTCAACTCGTCAACCAAAACGTCTCTAGCCTCCTTGTTCTTCATAAAATAGCTTATAGCATAGCTACAAATCGGCTGGACTTTCAGGTTATTGCTTTTAGCGTACTCTACTACTTTCTCCAATAGGGCTCTAGCGTAACCTTTACCTCGGTGTTTCTCTGGGACATAGGTTTCTAATACCTTAAGTACACCACCTTCGGTTTCAGTAGCGACATACGCCTTACTACCATCCTCTAGTTTAACGTAGAAAACTCCACCTGCTTTTTTGATCTCCATACCGCACACCAATAGAACCGAGCTCCGTAGCATAAAAGTTGCTTGGTGAACGCTTCACCAATACACACTACCTACCGTATAACCGTAGAAACCGATGTCGAGAAATATTTGTGACTAACTGATAGATCGTCGGTACTCGAGATGCTGAGGTCCATCGAGTGGCTTGGGGACAGAGTACGGTGGATCAACACTCTCAAGGTCCCATGGGAAGAGGAGGTAGTTGAATCCGGAGACCCTGAGAGGGTAGCCCAAGCGATAGAGAGAATGGAAATAAGAGGTGCGCCAGCCATAGGGGTTGCCGCAGCGCTCGCTGTAGCCTTGGCTGCCGTTAGGTCTGGGGCCGAGAGTCCCGAGGAGCTAAAGAGCGAACTGCTGGCCGTGGTCGAAAGAATGAAGAGGACTAGGCCGACTGCCGTTAACCTTTATTGGGCTTTGAGGAGGATCGAAGCAGTCATCAAGGGTGAGTACGTAAGTACCAAAGAACTGAGAGAAGCCGTAGTTAGGGAAGCCCTCAGTATATATGAAGAAGATATCCATGTGAACAAGAGGATTGCCGAAATAGGGTCTAAACTCCTAGATGACGGTGATACTGTATTAACTCACTGTAACGCTGGTGCTCTAGCTACCGTCGCCTACGGTACTGCTCTAGGTGTGATTAGAGCAGCATGGGAGTCCGGAAAAAGGATTAAAGTCATAGCAACAGAGACCAGACCGATGCTTCAGGGAGCTAGGCTAACAGTGTGGGAGCTGATGAAGGACGGGATCCCAGTTAAACTAATAACCGACAGCATGGTAGGTTACGTAATGAGTCGAGGGCTTGTATCGAAGGTTATCGTAGGGGCGGATAGGGTGGTCCTACCAGGTTACGTCGTTAACAAGATCGGCACGTACACCATTGCCGTACTAGCTAGTAGGCATAGAGTACCATTCTACGTTGCGGCACCCACCTCGACGATCGACTACGAAAGCAGTATCGAAGATATCGTTATAGAAGAAAGGAGCCCAGACGAGGTCAGGACCGTGCTATCGAGGTTCTATATAACGCTTCCAAACGTAGAAGTCCTTAATCCGGCATTCGACATAACTCCGCCGGAATTAGTGACGGCAATCATAACCGAGAAAGGGCTGGCCGTACAACCTCTTGAAGAAAGCCTATTGAGGCTTAGAAAATAGCTCTAGCCCGCGCTAGCTTTAGCGTGTAGAGAACTGACGCCTGTCCGTCTGTCATGCCGTAAAGTAAGCTTTATATACTTTGAGGTGATAGATTGGAGGATAAAGCTATAGGGTGAGCGATACATGAGTAGAAGGCCCGCGAAACCGCACATGAACTTAGTAGTAATAGGGCACGTGGACCACGGAAAAAGCACTCTAGTAGGGCATATGCTCTTATCTCTGGGAGCTATCGACCCCAAGACCGCGAAGGAGGTGGAAGAAGCAGCTAAAAAAGCTGGCAAGGAATCCGAGAAGTACGCATGGTTCTTAGACAGGCTGAAGGAAGAGAGAGAAAGAGGGCTCACCATAGCACTCTCGTTTATGAAGTTCGAGACGCCTAAGTACTACTGGACGATCATTGACGCCCCAGGGCATAGGGATTTCGTTAAGAACATGATTACTGGAACAAGCCAGGCTGACGCAGCCCTACTAGTTGTATCAGCTAAAACAGGCGAGTTCGAAGCCGGAATGAGCCCTGAGGGACAGACACGCGAGCACGCCATTCTTGCCAGAACTATGGGCATCGAGAACCTAATAGTCGCAGTAACGAAGATGGACATAACCGACCCTCCGTGGAGTGAGGCTAGGTACAAGCAAGTAGTGGAAGTTATGAGGAAGTTCCTAAGAACCCTCGGCTTTAAGGTCGACGAGATACCTTTCGTCCCAGTCTCCGGCTGGCTCGGAGATAACATAGTGACCCCGTCTAGCAACATGCCTTGGTATAAGGGTCCAACACTAGTGCAGGCCTTGGACACGTCTAAAGAGCCGCCTAAGCCAATAGACAAGCCACTCAGGCTTCCGGTACAAGAGGTTTACAGCATCTCGGGCGTTGGCACGGTACCCGTCGGTAGGGTAGAGACAGGTAGACTGAGGGTAGGTGATAGGATAGTCTTCATGCCTCCCGGCGTCACGGGTGATGTGAGGTCGATCGAGATGCACCACGAGAGACTAGAGGAAGCCATACCCGGAGACAACATAGGGTTTAACGTAAGAGGTGTGTCCAAGGAGCAGGTTAGGAGGGGCGACGTAGTTGGTCACCCAGATAAGCCGCCAACTGTAGCAGAGGAGTTCACAGCTAGAGTGTTCGTAATGTGGCACCCCTCGGCGATACACGTAGGCTATACGCCGGTGATCCACGCGCACACAGCCTCCGTAGCCGCTAGAATCGTGGAGATAATAGGTAAGCTCGATCCCAAAACAGGTCAGATAGTCGAGAAGAACCCGCAGTTCATTAAGGCGGGCGAGTCTGCTTTAGTAAGGTTCAAGCCGATCAAGCCTATGGTGGTGGAGAAATACAGCGACTTCCCGCAGTTAGGTAGGTTCGCAATGAGAGATATGGGTAAGACTGTAGGTATTGGTACTATCATAGACGTGACTCCGGCGAAGGTAGAGCTAAAATCGTAGCAATGCTGGCAACCAAACGCAGGGTCGTATCTAATGACTAAAGTAAGAATAAGGCTTTGGAGTGTTAACGTGGCACACTTAAACCAGGTGGCAGAGCAGATAGTGGACCACGCAAAGAAGCTAGGAGTGAGGATATCCGGCCCGGTACCTCTGCCGACGAAGAGGCTCGTAGTACCTGTCCTAGTGCCACCCCACGGTGAGGGAACGAAGGTTTATGAGAAGTGGGAGATGAGGATACATAAGAGATTGATAGACGTAGAAGCAGATGAGAGGTTTATGAGGCAGATAATGAGGATAAGAGTGCCGGATGACGTGTACATAGAGATAGAGGTCCTTAAGTAGCTACAAGTCTCGTACTTTTTAGAATATTTAAGAGTAGTTGAAATCAAGTTTTTGGCGCCGGGGTGCCCGAGCGGCCCAAGGGGCCGGCCTGGAGAGCCGGTGGGCTTCGCGCCCACGCGGGTTCGAATCCCGCCCCCGGCGCTTTCACCTTGAGTAGTCTACTGGAGCCCTCTTAGTGGTTGCGTTCAATTAAGTAATTGCTCTCATAACCCACTCTTCGGCAGGCTGTATAACTTTCAGTAAGCTAGCATCAATAAGGTTGTTCCTGCGATGTCTTTCAAGGGTTTATTTATCGTCAAGAGTTGCTAAAGTGCCTCGTGCGACCGTCTTGGGCCCCGTGTCTGTTCACATTGGTTGGCGCACATGGAATCTCTCGAGCGTCTCCATACGTAGTGGTATGTGTGGAAGCGATCTTAATGAGAGGTCAAGAGCTCGACGGGTTCCCCCGGGTTTCTCAGGACGCAGAAATCCGGGGTGTTCCCGAACGCCTTCAAGCGTGACGAAAACTCAAGCGGAATGGGGGAAGGAAGATAAGGCGTCGACATCAACTGATAAACTCGTGTGAGAACTGAACACCTCCAGTAGACAAGACTCTACTAAGATGTAAAGGCTTAAACTTTTAAAACTCTGTAAGCACGTTGAAGTGTGGAGTATCCATGCGGTCTCTAGTCCTAGAACCAGTTGGAACCGCTATGATATTTTATGGTTTGGTGCTCTTCATGTTCGCCTGGCAACTCTTCGGCAAGGCCGATGCTAAGGCGACCGGCTTCGTGGTTGCTGGGTCGGGCTTTATAGGGCTCATTATGGGTTTGTTTGCGTATATAGGGCTCGGACTAGCGCTTCCGGGCACCCTAGTAATAATATTCGCTGTCACCTTCGTTATGGCTGGCATATGGAATATAAGAGG
>JAWBJE010000022.1:0-15477 GCA_038832865.1 Sulfolobales archaeon
GGTTCGGTTCTCGCGCGGGCTTACGCCGGTCGCCGCCGTCCGCCCTCCCACCGCACTGGGGTCGCGCCGCGCCACCCGAGGTTTCGGAGCCCCGGACCCCGGGCCTCTCGGGGCTTCGACTCCCCGCTGAGACGCCCCCGCGCGGTGACTGCGAGGCCTCCGCCAGCGCCAACCGACGGGGGCCGACGAGAAACCCGAGGCGACTACACGAGGCTAGATGGCTCGTGAGAAGCCGTTCGCAGAGTCGCGAATAACGCCCTAGAGTAGTTCGGTGTTACAGAAGAAAGGCCCACAAGCTTAGAGAAAGTCCCAAGCGAGATTGTAGGCGATCGAGAGACTTGCATTGACTAAACCCTTGAGATTACCATTTTCTCCGGGTCTAATAGCTTGGTGCTCGCTAGAATTAGCACTATCGAGAACGCTAATGAGTAAGTTAGGTACGCAATCGCTCTTAAAAGCTCCCCAAGCGACGTCCTAATGACCGCAGACGCTAGCGAGGCGTAGGGTATAGCTAGTATTATAGACATCGGCACTCTAAATTCGTCTAGGTTGACGAATAAGGAGGCTAGGTATGTTACTGAAGCTATTCCTACTACCGACGCAGATGAGATGCTTGCAGCCCTTATGGATGGAGACCTGAGGACTATGGGAAGGGATATAGAGAGAGATACCAGTATCGAGGTATAGGAGGAACAGAAAAGCACCACTAGAACTTCCGGAGAGACATACTTAGCTATATTGGTTGAGTGGACTATAGCTGGTGCTAGGTAAAGTAGTACGGCACCTACCACACTACTAGCACCTCCGACTAAGCCGACTAAACTAGCGGCGAGAGACTTTCCTAGGATGAAGGATGTCCTGCTGATAGGTGTCGAGAGAAGCTTCTCGAGCGTTTTTCTCTCTTTTTCTCCGACTAGCGAGTCAGCTATATAGGACGCCGCTGGTGTGGTTACGAATGCTAAACTGACCGCCAACATTCTACTCAAATAGAGGCGGAGCTCCTCTCCGACTTCGGCAGGCCTCCCGGCGGGCGTCAGCACAACAGTCCTTAGAGCTATAGGGTTAAGAACGGCTTCCGCTCTTACAACTAAATTAGCTAGCCTCCCGAGGTTATGAACCTTAGCCTCTGAAACTACTCTTGAAACGTGGTTAAGCAAAAGCTCTATGTAGGCAACAGCTTGATCGACCCTGGGTGAACCAAGTCTTTTAACTAAAGTTACAGATGCCTGATGCTCGTAGCTAGTCAAGTTTACCACAAATCCCACCGGAATCTTGAGGATCACTTGGGCTTCCTCGGTTTCTTCACTTGTAGTAAGAAAACCAAAGTGCGTTAGATAATCTCGCAAGAAGAGTGCTATGGATTGCGAGCTTATGCTGAAATTACCTATAGATCCCTCAGATAGGTCTTCGTCTATTACGGCTATGACTACCTCCTGAACTGCTGGTAGATAAACGAGTACAACACCCATAAACGGGAGGGTCACGATAGGCGTTAGAATGACCATTAGCAAGGTCTTTTTATCCCTAAGCATCTCCTTAACTTCTTTCCAGAGGACTATGCTGAGGTCACGCATTTTCGCCACCGGCCAATTTAACATAAGCTTCTTCAAGGTCTCTTGCTCCCGCGTTGGCTAATATCTGCTCTATACTACCAACGGCAACGATTCTTCCAGAGTGAATCAGAGCCACTCTATCACATAGCTTACTCACTTCAAACATGTTATGAGAAGAGAAAATTATGGTGGTGCCGAACTCTTTGGCAAACCGCTTTATTACCTCTCTAACGTATCTCGCCGAAACGACATCTAAACCTACCGTTGGTTCGTCAAGTATAGCTAGGCGCGGTTTAACCATTAAGGTCGATGCTACAGCAATTCTTCTAGCCATCCCCTTGCTGTAGGTCTCGGCTCTCCTCTTCAAGTCTTGTTCGGAAATGCCGGCAATGGACGCACCCAATTTAACGGTTTCATCGATGTTTTTCGAGCCAAAGTACGTCATCGCGAAGAGCTTCATGTTTTCAAATCCGGTAAGCCTTCCGTAAAGGTTTGCCTCCTCCGGGAGGTAACTTACGAACTTTCTGATTTTGTCCGCATCCTTCGGTACTCTAAACCCAAGGACCTCAACTTCTCCGGCGGTGGGTTTTAGTAGCCCCGCCACGATTCTGAGGAGGGTGGTCTTACCGGCGCCGTTTGGACCAACGATCCCGAAGACCTCTCCTTCGGTCACCTCGAAGTTTATTCCGCGCAAAACCTCCTTTTTCCCAAACGACTTACGTAGGTTTAGAACTCTAACTACTACCGAGTCGTGGGGGCTCGACAGACCTCTCACCTACTTTAATGACTTCTAGCGATAGATAGGCCAACCTAATCAGGGAATTAAGTGTTGCCCTAAGTGCGGATTCATCTTCAGCGTCGATGACAATAGTGAGACAACTCCCGAGCAGTTTTAGACTAACCTTAACGTTCCTAAGAGTAACCTTGCTCTCAGGGATTAAAGCCCTCCAAACGGCGGTCACTAGGTCCCCGGAGTTGAGCTCGAGGTTTACTTCTACTCTATGCACTCGCTACACACCCGAGAGTACTCAGTGGCAAGCCCCAATAAAGGCTTAAACGTAAAAGCCCAAAGCAATTGTATCGGGTTTCGTCGCTATTTTATGTTGCTAGCGGTTGCACTGAGGTTACTCGATGGATGACGAGAGCTATGTGGACGAGGCACAGGCTTCCCCAGCAGTAGGCCAAGATTCGGTGTCTCGAATGCCTCAAGCACATATCAAAGTCGAACCTTCCAGCGAGACTAGGACGAATCTCTCAGGGGCAGGCTACTTGATTTCGTTTAATATCTTTCTAACGGCTCTCAAGATGTTCACGTATCCTGTACACCTGCATATATTCCCTATTAAAGCTTTCCTTACATCCTCTATGTTTCTCAACCCCTTGGTGATAGCGGCGTATATTGTAGTAAGAAAGCCGGGAGTGCAATAGCCGCACTGGATTGCTCCTTCCTCAAGCATGGCGTTTATGATTATCTTGCCTACATACGTTTGAGCTATGTAATCCGGTGTGACGACCTCGTGACCGTCTGCCTTGACGGCTAAAACTAGGCAGGAAGTTACCGGTCTGCTGTTCAGAAGTACGGTACATGAACCGCATTCACCAACGCCGCAGCCGTACTTTACGCTCCTCACCTTCAGTTTATCCCTTAAGACATTTAAAAGAGTCTCGTGAGGCTCTACTTCTACTTCGGTGACTATACCATTTAGTCTAAACTTGATCTTCATTCTCGCCACCTGCTTGGAGGAATCTCTCATAGGCTTTCCACATAGCGTCTCTGACAAGGGTTTTTGCCACATGGTACCTATACCAGGCAGTTGACCTAGCGTCGTCTATTGGAGCTATCTCGCTTACCACGAGCTCGGAGGCTCGGACGGCAGCTTTCTCCAAACTCATGCCGGTAATAGACTTCTCCGTAGTCCTCGCTCTTACTGGTGTGGGGGCTACGGAACCAAGAGCTATCCTTACTTCGGACACGATGCCATCTTCTGTTCTGAGGAGGACGGCAACACTAACTTTAGCTAAATCGAAGGATGTTCTTCCAACCTTGATATAACTCCAGCCAAACTTTTGCCGACTTAAGGGTACTTTTATCGAGCGGAGTATTTCTCCCCGCTCGAGGACGGTCCTTTTTGGTCCAGTAAAGAACTTCTCTATCGAGATCGTTCTGAGACCGTTAAGAGACACTAGCTCGAGTTCAGCATCGTATGTAAGTAGAGGGGGTATCGAGTCAGCAGCGGGGGACGCGTTACATATGTTTCCGCCTATGGTGGCGAGGTTTCTAATCTGCCAGGACCCGATCATCTCCACCGCTTCAGCTAATAGAGGCAGCGATCTTCTAACGAGCTCGCTCTCCGCTAACTCCTGCATAGTTACCGCACTACCGATTTCGATGTAGTTGCCGCCTACTCTAATAAACCTCAGCTCGCCAAGCTCTGATACATCAATCAACGCCTTCGGTGCCACTCTTCTATACTTCAAGTCTACTACAAGGTCCGTACCACCGGCTACTATTTTAGCGCCCTCGATACTGTTAAGAAGCTCGAGGGCTTCACGAAGGTCTCTTGGCTTGTAGTATTCAAACTTTTGTGGAATCCTGTAAGTGTTCACGGAGTTTATAGCGAGCATCTAGTCACCTCCCTTGAGGGCCTTAAGCACTTTTTCGGGAGTTATAGGAATCTCGTAGAACCTAACGCCTATAGCGTTATAGATGGCGTTAGCTACAGCGGCGACTACAGGGTTCGATGCTGCCTCCCCGAGACCTTTAGCGCCGAAAGGTCCGTAGGGCTCATAGGTAGACGCAAAGACGACTTTAAAGCTCTCGTCGTCCGGAAGGTCCATAATTGTGGGCAACTTGTAGTCGGATAGACTCAGCCTGTGTGCCGGTACTCCATCCTCTAGGTAGACTACTTCGTCTCCTACGGCCCAGCTCCACCCTATAGCAAAGCCTCCGTGAATCTGACCAGCTGCTAACTCAGGACTAATAACCGTACCGATGTCGGCCCCGGCCACAACTCTAATGGGTTTAACGATTCCGGTTTCAGTGTCTACTTCCACCTCAACGAAGTACACCGTAAAGCTGGGTGGGGCGACAGTTGCTCTATAACTCACTGAAGCCGATATAGAGCCCCAATTCCTTTGCCAAGCGACTTTAGCTACCTCACTTAGGGAAATTCTCTTCTCTGGAGCCCCTTCGACAAATATTACGGCGTCGTTTATTTCTTTATCGTACTGTATCCTCAAGGCCTCCGGACTGACAGCGTCTAGTATCCTGGCAGCATATTCCAGAATCTTCTTTTTTACCTCCGAAGCTGCTCTTCTAGCGGCCTCACCACCAACAAAAACTCCTCTCGAGGCGTGCGTGCACACATCGTAGATTGTTGTCGAGCTACCGGACCACACTATTCTTATCCTACTCGGCGGGATCTTCAGTTCCTCGGCGATGATCTTGGCGTGAGCGTCTAGAGTACCACCACCATGGTCTTGAAGAGCGGTTATATAGTCGACCGTTCCATCTTCGTTTACCTTAACTATCGCACCAGCATAATCTATAACGGCGCCCGAGAGAGGGCCTCCGGCTCCCGAAGTATGAAAACCCCTTCCAACGCCGATGCCCCTTCTGTACCTCCCAGTTTTTTCCTTCGGGTTTCCTCTATTTTTCCAGCCTATGAGTTCTGAGCATTTGCTCATCAGCTCGGGGACGCCGTCGCTTCTAATGAGAGACCTTACTGTAGGACCTTGACCCCAGAAGATCTCGCCCTTTCCTCTATAGTTTGCCAACCTGAAATCGAGGGGATCAATTTTTAGCTCTTCAGCCATTTCGTCTATCACCGTCTCAACAGCCCAAGTGACTTCTGGAGCACCGTAACCACGTATAGCGCAAGAAGGTACCTTATTCGTATAAACCGCCTTACCATGATACCTTAATGCTTTCCACTTGTACAGTGAGACGAACCAGCCCAAGCACGCACCGAGGAGCGGATAGGCTTGTATTTGATGAGCACCTATATCAACAATATTCTCCAGCTCTCCGAATGTGATTACACCATCACGAGTGGCACCGGCCCTAACCCTCATATAGAACTCGTAGCTTGTGTGGTCATGGACCATGTCTTCCTCTCGGGTCAGTACTAGCTTTACTGGCCTCCTGGATTTAAGGCACAAACCTACGGCTATCAGAGTCACTAAGTTCGTGTGGATGCTAGACCCGAAACCTCCACCTAGCGGCACCTTCTTTACCTCGATCTTATTCATGGGTATCCCATAAACCTGCGAGATCAATATCTTTGTGTTATGAATTGTTTGTGTCGTAGTCCACACAGTTAGAGACCCATCTGCTTCTAGCTTGCAGACAGCCCCCCTGGGCTCCAGTTGCGCATGATATCTTCTAGAAGCACGAAACTTCCTTTCTACAATGACGCTGGATCTCTTCTCCTCCGTCTCCAAATCACCCTCAGAATACTTAAGCTCGGCAGCAACGTTATTTCTGACTTCTATCCACTGCCTTCCTCTCTGTATCCTATCGTGAATAAGCCTAGCACCTGGGGACATAGCCTTAAACGGGTCTAGTATGGGTTCGTAGATTTCTTCAAACTCCACTCTCAAAGCCTCAAGGGCTTTCTGAGCTAAGTCTTCTGAAGCCGCTGCTACAGCAGCTATTGGTTCACCAACGTAGCGGGGAGATCTCGTCAGGATTCTCCAGTCTTTAAATGTATCTTCCTCTATGCTAACAAGCCTGGGATTAAATAGCACGTTAGGAACGTCCTCCGGTGTTAGAACTACGGCCCCCATGGCTTCAGCTAGAGAGCTGTCGATCCTTCTAACCTTGGCGAAAGCGTAAGGACTCTTGAATATTCTCCCGTATAGCATCCCCGGGACCTCTACGTCGAAAGTAAACTCGATAAGCCCGGACGCTTTGGCGAAGCCGTCGTGGCGCGGTAGACTCTTTCCTATAAATTCGAACACCTCATTCCCCCACGGGTAGTTACACCCTCAAGATAAAAACTGAAGATAATATTTAGCCCGAACAGTAAGTCTCGGAGGATGCGACATGGGGGTTTTGCTCAGGGGTGGCGCCTTAGTACTTAGGGACGCGCTTATCGAGGCGGACATCTTAGTAGAGGACGGTAAAATAAAGAAGGTCGGGAAATCCATCGACTCGGGTTACACTAAGACTGTGGATCTACGTGGCAAGCTCGTAATGCCTGGAGCCGTTGATCCTCACGTACACGGGAGGGAACCCGGGTTGGAGTACAAAGACGATTTTATCCACACCTCTAAAGCAGCTCTTCTAGGAGGCGTAACTACGGTACTTGAAATGCCCAACACGATTCCACCAGTGGATAGCCCCTCCAAACTCCTAGAAAAGAAATCTATCTTGTCTGGCAGGTCTTACGTGGATTTCGGTCTTTACGCAGTGCTTTACGACTATGCTGATGAGCCGAGTCTCCTGGACTCAAGGATAGTAGAGTTAGTAGAGAGTGGTGCCATAGCGTTCAAAGCCTTTATGGCTCAAACTACTGGAAACCTTCCCCCACCTAGCTTCGTGACTATTCACAGAGCACTAGAGCTCTCCAAGAAGCTAGGTTACACGGTAGTCTTTCATGCTGAAGACAGAAGTTGCGTCGAGTTTTTTACGTCCAGGGCAAGGAAGGAGGGAAAAGGGGGTCTTCGGGGATATAGTGAAGCCAGACCCCCACTCTGCGAGGAGTTAAGTATAGGATACATAGTGTCTATAGCTGAAGCAGCCAATGGAAGAGCCTACATAGCCCATCTCAGTACCGCCTCAGTCCTAGGAGTTATAGGCAAGCGCAAGAGAACTTCGTCGAGCATTTACGTTGAAGTGACACCAACACACTTGTTCTTCGACTACGACAAGCACGAGAGTCTCGGCGCTCTGGTTAAGGTAAATCCACCTATAAGAGATTACAGGAATAGAATGAGACTTTGGGTGGCTCTAACTAGAGGGTTGATCGATGTCGTAGCATCGGACCACGCGCCACACGCCGAACACGAAAAGAGAGGTGACTTTTGGGAAGCGGCAGCTGGGGTAGCATCAGTGCAGCACCTACTCCCCCTCATGCTGACATCAGCTCTAGACGGGCTTATACCCTTAGGTAAGGTTGTCGAGCTGTGTTCGGAGAATCCAGCTAAAATCTTCGGTCTTTACCCCACGAAGGGCTCTCTGCTGCCCGGAGCGGATGCCGACATAGTCGCTGTAGACCCGAAGGCCGAATACGTAGTTGAGAAAGAATCCCTAGCGTATAAAAACAAGCTCACCCCTTACGTGGGATGGAAGCTTAGGGGGCGTATAGACAAGGTATTTCTGAGGGGGGAGCTCGTAGTAGACGGAGGCAAGATCTTAGTAGAAAGACCTACTGGCAGAGCTCTAAAGTAGTAACTAACTCGGTGAGTAAAGCCATCAAGCCGCATCAGGTCCTTCTGGGATCAAACTCTTGAGGTGGTTATTACGTTTTCACTATAGGTTTGCTGAACAGCTCGTACCTCTCATCAATATGCGCGTACAAAAGTCTGAGCTAAAGCCGAGAGACCTGGTAGCTCTAGCATTATTTTTAGCAGTTACCTAAAACTCATGGGAACAACAGACTTGGAGGATGTCGTACTCGTCTCGACAATAATGGACTACCTAAAGAGAGGAATGAGAGTCGCTCTTTGTGAAGTAGTACACAAAGAAGGTTCGGCCCCTAGGGATGTAGGAGCTAAGATGGTCGTTGGTGAAGATGGACTTAAGGTAGGGACTATCGGTGGTGGCTCATTCGAGTCCGAGCTTGTGTCGGACGCCCTTAAAGCTATAGCGGAAGGTAGGTCGAAGCTGGTAAAATACTCGTTTACCGGCAAACCAGTTGAAGGAGCGAAAGACACGGGGCTAATGTGCGGCGGAGTTCTCTGGGTCTTTATTGACGTTTTTATGCCGACCCAGAGGGCACTAGTCATTGGCTTGGGAAATGTCGGCAGGCCTCTATCCCACATCCTAAAGCTGATGGGTTTCGAAGTTCACGCCTTAGATACCGATAAAGAAGCAGAAAAAATAGCTAAAGACTTGGGCTTGTCATCCATCTTTGTGGGAGCTGTAGAGGAGATAGCTGCCAGAATTCGTGAGATCACGAGAAAAGGAGACCATGTGTTTGTAGTCTATGGAGATGTGCGCGCAGACTACCTTTTCGTCAGAGAATCCCTTAGAACAGAAGCAAGCACCATCTGGTTGCTAGGGAGCAGGAGGAAGGCAGCAGAATTTGTTAGGAGACTGATCTCGGAGGGCTTTAGTTCCGAGAACGTAGTCAAGAGATTAAGGGCTCCAATAGGTATAGATATAGGAGCCGATACTCCAGAGGAGGTGGCCATAAGCATAGCAGCTGAGTTAGTGGTCTTAAGGCGTGGTGCTAATGTTAAGAGCCTCAACATAGTGCCTCAGCTAATAGCAGAGGTCCAGCGAAGTAATACTTAGCCCGGACTTTTACCCGCGCCGTGTCGCTGGAGTACCCCGATCAACTTAATAGGCGCTTTACCAACTCTACTAGCGGATAGAGAATATCGTGGTAAGCTCTAAGCGATCAAAGGAGAGACCGGCATCTCTATGCTGGCTCTTAATACTCATAGGACTAATACTCTCTCCGCTCACTGTTTCCGCTAGATCGAGCCTCGATAGGCACAGTCCCGACTTTCAGCGCCGCATAACTAGCTACGGTGATGTATGGACCCAGCAGGAGGTCTCGACTCTCGCAGAAGTTTTAAATAGCTTAAAGCAGTATGGTGTAACATACGTCTCCAACGCTGTTAGCAACTTCAGGGAAGCTTTGAGCATGTTGATTGCTAAACTTCAACTCGTCGACGAAAGACTTTCTCTAGCTCTAAGGAGCTTACTGGGTTTATCTAGGGACCTCCCCGAGGACTTGGCTTTGAAGATAGGTAACGTATCTATCGACAGTAAGAACGCTAGCCGATTGATTAGAGTGATAAACCATCTCTATTCCAACGGAGAGCTAAGTAGCGTCGACTATTTAGTGCTTATAGGACATATAGCTAACGAGCTCAAAGAGGATTACGTTGAAGACCCTGAAACTTTCACTAACGTGCGGAAGGCCGTCGAAGAGATCTCCTCTATTATCACAAAGGCGGTTGTTCCACTCCTCCCAGAGCCAGATACATCTAATAAGTATAGGGGGGCAGCGCTTTTGGTTAAACCCACCGAAGTACCTAAACCCATCGTAATAGCCGTTTTATTAGTCGTGTTCACGCCTCTCGCTACTCACGCCTCTCTTAGCTTGCGTACACGCACCCGCTACTCTAGGCTTTTACGTAAAGCTCAGCTGACTTCAGACTTAATTGTTTCTAGCCTCAGCTTTCCCGAGGACACCGTTTCAGCGTATTGGCTAGCGGTTAGCATGCTCTCTAAAGTAGCTACCATCAATCCATGGGAGACCCACAGGGAGTTTTTATCTAGGCTGGAAAAAGAGCTTAATAACCGGCGGGTACTATCCATCTTTAAGACTCTTACAGATGAATATGAGAAGGTTCGATTTGCTGGTGAAGCTAGCTCCCTGAGCCGAAAACAGCTAGTCGAGTTGGTGTTGCGTATAGCAGATGAGCTTCGATATAGAGATTGAAGTCTAAACAATTAAAAGAAACTGAACGCGCTTAAAGCTTACGTAAGGTGCTTTTATACTCGTATCTCCAGCTCTTTGACATTACAGGTTACATTATGGGCTCCCCCGAGGGCTCGGGAGCAACGTTCGAGCTGGCTCTGAGACCCGGTAAGAGGCCATTCATGGTGCTAGCCGCACACTTCTTGGAGTGGTTGGATTAGTTTTCGGCGAGCCGAGCACTTCAATAAAGTTCCTAGGAGATATATTAGCCTCGGTCTCCATAGCTTGGGTCGTCCAACAGTTAAAGTCTATGCGAGACTTGGCAAAATATTCGTGGGCTTCTTTATCTACTAGCTAATCGTGGGCTTTCCGGCCCTTGCTACAGGCTATACTGTGGCCAGTATTATTCGTCCAGGAGTTGGATTAAGGCTAAAGGCCCCACTCGGTTGGACCGTTCTACTCCACTTGGCTTCAGCTGTTGACGTATTGATAGGCCTCATACCTAGGAGCGTAGTTCAACCCTTCTTAGAGCTTAACATGTTACAGATAATCGCAACGGCTCTTCTAACCGGCTTCACTATATCATTAACTGGAACCTTCTCACCTGAGACAAAGGAGTTTCTAGAAGTGTTCGGTCTTGGAGGTCTATTTGGCATTCTCGTCGAGAAATTGAAGGAGACCTCGGAGAAAGTTTCTGTGGTACTCACAAGCCAGACTATGTTTGGTTTACGAGGTAGGGCGAAGGCTCCTAGATGCCGAAATTATTTCAGCTTGCGGTATGAGTGATAAGGAATGTGCTATAACCAAGCTTATGTGGGGCTCTTGGTAAGACTAAAGAGTAAGTGAGTCAAGCGCGTGTTTTGAAAAACGAAGATGAGGGTCGACCACGCCCCCTAGGATCGTCCTAACGGCTAGCAAGCCTCTCAGGAACTCCGCTTGTTTACGTGCGGTGTTCTGCTACGTCGGATCGCTTAACGTATTCGCGTAAAGCACCCGAGTTGATAACGTAAAGTTGGGTAACGGCTTTCAGGGGCTAAATAAAGATATTTAGTTGGGGACTACGTGTTAGATAAGCGCTGTAGGTGTACTGAGCATGATATACACGGATCGTAACTTCTAACGATCCTTTTAGCGATGTCGATGGCTTTAGCATCAGCACTCGCACCAAAGAGCTTACTCATTATTACGTCTTCCATCGAAGCCAGATTTTGAGCTGTTGGAGTTACTATGTTGCTACTCCGCACTCTCAGTTCTCTATCCAGGTTATACCTATGGTAAAGGATTCCTCTCGGTGCTTCCGTAACCGCTACGCAAGCACCTCTCGGTGTCGTCCTCGGTTCGGTTTTAGTAACTGACCTCTCTCGATATTCATCGAAAAACTCCTTGAGTTCTAGGAGAGTGTGGTATGTTTCAGCTATTCGAGCTATTATACTCTGGTAAATATTCTTAAGGCTCTCCCCATATCCATATCCACTAATCAGCTCTTTAACTTCCTCCCTTAAGTACTTGTAGTAGAGGTTGTACCTTGCTAGAGGTCCGACGACGTAGGGCTCTCCGGTTATTAATCTATACCTAAGCGCGTTAGAGTACCCCACTTGCTCAGTAAGTATGAAGTTCTCAAAAGCTTCCACCTTAGCAGAAGAGCCGTCATCAGTAATCACACCACTCCCGATCCACGGGTATTGGGAACCGTTTTCTACAGCCATATACCTCAGTCTATGGACTTCGACCGGTATGCTGCCAAGGTCTAGCACGAACTTAGCTACGTCCACAAAATTTCTTAGTACTTTAGGTAGATCGTGCTTAAGTTTTTCGACTTTGCTAGCACTCGGAAAGCTGTATACTCCACCAACACGTATGTTGAGCACATTATGAAATCTTCCTCCTAGGGTTTCCATAACCTTTCTAGACCAGAGAACTATTTCTGTGCTCTTGCTAAAGATGTGTGAATAGCTTTCCGAAAGCTCTTTCAGAGAACCGACTTCGAGGAAGTCCGGCAAGTGGAGGAGAGCTACGTGAATAACGTGGCTCTTAACTCTCTCTGCTGCTAGTACTGCTAGCCTCAGCCTTTCTTCGTCTTCCGGCACCTCTATAGATAGGCAGTTCTCAAATGCTTTAGAGGCAGTGAGAGCATACGAAACACCACACAGTCCGCATATTCTGCTAGTTAGGTCCGGGACCTCAAAGTACCTCCTTCCCCTAACTATGTACTCGAAGAATCTCGGTGCTTCAGTTATCTTAATTTCGACGCTAGTTACTCTACCGTCAGAAGACTTAAGCACCACCTGACCTTCTCCTTCAACTCGAGTTAGAAGTCCGGACAGCACTGTTGGCTCACCTACTAGAAGAAGACTTAGTGAGAGACGAATAGCTAAACGCTTTAAGCATGGCCATAAAGTCTTCTCTACTCATCCCAAGTCTCTCCAACACCTTTGAGAACTCCTCTAGCTTCTCTCTATTTACTATAAGTGCGTTAAGACCGTAGCACCCGTAGCAACCACGCCTAAAGCTTGGGCAGAGCGCTCCACAGCCGGATAGAGTTATTGGACCGAGGCACGGTTTTCCATCAAATACTGTTACACATAGTATCCCCTTTCTCTTGCACTCCGAGCATAAGCTCTCAACTATCGGGGACTCGCTTCCTCCCATCACTAGCTTAACTAGAAACCCGGCTAAAGCTTCTCCGTTAGCCGGACAGCCAGAGAATCTGTAATCTACGTTTACTACGCTATCTAAGCTCTTAACTTCTGGTAGCACCTTGATATGGTCGGGGTTTGGGTAGGAGGCTAAAACAACAGTTCTAAGATCTTCTCCCATCCTCAGAGACTGTACTCCACCGAAGACGGCACAGGTACCTAGAGCTATTAGTACTCTAGATTTCTCTCTAACCTGCTTAACCAGCTCTTCCTGCTCGCTGCTCGTTATGGAACCCTCAACTATGGCTACATCTACATCTTCAATAGCGTTCGAGTCCTGCAGTTCGGTAAAATAGGATATGTTGAGGTACCTCAGTAGCTCAGCGCGTGCTACTAGTGAGTAAAGCACCTCGTTTAAGCACCCAGAGCATGAGGTCAGCTTCAAAACTGAGACGCTAAGTTTCCTCATAGTCCTCTCACCGTCACGTACTGTTTTACGTCTTGGTAACTAAACACTGGTCCGTCCTTGCATATAAGGTAATGACCCAATTGACACGTGCCGCAAATCCCTATACCGCATCTACACCTCCTCTCCAGTGATAGGAACACCCTATCCTCTTTTACGCCCTTCTTTACGAGCTTGTCTGCGGCTACTTTCATCATTACCTCTGGACCACAGACAAACGCAACTGCGTTCTGAGGGTTAAATTTAACTCTGTCTATAAGGTCTGTTACAAAGCCTACATAACCCTTCCAACCGGTGTGCGGTACATCTATAGAGAATAGAATTGTGGAGTTCGGTATTTTACTGTACTCCTCGTATTCGTACTTAAACAGCATGTCTACAGGTCTTCTAGCTCCATAAAGGAGTATGAAGTGTCCGTAGAGGCTCCTATTCTCGGCTACGTACTTTATTAGCGCTCTCAGTGGAGCTAATCCTATTCCACCGCCTATAACAAGGACGTCATGACCCTCAAATTCGCGGATGGGCCAACCCCTACCGTAGGGCCCGCGAATCCCCAGGTAGCTACCCACACCAACGTTATTGTAGATGTAGTTGGTTACCGCTCCTACGGCTCTAACGGTGTGTTCCACCAAGCACCTATCTCCCGTTACGTAGTTTGATATAGAAATGACTACTTCACCCATACCCTTTACGTAGAGAACATCAAACTGGCCCGGTAGTGGTGTCGGAAAGCCGTCGACCGCTATATGGTATGTTCTAACTAGTGGGGCCTCATCTACTACTTTGGTAACCCTCCCTTTCATCGGAATGAGTTTATTTACCGACATATTTTACGGCCCTCGAGACAACCTCCCTTAGGTCTATGCCCATAGGACACCAGGTAATACACCTTCCACACCCAACACAACCTGGAAGGCCAACCTGCTTTTGATAAAAGAGAAACTTGTGTAGCACGAAGTGTCTATACCTCATAAAGAGCTCCGGTCTGAAGTGCTGACCAGCAACTTGACCATACGTAAACGAAAGACAGCCGAACCAGTGTCTCTCACGCCAGGCTTTACCTGATAGATCAGCATAGTCCCTAAACTCCGTGCAGAAACACGTTGGACATACCATGTTGCAGTTAGTGCAGCCAACGCACTTCGCCGAGGCCTCTCTCCAGAATCCCTCTGCGGCAACTACATCTTCAAGAGCTCTGACTACGACATTAAATGGTGGGATTCGAGAAGCCTTTCTTCTAGCTTCATTTAAAGCTTCATTATACCTTCTTAGCGTCTCTTCTGAAGCAGGAGTGAGACCTGCTTTCTCGACTAGCTTGATCCCCTTCTCGGAGCCCACCTTAAACAGCACTTGATCGCCTAACCTAGCGTACGCTATATCGTACCCCTTCGATACGGCGGGTCCAGTCCCGATCGAGCCGCAAAAGCACGTACCTCCAGGTTCGATGCACTCTTCTACCACTATATACTCTATGCGCGCCCTTCTAGCCTGGTATGCGTCGTCGCGCTCTAGAACTTTATCAAGCACTTCGATAGCGGCAAGATCGCAAGGTTTTATTCCAAAAAGTACTGATGGAGGGAAGTCGTCCTTAGTTCGAACTATCTCGAAGTCACCAGAGATCTCGTAAACAACCTGAGTTGGGTAGTGCAGGAGATGCTTAGGGGAGTACTGAGTATGCCTAAAGACTCCCTTTACTTCTTTAGCAAGTCTGTAACTCCCGGGGCTCTGTATGTCCGTGTAGTCGATTAGTAGGTCGCTTAGTCTGCTCACTTCTCCAATAACAGGTAAGTCTCCTTCAAGTTTGTAAGATAGCACTCTTAATCCTTGTTCCTTTAGAGCAAGTACGAGGTTCTCTAATAAGAGTACACTGCCTTCGAAATATTCTCCAAGCATTCTTGACATCTATACCCTGTTCTTAGTACTTCAATAAATGTGTAGGTTAATTAAACTTAATTAAATATAAGTATAACAGCTTCGAAGTATGGGTCTTTCATTGTGAATTTAGGCACTTAGCAGACTTTAAACATCCTCCTAACGTCGCTTAGCTTAGTTGCTCTCTTGGAATATCGCGCTAAATCTCTTTTTGTTGTTACTTAATGGCTGTCCTCCACCCATTAAGCAGCCACCAGGACATACTTCAAACACTAGTAGACTCTTTTCATTTCGAAAGCCCGCATGGACGGCAAGAGGGTCTACCCTAGTAACTTCGCTTTGCCTAAGGA
>JAWBJE010000023.1:0-13576 GCA_038832865.1 Sulfolobales archaeon
ACGGTATAATAGCTGTTGCACTAGCTACAGGACAAGATACTAGAGCCCTTGAAGCCGGAGCTCACGCTTATGCTGCTAGGAGAGGTAGATATGAGCCCTTGAGTACGTGGGAAACTGATAGTGAGGGCAACTTAGTGGGTTACTTAGAGATGCCTATAGCCGTTGGAACAGTAGGTGGGTCGATAAGGTCGAACCCTATGGCTAGGCTGTCGCTGAAGATACTCGGAGTTAAGACGGCGAAGGAGCTTGCCGAGGTCATGGGTGCCGTGGGCCTAGTTCAAAACCTGGCAGCTCTTAGAGCGCTTGCTACTGAAGGTATTCAGCGGGGTCACATGAAGTTGCACGCCCGCCAGCTAGCTCTTGCTGCTGGAGCTAGACCTGAGGAAGTCGATGTGGTCGCCGAAGAACTCGTGAAGTCCGGTAGAATTACCCTCGAAAAAGCTCAAGAGATTTTAGAGAGCATTAGAGTAAGGAAGTAGAGACTCGCTCTAGGAACTCCACAAGATATCTTCTTAAGTTTTTAGCTCGAGTAACCTTCTGAAATCGCTAAGAAGTGGTGTGCTAACGTTTAAGTTTATTGTTAAAGGTGTTACTGAGATGCATCCCTCGATTTCCACAGCGTATACGTCAGTATCGGGCTCAGCTTCGAGCTTCTTCATATACAGCCAGTAGTAAGGTCTGCCCAAAGGGTCTCTCCTGCTATCATAACTCGAGTACCACCTCACTTTTGAGGCCCTAACGACTCTAACGCAGTTTCTGAAGTTCCTGGGATTTGGAATGTTTACACTGAGTAGGTCGACTCCCGGCGGAAACCCCTGTTTCACGACATTCTCGATTATAGCTCTTAGATAGCTCATCGCTATGCTCTCCATTTCCGGTGTAGAAACTTGGTCAAAGCTCTCGACATCAGCTGAAAAAGCTATTGCGGGTATCCCGACGACAGCAGACTCTATAGCAGCTGCTATAGTGCCGCTATAGAAGATGTGCTGTAGCGTTAGGTTCTCCCCTATGTTTATTCCAGATAAGACGAAGTCCGGCTTGTACCCTAAGACGTTTAGTGCTAAGTGAATCACGTCTACCGGTGTTCCATCCGTCAGGTACATCTTTACCCCACCGACGCTCATCAGGTAAACCCTCAAGGGTCTTGAGAACGTTATAGTGTGACCTATTACTGACCTAGGGCTTTCAGTAGAGAACACTAAAGCCTCACCAATACTGCTAGCCACTCTATAGAGTAAGAGGAGACCGGGGCTCGCGTAGCTGTCGTCGTTCGTAACTAAGAATTTGACCACTACTGTCCCCCAGTAATCTCTCTACCAACTTCCACCTCTTGTTTTAATAGTTGAAGCAGTACGATTAGAGAGGCTACCTCGACTGCGGCGATGTACAGCAGTAGCATGTGCTTATTGCCCAGGAGAGCTGACACTATAAACCCCCCTGCGGACCACGACACACCTGTCAGCAAGCCGAAAGTTCCGTATGCTAGAGACCTGCTATGAGGCTCTACTAGATCAGCTACGGCAGCCCTCATGTTAGTCTCGTATATACCCATAGCGATACCCCAGAAGACCCCGACGACATATGGAGCTATAGGAGCTGCTGCGTAAGTCAGCAACACTGGAACTGCGGCTACGGCTAGAGGAGCTAGAATCAAGCTTTTGATACCGTACTTGTCGTACGCGATCCCGACGGGTAAGGCTACTAGTGCGTCTACTGCCATAGCTATGGAGTAGGCTAAAGCTATTCCAGCCGCTGACGCGTATCCCTCTGACGCCATATACATGGAGGCGATAGACCAGTGTATATAGCCTGCTAGAAGTAGAGACATG
Organism: Sulfolobales archaeon; assembly: GCA_038832865.1. GTDB lineage: Archaea > Thermoproteota > Thermoprotei_A > Sulfolobales > NBVN01 > DRZP01. The sequence continues at coordinate 1,830 of JAWBJE010000023.1, forward strand.
GATATCGTGTAGAGCCAGAAACTTCTCGGAAGACCGCTAAATCTGGGAGGCGCTAGCGACTCGTAGCTAACCGACTTTACACTCGGGTACAGTAGTGCCGCGGTGATAACGAGTACTACAGATGCCGCAGCTGGAAACGCTAACGATAAGAAGGCCAGACCATAACCACCTGTACCTACGGCCCAGGATACTGCTAGAGGTCCGGCAAACGCTCCGACCTGGTCCATAACCTCGTGGATTCCGAACCCTTTGCCGCGCCCTATACTCGACGTAACTTCCGCTAGTATAGTATCTCGAACCGGTGTTCTAAGACCCTTGCCGACTCTCTCGATTACATATAGTGCTACAGCGAGGTCCCACCTTCCTACAAAAGCTAGGAAGGGTACTACTACTAGGTTGACGAAGTATCCGAACGCTACAATACCCCAAAGCACGAGTGATGACCTAAACACCGTAGCTATGTACCCTCCTAAGAACCTAGCTAAGTAGCTCACAAGTTCTCCGCTTCCTACGATAGCTGCTGCTAGTGGGATAGCACCGAGACTCTCAAGGAACGGTCCACTTATCGATCTAGCACCTTCATACGTGATATCCGCTGTTAGTGAGACTAAACCTAGAATCAGAAAGACCAGTATCTCTCTCCTCATTTGGGCGACACCTCTACAAGTCTGTAAGGCACTTCTTGGTTAAAAGCTTATTAGTCAGCTCTCCCAACTTTCATAGGTGCTATTGAGTGCCCTTAAGGCCGGCAAGGTGCTATAAAGGCGTAGATAAGCCGGCGTACACGAGGTCTGAGTACATCGATGGTATCCCGCAGCCTAAGATAGTTAAGTACGTCATGGGGAACTCCAGAGAGAGCTTTGAGTACAGGCTGGAGTTGAAAGTTCTTGAAGCTGCTCAAGTTAGGCACAACGCTCTAGAGGCCGGGAGAATAGCTGCTCACAAGTACTTAAGTAAAGTAGTAGGTGAAGATAAGTTCCTGTTCATAGTAAGAGTTTACCCGCACCAAGTATTGAGAGAAAACAAGATGATGGCTTTCGCCGGAGCTGACAGACTTCAGGAAGGCATGAGAAGGGCCTTCGGTAAGCCCATAGGACTGGCAGCGAGAGTGTACCCAGGTTCAGTTATTGCTGAAGTTAGAATCAATAAAGCTCACCTGGACTACGCTAAGGAAGCCCTAAGGCGGTTCAAGGATAAAGTGGGTGTCCCGTCGACGATAGAGATAACGGAATTAACTAAGGTTTCCTCTTGACGAGAGAGCTTCTTACAATAGGGGACTACGAACTTAAGTTAAGTGGGGTACTAAGAGCGCTATCCGAACTGCAGGCTAAGAGAGTTCTCATACAGCTACCCGAAGGACTCAAGAGGTACTATACTGCGATAGCTGACTACATAAGGTCGGTAGCCGACGTTGAGGTTTACTTAGACGGAAGCCCGGTCTACGGCTCGTGCCTTCTGGACCTAGGGAAAACCGAAGAATACGACTTAATTATTCACATAGGTCACGATCCGTATCCCCTTGGTAGTCGGATTTCAAGTTCACGTGTAGTGTTTGTCGACCTAGAGTACGTGGGCGTAGACCTTGAGGCTTTGTTAATTGAAGTGGAGAAGTACCTAGCTGTCGGTGGATCAACGAATATCGCTATCGTGACAACCAACCAGCACAAAAAGCTCTCCAGGATTATAGGAGAGAGACTTGAGAACAGGGGCTTTAACGTAGTACTTGGCCCACTCGTGGTTTTCGGTTGTTATATACCCCCCGAGCTCAAGAAGTCTAAAGTTGAGGTGGTGCTAGTCGTTGCCGGCGGGGTTTTCCACTCAATTGGAGTAGGTATGGTCGTTAGAAGCGCTAAGGTAGTGAGAGTCGACCCCTACACTAAGCGTGTTGCTGATGCTTCGAGGGACGTCTCAAAATTCATATCTACAAGACTAAAAAAGATGTATGATGCCCTGAACGCCAGAAATTGGGGGGTTATCTTAGGCGTCTCGGGGCAGTACAGACCCTGGGTGGTGAGCAGGGTGGTAAGGGCGTTAGAGAAAAGAGAGCGCAGGTTCTACCTCTACACGACCCCGATACTCGATGTCGACGTACTTAGAAACATAGACAGCCCAGAGCTGGACGCATACGTAGTTACGTCTTGCCCCAGGATAGCTGTAGACGACTTAGCAGAGTTCGAAAAACCTGTGCTAACACCGTCGGAGGCTATAGAAGTGCTGGAGAAGGGGAGTATAGGGGAGTATCCTGAGAGCCTACTCTAGTGCGTTCTGGGTGAAGAGTGTTGCCCGATAGGACTATACTTATGAGAGACTTAGAGATGGTTTTAGAGAAGCTTAAGGACTTCGTTAGCCCTATAGAGAAGCTAGAACAGTACCGAACGCCCGGCGACATAGCAGCATTAATGATATGGGAAGCCAGTTTCAGAAGGGATCTAGATAGGGATATCGTGGTCGACCTAGGGTGTGGAACCGGGGTGCTAACTTATGGTTCACTTCTACTCGGCGCAAATAACGCTTTATGTCTCGACATAGATTGGTCTGCTCTACATGTAGCCAAAGAGAACCTGACTGACTTCAGTGGACTGTTCGACCTCGTTGCCGGAGACGCGAGACGCCTCCCGATGAGACCCCTCTCGGATAAGTGTACCGTCATCATGAACCCGCCTTTCGGAGTCAAAACGAGGGGCGCTGACGTAGAGTTTCTTAAGGCAGCTTTAGGTGCCTGTTCCACCGTTTACTCGCTCCATAAGTACTCTCCGGAGAGCTTGAAGCTTATTTCGAAGATAGCTGAAGACGTAGGATTCGCTCTCTCTATAGTTACTAGGGCTACCATGGTGTTGAAGCAGAGGTTGAAGCACCATAGAAAGAAGACCCATCGCTTCGAGGTTGTGTTAATTAGGCTTGTGAAAGCTAGTGGGTATGGAGGGGTAAGACGTTGAGCAAGGAGAAGGCACCAGAAGATCTAGTAATCCCCGGAGACCGCCTAGGAGTGGCCGAAGAGTTCCTCCCGGGTCCTGGGACATATGAAATCGAGTACCAGATAAGAGCTGCTACGGTAGGGAAGGTCGTAAGAGACCTCGTGAATAAAGTAGTGTCGGTTAAGCCGTATAAGTCTCTCGCAATGCCGTATCCAGGTGCTATAGTCCTTGCCGTAGTGACCGAGATGCGCGAGGATTTTGCCCGCACAAGGATCTTGACAGTAAACAACGTACCACTCAACTACCCGTTTACTGGAATACTACACGTGTCCCAAGTAATTGAAAAGACGGGTGAGATAAAGCAGATGTATAGCTATGTACGCATCGGGGACATCGTAAAGTCGAAAGTGTTAAACAGCTTCCCACCGTACTTACTGACGATCAAAGACGCGAAGCTCGGTGTAGTTCTCGCTAGCTGCAGTAAGTGCGGTGCGCAACTAAGGCTCTCAAAAGATAAGCTGAAATGCCCCGAGTGCGGCAATATAGAGACGAGAAAGCTAGGGCACGGCTACGGAAACGTCTGCATTGAAGTGAGTGGCACTAAAGCCTCTTTCGAGAGATGAACACTCTAGCTGAGCACGAAGTACCTAACTCAAGTGTGTTCTATAGACAGAAAAACTGGCAGGTCTCGATCGACGCTCGCAAGGTCGCAAGAGAGTAGGAAAGCTTCATCTTAGCCGGCTTGGGAAAGCCTCGTGATGAGGTAGGCTAGCATAACCGACTTCTCTACCCAGTCCTCACCGAGATGCTCCAGCTCAGATAGCGTCTTTAATAACGGCTCATAGAATCTCGCACAGGACTCGCTGAACGTCTCGATAGTGCTGGGACACTCGATGTAGACGCAAGGTGCTACCAACTTGGCGAAATTTAGTGTACCGATCACATCTGAGCAGTCTAAGCCGACAGCTTCTCGCCTCGAGTATCGGGCGTACTCCTCAACGTACTTTTTGTATCCGACGGTTACTAGGTACTTGTGGACTTCAAGGTCCTTTACCACGGCTGAAGCTAAGTATAATGCTTCGATTCCTAAGTAGGCACGGAGCTCGTCTGGGAGGCTACTATCTAGAGGGAGCAAATAGTAGTCTCTCCTACCGTGGAGTACGCTGTGGGCAGCCTCGTGTATCAGGAGGGAGCTAAACACCTCGGGCTCTAGCCTTGAGCTCTTCTCGTAGTCCACGTGGATCCTCGGCCACCCCCTCCAGGCTTCGTGTGAGACCGCATAATCGCCTAGTACTTCAACACCTAGCTCTACAGCTTCCTCGTAGAGTACTTCGAGGCGTTTACTGCTAGAACCGTATACGATAACTTCTACGAACGCTGGCTTCTCTCGCTCAGTACGAGAAGCATAGAAGCTATTTAATATATTTAAAATAAACTCTGTGAAAGAGCTTGGGACTTTTCCAAATACAGATAGAACTACCTCAACCACGGCCTACACGCTCGTTGCATCCAGCTTCCCCGGAGGGGGAAATACTACGCGTATTTTGAGCGATTTGATTGCGGGAATCAAAAGCCCTCTTAACCTCAACCACGGGATTAGTTGGAGGTGTTCCCAGAACTTTAGCTACCACCTCTTTGACTACCTTAGCGCTAGGGCCTCTACGAACATATGCCACGCCCTTCACCGTCTACCCACGTACCGTAGAACGTTACGTCGGGGTAGTCTTTTAGTACCTCCAGGAACTTAGCTCTAGTATACCGTGTCTTCTGTAAAGGCTTTAAGATGTTTTAGCTGCTATGTGTGCTTGGGGATGTGTCTCGCCTCGATGGCGGTGGGGTAGCCATCAGGAGCTGGAGGATACACCTACCCCTAGAGGCGAGCTCTGGGTGTCAGCCGATGTAGCTCCCGACGACCCTGCAACAAGTAAGCAGGAACCGAGGGATAAGCCCGTATTGATATTATTCATGTTACCCAAAACGTCTAAACAAATCCAAATAAACAACACGGGTAACTACTTTCGTTCTTCCCCGCTTAGCTTAGGTGGTCTCCCGACGTCTGTAAAGTAGAATGCTACTGGGCGGCGTAGTCTCAGAGCTTGCGCATTTAGAGAGCTAATATGCGTCGCTACATATCATTGGTTTCACTCACGAGGTTTTAGTGCTCTCCGTTACTTAATTCGTTATGTAGAGTCTATACTGGGAAAACATAGCGTTGCTGGACGAACTCCACCCCGAAACGGTTAGATACGTGCTCTCCGTAGGTCAGGAGTACCGTAAAAAGCTTGGGCAGTTTTTCACTCCGAAGAGCTTGAGGGAGGAGTTGATCGGGAGACTGCCTAGACTTAGCAAGCCTAGGGTCCTCGACCCGGCGTGTGGTACGGGAGAGTTCTTACTAACTGCTAGAGACTACTTTGAGGAACCGGAGCTTTACTGTTGGGAGATCGATCCGGCGCTAGCCGACATAGCCAAGAGGGTGGTACCGGAGGCGTTTATTGAGGTAGTCGACAGTCTTAAAAAGCCGTTTGTTGAGTATTTCGACGTAGTGCTGGGAAACCCTCCCTACTTGGAGGTCAAACTAGATAGAGATGTGAAGGCTAAGTACTCCGAAGTTGTTAGCGGTAGAGCGAACTTGTACTCTCTGTTTATCTACCTCGGTTTAAGGATGTTAAAGCCGGGCGGTTGGCTCGCATACGTCGTCTCTTCGTCGATGAATAACGGTGCTTACTTTAAAAAGCTGAGGGAGTACATACTTCGAGTAGCAGACATAGAGTACATGAAGACCATCTCGGGTTCGAGGGTATTTAGAGAGGCCAACCACACCTTCCAGCTCCTAGTTCTCCGAAAGAGGTTACCCAATCATAAGCCTGCTGAGAAGTTTGTCTTCGAGAGGGGTGGTAGGGTGGTGTTCAGCGAGCACGCAGAGGAGCTCAAGAAAAGTTGGGTAGGCTCCCTGAGTCTCGCCGAGCTAAACTACCGAGTGAGGACGGGTAGAATCGTGTGGAACCAATGTAAAGACAAGCTAACAGACGACCCGAGGGGGTCCGTGCTCCTCATATGGTCCCACAACATCGGGGTCGGTGAGCTGGTTTTAGGTAATAGAGCAAACAAGCCCCAATACATAAGGGGTGTCAAAGTGCGGGACCGGGGTCCAGCCATAGTTACTAATCGAGTCGTAGGTCACCCTAGCAATCCGAGGCTGAGAGCGGCGATAGTCCCCGAAGGCTTGGAGTTCGTTGCTGAAAACCACGTAAACGTTGTCTATCCACCTCGAGGAGTGGAAATGACCGAGCTCTCCGAGATAGTGGAGCAGCTCAACAGCGAGCGCGTATCCAGGTACATCAGCATGCTAATAGGTAACACGCAGGTATCGGCGAGAGAGCTAGAGCACCTAATACCTATAGTTCCCACGGAGACCATGAGGAAGCGCTTAGGCGAGAGACAGGTAGTGTGAATAATGCTTAACGTTATATAGCTTGCGCCTAGTTTAACAGGCGGTGGTGTCCGGTATGAGAACCCTTTGGAGGCTCACGGGTTTGATCGCCGTTTTCTCTGCCTGGATCACGATCCTCTTGTCTGTGTCTAAGAACCCTTGGTTTGACGTTTTTAGACACGCCTTAAGCGACCTCGGGGGTCCTAGAGCGGTAGACCCCTGGGTATACAACGTCGGCTTAATAGTGACTGGTGCTTTAGCCTCTACGTACGCAACGTACCTAGCTAAGACTTCAACGAGTAAGATCTCTACCTACGCGTCGTCCTTCATATTTATTGCCGGAATCTTTCTAGCCCTCATCGGGCTGTTCCCAAGCGGAACGCGCCCCCATGTGTTCGTGTCAACGTGGTTCTTCATCCAGATGTGGATGGCCTTAGTAGCATCAACTATAGACTTCCTCTCTAAGAAGCAGCTGATTCCCGGGCTAACCCTTCTTGCTCTCACTATTATAGGCCCCCTAGGAGCTTTCCTCATTAAGTGGCCCTCGGTGGCCTTGCTGGAAATATTCGGTATAGTCATTATAAACGCTTACGTTATCATGCTGACATGGAAGTTCTGAAAGCTACTAGACGCCGGGTTCAGAAACTATCGGAGAGCTGGAAGACGGGGAGATCCAATTTATCTTCCAATAAAGCAAGTTACTAGTTGATGATGAAGGCTAGATTGGGCGAGACGTGAGCGAGGTTTCGGGTCTCTGATTTCTAAGCTCTAGAGCTAGGAAACACGGGATTGACTTCCGTTCGACTTCTCTGTATGGACCTAGACGAGCACCGCTGGACCATATCGTCTTAGTCAAGGACGCTTTCGCTTTGGTTCGCACAAGCTTTCTCTGAAATATGTGGTCGGTACCGCTGTAGCTGCGAGGGTGAAGTGCTCCCAAGTCTCATTATTTAGAATCCTCGTTAGCTCCTTCTCATTAGACCTCTCCGTTGAGCAAGCAGTATAGACGCTAGTGTTTTGGCATCAGATACGGGCTTGCTGAGCACTACGTCTAGAGCGTCTGCTAGCTTAAGTCGTATGACTTCGATCAGCTCCCCGGGTTCCGGGCTGCTTCCAACAAACTCCAGGTCCTCGGCAAGATATACGTGCAGTATTTCGTCGCTATAGCCTGGAGACATGCTTATAGAGCCTAACTTATCTAGCTTCCTAGGGTAATAGCCCGTTTCTTCAACAAGCTCCCTTCTCGCCGCTTCTTCGGGAGTCTCCCCCGGGTTCACCCTGCCGGCGGGGACCTCGATAACCCAATCACCTATCGGGGCGCGAAACTGCTTGACGAGTAGTATCTCGTCACCTACTAAGGGCACGAGAGCAACCGACTGGCCGAAGGCAACAACATCTCTTATGAAGACTTGCTCTCCGTAGGAGTAAGTCCTTTGGACTAGGGCGACCCTCTTCCCTCTACACAAGACCTTCTCGTCTAGTAGTCTCAGCAAGATACGCCCCGTCTACAGTATTCCAACTAGACTAATTTAAGAGATTAATAAAGCACCGCGGGCCAGAGACTCTTTGGGTCCAGACTCTCTGACGCTTTAGCCCTAGTAAGTGGGACCCTAGCTACTCGACTTGGCGCTGCGACTATGGCGGTTAGAGTTGCGTGGAGCCTATCCATGCTTTATTTGCTAACGCAAACTCTACAGGGGTAGCTAGTTGAAGCTCTTCTTAGTATACGATGAAAGACACAAACTGCATAGAGACCCGGAGGATAGACACCCGGAGGGCGTCTGGAGGGTTGAAGAAGCCATTGAAGAGATAAGAAAGTCTTCCGCTTGGAACTACGTAGAGCTGCGGAAGGCTCCTGAACCCGACTACGGTGCTGTTCTCTCAGTTCACGACGAAGACTACGTCGAGTGGATCAGGAGGGAGTGCTCGAAGGGGTTTCACTACGTAGATGCTGATACTTACGTCACTGAGTACACGTGCGATGTGGCAGCATCCTTTGCGGCAGCATCTAGAGACGCTGCCCTCAGATCCGTGGAGACGGGTCTTCCGTGGTTCATAATGGCTAGACCCGGAGGACACCACGCCGGAAGGAGAGGTCCCGCAATGGGGGCTCCAACGCTCGGTTTTTGCGTATTCGATTATGCGGCCATAGCAGCTAAAGCACTTCTCGACCGCGGGTATAGGGTCATGGTACTGGACTTCGACGCCCACCACGGCAACGGAACGCAGGAAATCTTCTGGTACGAAGGCCGCGTACTACACGTAGACATACACCAGAGGTGGCTCTACCCGGGTACCGGAGACATCGAAGACGTGGGGGGAACTGGCGCAGAGGGCACGAAAATCAACGTACCCCTATACCCCGACTCCAGCGACGAGCACTACGCATGGGTTCTTCGCAACGTTGTAGAAAGAGCTAGAAGAATATTTAGACCTAACGCCATAGTTGTATTCGCCGGCTTTGACGCGCATAAAGACGACAGGCTCACTCAGCTGCGGGCAACCGAGGTAACGTACTCTCTCTTCGGGCACTACCTCAGAAAACTCCTGGAGTCCGAAGAGATAAAGGGATTAGTGTCTATTCTCGGCGGTGGTTACGGCAGTGGCATGGTAAAGAGCTTTAGGTCATACATCGAAGGACTGCTTAATATTGCGGATGAGCCGAGAGTGTCATCTACATCCCCGGGTAAGAGCATAGAAAACGGGATCGAGAAAGTGTTTAGCCTACTGTCTAAAACCGTTCAGAACTTAGTGGGCTCCCTTAAGTAACAGTTAAAGTAACGGTAAACCACTACTAACTACTACCGTGCGCGGGAGTTCTTGGCTATCGGAGACTGGCCGCAAGTAAGTAAGAGCGGTGGCTTAATTTCAGCCTCTACTTATGTAGTTAGGTGTAGACCGTGGAGGAGCTGAGCCCGTTTGAAGTACTCGACTTAGTTCCACACCCACTAGTGATAGTCACGGCCGGCGACCCGGACACACCTGGAAAGAGAGGGGGTATGACCGCCGCCTGGGTTACAAGGGTATCTTGGGATCCCCCCTTAATAGCGGTCGCTATGACTAAGGGGAGGCATACCTATAGCCTCATAAAAGAGTTCGGAGCTTTCGCCGTACACGTAGTTTCGAAAAAGTTCGAAAGAATCGCTCTAGAGGTATTCGGCTCTTTAAGTGGAAAAAACGTAGACAAGTTCGAAAAAGCCGGAGTAAAACCCATAAGAGCTGAAAAAGTAAAGGCACCAATAATACCAGGCGTGCCGGCTATCATGGAGTGCAAACTCGTGGTAGAATACGAGACCGGTGACCACGTCATAGTAGTCGGCGAGGTTGTTAAAGGATATAGAGGGTCTGACGATCGTCCCTTGGTCTGGTTAAACTCTTCCACGACAGAGTTACGGGAGTGAACTAGGCAATAATCTCCAATTCCTCAGTTTTTACCGCAGTCCCACTAAGTTGACTGCTTGATGCCAGCGAGGGTTGCTTCTGCTATGTTAAGGCTAGCAGATAGTCTCCGAGGACTATTCCGAGGTAGAGGTCCGGAGACCGCTAGATGTGGTCCAAAAACCCTCAGGAACGAGAGATAGCGCGGTACGTATACTTTATCCTTTCTACTTCTAATAGCTCTTAACACTGCTTTAGCTACCTCGCTGGCATCGATTCCGTCTGTAGGATTCCCACCGGCTCTCAAGTGGAATTCCGTCTTGACCGCACCTGGGTATACTGAGAGAACGTGAATGCCGCGTTCCTCCAACTCACTTCTCAGTAGTTCGACTGTGTAGTGTAACGCTATTTTCGTTGCTCCGTATATAGGAAGAGTCCGCATGAGTACGTGAATGCCTGCAGTAATAACAAACACCACTGCTGACCCTCTGTTCATGAAAGGTGCTAGTTTTTGGGTTAGAAGCACCGGGGCAATGAAGTTCACCATAGCCATGGACACCAGCTCGCTTTCATCGTGTTCCAGCACTCGCTTATATAGACCAAAACCAGCGTTGTTTACTAAGAGGTCTATCCTACCCAGCTCTTCACTTACTGTTTTTACTACGGAGTTTACACCCGAAATCGTTGAGAGATCTGCTACTAAAGGTTTAAAGCACGTACCAAATTTTGATGCTAGTGCCTCCAATCTGTCAGCTCTTCTAGCCACACCTAGAACTATAGTATTGCTTTCTCTACACAGCAGTTTAGATAACTCGAGACCGATTCCAGACGAAGCACCGGTTACCACAACCCTCAAGTTTACCACCAACTACTACGTCACTATCTCTCGCTGTCTAACGCTAAAATCGTTTGCGAAGAGTAGGTAACCGCAATATACACTAAATCAAACAGAAGATCCCGCAGATAGAACTGTACGATACTGCTCCTCAAGTTCCGTGCTTCGACTATACGTAGGTGCTAAAAGGCGAAGGCTAGAGCTCGCCCATAAGAGCCTTGGATACTGCGTCACGTCCTTCGTATTTGCTGATGACGTATCCGTCGCGTATTTTGTAAATCGTTGCGCAATATCGAGCTACTAGTGGGTCGTGAGTCGCTATTATAAACGTCTGCTCCATGTCTTTATTCAGTCGCTCTACTAACTCCATTATCTTCAGGGTGTTATCTACGTCGATGTTCGCAGACGGCTCGTCCATAAGTACTACTGCTGGTCTATTGGCTAGAGCTCTAGCTATAGCTACCCGCTGCTGCTCACCACCACTTAAAGTATCCGGGGTTCTATTCGCTAGGTGAGAAATACTAACAGCATCCAGCAGCTCTCTCACTCTCTCTTCTCTAGCTCTCCTATCTACACCTGCTAGAGATAGTGGAAGCTCTACGTTTTCCCACACAGTAAGTGTCGGTATGAGGTTGTAGAACTGGAATACGTACCCGACTTTCCTCAGCCTATACTGGGCTAGGTCTTTACCCCTCAGCTTACCTACTTCGACACCGTCGACTACTACTATCCCGGAGTCGGGAAGGTCTATCCCCCCAATGATATTGAGTAGAGTAGTCTTTCCGGAGCCGGAAGGACCTACGATGCACACTATGCTGCCTTTACTAACCTCTAGTGAGACTCCTCTCAGAGCCCTCACGTAGCTTTTGCCGTATTTATAAGTCTTGCGGACGTCTTTGAGTAGAACTATAGCCGCACTAGACATACCTCACAGCCTCTGCCGGCTTCATTCTAGCTGCTCTATACGATGGCAGTAGTCCCGCTACGACGGCAACTAAGACTCCGATAGTTATTGAGGTCAACACTACTTCTGGTGTAATAGCTACCTCTACTAACCTTAAGCCACCAGGGTTCTGAGTTAGTCTAGGTCCAAAAGCGCTTACTCCTCCGGTAGGTGATATTAGGGTGGGTATTACTCGCGAGAAGAGCACTCCAGCGAGTAACCCCACAACGCTACCGACTAAGCCTA
>JAWBJE010000024.1:0-10996 GCA_038832865.1 Sulfolobales archaeon
TGCTTGCTATATCCGATTCAAACATCATCTTCTGCTCTCTTAGAATGTCTATCGCTGACCTCCTAGCTTCACGCTTTTCCTCAGTTTTAGCCGGCTGAACCACATGAGGTAAGTTCCTAATCTGGTCTTCTAAGCTTTGGATCCTAGCTGACAGATCCTCCAGTACCTCAAGCAAGTGAGATATCTTCCTGTTTATTTCTTCTATTTTCCCGGTGTAAGCGTTAATCATGTCGATTACTGATTTGAGACCTTTGTCTTCAACCTTAGGTGGTTTTCCGGAGGATAGAGCGTTCGTTATTATCGTCATGAGGGCGTCCTCGATTGGAAGCTCGGGAAACATCTTGCTTAGGGTCTCAACTTGCTCGGAGCTTAAGTTTAAAGCTATTTTAGGCATCACTACCTTGTTTATGTGCGTTTTACCAGTAATATACTTTCTCGTCATCCACCCGTTTCACGGAGACGAACTATGATTACGATATGTAAAAGCTCTTGAGGTAATTTAAGAAGCGAATATTACTACCGCTAGTGCTTTATCTCGCGAGAGGATGCCAGGCTACGACCCACTTAAAGTGACTGAGCACGTCGAGCCCAGAGTGTACGTAGAGAAGGCGGGAACCGGCTATAGGAGGTACTTCAGGTTTAGGGTCGACAGATGGTACGGTGGTATCGTGACAGGCGATGTGGTTGGTTGCAATATGAGGTGTAAGTTCTGTTGGGCATGGTACTTCACGTGGGGGGATATTAATAGGGGCGAATATTATACAGCTGACGATGTCGCTAGAAAGCTGGTTAGTTTATCTGAGAGCTCAGGGTATAGGCGAGCTAGGTTGAGTGGAGGAGAGCCCACTATAGGGTTTAAACACCTTATCGAAGTCGTAGATAAGGTGATATCGAGAGGCTTGAGCTTTGTTCTCGAAACTAATGGTGTTCTCCTCGGCTTGCGTAAGGAGTACAGCGAACTGGTGGGAAGATTTAGGGGAAGTGGTATAGAGGTTCGAGTGTCTGTTAAGGGCACTTCTCCAGAAGAGTTCTACGAATTGACAGGTGCGGAGCCTAGGTTTTGGTATATCCAGGTGGAGGCCCTTAAGAACTTAGTCGAGGTGGGGTTAGAACCGGCACGGGAGGTTTATCCAGCAGTCATGCTCAGCTTAAGTGGTGAAGACGGTTTGAGAAGGTTCTCCAGCATTCTTCAGCTCATACACCCAGGACTTTCAGAGCTCATTGACGAGGAATACATAATTCTCTACAAACACGTAAAGGAGCTCATTAAAAAGACTGGATTAAGACCTAAGTATGTAGTTCTACCCGATAGAGTTCCCAGCGAGATGATCTAAGGTAGGATCGACTTCTCTATCGAGTGTGGTTTGACTCCACGAGAACTTAGTGAGCTCAATATCAAGCTTAGCGTAGAGTCAACTAAGGTTCTAAGTCTCTCTACGTCCACGGCCTCAGCATATAGCCTTATCTTCGGTTCAGTACCCGACTGCCTCACGAGAATCCATGAAGAGTCCTCGAGGTCTATCCTAAGACCGTCGATCTCGGTGATTTCGGCTTTCTCAGAGTAACGGCTTTTCATGACTTCAGCTACCTCTTCGTAGATTTCGGCCTTAAGGTTTTCCGGGACCATTATGGAGCATCTAGCTTGCGGGAAATCAGGTATATGGTTCAATATGTGCTCAAGGTTCTTACCTTCCTCCATCATCAGCTTAGTTAAGTAGGCAGCCTGGTATATTCCGTCGGCCCACGGGCCCCACCTGGGGTCTATAACCTTCCACGGCTCAGCAGCCAAAACTGTGTTACCGTATTTTAGGAGTCCTTCGTGAGTCTTTCCCAGCCTATAGAGAACAATCTTACCTCCAGCTTTCTCCACTACTTTTTTAACGGCATTACCACAGTCGACGGAAACAACTACCACCCCCCTTCTCTCCGATAAGATTTGCTGAGCAAATAGGGCTATTATCCGGTCTTGCTTTATGAAGCCGCGGTTCGGGGTCACCACAGATAGCCTATCCCCATCTCCGTCAAAAGCGAATAAAGCGTCGAACCCTACCGCGGATAAAACAGGAAGCAGCGGCTCTAGAACGTCCGGCCTTGGCTCTGGATACCTACCAGGAAACCTTCCATCAATGTTTCCATTGATAACTAGTGTTGACGTTCCGATGTCAGTTAAGATTCTTGGAGCAGCTAAGACCGCGGGTCCGTTAGCCGTGTCTAAGACTACCTTAGGCTTGTACCTAGAGTGTTGAATGCTCAGCAGGGACTTCAGTTCACTTATGTAATCCTCCAGAGGGTCGAGAGCAGAGTGTTGACCTAACTCACTCCACGAAGCATAGCCTGCCCTATCCAGCATTCTCTCAATGTTCTCTTCATCTGCTGTAGTTATTTCAATCCCTCCTCTCTTAAACACTTTGAGCCCATTGTACTGTGGTGGATTGTGAGACGCCGTGATGTATACGCCCCCACCTAAGTTAAACTTCTTTACTGACCACGCTAGAACCCCTATTGGAGTTAGACCGAGGTCCACGACGGAAGCACCCGAGGATATTAGGCTAGACATTAATGCGAAACTTAAGGCCTTAGATGAAGTCCTGGCATCGTGACCAACGCAAAGTGAAGACCTATCGAAGTACTGAGCGATCACTCTACCTAACCTAATCATTAGCTCCGGGTTTACCCTATCTGGGTACACTCCCCGAACTCCAGACGTACCGAAAAGCTTAAGCAATAGTGGCACCACGAAGATCAAGATTCGGCTCTTATATTGGCCTTTGGAGGCTACTTCGGGGTTTTTCCTACTTCGCTCCTAGAAATTAAGTCCTCAACGGTTACGAGGGTGCTTGTCGCAGCTACGGTTACGGTCGCTCTCAAAAGGAATGTAGTTACACATTTTCCCCGGCTTAAACCTCAAGGACGAATCCCCCACGGTCCATTCCGCACCAACCTCAGCTTCCTTGTTAACCTAATCTAGTGCGCGCTCGACTTACGACAGATTTCGGTCACGCCTCAAGCAGTCATTTCGGGTTCCGTGCTGACTTACGGTATTTGATTGATGCGTTAATGCTACTCGACAATAAGGAGTTTCGGCCCCACTACGCACTCTCCCTAGGAGTAGACCGATATGTGGGGGCACTCATGGCTACCTGAGCTCCCTAGAGCCCGACGAGCTCCCAGGCGAAATACGGGAAAGAGAGGTAAGATGACAGTGTCGATCCATGTAAACTAACAAGGGAGTATAAAGCTGGGTCGCACTATGTAAGGGTGAGTAAGTGACCGTCTTGACATACTAAACCGTTTAAACCGCTCGCGGAGTACGGCCTCAGTCCCCGCACATAGGATACTCTTACTACGACTATACCTTTTGTTAATGGTGTTAAAGTCGAGTCGTGCAATTTCACATCAAGCGTGTAGGTAATTACTCCACAGAGACCCTCGCAAGTTCATAAGGTTTGAGTACCGACACGGCTGCGACCTTCGTTAAGCCTATCTTGATTACTCTAACGTATACGACCCAATTTGGCTCCACTAAATTTACCGGTCTATCAACTTCGCTGGCTATCTCCCTCACAGCCTCGTTAGAGCTTAACTCGATGGAGTAGTCTTTCTCTGTTTTCTCTAAGCGTCCTTGGAGAGTTACTCTAAAGGTTTCGCCTTGAGGTATTCTATCCACAAGCTTCCTTACTGCTTCCCTGACGAAAGCGATATCCGCTTTAACAACGTAATCAACAGGTATCACTTTAATTATAGGCACTCCTGTCCCTCGAGAACTTTCTCTAATGGTTTTCGCACACTTATGAGGGTCGTCCAAGCACTTGTATAGCACTACTGATTGGTACGAGTATGTGTAAATAACTTTGTTCCCTAGGAGCTGCTTAACGTAGTTTCTAACTCTTTCGTAGTTTTCGACTCCCGGCTCGTGAACTACTATGAGATTGAAGTCGGGAACGCCCAACCTCATACGGACCTCTCTGTATTACGTGGTTACTGCTTTTTAAAACGCTTTACTACCTAGACTTAAGTCGAGGCGAGAACCATGGGGCTACCCGACCTGAGGGACTTTAAGAGAGAGTGGTCGGGTAAGGAGAAGACTGTTGGTGACGTATTTAAGAAGCTATTCAGTAGAGAAAGACCCATTAGGTATAGGCTAGCTAGCGCGAGGTACAGAATAAACTCTATGGTGAGAAAGCTTGAAGTATATGGTGAAAAACTAAGGTCTAGAGATCAAGACTTGTTCAACAAAGTAGTAGACGCCCTTATGGCCAAAGACCAGATAAGGGCGACTATGTACGCCAACGAGGTGGCGGAGATAAGGAAGATCGCTAAAGCAGTGTTCCTAACTCAGGTAGCTCTAGAACAGATATCCTTGAGGCTAGAGTCCATACAGGAGCTTGGAGACATAGCAATTAACTTAGCGCCTGTGGTTGAACTCATTAAAGACCTCAGGCTAGCGATAAAGGACGTCCTACCTGAAATCGGGATAGAGTTAGGTGAAGTACACGACATACTCAGTGAGACGATGATCGAGATAGGTGAAGTCGTTGGAGTCCCAGGTTCTGGAATAGCCGCGTCGGCTGAAGCAAAGAAGATACTCGAAGAAGCCAGAGTAGTTGCTGAACAGAGAATGAAGGAGATGTTCCCAACACTCCCATCTCCAGTCACTATTCCGCAGACGCAGACGCAGTCAGCTCCGGCCGAGCAAGGTCACTGATCTCCTCGTAACTCATTTTCGGTTATATAATATCATTCTCTAAATAAAGAATCGTTTTTGCCTTATTTACGCTTCTGGAGTTGATACTTAAAGCTTGCATACTTTGATACACGCGAGAATTTACGGCGAGTCTGGCGTCTTTATGAAGTGCTCAAACCTAAACACCTCTAAATACTTAGTTACTGAGAGTACCAAATCATAGCCTCGACTTCGAGTTCCCTTATTCTCTTCATGTACTCGCCGTAATATTCTCTAAAGAAGTCCTTAGCCACATCCGGGAAGAGGCAGTACGTTAATACGTTTTCATCTGTAAGCGGTATATCCATCTTTCTTACCTCCTCGTAACACTTGTCGAGCTCCGGTTCTAGGATATCCGCCGGTCTCGACTGGATCTCCTTCATGTTTTTAAGCACTCTTTCTCTTATCTCGGGGTTGATCTTGCCTGGAGGTTTCCCGTAGTAACCGGCTACGTACTCCATGACTTCTTTTGCTATTACTTTGTACCTCCCTAACAAGACGTTTAGAACTGCTTGCGTTCCAACTATTTGTGACAAAGGTGTGACGAGGGGTGGCCACCCTAGGTCTTCCCTAGTTTTAGGTACTTCAGCTAGAACCTCTTTCAATCTATGCTCAGCCTTTAAGTCCCTTAGCTGAGCTATTAGGTTAGTAACCATACCGCCGGGGATTTGGTGTATTAGTACGTTGTGGTCCGGCATCAGCGCCTTGAGTGTGAGTAGCTTTGAGTATTTCTTCGTAATGACGTCCTCTAGGTACTCCGAGATCTCGCTTATGACCTCGAGATCTATTTTCGGTCTTAGGTCTTCCCTTAGCGAGAAATAGACAGACTGGATGCCCGGTTGGGCCGTGCCAAACGCTAGTGGGCTTATAGCTGTATCTATGAAGTCTGCTCCGGCTTCAACAGATTTTACGTACGTAGCCACAGCCATTCCGCTTGTCGTATGAGTATGTACGTTTACAGGTATCTTAAATCGCGACTTAAGCTCACTAACTAGAGTATAAGCTGTATAGGGGTCTAGTATACCGGCCATGTCCTTTATAGTAATCATGTCAACTTCTAGAGCTACCAATTCTTCAGCGTACTTCATGTAGTAGTCTATAGTGTGGATAGGGCTTATCGTATAGCATATAGCTCCCTGTACTATGGCACCGATGGATTTAGCCTTCTTAATACTGGTGACTAGGTTGCGGGAATCGTTTAAAGCGTCAAATATGCGGAATATATCTATTCCGTTCTTGTAGGCAAGCTCGACGAACTTGACTACAACGTCGTCGGGATAGTGTCGATAGCCAACTAAGTTTTGACCTCGGAGGAGCATCTGTAGCTTTGTCTTCTTAACGTTTTCTCGTATTGTTCTCAGCCTTTCCCACGGGTCTTCTCTAAGGTACCTAATAGCTACATCGAATGTGGCGCCTCCCCAGACCTCGAGACTGTAGAAACCTGCTCTATCTAGTTTTTCTAGTATGGGGACCATGTCCTCCGTCTTAAACCTTGTCGCAAGTAGTGATTGATGCGCATCTCGGAGTGTCGTATCTATTATCCTAACCATGCTTCCCTAATACATATCGTCTACCATATTATAAGTCCAGAGCATATTACGCATTTTTATGCTAAAAAGACCCTAAATATAAGGTGTGCTCGTGGGTAGGAGAAAAAAGAGAAGGAAAGTAGTAAAGATAGTTAGAAGATTACCGAAGCTATTTCAGTGCCCAGCGTGCGGGCAGGTAACTCTAACCGTCAGTATGGACGAGATCGAGACAGAGACTGGGCTAGCTAAGATAGCTCAAATAACCTGTAATAACCCCTCCTGTTGCTTAAAGACGGAGATCGTAGGTTTACCTATGATATTTGAAGCGGTAGACGCATATCACAGGTTTCTAGACCTCTATAATGCGGGTGAAATAGGTGTTAGGTTTGAGTGTCTCTCTGAGGGTGAGGAGAGAAGATAAAGTGAGTAAGTACATTAAGGATAGAGTTAGAGAGGGTCAGACGCTTCACTTTACTCTAATAGATCCAGCAAAACTGCTGGATTTGAGTTCTGCTGAAAGAATAGCCGAGGCATTAGTTTCTGCCGGAACTGACTGCTTTATGATAGGTGGCTCGCTTGGAGTTTCTGAGAGAGACGTAGACGAAATAGCTACTAAGCTAAAGAAGTTCGGTATCCCCATAATAGCGTTTCCCGGAAACGTTAGTGGGCTCTCGAGATACGTTGATGCCGTTCTCTTCATGTCCTTATTGAATTCTGAGGATCCTTACTACATAATGGGGGCCCAAGTGGCTGGTGCCATAGTAGTTGCTAGATACGGTATTGAGGCCCTACCAACGGGTTATATTGTTGTTGGGTATGGCGGAACCGCCGGCTACGTGGGTAGGGCTAGACCCATACCCTACGAAAAACACGAGATAGTAGTTGCTTACGCACTAGCAGCTTATATGCTTGGAATGAACTACATCTACCTCGAGGCCGGCTCTGGAGCACCTAAACCTGTTTCACCGGAATCAGTTAAGCTCGTTAAGGCAGTCGTACCTGACGCTATTCTAATCGTAGGTGGTGGCATAAGAGACCCTGATACGGCTACTCACCTAGCTCAAGCAGGTGCCGACGTAATTGTAACCGGCAACATAGTCGAAGATAGTCTCGAAAAGGCTGTCAGCATAGTTAGAGCAGTTAAAAGTATTAGAAAAACAAAAGCTCCTAGCTACGCTACCTAACGGACCGGGATTCAGCTCCCATACGGGTTTATATCGTTGATGTTATCGCCTCGCCCCTGTTTCTCATGCATCTCTCGGTCTCCAATCGAGATGACTCTACGTAATACTACTGTAGGGTGGCTAGCGAGCGTTACCGTTCATACTGGCCGACGCGAACATGTGCGGAACTCAAAATGGTTGCTACGGCCCTCGTGGTCAGTTCACCGAAATCGAGATACCCACTTTAACAACAGTACCTACTCCAAGAGTTAGAACTTCGGTCCCTATCAACACATAACCGTCCTTAGGCACTCCACCAAGCCTTACTACTCCCGTATATTCTACCGCCACTTGCCCGGGTTGCGCTAAGTGGAGAACTTCCCTTAAGACCCAGGGCTCATGACTTATAGCTGGAGGCTGGTAAATTGCTGTAGGGAGCTGGAGTCCTGTCCTCTCCGGAACCACGTAACATACAACTAGTATCCGAGGGTAGTACTGCGTTATAGAGGTATTACCGACCTCAACACGTACGCTAACCCGAATCTCAGAAGCGATTCCTTTGACTACCTTTAATACCTGAGTTAAAGCCGCCGGGTTCTGGCCGACTCCCGTGCTTAATATAGCTTGATTAGGATACACTACAAGGTATTCTTCATCAATCCTCCAATAGTTCCCAGCCCTAATGTTGTATGTCAAACCCGTGAAGTAGAATACTACGTTTCCCTGAAGCAAGGGTCTATAACCGGTATCCGCATAAGTAGGCGGCTGGTTCATGGAGGTTCTTACGTGTACAGGTCCATACCTTACGTACTCAGCGTAATTTAACAAATGAGCTATGGATAGCTTATAACCTAAGCTTTCTAGAACTAATGTGCTATAGTCTGATCCGCTCGGACCTTGAAGTGGGATCACTAGAAACCCACCATCCTCCAAGATCACCAGCAGAGAATCTCCACCACCAGTTGCTACAGGAAATACTTTCTCTCCTTCAATAAGACCACCTCCATAACTCTCGACTATGGTATCGTTTTTGATCAAGTGCGCAGATAATATCTTAATGGGAGAGCTTGTAGTCAGCGCTATAGACCCATTAGGCAACACTGAGGCGCGGATTTCTGCGGAGCCCATTTTACTCACGGAACCAGCTGTGTCAATGAAGTACCGACCAATAGTTGATATGCTGTAAAGTACAGCTGCTACTACCTGAGAGAGCGCCAGCAGAGCTATCATCGTAGCTGCTAGGGTAGATACAGACCCCCGAGAAAGTGGTTCACGTTTTTTAGCGACAAACTTTGAGGAACCAACACTCGCTCCACCGACTTCTTCAAGCACTTCGTTCACCAAAAGAAAGAAAACCTAATAAAGAGCTCTCCACCTCTAGCTCGATTCGCATCTAAAAGACATAAAAAGCGGCAGTTGATATAGACTCTGGCGGCGGTCGTCTAGCCTGGTCTAGGACGCCGGCCTCCCAAGCCGGCGATCCCGGGTTCAAATCCCGGCCGCCGCACCTCTCCTGAAAAAGCCTACCTATAGCTCCCTCACTTTCTCTCGTCCAAAACGCTGTTGTTCAGAAAAGCAATGCCGAACATACCTAACTCTCCTCCCACAAAGGAGATCTCGGACTTCGAATTTACCGTAGTGTAAACCTCGGAATGCTGGTATCTGCTAATAACTCTTTAAGGTCTTCTAAGAGCTAGCCTTGGTTTAAGTCTAAAGACGATTAGGCTGAAGGATAGAGACCTGGGAGTTCTTAGTACTCGGTGGTGTGTGGGCAAATACGTATATGCTTAGGAATCCGCAGTCATAGCTGCTATATAGCTGCTATCATGTCCCTTTGCCTAAGTCTATAGCTAATTTAACCAGTATATCCCTAGCTTCACCTGGAGTCAGCTTGGGCGTGTTGCTCGCCAACCTTGTTGTGCGAACTTCGGTTACCTCTACTGAAATGTGGGGTTCACAGAGTCTAAACTGCCAGAGCTTGAGTGCGGCTGTATCTTCATAAGACAGTCTGCGCATATCTTTGTCGATTCTCCTATACTCTGAACTAAGGGGTTCAGCTCTGATATATGTTTATATCGGTTGGTTTCATTGCCTCATCCTCGTTCCCCCGCATTCCGCTCGGGTTTTCATCGGGCTTGGGGGCGTTTAGGGCGACCCCGGACACCCCACACCTTAGGTGTCTCGGGGAGAGCCGCCATCTGTATTATCTAACGGCTCTCGATCCCTCATCGAGATGTATCTACGTATACCACTGTCTCTATCAATACCAACCGATACGAACAGATATGAAAAACTAAACAGTTTCACGAGGCAAACTTCCGATGTCTGGACCTTAGTGCGGGTATTCCGCGCACGTCCACCGACAACCTATAATTAGTGATTCGGTAACGATACAAGGGTATATTTCTATGCGTCTCGGGTAAATAAGAATCCTAGTATTCCTCTTAACTCTAAGAGTCGCATCTCTGGATAACCATCATGCGTAAACATGCGTTATAGGGTTTCGGTCGGGCTAACCGTCACCGGTTGGTATCGGGTTGCGACTACATTAAAGGCTTTAAAATGTATTCGAGTTATGATAGAAGGGTTAGGATTGAGATACGCTCTCGTCGCCCACCACTTCTGGGATAGGCCCGGAGGAGCCGAACTTCTTTCAGCGGCTTCTACCTTAGGGCTTGAAGCCTATGGCTACACACCCGTCCTTGTCTCGGTTTTTGGTTTAGACCCGAGTAAGTACGTCGATTGGTTCGGTATAGACCTATCCAAGTATCCCATTTATTCTCTCTTTAGGTTTAAGCTGAGGGCTTTCGGGCTTTACTCAAGGTTCATCAACTGGGTTGCCATCGAAAAGGCTCTCGAAAGATACGGGGCGGGACTAGTGTTTACTGATAGTTGCTTCTATGGACGGATCGAGAAGCAATTAGTTAAGAAGAGAGTTAAGTTGTTGGAGTACGTACACTACCCGATAGAGTTAGAGCTTCGTCAAGAACTCAAGAGAGCTAGTCTACACTATGCTGAAGACCCTTACTTCATGGAGAGATACGGGAGATTTCCGCTTAACATTTACTGGAGATTATTTGTGAGCCTAGCGCCGAGGTTCATCAGGGAAAACCCGTTCAACATCGCCTCAGCAGTTCTAACGAACTCAAACTGGACAGCCGAGCTCGTTGAAAAGCTGTACGGCGAGAAACCGCAGGTACTCAACCCACCGATAGCTCCAAACGTTGAAATAATCGAAGAACCGCGGGACTTCGTCACCAGGGAGAACTCTATCGTCATGATCGGTAGGTTTTCTGAAGAGAAGAGATATCACTGGGTTGTTGAGAAGCTAGTGCCTAAGCTCGCTAAAGAAGTCGGAGGATTAAAGCTGTATATCTTCGGCGATACAAGGACGAAGACCTCGATGTCTTACTTAAGCAGAGTAGAAAGCTTAGCTGTGAAAGCAGGTCTCAGAGTTTCGAGGTCTCTTGAAGCAGTTGCCGACGTTTACCTGATCGCCGACGCACCTAGAAAAACTATAAATGAGGTCGCAGACTCCTCTAAGGTATTCCTCCATGCGACAGTGAACGAGCACTGGGGGA
>JAWBJE010000025.1:0-9990 GCA_038832865.1 Sulfolobales archaeon
ATATAGGTTTGTATCGGTTGACATAGTTGGAACATCTATAAGCACCTTGTACACTAGTTACCAGGTGGACACACTTCGATGTAGAGTTGAGAGCCCTCAACAAAGGCTCTCTCCGAGAACATGCAAGATGTGGAGTGCCCCGGGGTCACCCTGAACGCCCATAAGCCCGATGAGAACCCGTGCGGGATGCGGGAATCGAGTGAAGCGATGACGTAATTCGATAGAAACCCATGCGGGGGCTAACCCTCGTTAATACAGTGAGATTACGTCGTAGCCACTACTTTAGTCATCATAGTGTCTTCAAGCCTAGAGTTACGGAATTAGCGCGAACCTGGTCCATGACTTCTCCAACCCATGAGTGAAACTGCGCACTCTTTCGACTTCCTTACTACTTGACAAACCCGCAGTTTCGTCATCCCCGGGACCTGTTGTTATTAATCCAGGTTGAGTAACTGGCATGGGGAAATAACGCTAGTAAAGCTCTTAGAGGAGTTAATTGAGGCGAGTATTACAAAGAGTGGGACCAGTCTTAAGCAAGTAGATGGAGCTGAGAGCTACGGTGTTGAAGTGCTAACCCTGAAGAGCGTTAACTACTCAGACTTCATCACTAACTCTGTGGCGGTGGATGTCGCCTCGGCTACTCTGTACGTTGGAGGCAACTATGTTGGTATAGCCGGACTATCGATAGTCTCCTCAACAGGTCTAGCGGTCTACCCTTCCATTGCTGCAGAATCGTACCTGGGGCCACCCTTTATATCGTCGCTGAAAAGGTTGAGAGAACCGTCTCGTGGGATAACCGATAGATACGTCGAGCTCGGAATTCCGTATGAAGAAGACCCCCATCTGGACCCGTCTACTCTCGAGTTTGACGTTAGGCTAGCTCTAGAGCTTTACGGCCTCGGTGTCGCGGTAGGGTCTAGGCTTAAGTACGTTCTCATCGACGGACCGCTAATCCCCACTATAAGACCTTACCCTAAGTCCGGATACTGGGTAGACGAAGTAGCCCTCTTAAATAGTAAGAGGGCTCACTACATTAGTAAAGCAGTAAGCGAGGGTAAGTTCGTGATAGGCTTCGTCAAAAGGGTCGGAACCGAGGTCCCGGCAAGGGAGTTTGTGTGGGAAGGCAAACCTGTGGCTGTAGGACCTGTAATTACTCAAAACGAGCTTAAGGTCTGCTCCTTCTACATCACTTCTGGGGGGACCGGGTATACCTATACCTTGGGTAGGGTCGAGATGCCATGTGCTATAACGGAACAGCTAGAGTCGTCTAAGCTCGCGGACCTCTTGTCTATGGTCTACTCGTCCTGTTCTAGCTTAGCTCTATCCGTACCCTACGGGCTGTACGTCGCGGATAGAGTATCTAAGAACTTGGTAAAGAAGTTGGTAGAGCTGGTAGAGCTAGCAGCGAAGTCAAGAGGCGTTCTGGCTGTATTTCCAGGTGAGCTCGCATATGGCTAGCCCAGTGAGCAAGATATCCGCCCTCATATCCGATGCGTACTCTAAGGCAAGAGAGCTAGGGGTAGTAGTAGGGTACGTAAGTAGGAGAGCTCTCTCATCTTCTTCGGACAGCTTCAGCAGGGTATACGTCGAGGTAACGCCTCAGGTGTATTACGAGTACGTAAACGCATTCGATGTAGGAAACCTCTTGGTAGCCGTTGACATTAGAACGGTAAAAGCTGTAGGACTAAGGGTCACGTCAATAAAGAGGTCAGACGTAGCTTCGGACCTTCAGACCCCTCTGTCTGTCAGCCTGGGAGTATCCCCAGAGGGTTTACTTGCCCCCATAGTAGTTGAAACGACCCCTCTCCTAGATGAAGACGGCCTACCCTATATGTCTCCTGTAGAGCCTCAGTCACCCGTGATAGTACCCCGCAATAGAGAGCTCGTATCGAGAGTGACTGGACTCCCGGAGGATGGCATAGTCTTGGGGCACTTACACACAGGTTCTACACCGATCGCCGGTGGGGATATACCTGTCAGGCTTCCCCTCAAGGAGATATTTAAGCACGTCTTAGTCATAGGGACCACCGGGTCCGGAAAGACAACGTTCGTTAAAAACTTAGTGTGGTACCTAGCTAATCACTACCCCGAGGTTTTGATACTAGTGGTGGATGCCGCTGGAGACTACGCACAAATAGCGTTACCGCCTACCGTAGAACCAGCTGACTCTAAAGTGTACCTAGCTACTACTAAAGGCTCTCTAAAGAGACTCGATAGGATGACAATTCTCCTGCCGGTCAATCGCACAACTAGAGACTTCTCGAGAGTTGTTATCGACTATATAGAGGAAAGGCTTTCAGCTATAGCGAGGGTGTATCACGGTATCAACCCTGAGGTAACTGTATCTGTCACTAAGAGCTCTGGACAAATAATGGCTGAGACCCTCGTTAGGCTAGGTGAGTGGGGTGAAGTCGAGATAGACGTCGTCCCAGTTGCCCTCAGCTACACGCAGTTATTCGAACACTTAGACGCACTCCCGATCTTTTCGAGGCAAGCTAAGATATATCTACACCACGTCATTGACTACATCGAACAAGAGGTCGGGCAAGTGTCCAATTTCACGCATCTATCGGCCGCACTAGCAGAGAGGAGAAGAGATATAGAGAAAACACTAAAGATACACCGAAGCACGTTAGACAGTATAGAGAGGGCGGTAAGCTTCATAGCTAGCTCCGAGTGTGTTGACGTAAGCTTAAACGGTATTCGAGTAGGCATTCCGAGTCCTGACGTCCTCAGCGGTATGCTCCACAGCCCCATAGTTTTAGACCTCGACTACGCCGTCTCTCGAGGTCTACACTTCCTAATCGCTAATTTGATAGCCTACGAGGTGCTAAGGAGTTTATATGAGTGGAAAAAGTCCGGGGGTCCCACTACTAGGCCGGCGGTCGTAGTGCTTGACGAGTCCCATAGGTTCTTCCCATCTGAGGGTACTTCAGCTGAGGAAGTAGAGCTACTGGCTGACTTTATATCGAGAATAGCTAGGTTGGGTAGGTCGAGAGGTATGGGGATAGTCTTCAGCACCCACTCGCCCAAAGACGTGCACAGAATCGTGATACAGCTAGCAAACACAAAGGTAGTCTTTAGGAGTGAGAAGCAGTATCTCGAAATGCTGGACATACCGAACGAGTTCGCTAGGGTACTCGAGCTCGCACCAGATCGAGTAGCTCTCATCAAGTCTCACGTAGTAAGGACTGGGTACACTATAATTAAGACGTCTGAGCCCCTCTTGGGTCACTTCGATACTGCTACCCTACTCGCAATGAGGGGAGGCTATAGAGAGGGTGCTCGCCATCGTTAGCTAGCTAACCAATCTTGCGAGGATTTATTACCTTAGGTCAATCTCAAGCTAGGTGGTCTACACGTCGGAGAGCAGGAGAGTGTTCGTTCTCGAAAACATTGACAAGGTTTTAGTAGACTACGACAGAAATACTGACACACTCAACATAGTCTTCGGCGAGGGGTCCGAAGAAGCTGAGGAAGCCATCCTGGTAGAGAACGACGTAGGCTATAGAATCAAGGACAACAGGGTGGTCGGGATCACCATCTACAACCTACTAAAGAGGTTCGGCATCGAGGTGTAAGACTTGACAATACTTAGTGTCCTCGCGGAGTACTTCTCGAGAGCTGAAGTAGAGTTACTAGCTGAAGAGCTTTCTAGGTTCCACAGAATTCAGGGAAGCCCGGGACTCGAGGAAGCTGGAAACTTCATTCGCGACGTCCTTACTGATTGGGGTTTAAGCGTAAGAGTTTACGACCTACCTTACGGGTATGAGTCCCCACCTACATCAGCTCCAGCCGTCGGATGGTTTGTAGTCGACGGATTCGCTGAAGTCGTTAAACCCAAGAGAAAAGTAGTGTCATCACTCAAGCATGCTTGGACTGCTGTAGTAGCTCACTCACCCCCCGGAGAATTCGAAGGCAGAGTCTGCTACGCTCCGACCTACAAACACGTAGCTCAGTGTAGGGATAGCGTCATCCTTACATCAGATTGGGGGTTTGGAACGTATATGAGGGCTGTCGAAGTCGGCGCTAAAGCACTCCTAGTCTTTAGGAGGAACGCACCGATAGGGTCCTACCCATACTTTGGTATATTTCCGACTCAAAGCGAGCTGGAGTACATGAAGGTACCTGCCCTCACAGTACCGAGAGAAGTCGCCGAAGAAATGGTAAGCAGTATAGAGAGGGGTGAAGAGGTTATAGTAAAAGGTTACGTTAAGTCCGGCTACAGGAGTGAAGCATACGCTAGAGTCGTTGAGGCGTCTATAGGCGATTTCGGTGATGAGTACCACATAGTTGCTCACTACTGCCACCCCGGCGCTACGGTTAACGATAACGTCAGTGGGTCTGTTGGAGTGCTGAGTGCTGCTAAATCGCTAGCTCTAGCAGTTAGAGAGGGGAGGATATCCGTCAAGAAATCGATAAGGTTCGTGTGGGTACCCGAGCACCACGGAACAGCTAGGTATCTTAAGGCAGTTTTGAGTGAAGGAAGGAGGGTGCGTGGAGCGGTGAACCTCGACATGATCGGTGAGAGGCAGTGTAGAACCGGGTCAGTTCTAAACGTAGTTAGACCCCCGATAGCCCTCCTGAGCGAGCTCGAAGTCTCGGTGTATAGCAAGCTACTAGCGGCTCTTCCGAAGTCTGGCGGCTTCTCATCTCCAGCGGAGTTCCCACTCATACGGTTCTCTCTGGTTAACTACGAGACCGGGAGTGATCACGACGTCTACGTATCGCTCGGGATACCGGCAGTTATGCTGAACCAGTGGCCCGATAGGTACTACCATACGAGTAGCGACACCCTAGACAAAATGAACCCGAGGCTTGTCTACAACATTGGAGTAGCTGCTCTATCGGCAGTTCTAGAGGTCGAGGACGCCAGGCTCTACCCGTATTTACACATGGTCTACGGGCTAGACACTATCAGGACCTCCGGTTTAGTGCTAGAAGCTAGACAGTACCTATACTGGAGGAAGTCTAGGGAGCTGGGCATAGATATCGGATTAAAGGGCATCGAACCACCGTCGGGAGGTCCACCCCTTAGGCTGGCTTTAGAGGGGTATCTTACCGCTCAGTACTTAAGGTATAAGCTTGGTCCAACAGTCTTAGATAAGGTTAGGGAGCTGTCAGATAGATTTAAATACGCCATGACAGCTCTAGCTATCGCTGGAGTCTACCTCAGAAGTGAGAGCAAAGACCTCGAGAGGCTTCGCTTCGAAGTCTCCGGGGAGCTAGGGGTCGAGGTTCCTAGGGAAGTCTTTGAGGAACTGGTTCAGTTAGCTGAGAGCGTTGGCTACGTAGCTAGGGGTTAATGCTTGCTACTCGTTTTCTTCGGGAAGGGTAAGGGGAAGACGTCTGCTGCTTACGGGACCGCCGTTAGAGCTCTAGGCCGTGGGTGGAGAGTGGTTATAGCGGTATTCATGAAGTCCGGTGATAGTGGTGAACTACTGCTACTGAGCAAGCTCAAGCTCCCACTCAAGCTGTACGTACTAGGAACTAGAGAGTTCGTTAAACCTGGTGTATACGAAGACGAGGTGGCCTCCGAGAATATGGCTACCTCCTATGCCTTCTTAACTTACCTACTACCCAACCTCCTAAGGACCTTTAGACCTAGGCTCGTGGTTTTTGACGAGCTCGGGCTTGCTGTCCACATGGGTCTAGTCGACGAGAGAACCGCTACTAAGGCCTTAAAGAGGTTTGTTAAAAACGAGAACCTCCACGCTGTAGTCACAGGTCGATACGTACCATCAGCACTCAAGAATATGGCAGACCTAGTGAGCGAAGTTAGAGAAGTAAAGCACTACTTTCGAGAGGGGTTTATCAACATAAAGGGGTTGGACTACTGAGCAGCGCGATAAAGCTCACTCGGGGGTCTTAGTATAGTTGTAGACCCGAGCCTCGGATTTGCCGAATGGTTTAGGGTAGGTGTTGGTGATTACTAAACTCGAGCTCTCTCAACCACCTCTCTGGCGTACAGTGGAGTAATAAGGAACTCGATCGTCCACGTATTTCCCGACCTTCTCACACCGACTACTCCAGCCGTAGGTAGGCTCGGTCTATAGCCTACTAGCTCTGATACGAAGTCCTCGACGTACGGTGAATGCCCTACGAACAGCGCCCTATCGGTAAAGTACGGCTCGATATCCTTCAGGTAGTAGCCTGGTGAGAGCTCATCGATAACTCTGTACTCTACTCTATGAGCTTGCGATATTATCTCAGCAGTCTCAACGGCTCTCTTAAAGGGGCTGGAGTATACTATCTTAACTTTAGGTAAGAACCTAGACACTAAGACTGCCTCCTCTATTCCCTCTTT
Source organism: Sulfolobales archaeon (assembly GCA_038832865.1). Lineage (GTDB taxonomy): Archaea > Thermoproteota > Thermoprotei_A > Sulfolobales > NBVN01 > DRZP01. The sequence continues at coordinate 6,308 of JAWBJE010000025.1, forward strand.
AGTAAGCCTCCTCTCTTCATCTCTCTCACCTGGTCTGGCTTCGGCAGCTTTAGCATGCCTCATGAACATTACGATCACACACTTACACCAAAAACAAGAATTGACAGACCATAAAATTGTTTACTTTTACTCTAGATTTGCGTTTGTCTAAATCAAACACCGTAAAGTCATTAATTCTCGTGGATACTTAATGAGAGTCTCATTGGACGACACTAAATACTATGAAACCAGACCTAAGATCACAGCGAGCATCAATAGTCGGTGAAGTCGCTAACTGACTATAAATTATATGTTTGGAGAATATAGCATATTTTTGGGATACCAATATGTCTAAGTCTACTCAAGTAAGTCCCCCTGCTGAGTCCTCTAAAGCTATTACGAGAACGGTGGTTTACGTAGTTCTATACGTAGTCGTATCAGCGGTAGTGCAGTACGTATTTGCTAGCCTCTTACCGTCTTTTAAAATAGAGATAGCTGAGTACTCAGTGTACGCTCAAATACTTATTGCCGTAGCATTCGGCTACTTAATAGTCACTAGTATTGCGAACGTATTCTATTGGCTAACTAGAGCTAAGTACGACCACCCAACAGCAGCTGCTATTAGGAACGTCGTCAGAATCGTGGGTATAGGTGCGCTAGCAGCCGCAATAGCCGGTGGAGTTGCTGGTGGAGCCGCTGGAGTTGCTCTAGGCGGCTTCCTGGGCATAGTCATAGGCTTCGCCTCACAGCAAGTCTTAGGGCAGGCAATAGCGGGACTATTTCTACTCATAGCGAGACCGTTTAAGATAGGAGACAAAGTCGTTATCGCAGGTGAGGACGGAGTTGTAGAAGATGTTGCCACGCTCTTCACAGTAGTAAATAAAGCTGATGGAGTTAAAGTACTCATACCAAACTCAGCAATTATAGGAGGAAAGATATACCTAAAGCCGAAGGAAGGCGCAAGCTGATCTCTTACTCCGCAATGGCTTCAACGTCGTAGAAGACCCCTCTTTAAGTAGTCTAAATTTTAATTCTAGCGTGCCGCGTTATCCAGACATAAGACCGCCCTTCCGTTGAATATAAACGCTCTTTACTGTCCATACGTAAGCCGTACTAAGCGATGCGATAGTCTAGTCATGTCTCCACTTACTGCATTTCCAAGACCTTACTCAAAATGGTGGACAACCTATAGAATCATGAAACTTCTGTTCGGATATATCTCTATTGTGGTTTTCTTTTAGCGTACCAACTTGTGCTAACTATGCTGGATGCCGTAATTTGCTATTTCGAAGTTATTCGAATACTATCTGGTCTCTAACGCATATACATATAAAAGCCTTGTAGTTGCTACTACGGTCGAGGTGTCAATATGAGGAAACTTCTTTGCTTAGCCGTAGTGTTTATCTTAACGTCTGTACTTCTCCCAATGTTTGCTGAGGCCTGTTCAGCAAGTATTAGAGTCATTATTGGTGTCGATTTAAGCGGTAATTACGTACGCGCTAAGTCGGTTGTCGAGAGTCTCGGTTCTATAGTGCTTGAGATTCCTGAAATAAGCGCGTTAGTTGCTGAAGTTCCTCCCCACTTGCTAGGGTATTTAAAATCTCTCTCGTTTGTCAAGTATGTTGAGGAAGACAAGTCTATCAAAACATCTAGTGAGGTTCGGTGGAACGTGGAAGTAGTTGAAGCGCCTGAAGTTTGGGCTCTGAATACCGCTTACGGCGATGCTGCTTATGGATATCAAACAACCATCAGAGTTGCTGTAGTAGATACTGGAATAAGCTACACTCATTCAGATCTTTACGGTTCTATAGACTGGTGTGTCGTTTCATTAAGAAACACTAAGACGTTCTATAGAGGAACTAGTTTGAAAAACTGCGACGATCCGAACGGTCACGGAACACACGTAGCTGGAATAATAGCCGCTAGATTGAACGGCTTCGGCGTAGCCGGAGTTACACCAAAAGCAGTCTTATATGCTGTGAGAGTTCTTGACGCCAACGGTGGTGGTTACGTGAGTGACGTAGCTAAGGGGATAGTAGAAGCTACTAAGGGACCTGACAACACCCCCGGCACGAGTGATGATGCTGATGTGATCTCGATGTCTCTCGGGGGACCCCACTCTCAAACACTTTACAACGCAGTACTTTATGCGCACAGCTACAACGTAGTTCTAGTTGCCGCCGCGGGGAACGAGGGTGCTTCAACACCTTCATGCCCGGCCTGCTACAGTGAAGTCATAGCTGTTGGCGCCATAGACCAGAACTTAAGTGTCCCGAGCTGGAGTAACAAGAACCCAGACCTTGTCGCTCCAGGTGTAGACATACTCTCTACATGGCCTAGAAACAGGTACGCGTACTTAAGCGGGACCAGTATGGCGTGTCCACACGTCTCAGCAATCGTAGCTCTAGCGCAAGCAGTGAGAATTGCCGACGGGAAAGATAAGCTAACACCAGCACAGGTGAAGGAAATCCTAACAACAACTGCCACAGACTTAGGGAGTTCTGGATATGACGAAACCTACGGCTATGGATTAGTAAACGCTATTGCCTCAGTTAATAGGGCATTAAACACTTTTAGTTAAGTAAGAAAGAAACATATTTTCTTACCTCCTCACTTTATCTAGTCTCATAGGCTATGCGGGCATCGACAGGCTCCGGATCTATTGTAGTGGTCATGGGGTTATCCATACTACGGAGAGTTGATATAGCTTTTCTACCTGCTTATCTCTCTTGAGCTAGGTAGTGGGTGGTACGATTACTGAGGTTTCTGATTTTTTTAAGTCCTTTTCTCAGAAGTTCTTCATAAAGTTTGAGAAGTTCCTTAAATTCCTCCCTACTATACAGGATTATACCCTCCGAAAGCGCGTCGACAATTATCGGATTCCCCTTCTTAAGCATTTCGATAGCTTCATCGAGAGTGTATGGGTGGGGTTCTACGTTTATGCTTATGTCGCCTACCAACTTTAAAATATCTCCTATCCTGTCTAGGTATCTCTCTCTAAATTCGGCTATTATTAGTATATCATAATCACTCCACGGCTTATAATCTCCTCTGGCACGAGAACCGAAGAGTATCACTGCGTATGTTTTAAAACTGCTTAAAATCCTCTTAACGACTTCCGATAACCCCTCATAGTCTAAGTACGTTTTTGACAAATTGAATCACTCTCTCAGCTGCTTCCAGAGCCCTTCTCGAAGTCTCTTCGTCGTAGGCTTCGTGAGGTGTTCCAGCTGGGTGCGCGTTCGGGTACCTAGACGGTATATAGTGTCTATCCAATTCTCTCGCATAGGTCATAAGCTCGTTTGGAGGGGTTCTACCGAGTCTATTATAGTACCGTGCGAGGAGCTCTCTAACACTGTGTCCCCATGGAGCCTCATTAACGTTGTAGAGAAGTGCTCTACAGGCCTTTTCAGCCGCTTGGTGGAAGTAGAATGCAGCAGCATTAAACCTTTTCTCCCTATGTAGTATTCTAGCTGTATCAAGATCCTATAAAGCCTCATCAAACCACCTTAAAGCCTCATCCCTCATTTGGTACCCACCGCGACCAACTCTCCTCCATTAAGGACTACATTAAGTAAGCTTTAATATGAATCGTGTTTTTCCTGCGTCTTCTCTTGTTACGTAGTTTGGAGTTTTAGTTTCCAGGAAGCAAAGCATACAGCCACTCACGATTTCATAAACGAGTTTATTCACAATACCTATTA
>JAWBJE010000026.1:0-6560 GCA_038832865.1 Sulfolobales archaeon
CTTTCTAACTAACTCGAGGACTACAGCTAGGATAGCCCACAAAGCTATCCCTCCTATTACCATAACGAGTCCGAGCAGGGAGCTGCCGAGAGGGTCTTCGAGTACCTCGAGAGGCACGAACTCTCCCCCTTCTATGTAACCCCACGTCCAGTCAACAAGCACCATTAGTGTCGCAGCCCAGAGTATTAGTAACAAGTACTTCGAGACCTCTTTTCTACTGAAGTAGACTGCTGTAGCTGCTACCGAGGCGGACAGGAGAGCTATCAGCCACATGCTAGTGCACCAGAATATTGAAGTTAGTGCATATATAAACCCCCTACCAGAGTATAATGGGAGATAAGACATGGCCTGCTTCCTAGCTCCACTAGTTGCTGCTGGGCTGGTAACGGTAGTCCGGAGGCTAGCCAAGACGGCAGGCGAGAAGCTGGAGTTAGGAATACTGAGCACGATCCTCTGGGGAGGCTCCATACTTTTGGCCATAGAACACGCGTGGCACGGTGAAATAGTCCCGTACCCGCCGTTTCTAACAGCCATGTCTAGTCCAGCGGACCTTGCTACAGCATTACACGAAATCTCGACAGCGGGCGTAAGTATGGTGTTAGCCTCGCTGGGGATGTGGGGTGGTATCCTCTCCTTCAACAAGTTGCTCATCCACAGAAAAGCCCTCAGTTACCGAAGAGTTTAGCGCAGACTAGATAACCACTTGCTCTTAGCTCTTCCCTACTTCCCGTCCTTTTACTAGATATCCAGGGGCGTACCCCGGCGAGCCGTATCATGTCACCTTCGCATACGCAGTATTTAGAGTATCAGCACCTTGAAGTTGGTCTCTTAGCGGATGACATACCTGCTTTTCTACCTGGTTGCGGTCTGTGAAGGTAGTTAATTTTAGTGTCTTTACTACTGTCTTGGAGAGCATGAGAAGAACGAGTGTTGAAGACTACCTTTCAACTATATACAGACTAGAGGAAGTCTTCGGAGTCGCTAGAACCAACGATATTTCCAGAGAGCTAGGAGTTAGACCCGCTACCGTTAGCAAGGTATTGCGCAAGCTTGCGGACGAAGGCTACGTCGTGTGGGTGAAGTTTCGGGGCTTCAAGCTCAGCGAAAAAGGAGTAGAAGCAGTTAAAACTCTAGTTAGGAAGCACAGAATATGTGAAGCCTTCCTGAATGAGCTGGGTTTCGGCCCAGTAGAGGTTCACGAGTACGCACACTACATGGAGCACTTACCCCAGCAGATAGTCGAGTCTATTTATAGGTACATAGGGTCCCCAAAGGAGTGCCCTCACGGTAACCCTATCCCTGGGGAGGGGTCTACTTCGGTTGGGAAACCCCTTTCGGACTTCGGCATCGGGGAGACCGTTAGAGTTGTCGGCTACAGAGGAGAGCTCGTTACGTACATGAAGAAGGCTCTGGCCTTAGGCCTCACCCTAGGTGCGGAAGTCCTTATAGTAAACAAGGCTAGAAAAAGTATCGACCTGAAAATAGGTAACCGCTTAGAGAGGGTCGACCTCAAGACCGCTATGACCGTACTAGCGGAACATCGACATTAGTCTGCCGGCTCTTCACTCTGGTCTTGGACCTCAAAGCGATGCTACCTGGAGTGAAACCCAGCTATACACTACCGACGTCTATGGCACCAAAAGTCGAGACCTTTTAACCATGTAGGTCTGAGTATGTTGGAGACTCAGCCTACATGCAGTTTTTGACATCGTTAGCGATTTTGTCTGGGTAGAACGTGTGGAGAGACCAGTTTTAGTCGGGGTGGACTCCGGGGCGACTAAGACTGAGGCCGTCGGCATAGATACCGCTAGCCAGGTGTGTGTCTTTACTACGGAGGGCCCGTCGAACCCCTCTGTAGTGGGAATAGAGAAATCGAGTGTCGTAATCGCTAGGGCTGTTGAGAGAGTCCTCGCGAGTCTAGGCTATGAGAGGCCCACACCATACTTAGTCGCCGTCGGTGCTGCTGGAGTAGTAAATAAGAGCTACGCCGACGTACTCCGAAAGAGGCTATCGGAACTCTCCGGCGTTCCAGCTGATAGAGTGGTGGTTTTTGAAGACGTCGTAGCTGCTCACGCATCTGTCTTTCTCTTGAGCGACGGTATCATAGGGATTTTGGGAACCGGGAGCTGTGTCTACGGTGAATTCGCAGGACATAGCGTTAGAGTCGGAGGTTGGGGACATCTCCTGGGTGACGAGGGAAGCGGGTATAGGTTGGGCCTAAAGAGTCTTAGAGAAGTCCTCGAGTGTCTCGATAGCTTAAAAGAGTGCTCAAGTCTTGCTACCCTGATAGCCAGCAGCATGGGCTTTAGCTCTGCTAGTGATGTGCTCTCGTATGTTTACTACTCGGAGAACCCGAAGACCGCTGTAGCATCTCTAGCTACCACGGTAATGAAGGCCTATAGGGATGGTGACAAGACGGCTGCCCGCATAGTTGAGAGTGAAATCGATGAGTTTGTGAAACAGGTTGCGGCAGTTATAAGAAAGATCGGCGTCTCTAGTCCTAAGGTGGGGTTTACGGGTTCTGTCTATATGGAGAATAGGGAGTTGCTTAGGCATCTCCTGAAAAAGAAGCTTGAGGAGCTACTCGGTATTGATATAGAGATTTTCGAGCAAAAAGTTAGAGCATCCTGCGGAGCCGTAATTGCTGGGCTGAAGCTGAAGAACGATAGCACTATGCTAGCAAGAGCACTAAACACTATAGAGAAGTGCTGCCTCTGCTAATAACATTCCTCGGAGAGTTCCGCCGAATAGTTGTAGCTGACTTCTCACTAGAGCCACGTTTAGCTACTCAACACCTGTATACCACTTTTACTCTGGTACTTACGTGTTGTGTTTATGTGTAGAGCAGCGTGCAGGTTGCTCGACAGCCTCCTACAGCAGGTGTGGAGATCGTAAGGTCCGATTGTACTGAGGAGTTCCTACAAGCGCTTTACTCTTACTTTACACTTCTTTTTCTAGTACGACCGCCGTCCCGTACGCTAAGACTTCTGCCGCTCCGCTCATAATATTAGAAGTAGCTAGTCTGACTCCGACTACCGCGTTTGCTCCCATGATTCTAGCTTTCTCGATCATTCTCTTCAAGGCCTCGTCTCTCGAGCTGGCAAGAAGTTCCGTATACTCAACTATCTCTCCACCGGCAATATTCCGTAAGGCTGCTACTATATCTCTACCTATGTTCCTAGCTTTAACTACACTCCCACTAACTACTCCAAGTATCTTCTTTACTCTATATCCGGGACGTACTCGAGTGTCGTAACTATGAATTCTTCGCTCAGCTTCAGTAAGACCCCACCCAAGACCTAAAGCCAGAGATCCTCCTCTCCCACTTTTTAATATAGCGGCTCTCAACACTAAAGACCTAATGGACTCCTCGAATACTCCCGCTAATACCGAGGCAACGACTAGATAGATAATCCCAGGAGTTAGAGTCTGTAATAACACTAGTAGGGGCACCCTCAAGACCAGGGCTAGTAGCCACCCACCTCCACCTACTGCTGCCGCTAACCAAGCACTGCTGACTCGCCCAGCTACCCTAGCTAGCACCACAAATCCTGGAACCAGCGAGATGAGTACGGAAGCAATATAGTTAGACATGCTCGTAACCCTGATTACACATAGTAAATGTTAGATATGGAGTTAATATAGAGAAGTTGGGAACAGCCAGATGAGTGACTACGACACGTTCTACAGGGAGTGTTTGCGGGAATCATTACGGGGATTGCGGTTGCTGTAATGGTAGCACTAATACCGACCGATGCTCTCGGCAGTTTAACCGGAGAACTAGTAAGGCGCTAGCTACCAACCTCTCTACCACCTGAAGAGGTGGAGAAGATTGTTGAGAGCATCAAGGAGATGACTCAAGTAGCTCTACGAATAGCACCTATTGCTCAAATTATTCAGTACATACTAGTTGGCGCACTATTTGGACTACTAAAGGGAGCTTTAAGGAATAAGTTGAAGCTGAGTGAGGCTGTATCTGCTATCGTTACTGGATTCATCCACATCTTAGTTTTAGGTGTAGTGCCTCACATAACTGTTTCGGGTTTCATATAGGTTTGTATTAGGTGATGTTATTCTTCTGCTACGATTAGTACGTATACTTCTTTTCCGTGGAGGTGCTTGATCTTCTCTTTGTCTCTTCCTAGTGGGTAGAGGACGTAGTCCCCTCTCCTGTACTTTATGACGCTACATCTAACTATCTCAGCTCTAGCCATATATCCACCTATAAAGGTATTGGAGAGAAGATTATAGACTAAACCCTAGAGTCTTGGGTGTGGTGAGCTACTCGGTGAGGGGTGGAGAGCTCGCCGAGGCTCTTAGGGTGAGGGCTCTCCCCGAGACATCTAGGATGTGGGGTGTCCGGGGTCGCCCCGAACGCCCCCAAGGGTGATGCAAACCCAAGACCGATGCGGGGGAAAAGAGATGAGGCAATGAAACCAACCGATATAAACCTATATCAGAGCTGAACCCCTACTGAAAGGTCCTTGGTCGAGGGTTATTGAGGCAAAGCCTAAGGCCGTATGATTGGTGTCACACGAGAAACTCTGCCGTCCTCGCAACACATCCGTCTCAAGTATTTAGCAGGTAGTTCCTTACTTGTCTAGAAGTCAACTTACTGACGTCGAGTAAGTGTTCCAGGTTCTCTACTAGTGCTCGATGGAGCCGTCCCAAGTCTGAAGAGCCCTTTAGCTTACTACAGCGTTAAGCACAGCTCGAAGTTCGAGTTACTAGAATAAAGCCTTAGTTAAGGTGTATAAGCGGGATAAAACAGAGTTGCATAAAGACCAGCTCGTCGAAGAACTTGACAGAGCACTCGAGGAAAACTACGGAGATGTAGGTGCTAGAGTCGTTTACGAGAAAATCGAAGAGTACGGTGACCCCGAACACGGTCCGGCAGTGCAAGACTTAGACCTCCCCGAGGCTGTCGTTAGAGTACTGCTGAAGCGCGGTATTCAGAGGCTCTACAGGTTTCAGTTCGAGGCATACAAGCACGTCTTGAGCGGCCGAAACGTAGTTATATCTGCGGGAACAGGGACAGGTAAAACTGAAGCTTTCTTCCTCCCGCTTCTCAAGAAAGTGTCCGAGGAGGTAGGGTCTAACCCTAAGGCCCTAATACTCTACCCGACTAAGGCCCTAGCTCGAGACCAGCTCAAGCGCTTCTCCGACTACACGTTTTTCGGTGTTACAAGCGTGAGTGTTTACGACGGTGACACCCCGAGGAGCGTTAGGGCGCGCATAGCCTCCAGCCCTACGACATTCGTAATCACGAACCCGGACATGATTCACGTAGGACTAGTCTACAGTCCTCACGTGAGGAGGTTCGTCAAGTCTGCGAACACCATGGTGTTCGACGAACTCCACGTTTACGAGGGAGTGCTAGGTTCTCACGTACACCACCTCTTCCAAAGGGTCAAGATGTGTCGTGGTTCAGCCCCCCAGGTGGTAGCCTCTTCTGCCACCATAGGAAACCCCAAGGAGTTTGCTGAGTCCTTGTTCGGAGAGGAGTTCGTCGAAGTCAGGGGGACGGTCATGAGGAGGGGCACAGCAGTGCACGCTCTCGTTTCGACAGGTCTTCTAAGTAGGTGGAGCATCGCAGTGTTTGTGTCTAAGTTCCTAGCTAGCAGAGGCCTGAGGTTCATAGTCTTTGTAGATAGCCAGCAGCTTGCCGAGATGCTTACGAACGTCTTGCGCAACAGGCACGGTGTTGAGGTTATGGTCCACAGAGCTGGGATTCCGGCAGAGGTGAGGAGGAGAGTTGAGAGCGACCTTAGAGACGGCAGAATACAGGGAGTAGTCTCTACGCCGACACTAGAGCTCGGGATAGACATTGGGAGTCTTGACGCAGTCGTGCTTGCGGCACCCCCACCGTCGTACGCTAAGTACCTCCAGAGAGCTGGTAGAGCGGGCAGAAGGAGGAAGGGGTATATCTTTACGATCTTAAGCGATGATCCCGTAGACTCCTACTATGCTAGAAATCCGGAGAAGTTTTTAGACCAAGATATCCCGCCGAGCGCTATCGAACCTCAAAATGAAGAGGTTATAAAGACTCACTTGGTGGCTTTCCTCCTTCAGCAAGGCAGGATCCGTGAAAAAGACCTACCGCAAGTGTGGAGGTCCGTCTTAGGGAACTTGCTTACTGAGGGATTAGTGAGAATCCGTGGAGGAGTAGTACTTCCGCAGTTCGGTGAGGCCAGGAAGTTCCTGTCCTTAAGGGAAGGGATCAGGTCCCCCGGTCCGGTGGTTAAGTTGATAGACGTGAGCACAGGTCAAGAGATAGCCGAAAGAGAGCTCCCTAGGGCTTTACTAGAGCTATACCCCGGTTCTCTATACCTCTATCTAGGTAGACCTTACAGAACACTAGAGCTGGACTTAGGTAAGCTGAGAGCCTACCTCGAGAACGCCGGCGATGCTCTAGAGTTCTACACTAGGCCCCTCTATACTGTCGACGTAGCAAACTTCGAGGTTCTAGCCGAAAGAGACTCAGAACTCGGGGTTAAGCTGGCATACGCGCACGTAGAGCTGGAGATGGTGGTTGAGGGATACGTAGCTAGAGACGTATT
>JAWBJE010000027.1:0-4462 GCA_038832865.1 Sulfolobales archaeon
AGGTTTCAATGTTGAAACTTCTGGGAGCAGAAGTAGTATACGGTAGTAGCGACCCTAGCTCTCCACGTTACTACGTTAGAGTCGCTGAAGCACTAGCCAAAGAGTACGGAGGAGTCTTCTTGAACCAGTACGAGAACCAAGCTAACGTGAGAGCGCACTACGAGACAACAGCTAGAGAGATATGGCAGGCACTAGGTGGGAGGATTTCCGCTTTCGTTATGGGGGTTGGAACTGGTGGCACTATAACCGGCGTTGGGAGGTTCCTCAAGGAGAGGTTACCCGAGGTTAAAGTTATCGCTGTCACACCGAGGGGGTCTAAGCTAGTGGGTGGATCGGGTGGGGAGTACATAGACGGGCTCGCCTCGAAGAACGTATACCGAAACTTCGATAGAGCGGTGGTCGACGCTATAGTTGAGGTCACGCGGTCCGAGGCCGTCGACGTAGCCAAGAGGCTGATAAGAGAGGAGGGAATTATGGCTGGAATATCTGCTGGAGCCAACGTTTACGCATCACTACTTGTTGCTAGCTCCCTTCCCGCCGGGAGCAACGTAGTGACTATAGCTCCCGACTCTGCTTTTAGGTATTTAAGCACTCTACTGAGGTAGCAAATGAGCACATCTCTAGCTACAGCTAGAGACGCGCTCATTTGCTACTGTTGCTTGGAGCACTAGCCCCCGGTACGTAGTACTTTATCGACGTTTTGAGAATGCTTGATATAGGTCCTTTAACCCCTAAGCCCCTAGCTAGGCTAAGTGCTGTTTCCAGTAGCTGCGCCTCAGTAATACTACTGTCTCCTATTTCTCTAATAGCTAGGGTGACGATAGTCTCAACGAGCGACCACGGATAAAACAACCATACCCACCTATCAAGCTTTTCTGCGTAGTAATCCGGAGTTACCACGGACGTGGGCTTTAAATGAAGTACGGCCGTTCTTATCTCCTTTGGGCGAAGCTTCTCCAGCTCATTGATGGACGCCTTTAGGGTTTTTCCGGTATCGGCAACTTCGTCGACCAGTAGAACACTCCTGCCTTCTATCCTACCCTGAGGTAGCTGTTCGACGATAGGCGCTGGGTAAACCTCCTCGGCAATCCCCCAGTGCTTCACTCTGAGGGCGTAGAACGAATCTACGTTGAAAACGTCACTGATTACGAGCGCCGGAATGACCCCTCCGCGCATAACCGACACGACAACGTCGGGGCGGTACCCAGAGTCAGCTATCTTTTTTGCGAGCCTGTAGCACAGCTGTATGGCCTTTCTCCACGTTATGTACACTACTTCTACCATTACGTACCTCCCAGTAGATATCACTTTACCATCGAGTTAAATTGTTTAGCCGATTAAGTCAACGCGACCACCGCTCTTATTTTATCCGGGTTAAACCCTCTGGGGAGACCATGTTCGACCCCGCGAAATACGTAGAAAAATTGATAGACGAATTGAGGAAAGCGTATGGTAACGCGAAAAAGGTTTTAGCGGCCGTGAGTGGCGGAGTAGACAGCGTAACATCCGCAGTCTTGGTCAGAAGGGCTTTGGGTAGTGTTGTTAAGGCTGTGTACATAGATACAGGCTTTATGAGGTTAAACGAAGACCACTTCGTCAGGAGTAGCTTGAAGGAGTTGATCGACGTAGAGGTCGTAAACAGGTCGAGGAGGTTCTATGACAACTTGCTTGGCCTGGAGGACGCTGAGCGTAAGAGATTGGTGTTCAGAGACACCTTCTACGGTGTTCTATCCGAGCTCGTCAGCGAGTATGGGTGCGACTACTTAGTGCAGGGGACCATTAAGGCGGATGTGGTCGAGACTGTTGGAGGAGTTAAGACGCAGCACAACGTGCTTAGCGAGGAGCTTCAGGCGAAGTACGGCGTCAAGGTGATAGAGCCTCTGAAGGACCTCTACAAGCACGAAGTGCGAGAAGTTGCCAGGTACCTCGGTATCCCCGAGACCATAGTGAATAGGCAACCATTTCCGGGTCCGGGTCTACTAGTTAGAACCGTCGGACGGTTTACCCTAGAGAAGCTCGACGTGGTCCGAAGAGCTACAGACGAGGTCGAGAAGCTCTTGAGCGACGTTGGAGCGAGCCAGTACTTTGCGGCAGCATGGGACTTTGACTTAGGTTCCCCCGAGAGGTTGTGCTTGAGCTCGGGCAAATGCGTTGAGTTCAGCAAATTCAAGACTCTAGCCACTGGAGTAAAGAGGGGAAAGAGAGTATACGCAGCAATAGGCCTCTTGAGAGAAGACTTAGAGCTCAGTGAGAACGAAGTGCTAGAGCTCGTAGATAGGGCCGGAGTCTCGAGGTTCGTTCTACTGCTGGACGAGAGCGGTAGCGGTAGGTACTTTGTGTCGATAAGGGCCGTAAGCACTCTAGACTATATGACGGCGAGCGTAGTTAAACCACCGAAGAAAACCTTACGGGAGCTAGCTTCAATCATACTTGGGATAGAGGGGGTCAAAGCGGTAGGGTTTGATATAACACCAAAGCCTCCGGCAACCATAGAGTACGAGTAGGGGGGATTGCGCGTGCGCTTAGCGATATATCCAGCTTAGGTCCTAACCTAAAAACACTCACGACCTCTCTAATGTCAGGTTAGTGGTCGGGTATCTTATTTCTCACGGGCTCGAGAACGCATTTAGGTGTGCGTTATACTCTTCAAGATGCTACATCCGCTAAGGCTAGCCTCAAGCACTTAAAGACATGATCAGCGATTAAAACACTATAGGGTCCTCGGAGTTAGAAGACTAAGCAGTTTTGCTCCACCGCACTCTAAGTAGAGAAAATCTCTCGACCCACACACATATTTAATATAAACGCTAAACCTGCTTGGTGATTACTAGTGCGCATTATCGTTCTTGGTGCTGGAAGGGTTGGGTCACTAGTGGCTCTCGAGTTAAGTAAGCTCTACGATGTCAGTGTAGCAGACAAAAGTGAGAAAAGTCTCGAACCTCTTAAGCAAGTAGCATCGGTCCTCAACGTGGATTTAAGTCGCCAGGACAACATATTAGAGACTATTAAGAGGTTTGACATCGTAGTCGACGCTCTCCCCGGTAGCTTAGGGTTTAACGTGTTGCGGGCGTGCATCAAGATGCGGAAAGACCTAGTCGACATATCGTTTATGCCAGAGGACCCGATCCCACTGAGAGAGGCTATAGAAAAAGCTGGAGTCACGATAGTTGTTGACGCAGGCTTCGCGCCGGGGTTTAGTAACATGGTTGTCGGTAGGATACAGAGTGAGCTAGGAGACCTCGATAATGTTGAAATAAACGTGGGGGGTCTACCTAAAGAGCCTAAACCACCCCTGTATCACGCCGTTCTTTTCTCTCTGGCTGACTTGATAGACGAATACCTGAGACCTGCTAGAATAGTTAAGGACGGTGCTTTAGTATCCATAGACCCGCTCAGCGTCATCGAGAGAGTGCGCATCCTCGGTTTCGACTTGGAGAGGTTTCCGACGGACGGGCTTAGGACAATGCTACACACAATTAGGGCGAAAAACATGGTGGAATACACTTTACGATGGCCTGGTCATTTGATGAGAATGAAGGTGCTTAAAGAGCTCGGGTTCTTCGACAGCAAGCACTTAGTCTGGACCCTCGAGGTCATAGCACCTCACATGACCTACGAAGTTGCTGATATGTCGATAATGGAAGTACTCGGGGGGACCGGGGGTGAGGTGATTAGGTATGTTCTCTACGACGAAGCATCGGAAGGACATACCTCGATGGCTAGAGTAACCGGCTTCACAGCAGTCGAAGTCGCCAAGCTATTAGTGAAGGGCAGTATACCGAGTGGTCTAGTACCTCCAGAGCTTTTGGGGGTTGACCATAGAGTATTCGAGTTTATAGTGAACGGATTGAGGTCCAGGGGTGTTAAGGTAGAGAGACTCCGAGGCAGGTACCCCCAGGTCTAGCTAGTATAAACTCTAGTAAACACTTAGGATGAATCGAGCGCTTACTTGACGTATCTTACTCCCCTAGTTAAAGCCACGGCAGCCATTACTAAGACAACCCCTTTAATAACCCACTGAAGGTAGGGGTTTACACCAAGGAGTATCAAGATGTTTGTCAATAGCGTCAGCATGTATGCTCCAACGACCGGTCCGAGGGGGTTACCAACACCTCCTGACAGCATTATGCCCCCTAGAACACACGAAGCTATCGCATCGAGTTCGTAACCCCACCCGGTCCACGGATAGGCTACCTCTAGTCTAGCGTTCATCATTAGCCCGGCAACAGCGTAGTAACCTCCGGCTAGTGAGAAGTTTACTAGCTTAACTATATCGACTCTAACACCAGAGTACCTAACGGCTTCTTCGTTACCCCCGATCGCATACGTCAGCAGACCTACAGAAGTTCTTTTAAGTAGTACGTAGTTTATGGCCCCAAACAATATGAACAACCACACCATGACCGGTAACCCGACAAGCTCTATGGTGAGCACTCTGTACTGTGAGAGTCCTACGATGGGT
>JAWBJE010000028.1:0-3182 GCA_038832865.1 Sulfolobales archaeon
TCGGTATCGCTATTCCCATGGTAATCTCGCTAGCTTCAATCAAAGCAGCCCAACTAGGCTTACTAGTGAGGAGAAGTGACGTACTGGAGAGACTGCTACGAGTCAACGTAGCCATACTCGATAAAACGGGCACTCTCACTGTCGGTAAACCTAAAGTACTCGGGGTTATTCCATTGAACGGCTTTGACCCAAGGATAGCTCTCGAGTACGCTTGCTCCGCAGAACTCAAGAGCGAGCATCCACTGGGGCAGGCCATCTTAGACTACTGTACTCACTATGGAATATCTCCTAAGTATGCCTCTGACTATATTCACATACCAGGCCTTGGAGTTATAGCTAGAGTTGGAGATAGTGAAGTAGTTGTTGGTTCCTACAGGCTCATAGAGAAGATGAACTCGAGCGGAACGGATAACATCGCGCCAGTAATCGAGAAGGTGTCTTCTATGGGTAGAACGGCTGTCGTAGTGGCTATAGACAAAACACCTGTGGCCGTGCTTGAGATAGGCGACGAGCTCAGACCTGAAGGTAAGTACTTAGTTAGGTTCTTAGTAGAATCTGGAGTAAAGCCTATTCTAGCGACTGGAGACAGCGCAAAGACGGCGAGCGTCATAGCTTCAGAACTGGGTATAGATTCAATTTACGCTGAACTTAGACCAGAGGACAAAGTAGAACTTGTTGAATCTATTCAGTCTAGTGGTGCTAGAGTAATGTTCATCGGAGATGGAGTAAACGATGCTGCCGCAATAGGTAGAGCTTTTGTGGGAGTCGCTATGGGTCGTGGGTCGGATATATCCAAGGAGGCTGGAGATGTTGTAGTAATGAGCAACAACCTGCTTTCGATAGTTGAGCTGTTTAAGCTAGCGAAGATGTCCAAAAGAAAGTCTATGGAAAACCTCTTCTGGGCGTTCGCCTATAACTTGCTTCTCGTACCTATGGCTATGGGATTCTTCTACAAGAGTTTCGGGTTAATGCTCAGACCTGAAGCTGCCGCTATCGCCATGATCATGAGCAACATATCTGTAATTTTGAACTCTCTCACTCTCTTGAGGTGGAGACCTAAATAAGTCTATAATTCAGCTATTGGGAAAGCATTAAAGCTTTCGCTCAATATTTAGGCATACCTATTGGTCCGTACTTGAGGTAGTACTCCGGATCTTTTTCAAATGCTTTCATGCAGTGTATGCTACAGAAGTAGTAGATGTTTCCTTTATAGACGCTTTTATGTTTAGCTTTACTAGGGTCGACCTTCATCCCGCACACGGGGTCTACTGCTTCCACGATTTACCCTACGTGCACACCTAACTCAAGTATTTAAGTTAAATTTCAGTATTCATGTGCTTAAACCGATAGCGCGGTGAATAAGCTAAACGGCGTGACAGCTTGGTTTAAGCATTTAGGGTCGACGGTTGTTTGGTGTGCTAGGTTTTTGTGGGGTTTTGTGTTTGTGTAGGTGTTTGAGGTGAGTCTGGGCGGGATGGGGGTGACGCCCCAAGCCACCCAGGGGTCGAGCTAGATAGGGGCTCCGTTCCGTCGGGCTCGAGTAGTGCCCACGACTTCCGCGTGGAGTAGTTGGTGGCCACAGTGAACTGCGGGCAGGAGGCGCAACTCACCCTAGGAAAACCTACAGAAACCTAGGACGTGAAACGGAAGTTGAAGTATCTGTTTAGACGACTTACGCCTTTGGGCGGATCTTCCATAGAACCAGTAAACCTAGGGTAGCTAGGACAACCGCTAGGGTTGTTGCTATAACCATAAGCGGTAGACCTGCTTCACCTACACCAAAGCATATAGGCACGAACATTATCAAGATACACCCACCTCCCGAGATACTTATGTCGCGGTTTCCTCCAGCTTCAAGAGTGGCAGTAAGCAGAGGTAGCAACACGGCTGTAAACGCTAGCGCGAAGCCTATCAGGATCAGCAGTAGACCGGCTTTAAACAAGCCTACTCTCACAACTAAACACCCCGGGAAATCACGAGGTAAAATAAGACCGAGAGTGCTAGTAGAGCTATAGCTAGTACCATGAGGAACTTAGTTATTCTCTCGCTTGTTCCCAGTACTATAGGTACAGGACCTACTACTACAACAGCTCCACCTTCAACGCGCTTCTTCTCAGTTCCCTCAGCTTCGCCTCCTAGAGCAGAAAGGATCATCATTATAGTACCAGCCAAAATGAGGGTGACAGCTAGAGCGATCATAGCTAGCATTATCTGTAAAGCCGGCATGGTGCTACCTACCCCCGTAAAGAACATGCTACACTAACTTAAATATCCTCGCAATGAAGAACTAGAGACGCGCGGAGTCTGATGCTGCTCAGGAAACTCATACACCATGTAATCTTCTAGAAACTACGACAGCCCCTGGGGATAAAAGATGGTGTCGCAGTCCTCACTCGACCTTGAGACTGCTGGATTCAGGTAGAGCGGAGGAGAGCGAACTACATCCTCTACCCACTAGGTAAAAACGAAGAGAAGATGAGACGACTTCACGGGGAGAAGTTTACTAGTTATCGCAGTCGAGGAAGATAGGGATAACATAGTCTACTTCAAAACCTGAAACTGTTGCGGAGGTTATTTGGCTGTATCTCTCAGTATTTTTAGTACTTCTAGGAGCTCTGACAGTCCCGACCTGAAGAGTTCAGGTTTAATGCCTACACCGATCCTCACGTGTCCTTCTGAGCCAAAGCACTCACCGGGTGCTACGAGGATCTTACTCATCTCGTATATGCTATATGATAGCCTAAGAGTATCTTTAGTCCATGGAATTTTGACCCAAACGAAGGCTCCTGCTGCGTTAGGATACAGTGTGAGGATATCGCCTTTAGAAACCATCGACATAAGAACGTTTAGGTTCTCACTTACTATATCTCGCGCTCTTTTCTTAAGCGCAGCTACTACGTTAGGACTCAATACTCTTAAGGCTATTCTATCGCTCAGTATAGGTGGTGATATACTCACATAGTCTTTAATGCTCCAAGCTCGATCGGCAAGGGTCTTAGAACCGGATGCTAGCCACCCTATCCTCAAGCCCGGGAGGCCGTACGCTTTCGAGAGACCGGAGGTTGAGATAAACCTCTCTGAGTGAGATACTTCGGCGATACTATGCTTTGGCTCCCCTCTCTCTGTGCCCCAGTAGACTTCGTCGAAAACTAGAGTGACATCGTACTTCGAGGCCTCCAGGG